>DAIUJR010000058.1:0-38624 GCA_036848635.1 Nodosilinea sp. CTOTU7336
TAGCAAGCGCAATTTCCGAAAAAGCCATAGCATAAACCATCCACTTACTTTGCACATTGTGTCACATGTAAGACACTAACATCTTTACTATTCATAATTCTGTGTATCAAGCAACCTTGGCTTTCGCCTAAGTACTTATGTACTTTATTAGTCTTTTGGCCCAAACTCATCGGGCAACTCCTCAATTGCAACCCCCAATTCTCTACACAACGCCTTTACCTGCGGAATTGTGGGCCTTGGCATAGCCTCCCCAGTTTCCCACCGCACATAGGTTCGCAGCGGTATTCCACAGCGGCGAGACAATTCTTCTTGCGTCAGACCCAGGCGATCTCTGAGTTGCTTCAGGGCTGACTCTGACTCTGGCTTTGGCCTTTTTGGGCTGCTTTCTGGCATGCTGATCTACTTCATAGTTGCGATCGCCAACTCATCCAACGTACAGCCCAAAATCTCTAGCAGCTTTTGAACCTGAAAAACCGTCATTTTGGGCGGGTTATCGCTGGTTTCCCACACGTAGATCGTCTTTTCGGTAATTCCCAGGGCATTTGCCACCTCGCGGCGGGTCAAACCCGCACGGGTACGCAAATCCATCAGCGTGACTTGCTGACTTTGGTCAGACATACTATACTGCTCGGTAATTACCGTTCGGTATAGAAGGAACGGTATACTTATTAAGTCGCATTGAAGCCTTCTTCAGGGCGACTTGATTTCACAGTTTCCCATCTCGCGGAGGACTTCGCACCCTTCGTGGAGATTCTTGCGGCAAAAGATCCCAGGGTTTTTCAAAAACCCTGGGATCTGGATCCCCTCTGTCCCCCTTACTCCCATCTCGTCATGTCAGACTTCATCCCCAACAGCGAAATCTATAGCCAGCCGCCCTCTAACCCACCTGGCCCAGAGCCCGCCGAAGCGCGCGAACCCGTGCGCGTCATGCTGATCGGCACCCCCACCGGCATGGAACTCGTCATCGCCCATCTCCACCGGATCGGCTTTGCCGAACCCCGGGCCTGGAGCAAGCCTCAGCTCGACCCCACCAGTGGCCAACTCATCCGCATTCTCACCAAATGGATACGCCGTTGAGCCCCCCTCAGTTCTGGTTTTACAGGCCAGTTAAACCGGTGGATGGTTAGGTAGGGTCAGTGTTATGCCTAACCCATTACCGTAGGGCTCTGAGCACAACCTCCCACCCATTCCCAATCGCCGCCGCGAGCTGGTGGCGTTTATTCTGCTGGAGCGCGATCGCGGTACCTCAGACGAAGCCATCAGCACAATGCTGTGCGGCTCAGGTGATGAAGAGGCCCGTTAACCACCCCTACAAAACACCCATGACCATGATGCTGAACGTCTGGCGGCTATACATCAGCGCTAGGTGTTAATTTTCCAGGGACTCCTGGAAGTTGGCGTGCTTGGCCACCAGACTGAGGAACTTAGAGGTGCTGCGATCGGGGTCGTAGACCCCATTTTCCCACTCGCTGATGGTCTGGCGACGCACCCCCAGGGTATTGGAAAACTCGGCCTGGGTCATGCTCATGTGCTTGCGCAAGGCCCGAATGGCATCTTGTTGCCAGATGATTTCGCCGTCTTTTTGCTCGATTTTGTAGTGCACAGTAAATTTACGAAAGGTTACCGTTTCTTTTGGGATATCAACCGCTTCGACATGGTAGCCCGCGCTGACCCAGGCACCGGACTGGAGGGCGTTGGCGCTATCGCGATTGCTCCACCAGTTCTTACGCTGCCGCGCCGAGCCCGGTAGGGGATGGTTCATCAGGGTTTCGATCTCTGCAAAGCTCAGCACAGTCTCGTTCTGGCCGCAGCGCTGCAGGTGTTCAAACAGAGGGTAATATTTGCTGCCGGGTTTAATCACGATGTCTTGCCTGCTCAAAGAGTCTCTCAGCCTAAAGGGGACTTAATTCTAAAAATGGAATTTTACCTCAGAAATACCAGAAGTTTCGACTGATTTCTAACTTTTAGTCTGATCTGAAGATTTATGGCTTAAATTCAGGTTTTCCCCCGTTTGCAAAACCTGAGTTAGAGAGCTATGGACTTCTTGAAATATCCTATGCCAGTTTGCGTAATTACCGTGTTAATCGGGTAAATAGGCCTCATCTAGCACCTTGGCAACGGCGTAAGGGCAATTGAGTGGTAACACATCCAGGGATAACCCGGTTTCCTCAGCAGCCTGATCGCGGGCCAGCATAACACTCAGCTAATATTTCCAGCAGGTAAGGGCGCAAGCTGGGGGAATCCTTCCGGTCGTCATTAATACGCCGCCGTGGTTTCTACCCCGCGCCCAAAGTCAGCCTCGTAGAGGCTGGTTTGACTGGCTTGCTGTTCAGAGGTCATCGGTCAGCCTCGGGAGATTGCCTGGCATCCATTTTATCCGTGCATCTGATGGTGTGAGGGTGAGGTGGGGTCGGCCAGCTACCCTCACAAACGCAAAAAGGCCGCTGCCAGGGAGCGACCTTTTTAGGTTAGCAAAGCTCGATCAGCGCCCTTACGGAACTGACCTAGAAACCCTACTTAATAAACAGCATCTCCTGGTAGGTGGGCAGAGGCCAGAGGTCGTCGGCCACCTCCGCTTCCAGGCCATCGGCATATTCCCGCACTTTATCCATCAGGGGGCGGATGGTTTGGGCACAGAACTGCATATGCTCTTCGATGGAGGGGAAGTTGTGCTTGCTGGAGAGGTCCGCGAGTTCAGCCGCCGAGGCCATCATCGACTTGGTTAAGTCGGCAACCTTGACGGCGCTGTCTTTGCCAAACTCAATGCCGATTTCATCTAGGCTGTCGATGGTGTGGGCCAGCTCCGCCATGTAGCGCATCGCCGCTGGGTAGATGATGGTCTTCGCCATGCTCACCACCAGCTTAGCTTCCACCTCAATCGACTGAATGTACTGCTCAGAGTAGGCCTCAAAGCGGCTGCCCAGTTCCACCGGGGTGAGCACCCCTTCCTGGGTGAACAGCTCTTCAATATACTTTTCCTTCAGCACCGGCAGGGCATCGGCGGTGGTTCTGAGGTTGGCTAACCCCCGCTCGGTAACCGCCATTTCGTGCCACTCGCTGGAGTAGCCGTTACCGTTAAACACCACCGCGCCATGGTCGTGGATGATGCCCTTGAGAATTTCCATGGCGGCGATGTTGATGTCAAGGCCTTGGCCCAGCTTGGCTTCTAGCTGGTTAGCCATCCAGTCGAGGGAGTCGGCCATGATGGTATTCATTGCCACCAGCGGCCCGGCCACCGACTGGCCCGAGCCCACCGCCCGAAACTCAAACCGGTTGCCGGTGAAGGCAAAGGGTGAGGTGCGGTTGCGATCCCCAGGATCCTTCGGGAACTCGGGCAGGGTATCGACGCCGAGTTGCATAGTGCCTTTAGTTTTACAGCCTGTGATGTCACCCGCGGCAATCTGGTCAAACACATCCTGGAGCTGGGTGCCCAGATAAATCGAGATGATCGCCGGGGGCGCTTCGTTGGCACCAAGGCGGTGGTCGTTACTAGCGGTGGCGATCACCGCCCGGAGTAAGGGGCCATACTTATGCACGCCGCGAATGACCGCGCCGCAAAAGACCAGAAACTGGAGGTTCTCGTGGGGGGTATCGCCCGGATCGAGCAGGTTACCCTGGGTGGGGTTGCCCACCGACCAGTTGACGTGCTTGCCCGACCCGTTGATACCGGCAAAGGGTTTTTCGTGCAGCAGGCAGACAAAGCCATGCTTTTTGGCGGTGTTGCGCAGGATGGTCATCATCAGCTGCTGGTGGTCGCTGGCCACGTTGGCGGCTTCAAAGAAGGGGGCAATTTCAAACTGCCCAGGGGCCACCTCGTTGTGGCGGGTCTTGGCCGGAATGCCCAGGCGGTAGAGTTTTTCCTCTACATCCTGCATGAACACCTGCACCCGCTCGGGAATCGCCCCGAAATAGTGGTCGTCAAACTGCTGACCCTTGGCAGGGGCCTTGCCAAACAGGGTGCGCCCCGCCAGCAGTAAGTCGGGGCGAACGCTGGCAAAGTTGGCATCCACCAGGAAATACTCTTGCTCAGCCCCACAGCTGGAGTTGACCGTAGCTACCTCGGTGTGGCCCAGCAGCTTGAGCACCCGCGTGGCGGCCTTGCTCATGGCGGCGTTGGAGCGCAGCAGGGGGGTTTTCTTGTCCAGCGCTTCCCCGGTCCAGGAGACAAACACCGTGGGAATGCAGAGGGTGACACCGTTGTCGGTTTCCATCACAAAGGCGGGGCTGGTCACGTCCCAGGCGGTGTAGCCCCGGGCTTCAAAGGTGGAGCGAATGCCGCCGTTGGGAAAGGAGGAGCCATCGGGCTCGCCCTGTACCAGCACCTTGCCAGAAAATTCTGAAATTACCGAGCCATCGCTCTGCACGGAAATAAAGCCGTCGTGCTTTTCAGCGGTGGCGTTGGTGAGGGGATAAAACACGTGGGAGTAGTAGAGCGCCCCTTTGGCGATAGCCCAGTCTTTCATCGCCACCGCCACCACGTCGGCGACGGAAACATCAAGGGGGGCACCGGCCTTGACGGTTTTGTAGAGTGACTTAAATACTGACTTGGGCAGACACTCTTGCATCTTGGCCAGGGTAAAGACATCCTTAGCCCACAGCTCCTCTAGCCGACCCGGCGTCTTGAGGGGAAGGGGCTTGCGGTTGGTGATGTTAGCAATGGCCTGGGCGCGTAATTCATTTCCACTCATGATTTATGTCCTGCTGTAAGAGCGTTAACCTTGGGAGATCGTTGAACCTAGAAAGCGTTAGGCGTGGGAAAATCACCTCAAAACCATGACTAAACCGACCTCTGATTCCTCATTGGGTTGGCCGACCGTTTCTACACAACCGACTGAGAAAAGCTCGTTAAGAAGAAAGAATACAGGTCATTTTGATTCGCTAAAAATTGGCTTAACTAAGCCTAGAAACATAAGTCGACCATGCCTTTTATGCTCTCATCCGAGCTCTTGTAACCCCTGGAAGGCGGCTATCGTGGCGCATCATGAGACATTAAGTCACTTTGTAAAAGCTTTGTTCACCCCTGGGAAAAAGCTTTTCAAGTGAAATGCCTTTAGCTGACCAAGGGTACCGACTCAGCCAGGCTGACGATCCCAAAGTAGGGTGATTGGAACGCTGTCGGCAATGCTAAAGCCCCATTAACTATCCCTGAAACTAGTAGACGTTTAACCCGTAGACCATAGCTCGGAAAGCTGTCATAGTTACCTAGCCGATCTACATCTGGATCAGAATAGAGGACAGCCGCTGGGACATTTTGTATTAGAAAGCACCGATAGCGCAAAAAGAATTCCGCTCTCCCAGGTCACTGGGGGGCAGGGTCGCCATGGCATGATGACGGTAGTTAGCTCACCCTGAGCATAGATAACCTCGCCTCAATGCCATTGATTAGCGCTCCCCCCTCCCGTCACACCCTCCGCCGGGCTCAAGCCTGGCCCTTCTGGCCCCTGGTGCCCCTCTATCCCTATGGCCAGCGCCCCACCCTCAGAACTGAGGTGGTGAAAGACACGGTTTGGACCTTTGACCAGGTTCAGGGCATTTTTTATGTGGTAGTACCGATCCGGATGACGGTGGTGCGGTTAGAGCCCCAGGGTTTGCTGGTCTATTCCCCCGTGGCTCCCACTCCAGAATGTATTGCCCTGGTGCGGGAGCTAGAACAGGCCCATGGATCGGTCAAATACATCGTTCTCTCTACCGTGACGGGCATTGAGCACAAGGTGTTTGTGGGGCCGTTTGCCCGCCAGTTTCCCCAGGCGCAGGTATATGTGACCCCTAACCAGTGGAGCTACCCGGTCAACTTGCCGCTGCCATGGCTGGGGTTGCCGGGCGATCGCACCCAGCTTTTACCCCCCAACAGTTCCCAAACTCCCTTTGGTGACCAGGTCGACTATGCGACGCTGGCCCCCATCAACCTCGGCCTCGGCCCCTTTGGGGAAACCGCCTGCTTCCACCGCGCCTCGCGCACCCTAATGGTGACCGATGCGGTGGTTTCGGTGTCGCCCAAGCCACCGGCGGTGCTGGATCTTGACCCCTACCCGTTGCTCTTCCATGCCAGAGACCGCGCCACCGACCCCCTGGTCGATACCCTCGCTAACCGTCGCCAGGGCTGGCAGCGCATTGCCCTATTTGCCTTTTACTTTCAACCCAGCACGCTAGACGTGGTTCCCCTCAAAGACATGCTGAGGGAGGCCCGCAATGCCCCCGATCGATCCCGCAAAAACTACTTTGGCTGGTACCCGTTTCGGTGGCAGTCGGGCTGGCCAGAGTCCTTTGCGGCACTTCACCAGGGGGGACGGCTGGCGGTAGCGCCGATCCTCAAGACGTTGATTTTCAATCGGGGATCAGACGCGGTGCTGAACTGGGCTAAACAGATTGCCACCTGGCAATTTGAGCGCGTTATCCCAGGGCATTTAGAGGCTCCTATTGGGGCAAGCCCAGCGGCATTTTTAGAGGCCTTTGAATTTTTACACGAGCCCTGGCCCGCCGCCGACCTTGAGGGTTCCACCTTGCCCAGGGCCGACTTTAAACTGCTAGAAGACATCGAAGTCGCCCTGGTTAAGCGCCGCATTTCACGGCCTCGGCAGGGGTAGGGGTGGGGTCTTGGGTTTGCGGTTTGTGGTTTGCGGTTTGTGGTTTGTGGTTTACGGAAGGGTGAGCCGTAGGAGGTGGTGTTGCTGAATTCAGGCCTGAATTTGGGTAGGGGCAAACGGCCGTTTGCCCCTATGAAGATGACATTCGCCCGGCTGAATCGGGGGTAGCCAAGCAGGATTTAGTATGAGTCTTAGCTTTGCGGGCCAGTAGTTAGTTTTTGGGTTGAGGTGATGCTTGGATTGAGGGCTTGCTGGGGCAAAAAAGGCAGAGACCTGAGGGTCTCTGCCGAGCGGAGAACGGGCTTCAACCTAAGAAAACGCCTGCCCTAGCCAACCACGTAGAACGGGTCGGTAATGGTGGGCTGAATACCACCAACACCACCGACCAGGGTGGTCTGATCCATAAACCAAATGGTGGTTAGGTCGGCGGCATCGTTGCGCCAGAGAATGTCGTTGGGGATGCCGTTGCTGTTGTAGTCAGACACGCCGCTGGGTCGCCAACTGGGGTCAACCGCCAGCAGTTCAACGGAACCGGTGGGGTCAAGCCCATCCATAAACCAGACCACGGTTTGGCCGGTAGACACGTTGCGCCAGAGCAGATCATCCTGCAGGCCGTCGGTGTCAAAATCACCCACGCCGCCTACGAACCAGCTGAGATCGACCAGCAGAGCTTCTTCGACAGCGCCACCGCCAACCACGTTGCCCGCCTCGGTGTACCAAATACTCATTTCTCGAGTATCGGCATTGCGCCAGACCAGGTCATCCTGATAGCTGTCGCCGTCTATATCACCGGTAAACTGAACGGCCCAGGCCGAGCCGGGAGCCAGCGCCAGCTCGCCGCCACCGACGACCTGCTGCTGGCCGTTGACAAAATCGGTTAGCCACAGCACGGTCTGGTCGGTAACCCGATTGCGCCAGACCAGGTCGTCTTCATTGCCGTCGCTGTCAAAGTCGCCCAGGCCGGCCAGCACAAAGTTCTGGTCTTCTACCGTCAGCAGTTGAGACGACTGGAAGGGCACGCCGCTGTTTAGGTACCACAGGTAGTTTTCGCCGGTGGTGGTGTTGCGCCAGACAATATCTGACGAGCCATCGCCGTTGAAGTCGGTGTGGGCCTCTGGCCCCTGAGGCCCGACCTGAAACGTCTCGGTGTTGATAAATTGCAGCTCCCCCGTGGTGGCATCAAAGACCGTGCTGTCGATGCTCCAGCGGCCGCGGGTGGCATTGTTAGGGAGGGTAGGCTGCCAGGTAAAGGGATCATCCTGGCTGCCGGTGATGGCAAAGTTTGCCGATCCGGGGCGGGTATCGAAGGCCACTGCCTCCCCGGCGGGGTTGCGCAAAATACTCTGAATGTTCAGGGTTTGGCTGGGTTGACTGGTGTCAATTTCCAGGGTGAGGGTAACCGGATCGCCGGGGTCGAAGGCACTCTGGTCGGTTTCCCCGAACCGCACCGAGGCATCCCCCAGGCTAGAGCCGTCGTAGTTTAGCAGCAGTTGGGCACTGTTAATAGCCGCCTGCCAGCCCTCATCGTTGAGGTCGATGTCAATTTCTACGAAGTTAGTGCCGTTGACCAAAACCGACAGATCTGAAATCCGAAAAACGGTTTGGAAGTTGAGGTTATTTTGGCCCTCTAGGAGGCCCAGCACATTGCCGTTAATGCTGACCTCGTCTTCCTCACCTTCGGCCCGGTCAACGTCGTTAACGTTGAGCAGCAAAAAGGCGTTGGTGGTGGCATCAGCATCGGTAACGATATTGAATTCTATAGGTGCAAGGGGATTATTACGACCGATTAAGGTATTGAAGTCCCCATCGGGCACACCATTCCGCGCCTGGGATTCATTATCTTCGGTGACGAGGTAAGACTCATTTACCTGCAGGGTCGCGGCGTAGGTGGCCATAGCCTCGGGGGCGAAGGCCGCTGTAGCCACGGGGGAGCCGACGGTGGTGTCTAGATTCCAGCTGCCGCCCAAGTCGGCCTGGCCAATTTTGTCCGTAGATGCGGCAATGCTAGCCTGGGTGAGGGTGTGTAGCTTAGCCAAAAACTCTTCTCCAGCATCCCCAGCGGCCACGTTACAGCCGTAGAGCAGCAGGGCGGGGGAGGCGGATAGGGAGTCTTCTAAGGCCGAGACAAACCACTGAGTCAGCTGATCGGCGCGGCTAGCCAGGGTATCTAAACTGAGTTGAGTATTGCCCAGGTAGAGACAGCCCGGTGCCCCGTGGGCGATGATGTGAACCGCATTGGCTGGGTGAGTCTGGAGGTACGCTGAGATTTGGCTAATGCCGTCTTGGCCGGCAGACAGTACCTCAACCTTGATACCCGGTAGCACCCCGTCTACAAGATGCTGAACATCCGCAACGTTAGCGTCGATAAAGACAATTGCTTTTGAAGCCTGAGACATAGATATAGCTCTAGAAACAACAAGTGCATAGATCGCCCTGGATAGCGCTCCACAGCCTCAGAAAATTGAACTACCGGATGGTGGGTGGCCTCCAAAGAAAGGCCCTCTGACTTGGCCCTGCCAAAACATGAGGAGCCTCGCCAGACCCCTGGATCGTTAAATTCCTCAACTGGGATCGTGAACCATCAAGAACCATCTATGACCATCCTGCAAAGCCCCGTGCTACCACCCCTGCTCTGAAGCAACGGTGAACAAAGGCTTAGTGACTCGACGAGAACTCCGTATCAACACTGGAACCCTAGAAAAACAAAACAAAACCAGATTCTTCCCAAAAAATAGCTGAAATCGAGGTTATTAAGGAAATCGTTACACAACTAAACGTTAAAACTAAACCGTTAAGAAAGGCTAAAGGCAACATTTCCTCCGGGGCGCTAGCCGCGGTGAAAAAGTACGCCCGAGGCCGAATTTAGGCTACAGAAGCCAGGGCTCGTGGGCCAGGAACTATACCTGACCTGTATTTTGGCTCACCGCACCTGCACCTCCGACAACATGGCATGGGCCAGGGGCACAAATCCATCCCCCGCGTCGGGCGGAAACAGCACAATCGCCGCAAACCCTCTACCGCTGGCCTCTCCCAAATAGGCCAGGCCCACTCCTGGGGTTCTCCTTCAACCACGATGCCCAGGGTTTTGGTGTCAGGCAGAACGGCTGGGGCCTGGACGAGGTGATTGGTAGGCTCACCCCAGCCTGACGATTCGCGGCCGACGGCAGCGGCGGGGATCGGCGGGCTCAGGGGAGCTACGGTCAAAAGCCCGCCCGCCATACAAGCCCCAATATTTTGGACGATGGGAGGCATGGGTAGGAGCATAGCTGAGGCAAAGGGGTAAAACACCTCAATCTTCGGTGACCATCCGGCTGCTTAGCGAGATAATCCAGTTTTTTTAATCTCTCATGCCAAATCCGAGTCCCCTACACCCGATGCCTAAACAGCCAACCCGTAGGGGCGTTGGCCCAGCCTAGCCAGAGGCTTTATGCCATTCGTCCGGCTGAATCGGGGGTGGCCAAGCAGGATTTAGGATCAGACACCCCACTTGAAGATTTTTTGTCGCCAGAGTAAATCTGCCCTGAGAAAGCCTTTACACAAGTTAAAACTTCGTTAGACTATTTAGTGACGAGAGTAAATTTTCTTTAATCCTATGATCGCCCAGCAACGTCTTCTTTCCCTGGGTGGGCTGGTCTTTCAGCCCAACCGATCGACCAACCTGCCTTTTCAGATTTCCTGGACAATTCTGAGAATTGTTGCCGGGGTTGTAATGATTCACAACGGCCTGGATAAGCTGGCCAACATCGAAAGCTTTGCCCAGGCCTATGTGGCCTACCTGGGGCTGCCCTTTCCCATTACCCTCAGCTACATGGCCGCCTTTACCGAGCTGATTGGGGCACCGCTGGTGGCCCTAGGCCTGTTGACCCGCCCCGCTGCCCTGGGGCTGTTGAGCACCATGCTGGTGGCCATGTACCACCATGTCACGGTGGCCGGTTTGAGCATTCCCTATCTGGAACTCTCGGCCCTCTACGCCGCTACCTTTCTGTTCTTTGTGATCAACGGGGCGGGTGAGTTCTCGGTGGATGCTGTCATTGTCAAGGTTCTAGCTGGGCTGCGCTCTAGCCAGACTGAGGGCCGCCGGGAGTCTTTAGAGACCGTTTTCAACCTGGCTAATCAGGCTGAGCCTACCAAATCGGCCAATTAGGGCGGTTTCCAGCAAAACCGTTTAGGTTGGCCCCCATCGTCCTATCAGGCGGTGGGGGCTCGTTTTATTACGTATGGGGTTCCCCGAACAGCACCAGAGAGCAGGTGGCTTCGGCAATAACTTTATGGGTGACGTCACTCACCGCCAGCCCCCCGGCGGTGCGCCGCCGCATCGAGCGCAGCACAATCATGTCGTGCCCCTGGGCGGTTTCGAGGATGGCATCGGCGGGGTCGTTATTGCAGAGGGTGCAGAGGGTCCAGGCAATTTGGGGGCCATCGGCCATGGCTTTGGTGAGTTCAGCCTCAAAGGCTTGAATTTGTTCGGGGGTGCTATGGCGATCGCACACGTGCAGCAGCGTCACCGAGGCATCGTGGGTGTCGGCAAAAATCTGGGCAAAGCGGGCGGTGCGGATCGCCTGGGGGGTAATGGTTTTCATCGGCACCAGAATGCGGTGAATATCAATCGGTTCGGCCAGCAGCCGGGTCACCGCCACCGGGCAGTGGCTCGACCAAAACACCTCGTCGATCAGCGTGCCAAATAGCTTGGCCCGAAATCCCTGGCGGCTCCAGCCCATGACGATCAGGCTGGCATTTTGCTCGCGGGCGGTGCGACAAATGCCCTCCGATACGTCATCGTCTACCCGCAGAGTGGGGAAGGCTGGGGCGTTAAACTCCTGGCTGATAGTGGTGGCCTTTTGCAGCATCCGGCGGCCCTGCTCCATGGCCAACACCAAGTCAGGATCATCCATATGCCCATGGGCGCGGGTAATGGTGAGCGGCATGATGTGCCCCCCTTCGTGGCTGGCCAGCAGGGCGGCCAGTTCAATTAAAAATCGCTGGGTTACCGGGTTGTAAATCGGCACCACTACCGTAAACGGAGTCGCTGGCTGGACCGCATTTACCGCCGTCAGTCGGGTAGCGTCGTCAAACCACAGCGGTTGGTCGTCTTTTTGAAACTGAATCAATTTGGGCGCTACGAGCTGACTGGCATACCGGGCGGTGAGCAGTGGCCCCAGCACCGAGGTAACCAGCATCATCACGATCACCGCGTTGAACACTAGGGCCGAAATAATCCCCCGCTGGAGCCCCACCAGCGCCGCCGCCAGGGTAGCTGCCACCTGGGGCATCGACAGCGACCACATGGTCATCGTCTGGTTCCAGCGGTACCGGTAAATGGGTTTCATCAACCAGGCGGCCAAAAATTTGCTGGCAATTAATGCCCCGGTGAGGGCGAGGGTAAACCCCAGATTGGTGGTAATTGATTCCACAAAAATCTCCAGGTCGAGCAGCAGCCCCATGCAAATAAAGAAAAACGGAATAAACAGTACCCCGCCGACAAACTCCACCTTTTCTTTAACTGGGCTTTGGCCCACTACCCCGTTCACCGCCAGCCCCGCCAAAAACGCGCCAACGATACTTTCCACATTAAAGAGTTGGGACCCCACCGCCGACAGAAACACCGCCGCCAGCACAAACAAAAACTGGTTGCCTTCCTTATCGCCATTGCGACGAAAGTATTGCTCACCCACCCGGCGCAGACCCACCAGCACCAGCAGCGAAAAAACCGCCAGCAGCAGCAGCTGATTCACCACCGTCTGGGTCGAAAACTCCCCTGCCTGGGCGGCCACACACATGGCCAGCACCATCAGCGCGCCGATGTCGGTAAAGATGGTGGCTCCCACCGTCGCGGTCACCGATTCTTCCTTAGTTACCCCCAGCCGCATAATAATTGGGTAGGCTAGCAGGGTGTGGGAGGCCAGCAGCGAACCCACCAGCACCGCCGCCACCCAGTCGAAGCCAAACCCTCGACTGAGGACAATGCCCGCCACCAGGGGCACCGCAAAGGTAGAGAAGCCAAAGCTGAGGGAGCGGTTGCGGGTTTTTTTGAAATCCTGCAGGTCAATTTCTAGGCCCGCCACAAACATTAGATAGATCTTGCCCACGTCCGACAGCAGGGTTTCTACATCTCCACTAGGGTCGAGCAGCCCGGTGACGCTAGGGCCAAGAATGACCCCAGCGGCGATTAGCCCCACCAGCCCCGGCAGTCGCAGCCGCTCAAACAGGGAGGGAATCGTCAGGCTTACGAGTAGCATGACCGTGAAGGCGATGATCGGGCTATCCGGCAAAAAGCTCAATAGTCCCTGCATATCAAGACCTCCATAACAACTGCTAGCGTTATCACTATAGCCAGGGCGAGTTAACCCAGGATAGAACCGATCGGTCGAGCATCGTCAACCCAACGACGCGCTGGTTAACAGCCGTCGTTGATTCAGCCTGGGGTCAGCGTCTTCAGTCAAGTGAGCTAGCCACCGTCCAGAGGACCAAAAAAAATGGGTAAGCGTTAACTTACCCAGGGTTCACAGGAGATGACGAGGGGATACCGACTCCAGCCTAAAGGCTATCATTGACCGATTTAGCCTGAGCAAGCCAGCCTGGTTGGCGGAAGGAACCTCCCAGTCCGAACCTATTCAATGCATTTATCTTGATCAATGATTTTAGGCTTGTCGATATACTCCTTTCAATATCTAATTGCAGCAGATAAGGGCAGATTTGGCAAGGCCAAAATTTTTATTGGCCGCAATTATAAATACGAGGTCAGCAACGCTCTACAGCCCAGGAGGTTAGGGATATGCGCTGAAATAGAGTACAGAGTACCGACTCAAGCAACAGACCCGGCATGGATTCCTGCCTACGCGGGAATGACAGGGGGATTTTATGTGTTAATCAGCCCCTAAGGAATGAGGATTAAATAAACCCCAAGTAGGTTAGGCATCCTGCCTGACCATGGATAGCCGTCCGGGCTGTCCTACGTTATTTAACGCTTGATCCTGACTACTTCGTAGGAGATTAAAGAATTTCCGCCCTCAGCACGCCATCCCCTGGCACAATCAGGAGTGATTAGCCGGGGGAAACGGGAATGGCCATATTTAAATCGCCGATTTGGGCCTGGGGGCGATGGTTTTTGCTGGGTTTTTTGGCCCTGCGGGTGATTTTTTGGCTAATTACCTTTCCCAACCCCGACGAGGCCTACTACTGGCTATGGGGGCAGCAGCCTGGATTTTCCTACTACGACCATCCACCCTGGCACGCCTGGGTGCAGGGGCTAGGGGCGGCGGTGGGGGGGCGCTCCACCCTCATGCTGCGCCTGCCTAACCTGCTCAGCAGCGGCATTTTGGCGTTCACCTATTACCACATCTGCCGCTATCTGTATGGCCAAGACGGCCCGGATCGGTTTTGGCTGGTGCTGCTGCTGCTGGCCTCGTCGCCGCTGTTTTTTTGGTACCTGGCTCTGGCCTGGAATGACCACTGGCTGGTGACCTTTGCGGTGATTAGCGGCTTTTGGTTTGTGCGCTTTGGGGATGGCTACCGCCAAACCGGTCGAGGGGAAACAGGCTATCTCTATGGGGCAGCCCTGGCCCTGGGGCTGGCCGGGCTGTGCAAGTACAACGCCGTATTTGTGGGGCTGGGGTTTTTAGGAACAATTTTGGCCGATGGGCGGCTGCGATCGCTCCTCCGCGACATCCGCCTTTACCTGGCCCTGGCCCTGGTGGCCCTGGTGCTCAGCCCGATTCTGCTGTGGAACCTCCAGCACGACTTTTTTTCCTTTCGGTTCTATGCCGACCGTACCGCCGGGGGGGGTAGCTTCAACCTCAATTTGCTGCAGCCAGTGGTCTTTTTGGCCCTGTGCGCGCTAATCCTGGGGCCGATCCAGTCCTGGTGCCTGGGGCGATTTTTACGGCGGGGGGCGGCCTCGGCGAAACTTGCCCGGCCTTCCTGCTACCCCGCCGTGGCGCTGTGGATTTTTGGCCTCTCAACCCTCGTGTTTACAGGGCTATCGGCGGTGTCGGTAGCTCTGTACTACTGGAATATTCTGGCCTACCCGCTGCTGTTTCCCCTACTGACGGAGGCGTTCTATCGTCCTAATGCCCTACCCGTTAAGACCAGCAGCACCACCCCGGGACTGATTCGCCCTCGCCTGCTAGCCATCACTCAGGGCATTGGCCTATTCGTAGCCAGCGCCCTGATTTTTCACTACACGGTGGTGCCTATTACCGCCTGGGTGGGGGTCGACCCCGACAGCGCCGCCCTCTACGGCTGGAACCAGATAGCGGCGTGGGTAGATGCCGAGGCCGCCGACCTGGATCAGCCGCTGCTGCTGACCACCGACTATCGCTCGGCCTCGGCCCTGGCCTACAGCCTCAACAATCCAGACGTAATGGCCATTTCAGGCCGCCTTGACCAGTTCGACTTTTGGTACGACAGCGCCACCCTGGCCGGGCGCGACGGCGTGCTGCTGGGGGAAAGCTGGCACCCGATCTGCCCCACCCACCTGGCCATGTTTGAACGTACCGACCCGCCCCAGACGTTGGAAGTTCGTCGGTTTGGCCAGGTTTTGCAGACCTACGAGCTAGTCAGGGGATACAGTTTCAAAGCCGGGCCAGAGGGCTATCCCCTGAGGCCGGATTACCCCCTGGGGTTTACCTCCGATGGCCAACAGTGTTTATCGGAGTAACTTGGGCTAGGCAAGTTATGACCTGGTGGCAATGCCCGTCATTTCGGCCATGTCCCTAGTGAAATAACACACCCTCTTGCTAAGGCTGAAGACCTTGCAAAAGGAAGAATCTGCCCTATGCCTTCTGCCTTCTGCCTTTCAAAACTAGCCGCTCAGCAATGCTTCTACAAACTCATAGCTTGAAAAGGGCCGTAGGTCTTCAATGCCTTCCCCCGCGCCGATAAAGCGAATTGGCAGGCCCAGCTGTTCGACCACCGCCAGGGCCACGCCACCCTTGGCGGTGCCGTCGAGCTTAGTCAGCACTACGCCGCTGAGGTTAGCGGCTTCCGCAAACACCTGGGCCTGGCGCAGGCCGTTTTGGCCCAGGGTGGCGTCGAGCACCAGCAGGGCCTCAATGTGGGCATTGGGGGCCTTTTTATCCACAATGCGGCGAATCTTGGCCAACTCGTCCATTAAATTCTTTTTGTTTTGCAGCCGCCCGGCGGTGTCTACGAGCAGCAGCTCTATGTTACGCGACTGGGCTGCCGAAATCGCGTCATACACCACCGCCGCCGGGTCGGTGTTCTGGCCGGGGTTGGCGATCACCTCCACCTCACTGCGGGCCCCCCAGGTTTTGACCTGCTCCACCGCCGCCGCCCGAAAGGTGTCTGCCGCCGCAATCAGGCAGCGATAGCCCGATTTTTTGGCAATGTGGGCCAGCTTGCCAATGGTGGTGGTTTTGCCCGCCCCGTTGACGCCGGTCATTAACCAGATGTTGAAGCTGCCCTTCTCGGGCACAAAGGCCAGGTTGTTAGACTCCGCCAGGGGCGCGTCCAGCATATCCCGCAGGATGGATTTAAGGTAGGCAATGGCCTGGTCGGGGGGCAGCACATCCTGGCGCATCCGCGCCTGCAGGGCGGCGATTACCTTGTCGGTGGCCTCTACCCCCACGTCGGCCTGGAGCAGCAGCGCCTCAATCTCCACCACCGCGTCGTCGTTCAACGGCCCCTGGCCCACGATGGACTTGAGCTGGTTGACCAGGCTGAGGCGAGTCTTGTTCAGCCCCTGGCGCAGCTTGTTGAGCCAGGTGATTTCTTCCAGGGAAACATCGTCCGGTCGCCGCCCCTGGGAGGCCAGTACCTCCGCTGACCAGAGAAAGGCCTCATCCAGGTCGATATCTAGCGGCAGGGAGGGCACTGCGGTCGTCGCCGCCCTGGCCACGATGGGAACCGACTCGGGCTCAGGTTCGACAATAGCGGTTTCCTTCAGGCGCTCCAGGCGCTGCTGGCGTTCCTCGTCAGCTTTAGCCCAGAAGGGCACTGCGGCCGGGGCGGGTGGCTCCGGTGATGAAGCTGGCTGGGGCTCGGGCTGTAGATCTGGGGCTGCGAGGGGCTGCGGCATTGATGCTGGATCAATAGCGGCAGCGGGAGTTTCAGCCAGAGGGGAGGATGGCGTGATGGGTTCTACCGGCATCGCCACTGGAGCTTCAGGGCTGGGGGTAGCAACGGAAGGCGCTGGAGGAGCCGAAACCTCCTCAGGGATGAGCTCAACGGCTTCAGAAACAGCTGGACTGTCAGCTGTAGCCGCTTCCTCAGCCGCTTCAGGGGGTTCTTCCACCGCCGCCTGCTGCTTTTGAATATTTTGATAGGCGGCCTTCGCCCATTTCAGATAATCTTCGGATGACAGCGATGGGCTGGCCGGGGCCGCATCCTGTGTCGGTGGCGCAGCAGCTGGCGCAGGCGTGATCGCATCGGCTGATTTAGGCTCAACGTCAGACGCATCAGATTTATTGAAACCGCGCTGAAACCAGTTAAACCCAGCCATATCGAATTACCTTGGGACGATGGTGCCTCTATTTATGTTATGACACTGTACTACGGGGGAGTGGGAAGCGCGAAAAGGGAAGAACGAAGTAGAAAGAGCGAAGAACGAACCAGCAAACGATCTTGGGTATCTTCTTTCCCAAAAAGCGCCATAGAACTTGCGAAGGTTATGAGATGTCTAGGCCCTTGACCTCCCTACCTTGCACCGTTCACCGCGCACCGTTCACCCTGTACCGCACACCGCTCACCTATTCCCCCACATTCATCAACGGCTCCTCAGCCGCTTCCTCCCCAGGGGCTAAGACCTCGGCTTCGGGGGCTGCCGACCGAGTTACGACCCGCCTCAGCACCCCATTAATAAACCGATAGCCGTCGTCATCGCTATAGCGCTTGGCCAGCTCCACGGCTTCGTTAATGGCCACCCGGTCGGGGGTACCCAGATAGTCCATCTCCACCACGGCCAGGCGAAGAATATCGCGGTCGATGCGGGGCAGACGATTGAGCTGCCAGGCCACCATAGCGGTTTCGAGCACCTGATCGACCTCGGCCTGGTATCTAACGGCATTGCTCAACAGCTCCAGCGCAAAGGCCCGAACTTCTTTTTGATTGGTAATTTGAATGAACTCGGGCAGTTCTAGAGCATGGGCCAGACGATTGATGGCGGTTTGGGTCAGGGTGATGGCGTCCTCTACCATCACCCGCCCACTCTGGTCATCGCTAGCTAAAATTTCGCTGTCTACCAGGCGGCTACTGCCTCGCTTGAGCTCATCGGCAGCCGTTTCGAGGGCATCTTTGGCCTCAGCGGTGAGGGTTTTAATGGCCGCTTGCAGCAAACCTTCAAAGTCTTGATTACCTTGCTTACTGGGTTTGTTAGCCAGCTGACTCATGCCCAACAGAGCCAATTCGCGGGCAAGACGACGAGCCTGCATAGTGTGTTTCCCCAGAATTAGCTTGGTGTAACTGGGTCAACCTTAGCCTGGAGTACTACCTCAGCAGCTACCCCGACCTCAGATTGGCCACTATCTATACTAGCAAGCTTCCCTAGTAATCTTCGTCGGGGGGCAGCACCGAGAGCTGCATTTCAGCTTCGGGGTCATTGGCGCCCAACTCATTCAGGGAAATAGCCATCTGGGAAGTAACTTCATCAACCTGGACGATGCGCTCAGGGGGGACGGCGGAGGCCAAGTTAGGGCCAACAATGCCCCCCGACAGCAGCACCTTAAAGGCATCTTCGATGGAGATGGCCAGGTTGACCACGTCCCCTTCGGGCACCACGGCATACCAGCCGCTGGTGGGGTTGGGGGTAGTGGGCACAAAAATGCTCAGCATTTTGGGGGTGCCGGGGTTAGCGGCGGTCATCGCCCCGGTGACAAAGGCAATGGCCCAAACACCACGGCGGGGATATTCCACCAGCACCACCCGCCGAAACCGGGTTTTAGAGTCTTGGAAGACGGTCTGCAAGAGCTGTTGCAGGGTTTTGTATACCGACCCCGCCAGGGGAATGGACTCTACAATTCGCTCCCCCAGGTCAAGCAGCCAGCGACCGGCGATGTTACGGGCCATTAGGCCGATGATCAAAATCGCCAGCAGCGGCACCGACAGGCCAATCATCAGGTTAATGAAGTTGACCAGAATGGGATTGAGCCCGTCAAACGGGGTGAGCTGCCGAGGAAAGCGAGTCAGCAGGCGGATCACCCAGCTAGAAATGGTGATCGTCAGCCAGATGGTGGTGGCCAGGGGAATGATTACCAGCAGCCCGGCAATCAGGTCGTTTTTGAGGTCTTGCTTAATCTTTTGCAGCACGGGTAACTCAGGATGGTCCTGTCCTGACCGAGGGGAGGTATTGAGGGTGGAAGAGCCGTCGAGATCCATAAGCCCACAATGGAAGGTAGAGAAGCCGATACGCTACTAAAGAAAAATAGCCGGGATCGCTCCCGATACGGTTATATCAGTATTGACAATGACAAAGGCGGATTAAAGCTAACTACTCACATTGTAAACATTTGTATCGGAATTGGGCAGGTTAGAGTGCATTTTGGCCGCCAAGTTGCCGCCCCTCACACCTTATCCTAAGGCAAATGCGTATAGAGCTTAACCATTTGCCGGTTTCCTCAGCCCAAATCCAGAATATAGCGAGCCAGGGTGAGGTAGAGCAGTACCCCCGCCACATCCACCACGGTGGTGATGAACGGGGCCGACATCAGGGCGGGGTCAAGCCCCAGGCTTTGAAACAAAATCGGCAGAGTCCCCCCCGCCGTTGAGGCCAGCAGCGAAATGGCTACCAGGGAAATACCCACCGTAATCGCCACAGGTAAGTTGCCCTGGAGCACGTAGGCCCAAATCGTTACCACAATGCCCAGCATGAGGCCCAGTATCAGGCCCGCGATCGCCTCCCGCCGAATCACCGACAGTGCCTGCTTGGTGCTAATTTCGTTGGTGTTGAGGCCCCGAATGACCACCGTTGAAGACTGCGCCCCGACATTGCCGCCGCTGCCGATCAATAGGGGAATAAAGGCGGCCAGCACCACCACCTGCTGCAAAATATCCTGCTGGCTGCGGATCACCGCCGTGGTGACGGTGTTGGTGACCAGTAAGATCATCAGCCACATTACCCGCTTGCGGGCCACGTCCATTAAATTGGTCTGAAAGTAGCTGTCGCCCCCCGATTGCACCCCCCCCAGGGTGTAGATGTCTTCAGTGGTTTCCTCTTCGATGACGTCGATTAAATCGTCAACGGTGATGATGCCCACTAGGCGCTCTTCGGTATCTACCACTGGGGCGGCCAAAAAGTCGTAGCGCTGCACCAGGCGGGCCACCTCTTCCTGATCGGTGTCGGTGCGCACGGAGATGACGTCGCGGGTCATCAGGTCGCCGATGGTTTGCTCTGGCTGCCCGGTCACCAGGTGCCGGAGGGAGAGAATCCCGGTGAGGCGACGGGCGGCATCGGTGACGTAGAGGTAATAGATGGTTTCACTCACGTCCGCTCGGCTGCGAATATACTCTAGGGCTCGAAACACCGTCCAGTTTTCCTTCAGGGCGATGTATTCCGGGGTCATGATCCGCCCGGCGGTGCCCGCTTCGTAGCCCAGCAGCAGGGCGGTGGCCTCGCGCTCCTGGGGGCTGAGCTGCGACAGCAGGCTGCGCACCACCTTGGCGGGCAGCTCGTCAAACAGCCTGGCCCGGTCATCGGGGGACATTTTATCGACCACGTTGAGCACGTCCTGGCGTTTGAAGTCTTCCACCAGGGCCTGCTGCACGCTGGAGTCGAGGTTTTCGTAGACCTCAATGGCCTCGCTTTTGGCCAGCAGGCGAAAGGCAATGGCCTGCATCGCCTCGGGCAGCCCCTCAATTGCCTCGGCAATATCCGCAGGCTGCACCGGCACCAGCAGGGCCTTGGCCCCCTGGAAATTGCCCTGGTCGAGCAACATGCCCAGCTGCGATCGCACCAGCTCCTGGAGTTCTCTACGGTCTACGGTAGAGGGTGAGTTTTGCGTTTCAGTCAACACCCGTTCCCCGGCTTACTGTCACAACGGCTGCCTATAGTCTAGTGGGCACCGGGCATTGAGAGAAGTCATAGCGGCAGGATCGGAAAAATCAATCCCTGCCAGGCTCCCCGCTCTGCCCAGAAACTAAACCGGCTAGCGGCCGCCCAACCGTTGACATCATAATGAAGCCAAACGCAGGTAGTGAGCGGGGGATGAATAAGATGAGCCGATCTGCTATAAATGATAATAATTTGCAATAGATTCAGATCTTGAACTCGGCTGGTATCCCTATGGTTTTCGTCTCGTCACACCCTTGGCCAGGCTTCCCTCAACCTGGTCAGGAGAATTGGACCTACACTGACCCCCTCGACCCGTGGGATATGATCGAATTCGCCCCCGCCAAGATTGGCCAGGAAGCCCTGCGAACCGTCCGACTGCGGGAGGGGCTGGAACTGCAAATTTTAGACCTACCGTTGGGCTATGAAGAGTCGGTCACTAGTGCAGAGGAGGTGTGGAATGCTGTGGATTTCCATTTTCACCTCCAGGGATATCACGATGATGAACTGACGCAGGTAGGTAATCGCGAGTTTTGTATCCGGGGAAGTGGAGTGCGCCCGAAGCGCCAGGAATATGCACCGGAAGAGCGAGCCTTGGAAGTATGGCTGTCTATCGAATCAGAAATGTTGCGCTTGATTCTAGGCGATGAGTCGGGGGAACTGCCCCAGGAAGTGCGGCACTGGGTCCGCTCCGACAATGAGTTATGCTATGCCCGGTCAAGCAAGCTGAACCTGCCCATCAGACGTGCCCTGTGGGAGATTGTGCAGTGTCCCTGGCAGGGGGTGACGAAGCGGCTGTTTTTAGAAGGCAAGGCGCTGGAGTTGCTGAGTTTGCTGGTTGAGTGGGAGCGCGGCATCCAGGCGCAGGACGATGGGACCAAGGTGCCAGCCGGAAACCGGGAACGGGTTCACTATGCGCGCGAGTTGCTGCTGCAAAATTTGCATGAGCCGTTGAGCCTGGCAGAGTTGGCGCAGCGATCTCAGCTCAACGAATTTGCCCTCAAGCAGGGATTCAAGCAAGAATTTGGCCAAACGGTGTTTGATTATCTGCTCGACTACCGGCTGGAGCAAGCCCGGCAAATGCTGGAACGAGGAGCTATGCAGGTTTCAGAGGTAATGGCCGCCGTGGGGCTAAAAAATCGCAGCTACTTTGCGGCGGCGTTTCGGCAAAAATTTGGGCAAAACCCCAAGCAGTATCAGCAGCAGTTTTGATCGCCTCAACCCAAGTTCGTGCTGTAGAGTGCTGTTAGGCGCAGCCGTAACGCACCGCCCGGTAAGGCTTTGATGCGTTACGCTGGCGCTAACGCATCCTACAGTGATCGAGGCTTTCTATGGTGTCAAACTCAACAGCTAGGTAAACTGAGCCAGCAACCAGCTGCTCACCTGGCCATGATTGGTCTGGCGGCTGCGTCGAAAGGCTTCCTTGAGTAGCGCAATGTCAAGGTCTGGCAAAACAACCGACTGGGTAATGCGTCGGCTGCCGCCACTTTCGATGGCAAAGGCAAACACGTCAACATTTTCCCCATCGATAATCCAATATTCTTTAACCCCGATTGCCTCGTAGAGCAGGCGTTTTTCGCCCTTGTCATCGGCCAGGGAAGAATAAGCGACCGTTGAAGTAGTAGCCCCTAGCTTTGGCATAGGCCGGGGCGTTGCGAATCTGGAGATAGTCATCCCAGGTGGCCGGCAGCCAGGTGTCAGTTTGGGGCTGAGTTTGCAGTTGGCTCATAGGATGCAGGAGTATTTAACTAAACCAGGATGGCAGCAGGCATTGGCCGATCGGAGTTAGTAGTCAAGAGTAACGGGTCAACTGACTCCTCGCTCCTATATTCTAGATTCTGCAACCCCAAATTTCTCCCCTCGGCGCTGGCACCCAGCCAGCCCAGCCAGAACGGGCTCCGTCTGGCGTTCAAAAAAAACTTCCCGCTGGCGTTCTTTTTGCTTTTCTAAGCCACCGCAAACCTGATATACCTCCTGATACTTATTCTCAAGAGCATTGAGTGGTGTGAGGGTTGTGATGAAATGTTGGCCATTGATGGGTTGGGCTGTGGCGGCCTCGATTGTCGGCAATGCGGGGAACTGTCCCACCGCGATCTCCGCGGATCTGCTGCCCTTACCTCAGCCCGCGCTTTTACCGGCAGAGCAGGTTGAACCCGCAGAAGCCGCCAGCCCCGACCTCCAGCCTCTACCAGGGCTGACAGAGGACGAAAATCCAGCGCTTCAGCCTGTAACCACAATCCCGCAGTTGGATGACCTAGACCAGCCCGCGACAACCGTTACCGATTGGGTTGCGCAAATTGAAGCCTCGCTGACCCAAATTACCGGAGTGCGCCTTGAGACCACCGCAGCCGGGCTGCAAATTGTGCTGGACACCAGCGGCGGCACCCTGGCCACCCCTACTACCCAAACCGTTGGCAACGCCCTAATTGCCGATATCCCTAATGCGGTGCTGGCCCTACCAGGCGGCAATTTTGAACAGTTTAGCCCCGCCGAGGGCATTGCCCTGGTCAGCCTAACCAATGCCCCTGACAACCAGGTACGAGTCGCCATTACCGGCACCGATGCGCCCCCGGCGGTAGCCCTCACGGCCACCGGCCTGACTGTTACCCTGGGCGAGGCCGTTGCCGGGGCTGAGGATGAGGCAATTCAGGTCGTGGTGACGGGGGAGCAGGATGAGGGGTATAACCCGTCAAATGCGAGTACAGCAACGCGGACGGACACACCACTGCGGGATATCCCGCAATCAATTACAGTAGTGCCACGACAGGTGCTTGAAGACCGCAATGTAAGGACTATCAATGAGGCAGTGCAAACTGTTCCAGGTGTTCTTGATGCTGGAGATATCTTTGGTGCCCCCTCAGGGGGTGTGTTTATTAGAGGATTTGATCAGAGGTTTACTCGCACAGGTAATCTACGCGATGGGGTTCCTGATGCGGACTATATTGACATTATCCCAATTGGTACTGTCGAGCGAGTGGAAGTGCTCAGAGGGCCTGCCTCAGTGCTTTATGGAGCTGTAGAACCCGGTGGTGTCATTAACAGGGTAACGCGTCAACCGCTTAGCGAACCCTATTACCAGGCCTCACTTGAGGCAGGTAATTATGGATACTTTCAACCCAGCATCGATCTCTCCGGCCCGCTCACCGCAGATCAAAACGTTCTATATCGCCTGATTGGAGGCTATGAACGTTCAAATTACATTCAACCGTTTGTTGAAGAAGAACTAACCACAATCGCCCCTTCACTGACCGTAAACTTTGGAGAACAAACCAACGTCAACATTTACTATGAATATGCTCGCTACTTCTCGGATGCCCCTAAAACTGATGCGGCATTTCTAAGTGACGGTAGCTTAACCCCTAGAGATCTATACCTGGGTTACCCGATTCCAGGTTTGTACGCGATCACGAACCACAGATTTGGCTATAGATTTACCCACGAGTTTAACGAGAATTTACAGTTGCGGCAGAATCTCGCTATCTCGCGAGCTGATTTCATCGACAATCGCTCAGGGTCGGTAGTTACGATAGAGGACGATCGCTTTTTTACCATAGGAACTAGCGAGAATGAATCTAGCAGAAATAATTATTTTGGACAAATTGACTTGCTGGCAGAGTTTGAGACTGGATCAATTTCCCACCAACTTCTAATCGGCTTTGATGCTAGTCTCCTTGAAGATGACTATACTGCTCTATTCGACCCCAATGTACCTATTTTTGACATCCGAAACCCAAATTATGATTATGTTCCAGAAGAATTGGTTCCAGAATTTGACAGACTGACACGAATCATAAGCTATGCAGCTTATATTCAAGACCAGATTGCCTTGAGCGATAGCTTAAAATTACTGATTGGTGGACGCTATGATTGGCTCAGTAATGACACTCAGGGAGGTGAGCCTGGAGAACTTGGCACTGTAGAAACCAGACAAACTCAAAATGATGGAGCCTTTAGCCCCCGCGTTGGTTTAGTATATCAGCCCAGCGATACTATTTCGCTGTATGCCAGCTACAGTCAATCGTTTAATCAGTTAGTCGGGTTGAGCCAAGATGGCAGCGCGTTTGAGCCAACCAGAGGAACACAGTACGAAATAGGTATAAAAACAGATTTTCTAGACCGGCTTTCGGCAACTTTAGCTGCTTATCACATCACACAAACAAACGTCATCACAACTGATCCTAATAACCCTGATTTTGAAATTCAGACAGGAGAACAACGCCATCGCGGGATTGAAGTAGATGTAGGCGGAGAGATTCTAAAGGGTTGGAATATCATTGCATCCTATGCCTTTACTAATGCTCGGATTACAGAAGATTCTACTTTTTCAGGCAACCAAGTTGGAGGGGTTCCAGAGCATCAGGCTAGCCTCTGGACAACCTATCAAATCCAGAGTGGCAGTTTCGAAGGGCTCGGATTCGGGTTAGGGCTATTTTATGTCGGAGGGCGACCAGCAGATGCGAGTAACATCCAAAAACTCAATAGCTACTTTCGCACTGATGCAGCCCTTTACTACCGGCGTAATCGCTTTAATGCGGCAATAAATATCACTAATTTATTTGATAATGATTACGCCATCGGTGGTGGTGGTGTTTTTGCAGTGAGAGGTGAGCCATTTACCATCACTGGCTCCATTAGTTGGGAATTTTAGTTAATTCAGTTTTTTTTGAAAAGGATGAGTCGTTCAATCTCTGGTTGGATAAAGCAATTTTTTCTATTTATCGCGCTGTTTCTTGGGGCGATAAATTGTGCCAACCCTGGCATCAATCAGAACATTGCCAAAATTCAGCAACCTGTTTTAGCTTCAGAATGCCGAATGATTCAGCATGAGTTTGGCCAAACCTGTGTTCCATTCAACCCAAAACGAGTGGTCGCGTTAGATCCTTTCTTGAATCTTGACCCTTTGGTTGCTCTTGGCATTAAGCCAATTGGTTATACATCTGATATTGGAGCAGAAGGAGCAGAAATTATTTCCAGCATACCAATTGATGACCTGAAAGGAGCCACAAATGTTGGCACGTCAAACCAGCCTTCATTAGAGAAAGTTCTGCTACTCAAGCCAGACTTAATTTTGTCAACAAATAATCATCCATATCAGTTACTATCAGCGATTGCTCCTACTGTTCCTGTGCTCTCTCCCAATCCTGACGCACCGGGGAATGAGGCATTCTTCAAAGAGAATCTTCGTTATGTAGCCAGAGTACTTGGGAAAGAGACAAAAGCAGCAGAAATTCTAAGTCAATATCAGAAACGAATTGAAAAGCTTCAACGACATTTAGGAGACCAATTGAAACAATTAGCAGTTTCTTTGATCTATTATGGTAATGGTTATGTTTCTAAACCAGATAGAGGTCATGATGCAGGCGTTGATGTATTAATTGATACGGGACTTCGATACAAGCTTCCACCTTCTAGCCTACCCTTTAGCATTGAGACAATTGAAGAATACGATGCTGATATCTTATTTATTGTTAGTTTTGAACTTGATTTTGAGAAAAGACAACTCAGCTTTTTTCTTCAAAATCCTATATTTAGTCAACTGAAGGCTGTCAAGAATGGTCAGGCCTACCTTGTGGCTAGAGAACGATGGGACACTAGAGGAATCTTAGGAGCAAACCAAATCTTGGATGACCTGTTCAAATATTTAGTTGATACACCTTAAAACCATGCCGCAACCCACCTTATTTGTCTGCCAATCCTGTCATTCCAGCGAAGAGCGTCCAGACGATCAGCCCGCCGATGGTGCCCAGTTACTGGAACAGCTCCACACATTACAGACCGGGCAAGAACACCCGGCCAATCTAACCATTCAAGCCGTTGAATGCCTATGGACCTGCGACAAACCCTGCGCGGTAGCCCTTTCTGCTCCCCACAAACCCACTTACGTATTCACCGGCTTACCCACCGATGAAACCGCCGCCGCGCTGCTGCAATTTGGCCAGCGCTATCTTGCTCGATCTACGGGCGATGTGCCGTGGAAACAGTTTCCCGAAGCTTTGCAGTCCGCCAGCATTGCTAAAATTCCAGCCGCTGGAGAAAGGGGGGATGAAGATACTGGTTTGCGAACCGGGGCTAGCTGGTTAAAAGCCTTACTGAATCGGTGTTTTCATGGAGCTTAACCTGGATTATTCACCATAACGGGCATCAACAACCGTCATTCCCGTAGAAATGAGAATCCATGGGAGGCCACTCACCCTCGAATGGATTCCCGACTGGAACCTGTCCCCGCCAAAGCGGGAGGCGAGAATGACGGGCCTTGCCAATCGCCCATGAATCATTGAGGTTAGCCTCAATGATTCATGAGCAGCAGCAATAAATGACGAGGTGAGTTCTGGGCTGAAAATCTCCTAAGAGAGTAACGCCTTCACCACCTGATTGACTGACAAAACCTGTGAAATGCTTGCTATCGGGTAGGTTGGGTGGCGCGATAGCAGAACCCAACAAGGGTTACTGCTGTTGGGTTTTCTCCTCTGGAGACGCTGCGCGAACGCTCCGCTGCACCCAACCTACCTGCAAAGTTTTGTCAGTCAACCAGCTTCACCACTTCTTCTATCAATTCACCGCGAGCAGACCGCCTTGGGGCCATGGGCTGCCCCCTCCAGGAGCCATCCGCTGGGGGGTTACTCAATTTCCCGCAGCCAGTTAATCAGCAGTGGGTTAACCACGTCCGGGCGTTCATCGTGGGGGCAGTGGCCGGTGTTGGGGATGGCTTGAAACGTGACCTTAGCGGTTCGCGACGGATCCTCAGCCAGCTGCTGGTAGATCGCCGCCCCCTGAATCGGTGTCCAGGGGTCGTTTTCGCCCCAGAGCACCAGTAGCGGCTGCTGAATTTGGGGCAGCAGTTCGGTGGGCTTCGGCCCCGGTGGGGCGGTAACGATGGAGGCAAACACCTTCTGGGCCGTGGGTTTACAGGCCGGGGCGTAGATCATCTCGATTAGCTCGTCGGTAATCGCCTCGTGGTTGCGGTAGACTTGCCGGAGAGAGCCGCGAATTCTGCCCTTGCGGCGCACCTGGTTAAACACCACCGGCCCGATCGTGGCGGAACTCACCAACCAGGTAAAGGCCCCCATGACCCAGGTTAGGGGTGGGCGCAGCTCTTCGGGGCGGTGATTAAGACCCCCGGCGCAGTTAAGCACCACCCCGGCGCTGGCCTTGTCGGGGTGGTGAGCCAGCATCATCAGGGTAAGCAAGCCGCCGATGGAGTTGCCCACAAACACCGCCGGAGCCTGGATGTGCTCTGCCCAGAAATCGGCCAGCAATGCTTGCCAGAGATCCAGCGTGTAGTCGAGCGGGGGCTGGTCTGAGTCACCAAAGCCCAGTAAATCCAGGGCATACACCCGATAGCCCGCCGTCGCCAGGGCCGGAATATTTTTGTTCCAGTGGCCCAGGGAAGCCCCAAAGCCATGGATTAACACCAGGGGCTGCCCCTCTCCCTGGGCGGTGTAGGCAATGGTGTGGCCCTGCCAGAGCCAGATCTGTTTGTTTGAGGTAGAAGGGATAAGTTCAGCAACCATAATCAGCCACGTAACGGTTTGTAACTATTATCCCATCATAGGGGGTTGAACCAGCATCGGGTGGCACCTGGTACCCAAAACCCGTCGTCTAAGCCTCTGGCTCAGTCTGGGGACGCAGCGACGCGATGGCCTTAGACAGCTCTACCGGAAACAGCACCACCGTATTGGAGGGGCTGGCCCCCAGGCCGTCGATGCTTTGCAGCGTCCGTAGCTCCAGGGCAATGGGGTTACGCTCCATGATGGCGGCGGCCTGGGCCAGGCTTTCTGCCGCCAGACGGTCGCCGTCGGCCTTGGTGATGGTGGCCCGCTTTTCCCGCTCGGCGGAGGCCTGGCGCGACATCATCCGCTTCAGGTCTTCGGGCAGCTCAATATCCTGCAGCCGAATCGAGTCGATATGCATCCCCCAGGTCTGCACCTGGGCCTCGACAATGGTGCCGATCTGGGTCTGAATCTGCTCCCGCTCTGACAGTAGTTCATCCAGGGAAAGGCCGCCCACTACGTCCCGCAGGGCCGCCTGGGCATATTGCGACACGGCAAAGCGAAAATCTTGAATTGAGGCGACCGCCCGTTCGGCATCGCTGACCTGGAAAAACAGGGCGCTGTCAATTTCGGCGGGCACGTTATCGCGGGTAATCACCTTTTGGCGGGGGATGTTGAGCACCAGGGTGCGGGTGTCGATAAACTGCACCGACTCGATCACCGGCACCACGTAAAACAGGCCGGGACCTCTGATATCCTGGAGCTTGCCCAGCTGTAAAATCACCCCCCGCTCCCACTCGGCGGCGACCCGAATGCCGCTGACCGCAAAGTTCCAGAGCAGGGCAATCACGCCCCCGGCCACTAGCCCAGCGGGCCGCTGCCGGTGCGGCAGCCCGAAGAACAGCACCGCCAGCAAAATCGCCGTGGGCACCAAAAAAAGCACCTGGCGCAGCCCCCGGCCCAGGGAAATGTGCCCTTCCGTTGGCTTAGCGTAGACTCGATTGGGGTTTTCTGTAGAAGTCGTAGTCATGGCTAATGCCTATTGGTAACGGGTTATTCACCTAGACTAACCGCGCTAGGCTTAGCCCGCTAGCTGAGGGATACTACGGATTGCGACTCTGATAACAGTCTTAACACTCATGAGTCTACTTGGTATCCCTAACCAGACTGGCCTAGTGTTAGGCGAATTTTCCCCGTTAGACATCAGTTTGGATAGATTGCTCAGACAGACCTGAGTTTTCTCGGAGGTAAAGCAGCCGCGCCATCATAGCAAGAAAACCAATACACCCTGTGGATAAAACCAGCGTTAACCAGGGTAAGAGAGGCATGCCAAAGGCCCTGGCCTGGGGTACGATCAGAACCCAGGCAATGCCCACCGCCAACAGCAAATCTAGCCAAATCTGATTTCCCCACAAATTACGGGTGTGTTCAGTCCAGAACCCAAATGCGCCTTCGGTGACAACGGCCCATAGCGATAGCAGCAAAAACAACAGCGATAGCACCGCAGGCAGTACCCACATATGTTTCCAGCGAAATTCACCTTTTAACGAAGCATAGAGTAAAAACAGCACAAATAAAACTGCTGCAATTGCGGGTATGAAAGCAGGAATTGTCATGGAAACCCTCGGGAGTGCTTTGTGCCGCCACTTAACGACACGATTAATCGGGAAACGACCAGGGTTAAGACGGAGCTGGTATTTGCCCCAGCTTGATAGGGCTATGCTGATCTGGGCAAAGAAGATCCCCGAACGATCCTGGGCCAGAGTTGAGCGGTAGATGGGCTGACCAGGGGAGGCCTCTACGGTCTTCACTGCAAAAAGTGTATCAAGGGCAAAACAGAGCTAAATGAAGCGGCGCTGAGAGTGGGAGCTAAATCGCTGGTAGGGCAATCCGAAAAAAACCATCCCAGCCAAGGTCTGACCGGGATGTTTGAGTCTTCCAGAAAATGTAGGCTGTGCGGCGGAGATTTACTGCCACCGCACAGCCGTTAGCGGATTACGAAGCAGCCTGCCGCTCCTTGGCTTCCTTAATCACCTCTTCCGCCACGTTGCTGGGGCAGGGGGCGTAGTGGGAGAACTCCATGGAGAACTGTCCCCGACCCGAGGTCATGGTGCGCAGGTCGCCAATGTAGCCAAACATCTCGCTCAGGGGCACATCGGCCTTCACCCGCACCCCGGTGGCCGCCGGGTCTTGGGACTTAATCATGCCCCGGCGGCGGTTAAGGTCACCGATTACATCCCCCATGTAGTCTTCGGGGGTGAAGACATCCACCTTCATCACCGGCTCCAGTAGCTGGGGGCCAGCCTTGGGCAGCGACTGGCGATAGGCTGCCTTGGCCGCAATCTCAAAGGCGATGGCCGACGAGTCGACGGCGTGGAAGGCCCCATCGGTGAGGGTGACCTGGAGATCGACCACCGGATAACCCGCTAGCGGCCCCCGATCGACGCTGGTTTCAAAGCCCTTCTGCACCGCAGGCCAAAATTCGCGGGGTACGTTGCCGCCGGTGACCGCCGACTTGAACTGGAAGCCAGACCCAACTTCCCCCGGCTCGATCACGTAGTCGATCTTGCCGTACTGGCCGGAGCCGCCGGACTGCTTCTTGTGGGTGTAGCTGTCTTCTAAGCGCCGGGTAATGGCTTCGCGGTAGGCCACCTGGGGCTTGCCCACTTCGACCTCGACCCCGTGGGTGCGCTTGAGAATGTCTACTTTGATGTCCAGGTGCAGCTCGCCCATGCCCTTAAGGATGACTTCGCCGCTTTCCTCGTCGGTTTCCACCTGGAAGGAGGGATCCTCCTGCACCATTTTGCTGATCGCCATGCCCATTTTCTCGTTGTCACCCTTTTTCTTGGGCGACACCGCAATGGAAATCACCGGGTCAGGGAAGACCATCGGCTCTAGGGTGGCGGGATTTTTAGGATCGCAGAGGGTGTGTCCGGTTTGGACATTCTTCATGCCGATCAGGGCGACGATATCACCGGCCTGGGCTGACTCGATCTCCTGGCGGTCGTTGGCGTGCATTTCCACCAGGCGGCTGATCCGCTCAGACTTACCCGTGGCGGTGTCGAGGATGGTGTCGCCTTTTTTGAGCTGGCCCGAGTACAGCCGGGTAAAGGTGAGCGCCCCAAAGCGGTCGTCCATAATTTTGAACGCCAGCGCTCGCAGGGGTTTTTCAGAATCAACGTGGGCGAATTTGCCGGTGGGGTTGCCCTCCAGGTCTACCTCGGGCTGGGGAGGCACTTCAGTGGGGTTAGGCAGGTAGTCTACCACCGCATCAAGCACCAACTGCACGCCCTTGTTCTTGAAGGAGGAGCCGCAGTAGGTGGGGAAAAACACCAGCTCCCTTGTGCCCTTGCGGATGCAGGACTTGATTTCATCGATGGAAATCTCTTCCCCTTCCAGGTACTTTTCAAGGATGGCTTCATCTTGCTCAACGGCCATCTCCACCAGGGTTTCGCGGTACTCTTCTACCTGGTCTTTCATGTCTTCGGGCACGTCCTGGATTTCGTAACCCATCGGGTCGCCGGAATCATCCCACACCCAGGCTTTGCGGGTAAGCAGGTCAACTACGCCCACGAAGTCAAGCTCGGTGCCAATGGGCAGCACCATGACCAGGGGCTTGGCCGCCAGAATTTGGTCAACCTGCTTGACCACGCTAAAGAAATCGGCCCCGGTGCGGTCGAGCTTGTTGACATAGATAATGCGGGCCACTTTAGAATCGTTGGCGTAGCGCCAGTTGGTCTCAGACTGGGGCTCAACCCCGCCGGAGCCGCAAAACACGCCAATACCGCCATCCAGCACCTTAAGGGAGCGATAGACCTCAATGGTGAAGTCAACGTGCCCAGGGGTATCGATGATGTTGAGCTGGTGGTCTTTCCAGAAGCAGGTGGTAGCCGCCGACTGAATCGTAATCCCCCGCTCTTGCTCTTGCTCCATAAAGTCGGTGGTGGCGGCACCATCGTGAACCTCACCAATTTTGTGGATTTTGCCGGTGAGGTTGAGGATGCGCTCGGTGGTGGTGGTCTTACCCGCGTCTACGTGGGCAAAAATACCAATATTGCGATAGCGGGTGATGTCTTTGGTCATAACTGCTTCTCCGGATTCAGTGCGATGAGCCGCTGGTGACCACCATCATGGGTTACTCAGACGGGTTTTTGGGTTGGTATGTAGCCATAACAGCAGGCAACTCGATCCCACGAGCACGGGGGGAGGCTTGACTGGGGCCGCGGCAACAACGGCGAATATAAACTATTGTAAAACCCCCTGACGCTTCCGTGACAGGGGGAAGGATTACGGCATTCCCGACTTCAGCATAACGGGCCATGATGCCCGGGGGGGCTGGCCTCAACTAGCCCCTCCATCCTTTCCAGGATCCACGGCATCCTTCCCAGGAACCACGGCAACTTAGCCAGCTTATGAGCTGCCTGACGCTAGGGTGAGGTTTACCTGCGAAACGCTTCGTGAACGCTCAGCCCGACACCCCCATCCTTCATCGATTCGTAAGGAACCACTCCAGGAATCGCTAGCCCCGGTAAACGCCCCCCAAATTTAGCTTAGGCTTAAATTAGAGATGAGGAATTTAGGAGCAGCCACCCATGGGCAAAGTTGCAGGCGTTGATAGCTACACCACCGACGGCTATGCCGGTGTGGCCATTGTGGGCACCACTATTACCATATCCTTTAAAGATTTTAGCACCAGTGCCGAAGCCACCGCCCTGGAGGCGGTGTTGACCATCAACGGCAATCTGGCTAAGCGTCACATTGAGCTGGGGCCATTGCCCCCTGCCAGCACCACCTTTGACCTGCCAGTACCCGCCGGTACGGATATTAGCTTGTTTAATACGGTGGTGATTCGCACCGCTGGGTCGGATATCGTGGTGGGGAAGGCGGCGTTGCCCTAGCACCCTATGGCAAGACTCTGGGTTTCGGGCTTCAGGCTTCTGAACGTTCAGTCTCCTGGGCCATCAGGCCGTCGAGCTTTTCCCGCACGGCTTGAATATCCTGCCACATCAGCCATTTGGGGCTGCCTTTTTCCTTCGAGGGGTTGCGCAGTAGGTAGGCGGGGTGAAAGATCGGCATACAGAGCCGCCCCTCCCACTCCATCCACTGGCCGCGAATTTTGGTAATGCCGCGCTTGTCGCCCAGCAGCCCCCTTACGGCGGTCGCCCCGGTCAGCAGGATGATTTTTGGATCGACCAGGCGAATTTGCTCAAGCAAATAGCCCTTGCAGGCGGCCACCTCAACGGGGGTTGGCACGCGATTTTCGGGGGGGCGGCACTTGACGATGTTGCAGATGTAGACATCCTTAGCCGTATCTAACCGCACGGCGGCCAGAATCTTTTCCAGCAGCTGCCCTGAGCGCCCCACAAAGGGTAGTCCCTGCTCGTCTTCCTGCTGCCCTGGCCCTTCGCCAATGATCAGAATCGGCGCTGTTGCACTGCCCCGGCTGACCACAACGTTAGTGCGCCCGGCGGCTAACTCACACCGCTGACAGTGGCGGCAGTGCTCGGCCAGCGGCTCTAGGGAAGGGTAAATGCTAGGCGGAATGGGCACCGCGCCGCTGGTGGGAATAGCGTCGATATCAACAGTGCTGGGGTCAGGGGCGGCATCGGGGGAAGCGAACAGGCTAAATTGGTCGTCTGCCATGGCGTTTAGGGCGTAAGGTCTGGACTTTGGCCAAGGGGATTAAACGTTGGGGATGAGCCCAATCAAGCTCGGAAACTGAGGTTTACCCAGCCTAAAACATTGAACCCAGGTTAGGATTCCGAGCCTGAATCTGGCTTAACAGCTATCGCCTGGGTAGAGGCTCCGTCTTAAGGGCAGAGTTTGACAGGGAGACCTCACGCCAACGGGCTGTTCTGGTTATCCTAGCTACATTTAGGGATCGTCGTAAAATAACTCTCGCTTTGGCAGCCGCAGCGAAAGGTAAACCGATAAATAGAGCACAAAATACAGGTTGGCCCCGTTGAGAATGGCGCTTTCGATAAAATTAAACACCACAAACAGACATAGAAACCCTGCGGCCCATAGCAGATGGGCCGCAGGTCGAAGGTAGGCCATGCGAAAGGCCCGAGTGAGGGTTAAGCCCAGCCCCAGCAAAAAAATGCCTAGACCAATCACGCCGACCTCTAGCCCCGTGTCGATAAATCCGTTGTGGCCATGGGGAGGTATATATTGCCAGGCAATCTTTGATCCGACGGTGGCCGCATAGGGCAAATCGGGATGCCAAAATGCATCTCGACCGTAGCCCAACCAGAATTTATCCTGCCAAAAATCGAGACTGCCCTGCCACAGCAAGACCCGCCCGGTCAGGGTAGGATCTTTGCCCAGGCCAGCCAGAATCGTAGCCCAGTTCAGAGTGACGAAAATTAGCGCGGCAATCCCCAGCCCGATGCCCAGGTTAAGGGCCAGCACTGAGCGTTTGCCGCGCCATCGATAGCGACTGTAAATCAGCAAGATAGCCGTTAAAAAAATCAGTAGCAGCAGCCCGGTGGCCGAGGTTGATAACAGAATTAGCGCCACGGTTACCCCTAGCCCTGTCCAGGTTAGCCCTGGCCCTAGCAGCTTAGGATGATCTTTGCCGAACAAAATGGCTAAAAACGACAGAGCGCTGAGGCTCATGTAGGCCGACAGGCTGTTTTTGTGGCGGTACAGCCCGCGCCACGCCCCGTCAAACTCGGTGAGCGGGTGTTTACCCACCTCCGGTAGCAGAAACACGGTCAGAATGCACCCCACCGCCGAAAACAGCAGAAAAATAGCCACTATCCTCAACTGCTCGCGCAGGGAATATCGCGAGGCGAAGTATAGGCCAAACAACGTCACCGGTAGCAGTTCGCCGCGAATGCTGAGGTACGACCACTCAGGCAGCTCAGACCAGAGGTAGGAGGCTATATTCAAACTAATCAACAGCCAGATCAGCACCCCCTGCCGAGCAATGGCCAGGCTACGCCGCCAGCGCAGCGCCAGCAGGGCCAGCGCACCGGCAAAAATTGAGTAGCGCAGCAGCGACGAAAAAATACCTTCCGTTGACTCCCCCAGCAGGTAGGTGGCGATGGGCTGGTGGGCCCCGCTAAAAAACGCTAGGGCGAGTAGGGCAAATAAAAATTCTCCCTGGGCCAGGGTCTGCTCTAGACCACCCCTAGACTGAACTGGCGGCTCGGTCGTCGTCGGGTAGGTGGTCATCGGCTTTGGGTCGGCCTAGCTCAACGGGATAAACCAGTTTCCTGGCTCTGTTTACTCAAACGTCTTCAGGGGAGAAAATCTCTAGGAGTACTTTACATCCTATATGCCGTTGCCTTTGGGTTTGGGGGATTGTTGTGATGTCATATTGTCAGCTGCTGCAGATCCCCGCCTGACCTCAAAGACTTGCTCAGTATACCAGTAGCCTCAAAGACACAGGGGGCATAATGCACGAATTCCCTCAGGGCAGGACTTGATGATGAAAACTTTCTTTACCCCTGACCCAAACCTCCTCCAGCACCTGAATCATCTGCTGGAGGAGATTTGGGCCGACTTTCCTACCCTGGCCCAGACCCAAATTGCCGTTACCTGGGTGGTGTATGACCCGCCGTACATCACCAATACCGGCGGGGCGTTAAGCGCCACCGAATTCTGGCAGCATTCCCCCAGGGGGGCGTGCTATCGGGGGGTAGAGCTGATCTATCCGGCCAGCGTAGTGAAGCTGTTTTACCTGGTGGCCGCCCATGAATGGCTGCACCAGGGCATGATACCCCCCTCGGCGGAGCTCGACCGGGCGCTGCGAGACATGATCGTAGACTCTAGCAACGATGCCACCGGGCTGGTGGTCGATGTGTTAACCGGCACTACCAGCGGCCCTGAGCTGCCCCCCGGCCCCTTTGAAACCTGGAAATATCAGCGCAACATTGTCAACCGGTTTTTTCAGTCGCTGGGGTGGCCAGAGCTGGCCACCGTTAACCTGAACCAAAAAACCTGGGGCGATGGCCCCTATGGCCGGGAGCGGGATTTTTTGGGAGGACTCTACGAAAACCGCAATTTTTTGACCACTAATGCGGTGGCTCGTTTAGTTCACAGCATCGCTGGGGGGGTAGCGGTGGCGGCGGCGCGATCGCAAACCATGCTGGCGCTGATGCAGCGTTCGGTGCAGGTCGAACCACCTAGCCCCGGCGAAGAAAACCAGGTTACGGGCTTTTTGGGCGCTGGTTTACCCTCCAATGCCGCGCTCTACTCTAAAGCCGGGTTTACCAGTCAGGTGCGCCACGATGCCGCCTATGTGGAGATCCCAGGGTGCCGCCCGTTTCTCTTGGTGGTGTTTACCGAGGGGGCAGAGCACAGCCAAAACCGGCTGATTTTACCCCGCGTTGCCGAGCTAGCCTCAAAATTAGTTGAATCTATGGGCTAGGGTTTTCCCCGCCGCTGCAATTATGTCCCTAGAGCAGCCAAGCACCATCAATGTTGTCAGGATAGCGAATAGCGTTCTGGGTAGAGGTGGTACAATCTTCGTCATTTACGTGTGAGTAAGGTACCGGGCCATGGCTAGGGGAAATGGGTTAACCTGTCTTTCTCAAAGCTCAGCCCCTGGTATGATTGACTATTTGGTGTGAAGCCAATAGATTTGATGTGAAATCTGAGGAGTGAACGAAACATGGCTTATTCTAAGCGCTTTCCCTGGCTAGTAGGCTTGGCAGCGGCAGCTACGGTTGCGGCTTTACCGGCTCAAGCTGAAACCGACCTCGTACCGACGGAAGCGACTCAACCGCTGGCTGAAACCGTAGATTTTTCGGATAGTGGCCTAGACGCTTCGGCCACCCCCTCCTTCGAGTCGTCCCTCGAAACGCCCCAAGCGACGGTCGATACCGTCGTGGCTCAGCCCGCTGACGCTGACTACAGCGAAATTGGTACCACGGCTAACCTATTGGCCAATCCCACCGTTAATCAGTTTATGGTGGTTGACCAAAATAGCCTGCTGGCCTTCGATACCGCCGATATCGACACCGTACTGGCCAGCACCGGGGTCGAGACTGCCCCGGCGATGGAAAACGTCGAGCTAGCCCAACTGACTCGCGGTACCTACGGCGGTGTTTCGCCCGCTTACCTCGGGGTGGGCGGCAACATTGGTATCGGCGATCGCGACAGCAGCGGTGTTGCCAGCTTCGGCTTTACCGTCATCGGCAAAATCTCCCTCGGGCCCCGGTTTTCGATTCGTCCGGCGGCGTTGATTACCAATCAAAGCAGTTCCTTTACGGTGCCGGTTACCTACAACTTCAACACCCTGAACATTGCTGGGTTTAGGATGCAGCCCTACGCCGGGCTTGGGGTTGACATCCCCACCGGTAGCACCATTGGCCTGCTGGTGAATGCCGGGTTGGATGTACCGATTTCCCGCGACTTTACCCTCAATGCCGTGAGCAACTTCCGGGTTACTGACGGTTTTGGTCTGGGGATTACCTTTGGGGTTGGCTACAACTTCCCCTTTATCTTCGAGTAACGCCGAGCGGGAAGGCCCTGTTGCTGAAGCCGTTTCTTTTTACAGATGGGGCGGCTGGGGGGGTACTTGTCTACGGTAAATTAGCTCAGCGCCTGGGTGTCGGATCGGCACCCAGGCTTTTGTTTGGGCACCCTGAAAGCAATTGCTAGGGGCAGCGCCATGACTGTGGATGCCATCGTGCCCTGGAGCCAGGTGCTGCAGGAATTTCAGCGAATTTGGGGTTATGCCGACTTTCGCCCCCCCCAGGGTGACATCGTTAGGGCCCTGCTCGAACGGCGGGATGTGCTGGTGGTGCTGCCCACCGGAGGCGGCAAATCGGTGTGCTTTCAGTTGCCCGCTCTGCTGCAGACGGGGTTGACCCTGGTGGTATCGCCCCTGGTCGCCCTGATGGAAAATCAGGTGCAGGAGCTGCGGGAAAAAGACTTACCGGCGGCGGCGCTCCACAGCCAGATGCCGGCTCCCCAGCGGCAGAAAATTCTTCAAGCCCTAGAGCGACAGCAGCTGCGGCTGCTGTATGTCTCCCCTGAAACCCTGCTCAGCCCGCCCGTGTGGGAGCGGCTCTGCCATCCCACACTTCAGCTCAACGGGCTGATTCTGGATGAAGCCCACTGCCTGGTGCAGTGGGGCGAGACCTTTCGACCCGCCTACCGGCGGCTGGGGGCGGTGCGTCCTGCATTGTTGAGCCACCGTGCCCCCTCGGCCACCCTGCCCATTGCGGCCTTTACCGCCACCGCCGACCCCCAGGCCCAGCAGACGTTGCAGCAGGTGCTACAGCTGCAATCTCCCCGTGTGGTGCGCCTTAACCCCCACCGGCCCAACCTGACGCTACGGGTTAAGCCCGTGGTGAGCCTGGGCCAGCGGCGCGGCGCGATAGAGCGCTACCTGCGGCAGCATCCTGGCCAGGCCGGGTTGATTTACGTGCGCACCCGCCGCGACAGCGAGGCCCTGGCCCAGGGGTTGAGGCACCAAAACTACCGCACTGCCCCCTACCACGCCGGGCTGGGCGGCACCGAACGGCGGCAGGTAGAGGCAGCCTGGATGCAGAACCAGCTTCAGTTTGTGGTCTGTACCTCCGCCTTCGGCATGGG
>DAIUJR010000059.1:0-37872 GCA_036848635.1 Nodosilinea sp. CTOTU7336
TACAAACTTTTGCCTCAGTCGCAATAGGCCAGCTTTGTTGCGGTGACTAATTACGGTAATTCAAGACCTCTGTGAGCTTTGATCGCCTCATATAGCTGTGCGAGTTTGCGCTCGTCCATGCTTTGAAAATTCCTAGAGCAAAATCCTTCAATGTCGCGTGAAAGTCTACGCTTTACGTCTTTACTTCCTGCCTTTAGATTTCGACGTGGGAGATTTTCTAAATCGATAGTATCAGCCTTTAGAAACTCATGCCAATCGTCAAACTTCCCTAACATTAGTCGAGCAGTTGCGGAAGCACGATTAGCCTGACGAATTAATCTTACTTCCTTCTCACGACCTGATGTGCTGGGCATATAACTACTTGTTGCAGTGTTGTTGATTGCGAATTTAACTCTTCGGGCTATGGTCACATCAACAACGACCTCAAAGAACGATCTTCCAAACTTCACGCCACCTTAATTCTAAATATCAACAGATAAGATTTTGGTCATGCCCTCACCGACCAACCAGTGGCATAACTACTGTTTAGCCTGCATTACTGCCGTCTAAGCGGTATAACACCCCTAATTCGGTTGGTTAGGCTGATCGCCAGTTAAATATCACGGTTCACAGGAGAGTTATGCAGCATACTTGCAGCATAACTCCCTAAATCGAAGTGTTATACATTTTAGAAGCAGGATAACTCTCCAAATAGAGGTGTTATGCCGAACCAGATCGTGATAGCTACCCCAAATCGGGGTGTTATGCCAATCCTAAATTGCATAATGGCCGCTTAAGCGGTGTTATGCGGCTAGCTTCAGCTAATCTTCATCCACTTACCGAGCCTAGACCACCACCCACCCGATCCTCCCCATCCCAGCGCAATTACTTGCGTCCGCCCCACGGATGGGTTACATTGACTACCTATAGCTGTGTGCGTGCAGCTTGTCTTCCCCAAAAATTTGGTCGTCACCACTGGGGGGTGTGACAGCACCCACCAGTGGCTAACCCCGAAGATAGAATCACCCTATCCGCGTGGCTACGCCTATTATATGGCCGCCCGCAGATGCACTATCTGGGGCGGCCAGGTTTTTGGGGGTTCCTTACCACCGTTACCTGGAGGAATCCCCCATGGTTTGTTTTGTTCGCCCAGCAGCTCGGTTTCTTGAAGAAACCGGGTCGCTAGAACCCGTTCGTCTGGCCACCCCAGCCCCCCAGCCAGACCGCGAGCGGCTGCGCCATCTAATAATTGGCTCCCCCGAGGGGGTGCGGTCGGCCATCCACAGCCTGCACCATCTCAGCTACGCCGACCAGGCCACCTGGAGCCAGGCGATCACGATTCCCCCAGCGGGGATTTTAATTACCCCCGCCCAGGGAGAGGTGATGCGCTATCTAGTGCGCTATCGTCTGCTGGAGTAGTCGGTTAGCCCCAGGCCCAAAACCCCAGCGTTCTGACAGAACGCTGGGGTTTATAGCTACAGCCGTAGGTTGGGTTAGCGCTAGCGTAACCCAACGAAACCGTTGCTGGTGTTGGGTTACCTGGCGGGAAGCAAGCAAGTCGCAAGGGCGAACGCCATTCGCCCCGGCAGGGAAACGCCTGCTACACTGAGAGCAAGCTTGTTTCAAAAAAAATTGATGCAAACGACTCGCCCCATCGCTCCAGCAACGGTTCTTGCAGCCTTTAAGGCGCTGTCAGACCCGTTGCGCCTGCAGGTGGTTGAGCTGCTGCGCGAGCGGGAGATGTGCGTGTGCGATTTGTGCGATCGCCTCAGCGTCTCCCAATCCAAGCTTTCGTTTCACCTTAAAATCCTCCGCCAGGCTAGTCTGCTCACCGCCCGCCAAGAAGGCCGCTGGATTTACTACAGCCTCAATGGCCCGGGCTTTGTTGGCCTAGAGCAATATTTGACTGAAGTCGGCCAGTTGAGCGCCGCGCTTCCTGCCAGAGCTTGCTCGCCTGGAGATTAAAAATGAATTAATGTAACAGGTTGATCGTTCTTAACCGTGCCATAATTGACATATCAATTTTTTTTGAAATGATGAGGATAGGGTTTTCTAAGGGGTGCATCCTACTTTTGCAACCCTCACCCTAAATCCCTCTTCCAGAGCGGGAGAGGGACTTTGAATCTAGCTCCCCTTCTCCCATTTTGGGAGAAGGGGTTGGGGGATGAGGGCAAACTCGCAAAACTGGGATGCACTCATTCTAAGTAAGCGCTTTTTGAACAGTTCCCCGCTCTTAATTAGATCTGGAGTGTAAGGATATGGTTGCTCAAATTCGGCAGAGCTGTTTAGCCATCAGCCTGTCGCTGTTGGTGGTGGGCTGCTCCTCGGCAACGACTAGTTCTACCCAGCCCGCTTCGACCCAAGATACCCCGCCCCAATCGCGGGAAAACATTCTGGTCGATGGATCGAGCACGGTTTTCCCGATTACCAGCGCCGTCGCTGAAGCCTACGCCGCTGGGGCCAAAACCCCGGTCGAGGTCGAGGTTAGCTTCTCGGGTACCGGCGGCGGCTTTAGCAAATTTTGTGCGGGAGAAACCGACATTAGCAATGCGTCTCGACCGATTTCATCGGAAGAAATTGCCGCCTGTGATGCGGCGGGCATTCGGTTCTACGAGCTGCCCATTGCCTTTGATGCGCTCACCGTTGTAGTCAATCCCCAAAACACCTGGGCAAATGACATTACCATTGCCGAACTCAAGGCCATGTGGGAACCTGCGGCCCAGCAAACGGTAACGAGCTGGAACCAAATTCGCCCCGAATGGCCCGATCAGCCCCTGAATCTGTTTGGCCCCGGCCTCGATTCTGGCACCTATGACTACTTTTCAGAAGTAGTCGTAGAGGGTAGCACCCGCAGTGATTTTGTCGCCAGTGAAGACGACGATATTCTGGCCAGGGGGGTGGCGAGCATGCCCAGTGCCCTGGGCTATTTTGGTTTAGCCTACTACGAAGCCAACCAAAACGAACTCAAGGCGCTGCCGGTAGACAGCGGTAGCGGCCCCGTAGAACCGACCGCCGCCAATGTGGTGCAGGCCACGTATCATCCCCTGGCTCGGCCACTATTTATCTATGTCAATTTTGAGGCGGCCAGGGCTAACCCCGCCCTGCGAGAGTTTGTGGAGTTTTATCTGGCCAATGCTCCCGAACTCGTCAAAGAAGTGGGATACATTCCCCTAACGGAAGAGGGTTACCACATTGCAGGCGTCAATTTTGACCAGGGAGATACCGGCACGGCCTTTGATGGCAAGCCCCAGCCCGACCTCACGATTGGCGAGCTGCTCAGAAAAACGAAACGGTTTTAAGGGCATGTTTTGAGCGGTTGAATGGGCTAGGTCATGCAACCGCTCAAAATTCAAAATTCAAACCTTAACGCCTATAGCGTCTTTGCTACTTTCAACAAACCCCAGGCCAACTATGAGTACAAACCGATCTACCATCAACCCCGACGCGGTGCAGGCCGGTGGCCAGCTTAGCTTCTTCGAGCGCTATTTGACCCTTTGGGTTGTTCTATGCATTATGGCAGGCATTCTGCTGGGCCGATTGTTTCCGGGGGTGGCCGTCACACTAGATGCGATGAGCGTCTATCAGGTGTCGATTCCCATCGCTATTTGTCTGTTCTTCATGATGTACCCAATCATGGTGAAGATCGACTTTTCCCAGGCCAAGCATGCCGCCCAGACCCCCAGGCCGGTGGTGCTCACCCTGGTGGTGAACTGGTTGATTAAGCCCTTTACCATGGTGCTGTTTGCCCAGTTTTTTCTGGGCTGGCTGTTTCGGCCCCTGCTGGCCGGTACGGAGCTCATTCGGGGGGCAGAAGTCGCCCTGGCCGACTCCTATATAGCTGGGTGCATTCTGTTGGGCATTGCCCCCTGCACCGCCATGGTGCTGATGTGGGGCTATCTTTCTTTTAGCAACCAGGGCCATACCCTGGTGATGGTGGCGGTTAACTCCCTGGCCATGCTGTTTCTCTATGCACCCCTGGGGCGATGGCTGCTGGCCGCCAACAACCTAACCGTGCCCTGGGAAACCATCGTGCTGTCGGTGCTGATTTATGTGGGTCTGCCCCTGCTGGCGGGGGCCGTATCGCGCAGCTGGATTCTCAGACACAAGGGCAAAGCCTGGTTTGAGCAGGTGTTTCTGAAATACCTCAGCCCGATCGCGGTCATTGCCCTGCTGACCACCCTGGTGCTGCTGTTTGCCTTCAAAGGCGACCTGATTGTGCGTAACCCGCTGCACATTTTGCTGATTGGGGTGCCGCTGTTTGTGCAGACCAACTTTATTTTTCTGATCTCCTACGTGGCCGCCCAAAAGTTGGGGATGGTCTATGAAGACGCCGCCCCCGCCGCCCTGATTGGGGCCAGTAACCACTTTGAAGTGGCCATTGCCACCGCTGTTACTCTATTCGGCCTCAACTCCGGGGCCGCCCTGGCCACCGTCGTCGGCGTGCTGATCGAAGTGCCCGTCATGCTGATGCTGGTGGAGGTGTGTAAGCGCACGGCCTTCTGGTTTCCCCGCGCGCCCGAGAAGGCATCTCTGCGAGATCCCCGCTGTATAAGGGTGAACCCGTGATGGTTTTCCAGGCCTTAGGCAATTTCTCGAAAAGAAGATACCCGATATAAACAGACTTTTGGGCTGGGTTCCCGCCTGCGCGGGAATGACGACGAGGTAAGTTCTTTGCTGGAAATCTCTTTAACATGTTTTGCTGCATATTTCTACACCACTAGTAGTCCCTAACGGAGAGATGCCCATGAAACGTGTCATGTTTGTCTGCAAGAAAAATTCCTCCCGCTCGCAAATGGCGGAGGGTTTCGCCAAAACCCTGGGGGCGGGCAAAATTGCCGTCACCAGCTCGGGGCTAGAGGCCAGCTCGGTGCGCCCAGAGGCCATTGCCGCCATGGCCGAGGTGGGTATTGATATTAGTGATCAGACCTCTAATGCCCTGAGTGAATTTAAGGCTGAAGACTTTGACGCTGTGATTTCCCTCTGCGGTTGCGGGGTGAACCTGCCCACCGACTGGGTGCGGCGGGAGCATTTTGACGACTGGCAGCTCGATGACCCGGCGGAGCAGCCCGAGATCTTTCCCCGCGTGCGGGATGAGATCAAAACCCGCGTTGAGGCGCTGATTGCCAAACTAAGCCCAACCACGGCGGGCGTGTAAAATCCCAAGTTAGCCTGGTTAAGCTGGGCTATGGCCCAGCTTAACCAAGGCCCTTGACGCAGTGCGCCAGATTCACTCCGGTGCCCTTTCCACCGCGATTAAACGAGACTATGGGCAATCGGTTTTACGCTACTTGACCCAGCCAGCCACCATCACCCTATGAGTTTTGACCATCCACCTCGCATCCTTTTTCTTTATGGCTCGCTGCGCGAGCGCTCCTACAGTCGCCTGTTGGCGGAAGAGGCCGCCCGCATCATTACAGGGTTTGGGGCCGAGGTTAAATTCTTTGACCCGCGCGGCCTGCCCCTGCACGGGGCCGAGCCCGATACCCACCCTAAGGTGCAGGAACTGCGCGAGCTTTCCCTCTGGTCTGAAGGTCAGGTATGGTCGAGCCCAGAACTGCACGGCAACATCTCAGGGCTAATGAAAACCCAGATCGACTGGATTCCCCTCAGCCTCGGCGCGGTTCGCCCCACCCAGGGCCGCACCCTGGCGGTGATGCAGGTGTCTGGGGGCTCTCAATCCTTCAATGCCGTCAACACCATGCGCATTCTGGGCCGCTGGATGCGCATGTTTACCATTCCCAACCAGTCCTCTGTGGCTAAGGCCTACCAGGAGTTCAACGACGATGACACCATGAAGGAGTCGGCCTACCGCGATCGCGTGGTGGATGTCATGGAAGAACTCTTCCGCTTTACCCTGCTGCTGCGCGAGCGGGTCGATGAATTAACGGATCGCTACAGCGAACGCAAAGCCGTCGCGGCTAAACAAGTCGAAAGTGCCGCTAAACAGGCCTTGAGCTAGCCATGGGTGATACTGCTCCGTCTACTGCGCTGAGCGAGAGTCTCTGGTGGGTGATTCCTAACCGCCTGGGTGGCTTGCGCAAGCCCACCCCAGGGGAGATTTCGACGCTGACAGCCCTTGGGGTAGATGCCATTGTTTCGGTCATGGATGATCCCACTAACCTGGATCTGTACGAGCAGGCCAATATGCCCCACCTTTGGCTACCGACCACCGGTGGCACCGCCCCGACCCCAGAACAAATTGGCCAGTTTACCCAGTTCGTCGATGGGCAGAATGCTCAAGCTAAAAGCGTTGGGGTGCATTGCTCCACGGGCCGCCGCCGCACCGGCACGTTCTTAGCCGCCTACTTGATTGCAACTGGGCAATCGGCTGAGACAGCGATTGCCGCTATCACCCGCGCCAACCCGCTGGTCGAGCTGCGCGAGGCCCAGATTGGTTTTCTCCACGACCTCTATGCCCTCGGTTTAGGTTAAGCCTCTCCCCGGCTGGCTACTACGTACACATAAGTCATCTGGGGACAAAAAATTCCTTGACTGGCCCCCTAGATCCCCCAATTCTGGGGGACTTTGAACTCCGGTTCCCCCGGAATCGGGGGGCTAGGGGAGCGAAATACAGCGTTCGAGCTTTATTCAAAAGATGTGTGTACTTAGTAGCCCCGGCTGGGGTGAGGTGCCCAGAGGGCGGGATGGGTTAAGCCGCTGTCAGCTCCGCTGGTAGGAGGCACGACGAGCGGCAAGACGGGATGAAATAAGCACGCCAGTCCATTGAGGGTGAGCAAGGTGATGGCGAGGTGCTGCTGGCCGGGGCCAAAATTATGCTCCAGAATCAGGTGGCCTGGCGCGACGATGACGGGCAAAATCACGTGGTGATAACCTGGCCTGGCCGGCATTTTCCGGGGCAATTGCCGACCACCCGATGAAACAAGGGTTGTAGAGATTCATCTCCTCTTTAGCGCCCTGGGCCTGGCAGGTCAGCACAGCGAGTTACACCAAATCCGAGTCTATAGCCCCGATTCCCAACCGGCCAACCCGTAGGAGCATTGGCGTAGCCTCAGTAGATCACAAAGCCCCTCTCCCAAGCTTGGGAGAGGGGTTTGGGGTGAGGGCTATTCTGCGGCTAGGCACATCGTTTTCGATCTACTAAGCCTAGCCAGAGGCTTTATGGCATTCGCCCGATTGAATTGGGGGTAACCCAGCAGAATTTGGTATTAAGGTCGTGCCAAAGACTACCTGTCGCCGACTAGCCAGAGGGTTATAAGCCAGAATAGTAGAGCAATCTCCTCTACCCCCTGCCATGCTCGACCTCCACAACCACACCACCTACTCCGATGGCACCCTCACCCCTGGTGATCTGGTGGATGCGGCCCTGAAGGCGGGGGTTAAAGCCCTGGCCATTACCGATCACGACACCCTAGCGGGTTGGGATGAAGCGATCTCAGCGGCGGCGAACTCTCCCTTAGAGATTGTGCCTGGGGTCGAACTCAGCACCGTAGAACATGGGAAATCGCTCCACATCCTGGGGTTTTACCCCCGCCGTGCCGCCCTCGAACCCACCCTACGGAGCATGATCCAGGGGCGTCAGCAGCGGGCCCAGGCGATGGCTGACAAACTGGCGGTGTTGGGCTACCCCATCGTGCTGCCGCCGATGGCGGAGAACATCGCCCCCGGCCGCCCCCACCTGGCCGCCGCCCTGGTGGAAGCGGGCCATGCCACCTCTAAACGGGATGCCTTTGACCGCTGGCTGGGGGATCATGGCCCCGCCTACGTGCAGTACGAAAAGTTTTCTGCCGCCGAGGGCATTCAACTGCTGCGCGACTGCGGCGCGGTGCAGGTGTGGGCGCACCCCTACCTGTTTCGAGGCGGCACCGTAGAGCGCCTGCTGCCCCAGCTGGTCGAGGCCGGGCTGATGGGGGTCGAGGTCTACCACCCTAACCACAGCCCCAGCGAGGTACGGCAACTCGAGGATTACTGCCGCCAGTACGGCCTGTTAATGACCGGCGGCAGCGACTACCACGGCCCATCGACCGACGGCAAGAAAAATGCGCTGAACCAGCTCCATTTGCCCCTGGCGCTGCTGCCCCCCCTCAAGGCAGCGGCTGGCACCCTGCAGCCTTTACGAATGGTATAACCAGACAGGGGTGGCCGGTTTTGCTCGCTGAGGGACTGATGCTGAAATCAGATACCGACTGCAGTGAGGGGCTCGCTATGGATTTCTGCCCGGTGCCTGCTCCGGTGAAAAGGGGGACAGGCAGGGCTGACCCCTCATGGGACTGGGCTGGCAGCTGGCCCCGGTGCGACTACCAAACCTCAAGTCCTAGCCTCAAACCAGTGCTACCGGGCGAGGCTGTCGTTAATGTTGAGATGCTATGACTGACGCGGCCTTTGATACCATTGGGGCGGTTTTGTGGGGCATTCTGCGGCTCAATCCCGAGGCGTTTCAGGCTATCCGCCAGTTTCCGGCCGAGCAGATCGACACCCTGGCCCTGGCCGTGGTCTTTTTGGCAGGGTTTTCCCAGGCCGTAGCCCAGAGCATTATTTTATTTATGAACCGGGTTAAGCCCCTGCGGTTCATGATTAGCCTGGGGCTAGCCGCCCTGCTGTTTGTGGCGGGCTACTTGTTTTGGGCGGCTAGTATTTGGCTGGCCGGGCAGTGGTTCTTAGACGACCCCATTTCCTGGCAAACGGTGGCCGATAGCCTGGCCTTTAGCTATTTGCCGCTGGTGTTTAGCTTTTTAGGAGCGATGCCCTACTTTGGCGTGCCGATTTTGCGCCTGCTATCAGTGTGGAACCTGCTGGCGGTGGTGGTCGGATTTTCGATATTGGCCGGCCTCAGCGCCGGGCAGGTGCTCTGGCATGTGGGGCTGGGCTGGGTGGTGCTGCAAGTCTTACAGCAAACAGTGGGGCAGCCGATTGTTAATTTGGGCCGCTGGTTAACCAACCGCGTAGCGGGGGTGACCCTGGTGGTCAACCGTAGGGAGTTGGCGGCGTTGGTTAGTCCAGAGCGGTTGCAGCCGCCAGGCTCTCCCCTGGCCCAGGGCATCAGGTCATCTAAACCAGGGGGGCTGACCTCTGGGGAAGTGGCCGTAGTGGCTCCGCCCGCTAACGACCGGTCGGAGGATTTACCTGAGTTGACTCAACCGCTGCCGCCAACGTTATCCGTGGCGAAGGCCAGGGAGGGGCCAGGGATTGAACGAGCTGGGCTGGCCGAGCCCAGAGCCACCCGGTGGGTGCGGCGGATGCGGCAATACGGGGGGATTTTGGCCCTCACCCTGGTGGTGATGACTGTGCTGACCCTGCTGCGTCAGTTTCTGCCCGGCTGGTACGGCCCGGCCCGGCCCCTGCTGCGGCTAATTGTTGATTTAGCCTGGATTGGCGTGCTGGCGCTGGTGATTGGTGCCCTGCTGGCCCCCCTCGAAGCCCTGGGCTGGTGGGCGGGCTGGTATGGTGACACGGTGCAAACCGTCAGCCCAGCTGAGTCGGGCCTAGACCCCTGGCTGGAGCCATCGACCTTTAACCGCTACGTAGTTTACCTGGATGGCGTCAACCAGGCCACCCCCGATTACCAACCCGCCGTTTCTCAGTATCTAAACGAGCTAGAGCAGAGCCTTCCCAACGATATTGCTTTGGTCAAAGGGCTACTACCCTACTCGGTGCTCAACCGCTCCCTCACCCAAGATCGCCCCCTGGCTTTTTTCTGGCGGTGGATCGAATGGTTATCCGAAGACAACATTCCCCTGGTGGGGGTGGTGATTAACCTGCGAAACATTTTGATCGTGGCGGTGTCGGCGGATTCCCGCTACGGCCCGATCTACAACCAGGGCATTGCCCAGCAGGCCTATGAAGGGCTCTTGCGGGCGGGCTACCCCCTGGGGGGCGGGGTGCCGATAACGCTAATTGGCTACAGCGGCGGCGGCCAAATTGCGATGGGCATTATGCCCTTTCTGCGGCAGGCGCTGGTCGCCCCCATTGAGGTGGTTTCCCTGGGCGGGGTAATTAGCGGCAACGTTCGGGCCCTAGAGGGGGAGCAGTTCTACCATCTGGCGGGCAAAAAAGACCGGGTCGAGCGCCTGGGGCCGATTATGTTTCCCCGCCGCTGGCCGGTGGCCTTTCTCTCCTACTGGAATCGGGCCAAGCGCCAGGGCAAAATTAGCTTTATTCCCCTGGGGCCGGTGGGGCACCAGGTGCCGGGGGGCATTGTTGACCCCAACGCCTTTTTGCCCGATGGCCGCAGCCACCTGCAACAAACCCTCGATCTGACCCTAGAAATTTTAGTGGGTGACCTGCGACGGCTGCTGAATATTCAAAAAACCGAGGTGCTCAACCCCGGAAATTACTACCTGTATCGGCAAGCGGCGTTCAACCGGCCCGATGGCTATCCGATTCCTCAAACCCTTGATGACCCGTTATTTTTGCCGGTGGGTAACTGGATGGGGCGGCTGATCTTGCCGGAACTCGAGCAGCGCTGCTCGCCCGCCGAAGTGTGGATCGAGCTGTGGCATACGCCCCCAGACTATCGCCAATGGCTGGGCAAGCGGGTGCCCCTGCGGTGGCAAGACACCGATCGGCTGAAAAAGTGGATGCAGTTCGTGACCCGCGACGTGCACTTCAGCGCCGATGCCGAATATTCCCATCGGCAGGGATTAGTCGTGCCGACCCGGCTGAACCACTGGCGCTACGTCAGCCCGCTGGAATCCATCGCCGGAGCCCGCCCGGCCGATGATTTCATCGTCAAGCTGGTGGGCCCAGTTAGGGTTGAGGCCTCACCGACCCATCCCATTACCCTGGTGGTAACCTACGAACCCGTCCAGGTTTCGGGCCTTTACTACGCCCTGGTGCAGTTTGTTGGCCCCCAGGATGAAGCCCTGGAGCGTTACCAGGTCAGGCATTACAACCGCGATCGCCAGCGGTTTGATGGGCCAGAAGCCACCGTGCTGATGCCCGCCGTCGTCTCCGACGTGAACGGCGTCGAGGCCTTTACCAACCGAGGCATCGAGCACAGCCCCCCCAACCAGACAGGCTGGTACATCTACGGGGCCCAAAACCACCAGGGGGAGTTTGTGGTGCAGGCGCTGTTGCCCCGGTGCCTGGTGCAGCTGGCGCCAAACCAGTTTATCGCTAACGCCCAGCAGGGGCGCCGCTACCTCCAAAAAGAAGCCTGGGCCGACTTGCCAAAGCATAAGAACACCGTTGCCTCAGTGCTGATTAGCCCTGCTGCCGCGACGGAACAGGCGGCCATTGCCCAGTGGCAGGAGGGCGACCAGGCGCTGCTCAGCCATGTCTATGGCGGCATCGGCGGCAACAAGCGAGAGCCTGCGGCTAAGGGGCCAATTTACTTCGGCCATTTTTCCTACGGCATTGCCACGGTGGTGCGCGAGCCTCTGGCCCATGAGTTGCAGTTTGACATCACCTATCACCAGGTGTACACCCACAACCCTCGCGGGCTGATTGCTGGGTCGCTGCACTGGTCGCACTACATGGGCGATCGTCAGTGGGGGTTCTTGGGCACCCGACCCGTGGTCGATGTTTTGATTAAGCTACCGGCCTATACCCAGCCCTTCGGCTTTGGCGATCAATCCTGGTCGGCCCTCGATGACCTGCGCATTGAGCTAGAGGCCATGACCGCCCGTTACCGCATTGGCGACGGCACCGGCGTCACCTACGTGGGGCCAGCCAACAACTGTGCCCAAGACTCGATGCAGGCTATGTACGCCAGCCTCAAGCACCTGGAAGTGGCCGTTGCGGCCCACCGAGCCAAAATTCAAGCTTGGGAGCAGGCCCATCCCGCCCAGGCCCGGCAGTTTGAGCAACTGCTAAAGCTGCGGCGGGCGATTCAGAGGGGGCTGCTGCCCTTTGGCAGCGCCCGTGCCGACTGGGAGGGTGAACAAGCCCTGCTTGGCAGTAGTATCCAAGACTTTCCCCTAACCACCCTGGGGCGGGGGTTACTGAGCTGGCGCACGATGCTGCCCCGCAAGGCCAGTGATACCATTACAGACATCTGTCTTCAGCATGGGGCCTCGATTTGGGTACTGCGCACCAACCAAGTCGGTGGTTATGATCCTGACATTGAGCCCATTGCGCCCTTCACGCTATAGCTTCTATGCCCACCCAAATTGCCCTGATTGCCCACGACGGCAAAAAAGATGCCATGGTCGCTTTGGCGGAGCGGTTTGCCGGAATTTTGTCGCGCTACCACCTGGTTGCCACCGGCAACACCGGTGAGCGCATCGAGCAGAATACTCGCTTAATGGTAGAGCGGCTGCTCACCGGCCCGTTGGGGGGCGCGGCTCAAATCGCCGCCAGGGTAGCTGAGGGCGAAGTAGCGGCGGTAATTTTTTTGATCGACCCCCTCTACGCCCAGCCCCACGAGCCCGACATTCAGGCCCTACTGCGGATCTGCGAAGTACACAACGTGCCCCTGGCGACGAATGTGGCCACCGCCGAGGCGGTGATTGTGCAGGCGGGCAAGGCCAGGGTGGCCCATTTAATCTTCAACCCCGTGGCGGGTCAGGGCAACCCCGATAACGATCTGGCCCTCATTCGGCGGCTGCTAGAGCCCGAGGTACAGGTCAACGTTATCTTGACGGAGGCTGACATTAGCCCCGCCGACCAGGCGCGGGAGGTGATTGCCGAGGGCACCGATCTGATCATCGCCTCTGGGGGAGATGGTACCGTTTCTGACGTAGCCGCCGTCGTCATGGAAACCGACATTCCCCTGGGCGTCATTCCTCGGGGTACGGCCAACGCCTTTTCCGTGGCCGTAGGGATACCCACCACGATTCAGGGGGCCTGCGCCACTATTTTGGCGGGCAACACTGAACGGATAGATGTGGCCCGCTGCAACGGCAGGCCGATGATTTTGCTGGCCGGAATTGGGTTTGAGGCCGACTACGTCGAGCGGGCCAACCGGGAGCTAAAAAACCGCTTCGGCGTGCTGGCCTATATTTTGGCCGGGGTGCAGCAAATTGGCGAAGCCGAAAACTTTGAGGCGGCTATTGAGCTAGAAGGGGCCGAACACAGCGATGGGGGAGTGCTCAAGGGCACCATTACCACCCAGGCAATTACCATTGCCAATGCCGCCCCCCCGACCTCAGTACTGGCCCAGGGGTTTGGCCAGGTCAACTTTGAGGATGGTTTGCTGGACATCACCATTACCAACAGCAAGACTCGATTTCAGGGGTTTACCGCCCTGACCAGCCTGTTTACCTCTGCCCTGGTGAATAACCCCACCAACCGAGACGACATCATGTGTCTGCGGGCCTCGCGGATTAAAATTTCCACCCAGCCCGCCCGCAAGGTCGTGGTGGATGGAGAGATTATCGGCGATACCCCGGTTGAGATTGACTGCATTCCCCAGGGGCTAACGGTGCTCACACCCCTGGCCAACGCCGGGCAGGGGGGCTGGTTTATGTCATCTGGCTAACGGCGCTCTAGGGGCAATTGTGCCACTGTAAAGGTCAGTGTTAGGGCAGGGCCATGGATATTACTGATTCCACCAGGGCGTTGATTCAGCAGGTTCAACCCCTCAAGCGCAAGCACCACGATCCGGTTTCCCAGGCATTTATTGACTTTTACTGCCAGTGCCACCAGGGGATGGATTATTTATTTCCGGTGGGGGTTAGAGAAACCATTCGGCTGGTAGACATTCTCACTTGGTTTTGCCACTGTGTGGATCAGGGCAAACCTTCCACCCTCATTCACCTCATGTGGAACGATGTGGTCGGCCCCACCCTGGCCGAATACCAGGCCGACGAAGCGATTGAAACCGACCTCACAAAGCATTTTGAAACGGGTGACCTGCGGCTAGATCTAAGCCATTGGGATTTAGAACGACAAGCGGATGGCAGCGTCAAGCTGGTGCTAAAAACCCTGCTGACTGACATTTACCAGCTTGAGCAGGCCCAGGCCGAGGCCCAGGAGCAGAAGCGTTAGAGAAACCGTCAACCGCTTGCCGGGGCGATTACTGAACCAGAAAATATTTCACCAGCCCCTAAGGAATGAGGCTTAAATAAAACCCAAGTTTTGTAGGTTAGGCATCCTGCCTGACCCTGGACAGCCGGGACGACTATCCTACGTTATTTAATTCTTGAGGCTAAGCGGGCGTTTGAAAAGTATTGTCTGCTGGAGCCAGAGTGACGATCCCCTAAATACCCCTTAAAAAGAGGGACTTTGAGCGGGCCGTTTCCCTCTTTTTAAGGAAGGTAGTGGGGATCAGCAGGGGGCTAATGCTACGTCAGAGACCTTTCAAACATCCTCTTAGGGAAATCACAAACTTCTTTGGGAAAGGCGTAGGCGGTCTGAGACAGCACAGGAAAACCCTAGGATTTGATCGGGAGACCCTACTGCCAAACGTAGAGCAAAATGAACAAAATAATCCAGATCACATCCACAAAGTGCCAGAAGATGGAGGTGGCCGCGACGCCCACTTCGCCATCGTCATAGTTACCGGGGATGAACGATCGCCCCAGCATAATCCCCTGCATTAGCACCCCAGTGAGCACGTGCAGCCCGTGGAAACCGGTGAGCAAATAGAAGGTACCGCCAAACAGCCCGTCGGTAAAGCCAAAGGGCAGCCCGGCCCACTCTACCGCCTGACCGTAGAGAAAGAAACTGCCCATGGCCATGGTCAGCAGCCAAAAGACTCGGAAGCCCCAGAGATTTTCTTTGTGCAGGTAGCGTTCGGCAATGTAGATGACTAAGCTGCTAGAGACCAGCACGACGGTGTTGATGAAGGGTTCTCGTACCTCTAGTCCCTCCACCCCGGCGGGGAGCCAGTCGGTGGTGGTAGTTTTGTAGACGATGTAGCCCACAAAAAAGCTCAGGAAGATCACGCTTTCTGACATCAAAAAGACGATGAAGCCAAACATGCGGTGTTCGCCTTCGTCGTGGTGCTCAGCGGCATGGGCTACCGATGCGGTATCGAGGGTTTGGTCGAGGTTAACTGAGCTCACTGGCCAACTCCGTAGACGCCATTTGCGATGCAATCAAAGGTTCGTTTTTGCCGTAGCCGTAGGGTTCAGACACCACGGTGGGAATTTCGTCAAAGTTTTCGTGGGGCGGCGGCGAGGCCACCAGCCACTCCAGGCCAATAGCTCGCCAGGGGTTAGCTGGGGCGGTTTCTCCCTGAATCCACGAGCTGATCATGTTCAGCAAAAAGGGCAGTGTAGAGACGCCAAGCAAAAAGCCGCCCAGGCTAGCTAGCACGTTCCAGTAGGCAAACTCGGGATCGTAGGAGGCCACTCGGCGCGGCATCCCCATCAGCCCGGCAAAGTGCATGGGCATAAAGTTGAGGGCCACCCCGGCAAAGGTGAGGACGAAGTGCAGTTTGCCCAGCCCTTCGTAGTACATTCGCCCTGTCATCTTAGGGAACCAGTGGTAGACAGCGGCATAGATGCCCATTACCGCCGCGCCGTAGATCACGTAGTGAAAGTGCCCCACCACAAAATAGGTGTTGTTGACGTGAATATCAAAGGGCACCGCGGCCAGCATAATGCCGGTAATGCCCGCAAACAGAAAGTTAACCAGCGCCCCCAGGGCAAACAGCATGGGGGTGGTGAGGCGAATTTTGCCGCCCCAGATGGTAGCGACCCAGGCAAAGATCTTGACCCCGGTGGGTACCGAGATCAGCATGGTGCTGGCCATAAACAGCATCCGCATCCAGCCGGGGGTGCCGCTGGCGAACATATGGTGCACCCAGACAATCGCGCTCAGCCCCGTAATCACAAAGGACGACACCGCCACAAACCTATAGCCAAACAGCGGCTTGCGGGCATACACCGGAAAAATTTCTGAAAACACCCCAAACACCGGCAGAATAATTACGTAAACCGCTGGGTGCGAGTAGAACCAGAAGAAGTGCTGGAATAGCACCGGATCCCCCCCCTTGGCTGGGTCAAAGAAGCTGGTGCCCACGGTGAGGTCAAACAGCAGCATCACCGCGCCCGCCGTCAGTGCCGGTAGGCCAAATAGCTGAATCGTCTGCGCCGCCGCCACCGCCCAGCAGAACACCGGCATTTTGAAAAAGGTCATACCCGGTGCCCGCATACGGATAATGGTGGTGACAATGTTCACCGCCCCCATGATGGAGGAAATGCCGGAGAGCGCCACTGCCAAGATCCACAGAAACTGGCCGTTGATCAGATTGCCCGTAGGGTTTTGCAGGCTAACCGGAGGATAGGCCCACCAACCCGACTGGGAAGGCCCACCGGGCACCAAAAAGCTGGCCATTAAAATCACCCCGAACACCGGCACCATCCAAAAGGCCACGGCGTTGAGGCGGGGAAAGGCCATGTCCCGTGCGCCGATTTGCAGGGGCACCAGGTAGTTGGCCAGGCCATTCAGCACCGGAAACGTCCACAGGAAAAGCATGATGGTGCCGTGCATGGTAAACAGGGCGTTGTAGACGGTGCGATCGACCAGGTCGGCTTCGGGGGTAATGAGCTCGCCGCGAATTACCATGGCCAGAAAGCCACCGACGAGGAAGAAGACAAAGGCGGTGACGATGTACTGAATGCCAATCACTTTATGGTCGGTGCTGAAGCTAAAGAACCGTCGCCAGTTTTCGGGTTCACCGGGTACAGGCTGTTCTCGCTTGGGGGAGAGCGCTTCTACGGAAATGTTAGTCATGCAGAATATCCTGGCAGGGACTAGGGGGGATTGTGGCTGGGGTTGGCAAGAGGAGTTAGCGGCATCCAATTTGGCTGGGCATTTTAGCTGGGGTTAGAGCGAGGAACTAACTGCCTCTCACCGGCGATCGCGGCGCTTACCGCTGCGGTAAAACGGAAGAGCCAGAGTAGTTGACCAGCGGCGCCGGGGCGGGTTCGACGGTTTTCCAACCGGGGCGGTTTTCGCGGTTGGTGACCTTAACTTGGTACTCGTCGTAGGAAGGGTTGAGGCCAGGCTGGGGGGGCAGGGCGGCGATATCGGTCAGCCACTGCTGGTAGGCTTCGGGAGATTCGACCACCACATTGGCCTGCATGGCGGCGAAGTAGGTGCCGCTATACTGCGAGTCGCGCAGACGATAGGTGCCCTCGCGAATAGGGGTGAACTCAAAGTCGATCTGGCGACCGGGAATAATATCCTGTTTGACCCGAAAGGCCGGGACAAAGAAGCCGTGGAGAACATCTTCGGAGGTGAGAGCGAGCCTGGCGCGGGTGCGGTTGGGCAGGTGCAGCTCGGTGCTGGTGACGCCTGCTTCAGGGTAATAAAATTCCCACACCCACTGGCGCGCGTGAACCTCAATGGGCTCAGAGGCGGTGGCGGTTGGGGTGAGCAGAGGAGCCGCCATGGCCTCACCCCTGTGCACATGCTCCATGGGCCCCAAAATGCCCATCTGGTCGTAAATTTTGTAGCTGTAGCCGGCAATCCAAATCACTAGCACCAAAGGAATCGCCGTCCACACAATCTCCAGCATCAGGTTGCCTTCGATGGGGGGCCCATCGCTTTCGTCGTACTTGTCGGCCCGCTGAAACAGCACCGAGTAGAGCAGCGTACCCGTCACCCCGAGGAAGATGAACGTGCCTAGGGTAGTGAGAAAGCTAAATAAATTATCAACCAGCAGCGCTTCCTCCGAGGCAGGGGCGGGCATCCATGAGTAGGCCAGTTGACCCACCCAAAGGCTGATCGGGGTCATAATGCCCGCCAGCAGCGCTAGCCTCAGCATGACTCGAATGTTCATCGTCCTAGAATCCCTTCGGCAACAGCACGTTCAGAACTTGCAAATCTTCCCCCGCCCGCAGCAGCCGATCGGCGCTAATGTGTACCCCAAAATCCGCCGCCAGATGCGCCCCCAGGGTGCCGTGGGCAAACATCAGGGCAAATACTCCGAGCCCCGTCAGCAGGTACGACCACTGCACCTGGCGCACTCTATCCTTTCGCCACAGGTAGCGCTGGAAGCCGCGCCAAATGGCCATGCCAACAATCAGCGCCAGCAGCACCACGCCCCCTACCCCGTGCCAGAGCATGGTTTCCATACCCTGCAGGCCCCAGGCGCTGACCGCATCGCTGGGTGGCCGGGCCAGAATTATTTCATAGAACCCGGCGGCCACCGTGAAAAAGGTGACAATCGCCGCCGCAACAATGTTGAACCAGCCCACATCAAAAAAGTTAGAGCTGTTGGCCGGAATCGCCAAAAACTTAAACACCCGCTTTTCTAACGGGAACAGCGCCCCGACAATGTCAAAGCTGATGGCGACAATGAACAAGCCCAGGGTGAGGTGCACCAGGTTGGGGTGGATCGGCAAACCATAGGGCAGCCCGTTGGGGCCAAGCTGGTCGGCGAGTTGATCAATCAGGTCGGCATCCATTACAGCACCCCGTCGCGCATGGCTTCGACCACCTGGACGGTGTGTAGACCATAAATCCACACCAGCTTATCCCCCAGGTAGGTCTGGAACAAGACCAGCCCGGTCAGCACCCCGCCCGCCCCTAGATAAGCCAGGGGTATGGTTTTAGGATCCTGAGTACGAAGGATGTAGCGCCAGCCGGTAATGGCCGCCACCAGGCCCGATAGCGACCAGCCCAGAATAGTGTGCAGGTTCAGGGTCGACTCAGCCCCGGCATAGGGGCCGGCCAGACCCGCTTCCACCTGACCAAAAATCACGGCAATAAAAATAGAGACCGTGGCGAAGGCCATATTCCACCAGCTCACCTCGAAGTAGCGGGGGTTTTTGGTGAAATATCCAATCACATCGCAGACAAAGGCAAACAGGGCCATGGCGATGACAAAATGCACCACGATGGGATGGATGGTATCGGGATAGGGCAGATTGTGGTCGTTGAGCGGGGGCAGGTACTCAAACACAGGCAATATCCTAGGGGTAATGTTCGTAGGAGAGGCTCAGCTCGGTTTAGCCATGGGGATAGTCTGCGGAAAGACGATTGGAGCACACCGAATACAGCCTGAGCATAGCAAGCGCCTCTTTATAGGATAGGTATTCTAGCTATCAATAGCCAGGTGAATCCGAAACTTGGTGGCATCTTCCCATCGCCCACGGGGATCCAGCCGTAATTTTATGAAATGTTAATTCCCCCTGCTTTCAGCTTTTTAGCCAGTTTGCGACCGAACCGCGTTCCATCGCCCTGGAAGCCCTGACCCCGGTACAACACGACGTCGGCAGTCTCCCTACCCTTGTGAGGGTTCCCTACCGTAAACCGTGTACCGTGTACCGTAAACCGTGTACCCCCCCACCTCAGGCCTCGCTAATGGTGTTCATAATTCATATTTACGCCGCACTCTACTAGCCTGCGCTCCTACTCGTTCATGTTCTTGTAGGTGGCCACCGCCGACGGCGAGATACGGTTCAGGTAGCGGAAGATCCAGTACTTAAACACCGTGTCTAGGATCACTGGGAAGGTGGCGATGAACAGAAAGATAAAGTTGCGGTCGGCGGGAAACCCAAAGTGGCGCGACAGCCCCTCCAGCAGCACCTCCCAGCCATGGGGGGAGTGGAAACCGACAAAAATATCCGTAAACAAAATAATGATAAACGCCTTAGCGCTGTCGCTGAGGCCGTAGACAATCTCATCTATGAAGGATTTCAGGATGGCCACATCCTGCTTGCGATAGATCAGCAGCAGGGCAAAGGCGGTGGCCGCCAGGATATCTGCAAAGACGTTTTTAACGGCGTCGGAGCTTTGGTGGCGGTAGTTTTCCTCAATTTCGGTGGCCCTACTGCGCACCTGATCCTCAATATTCTGTTCGGTCAGCGAGGGGGCTTTGCCCAGCAGTACTTCAAACCGCAGACGTTCCTCAAACTGCTGGAGTTCGTGGAGGGCGTCTTCTTCCATCTCGATGTTGAGAAAGACCTGGGCTTCGCGGCCCCCGCGGATGTGATCCACCACCGGCCCCACTACGTAGGTTTTGCTGAACTGCTGCACCAGCAGCGGCACGATCACCAGCAGCAGCAGAAACTTGATGGCGGCGGTGGTTTTAGCCTTTGAGCTGCGAAAGTCTTTGACGACCTGCTGCTCGGCGTTGGGGTCAAGATCCTGCCGAATGCGATCGACGGTACGTAAAATCGACCGGGGCAGCACGCTAACTCGATCCGAGAGGGCATCGGCGGAGTTGCTGGGCAGCCCATTGGCATCCACCGCCATGGCCGCTCCGGCGGCGGAAATCGCGCCATTTTGGCCCCCGCGCCCTTGCTCAGCCCTGGCGCTCAGCACCCGGGTACCCTGGGTGGGTTCTAGGTTGCCGGTGGCGGCATCGGTTAGGGTAATCACCCGTTCCCCAGCCACCGCCAGGTTTTCATACCGCGCGAGCACTTCATCGACTAGGCGCAGCTTGCGGAAAAGTACGGCCTGCCGGTCCACCACATTGACGGCTAACTCATCGGCCTCGGAGGTGGGCATTTGCACCTCCATGATGCGGCGCTCGGCTCCCCGCACCAGGGAGCGACTGGCCCGAAACTCGGCCATGCGCACCCGCATGAGGTTGAGGTATTTTCTCAGCTCCCCCTGGAAGTAGGCCATGGCGCTATCGCCATAGTTACCGTAGCGGGGGGAAATGACGTTGCCGCCAAAATATTCGCGCTCAATGGCCTCAATCATTTGAGCGGCCTCGTAGGCTTGGGTGAGCGCCCGGTCGGGGGTGCGCACCAGCCACTGCTGGGCATTGCGAAGAAAGCCTGGAGTCTGCATCGAACGGCGGGGGGTAGAGGGTAATCGGGGGCGCTGTTCTCAGGATAGATCCCGAAGTTTACTATAGGAACCTGAGGCGGGGCTTAGGGTAGCGGAGCGAACCCCTGCCCTAAACCTGGGAAAAATCCCCCTACCATCCCTGACCACTAAGCCAGGCTCGCAGGTTGAGTTCTGACCGCATTTGCTCAAAGTCTCGACGATTTTCGTCGGCCACCTGGGCGTACCACTGGCAGTGGGCCTGGAAATTAGCGCGATGCTCTACCTCCAGCCGAAAGTCTTGGGCGGCCTGATGCAGCGCCAGGTACTCGGCCACCGCCTGAGGGGTGGCTAACGAACGGGGGGATAAGTACTCAAACATGCGCTCTCCCACAGGTGACAGCTGACTAGGGCGCCCAGGGGCAACCCCGGTTGATCATAGCCTGCGGCGTTTCTGCGTTGATTTAGATTTATCTGTTTTCTATTTAATGAGGTGTTGCTGAATTGGGGCCTGAATTTGGGTAGGAGCAAACGGCTGCTTGCCCCTACGAGGAACGTTGAAGGCTTGATTCATACCGATGTCCAGCAACGCCTTTATTTCAATCCACCTATTTAACCAGGGGCGACTCTCCCCCACCCAGCACCGCCGCCAGGGCCAAACACCCCCAGCCTACCATTAGGATTACCCCACCCACGGGAGCCACTGCCCCCAGCAGATTTAGCCCTGACAGGCTGAGAAAATACAGGCTACCAGAAAAAATGATGGTACCGATCATGAAGGCCCAGCCAGCCCCCACCAGCAAGGCTGGCGGCCCTAACCGAAAGGCCAGGGCCAGGCTAACCAGGCCCAGGGCTAGGGCATGGTACATCTGGTAGCGGCTGCCGGTTTCAAAAATGGCTAATAATCGCTCTGAAAGCTGGTTACGCAGGGCATGGGTGGCCAGCGCCCCACCCACCACGGCGGTGCCCCCAAGCAGGGCGGCCAGCGCTAAAAATATCCGCTCTAGTGGCATTGGTTACGGGTCAATGAATTACGGGTTAATGACACGACTTAGGAACTTACGCGGCAATCAGCTACCGGCTACCAGCTTAAACCAGGATATCGCTATGGATTCCTGACCGCACCTGCCCCCGCGCAGGCGCGGTACCTGTGCCCGTGAAAACAGGGGCAGAAATGACGTTGGTAAGTTATTTCACGGCGGCTCCCGGCGATCAACTGGGCGTTACCGTAAGGCTTCTACCAGACGAGAAAAGTAGAACCGGGTCTTGGTCATGGCGCGACGCTCAATCCTCCAGCCCTCAGCTTCTAGCACCTTAACAATATCGGCCTCGCGATGAAGGTAGGCGCGGGTGGTTTTGCTAGGGCCCGGGAAGAACTCGCCCACCTTTTTTAGCGCAGTGTAAAAGCAGGTCTTGGGGGCAAAGCTCAGCACCAGCCGTGACTCCGCCAGAGAACTGAGGTGAGCAACCATGCCCTGCACCTGCTCCTGGGGATAGTGAATCAACACATCCAGGCAGATGACGGTATGGTAGCGCCCCCCCAGAGATTCTAAATCTTTGACCTCGAAGGTAGGCATCTTTTCTGTCGGCAGTTCGGCCTGGGCGCGTCGCTGGGCCTCTTCGACCATTTTGGCGGAAATATCGCTGGCATAGACCTGCGCCCCGGCCTGGGCCAGGGGAATAGCCAAGCTACCCACCCCGCAGCCTGCATCGCAGTAGGTAAGGCCGGGCAGGTTATCATCCGCGTGGAGCCAGCCCAGGAGGGTATCGACGGTTTGCTGATGACCGGTGCGAATATCGAGTTGCACTTTGTTGACATCACCATCACCGTAGATCCGCTGCCAGCGGTCAAACCCAGTGGCATTAAAATACTCACGAACTACGGTCTTGTCGTCGGTTACGGTCATAGCGGGACGGCCTGGAATATCAAAAACTTCTGTTAAATCTTATGACGTTTTGCGAATGGCTGTTTCTTTTGATAAGAAACTCAACTTTCTCGTATCCGGCCTGTTTTTAGCCAGGGTCAATGTGGCCATGGCCAGATCGTAACAGGCCCGATCATAAAGCCCAGCAATATATCCACGGCACAGCGGAGATAGACCATGACCAATCCACCAGAGGTGGGCATCATTATGGGCAGCGACTCAGACCTGCCCACCATGCAGGCCGCCGTAGACATCTGCACTGCCTTTGAGCTGGCCCACGAGGTGGCCATTATATCGGCCCACCGTACCCCAGAGCGGATGGTCACCTATGGCCAGACCGCCCACCAGCGAGGGCTCAAGGTAATCATCGCCGGAGCCGGGGGGGCGGCTCACCTACCCGGCATGGTAGCCGCCCTCACCCCTCTGCCAGTGATTGGCGTCCCGGTGACCAGCCGAGCTTTGCAGGGGGTTGATTCACTCTACTCTATCGTGCAGATGCCCGGGGGCATTCCCGTGGCCACGGTGGCCATTGGCAATGCCCAAAACGCCGGGCTGCTGGCGGTGCAAATTTTGGCCGCCCAGCGTCCAGCCCTACTGGAGCAGGTGCTTCAATACCGCCGCGATTTGGCGGCCACTGTAGAGGCCAAGCAAGCCCGGCTAGAACAACTCGGCGCTCAGACCTATTTGCAGGGGATGCCCCTACCCAAACCCTAAGTCTAGGCGTGGCTCAGATCAGCTACCTAGCAGGGCCTAGGAGAGTACTAGCCAAGAACTTTCCCGGTCATTCCCACGCAGATAGGAATCCAGTCCAGGGTCTGGCGATATTGGGAATCTCCGTTTCCAGACATCGCCTTGGGATAGGTCATGGTGTCCACTACTACCGTGAAAACACGCAATTCTCGGTTAAAATGCCCTCCACATCAGGTTAATTTCAGGTTAACGACTCGGTACTTACCAGGATGTTCATGGCAAAGATTGCCCCCTCTGGGTAATTTATGTATCTCTTAATACAGATTGACTGGCCCGGAATTGGTGGAATCGTTGTGTTCTGCGTTTGTGAGAAATCCTGGCCTGGTAATAACAACCTGGTGTCATTGGTAGTCAGGCGTGGGGTCCCAAGGCAAGCGGGCATCTGCTGATTGAATCAGCCTGGGGAGTCTACGTTTTTAGTCGGTTACCTTACCGGCTTGGCCTGTTGTAGATGTTGGCTCCCACACCGGTCTACAGCTCATCGCGGTGGTAATTATCGTCGTTAGAGCAGGCCGTCATTGCTGTCTGATTGTGTCGAAGGAACGTCTGTTGAGATGACTAATTTAGTGTTGCGTAATCGTTCTAAGTTTCGGAAGCGGTCTAGGCCCGCCTTCTGGACGGCTAGTGTGCCGCCCTTTGATGAGGCGGTTAAGCGGATATTCGGCCGGGTTGGGGGCTGGGCTTGGGTAGCCTGTATTCCCCTAACGCTGGTAATTTTAGCCACCTGGGGAGTAGCCGCCCAGGCTCAGGATGAGCTCACCGCCGCCGATGTGCAAAACACCCTGGACAATATCTGGGTGTTAATTGCGGCTTTCCTGGTGATCTTTATGAACGCCGGTTTCGCCATGGTAGAAACGGGCTTTTGTCGCCAAAAGAACGCCGTCAACGTTTTAAGCAAAAACCTGATTGTGTTTGCGCTGTCTACCCTTTCGTTTTGGTTCATTGGGTTCTCCCTAATGTTTGGGGCTAACGGCAACGGTTGGGTTGGCTGGGGCAGCTTCTTTTTGGGTGGTGCTCCCGAAGTCTACGGTCTTTCTTCCGACGGTGGCCTGACGAAGGATACCTTCTTCCTGTTTCAGGTGGCGTTTGCCGGTACCGCCGCCACCATCGTTTCTGGGGCCGTTGCTGAGCGGGTCAGATTCCTCGATTTCATTATTTTCAGCCTTTTGCTTGTTGGCATTGCCTATCCCATTACTGGCCACTGGGTATGGGGTGGCGGCTGGCTTAGCGGCATTGGTTTCCACGACTTTGCTGGATCAACCGTAGTGCACTCCGTTGGCGGTTGGGCCGCGCTCATGGGAGCCGCTTTTCTGGGCCCCCGCATGGGTAAGTACACGGCCGAAGGCCAGGTTAGTGCCCTACCGGGTCACAACCTCAGCATCGCTACCCTGGGCTGCTTAATTCTGTGGCTAGGCTGGTTTGGGTTCAACCCCGGTTCTCAGCTAGCAGCTGATGCAGCCGTACCCTATATTGCGGTCACCACTAACCTGGCGGCAGCGGCGGGGGGGGTGTCGGCCACGGCAACCTCCTGGGTGCTCAGCGGCAAGCCTGACTTGTCTATGACGATTAATGGTCTTTTGGCCGGGCTGGTTGGGGTTACCGCCGGCTGCTATGTGGTTGGCTATGCTGGGGCCTTCTGGATTGGCTTAATTGCGGGCATCATCGTGGTGTTTGCGGTGGGCTTCTTTGACAGTATTAAGATTGATGATCCGGTGGGGGCCATTTCCGTTCACCTGGTGAATGGCGTCTGGGGTACCCTGGCTGTGGGTCTGTTTGCCAACGGCAATAACTTCACCCAGGCCGGGGCAGAAGACGCCTACCGAGGCCTCTTCTACGGCGGCGGCGTAGCCCAACTGGGTGCTCAGATCATTGGTATATTGTCTATCGGTCTGTTTACTGTGGTGCTCTCCAGCATCTTCTGGCAGATTCTCAGGTCAGTCTTTGGCCTGCGGGTCACCGCCGAAGAAGAGATGAAGGGCTTAGATATCAGTGAGCACGGCATGGAGGCCTACAGCGGCTTTCTGAAGGACACCACCGACATGACCGGTGTGATGTAACACCGGGTCACTCCCGCTGGGGTAAAGTTGGTTCACGTGGATTAGCTTAAGACACCTACCTAGGGGTCTTGCCATTTGGCAGGGTTTAGGTAGGTGTCTTTGTCTAATGGTTACAAAGTGCCGAAGCCAGCGGCCACAACTGGTACGCTAGTTAAACGTTATGTGGCCGATGTAAACGGCTCTCATAGGTGATCGGCTCTCGGTTGTGATTGGAGTTAGCACTGATGGGGGCTTAACCTATAGTCAACGGTTGCCCCAACTTGAACCATGAGCAATCCCACGTCGGTGGTAGAAGAGTTGCTGACCGCAATTCCCCAGCTTAGACCTCGACTCTACTTCAAGACTTCTTTAACCGCGTTATCCCACGCCATGGAAGACCATGTGCTGGCCGGGACGGAAGCCTCGTTGGTGATTGCTAGTTTTCAGCAGGCCCGGTTTTATCTCCAGGAGGCCAATCGCTATCTGCGGATTGCCGAAATCAGCGATCAGGTCTACGTTCTATCCGCGGCAGGCACCAGTTTTGCCAGCCGCTCTGAGAATTATGAAACCATTGCTTTTGGGCCTGAGGATGCCCTGATTCATGAATGGCATCTTGTCGTCATGGGAAAGGGCTATAGCGCCTGCTTGATCTGCCGCGAACGCACCCCGGTACCGACTACCGACGGCCCTTCCCTCGACCAAACCCGTCGATTTGAGGGCGTTTGGACCCAGGATCGCTACGTTACCCAGCAGGCGGCTCAGATATTGCTCGATCGCATCGCCCAATATCGCCCCGCCCTTGCCGCCAAAACTGAAGCGGCCAAGCGCCAGTACATTGACCTGGAGGTGGCTCCCTCTGCCCAACTTGACGGCAGCGGCAGCCCTGACCCCTTTACCCAACGGCTGGTCACCTACCTGCAGGCCGGGCAGTACAAGCTGTTAAAGGCCTACAAAGCCATTGCCGCCCAGGAGCGGCGGGAGCGCCTGATCAACTCCATGACTTCGGTCATTCGCCAATCCTTAGATGCCACCGAAATTTTTGAAAAAGCAGCGACAGAACTGGGCCAGGCCATCCAGGTGTGTCGCTGCTTGATCTATCCCTGCCGGGCCACGGATACGGCGGTCACAATTGAGTACCAGCACCTTAAACCGCCGGCGGAGTCGCTGCTGGGGGAAACCTGGCCCCTGGCCGAGAACCTCCTGTTTGACTACGTTCAAGACACCAAAGACATTGTCGCCATTGCCGATACCCAGGATCCAGAATCACCGTTTCACTTCGAGCTAGACGCGATTCAGCCCCTGATTGAGCGCTGGCATATTCAAGCCTGGCTGATTGTGCCCCTGACCTACCAGGGGCGATTAGTCGGCGTCATTGAGCTGCACCACTGCCAGCCCCAATCCCACGACTGGACGGAGGACGATAAGGCGCTGGTGGACGCGATCGCCACCCAGCTCAGCGTCGCCATTATTCAGGCGGAAGCCTACACCCACCTGCAGGATCTCAACCAGCAGCTGGAAGCCCTGGATCGCACTCGAGGCAACCTGATTGCCATCACCGGCCATGAGCTGCGTACGCCCCTATCAACCATTCAGGTCTGTCTCGAAAGCCTGGCCACTGAGCCTGACATGCCCGCCGAGCTACGGCAAATTATGCTCCAGTCGGCCCTGGAGGATGCCGAACGGATGCGGAAGCTGGTGCAGGACTTTTTGACCCTGTCGCGGCTGGAGAGCGGCCGGGTAGAGTGGAATCTGGAGTCCCTGTCAATTCAGGAATGCATCGACCTGGCCATGAGCAGCATCCGCGCTCGCCAGCACAGCGCCCCCGCGCCTACCATTACCGTTAAAATCCCAAAGCAGGTGCCCCTGGTGAAGGCCGATGGCGAGTGGCTCGTGGAGGTGCTGGTGAAACTGCTCGACAATGCCGGTAAGTTCACCCCTACCGACGGCGAAATTACGATTCAGGTCAGTCGCCACAGTCCTAGCCACCTGCAGGTTACCGTGGCCGATAACGGGCGTGGCATCGAAGTGGGTCGACTCAACGCCGTCTTCGACCGGTTTTACCAGGAAGAGGGTGCCCTGCGCCGCACCACCGGCGGCACCGGCCTAGGGCTGGCCATGTGTCGGCAAATTATTGAGGGTCTGGGAGGGGCAATTTGGGCCGAGTCGGCGGGCAAAAACCAGGGCAGCCAGTTTCATTTCACCGTTCCCATTGCCCAGGGTAAGCTCTCCACCCGTCAGCCCCAGCCCCTGCGCCGGAGTCCAGCGTCCCTGGGAGAGCAGCCAGCCACGATACCCGGCAATCCATCGGTACTGCTGGATGATTGATCCCATCCCATGGGGCTGCTTAAAAAGTTCATCCGCGATTGAACATCTCATTAGTATTGGGTGCCATAATCAACATCGCGAAAGTTAGTTGACCTAGGCCAACGTCCCAGATGTAAACCGTTTCTAGGCGGCAAATCATATCCATAATCGCCCTTTTCAAACATTCTCCAGGGCGTTAATCATCGTTTCGGCCATTCAGGCTGAGCAGATATCCTTCCCAGCAATGCACAACCCAGATGGGGCAGGGCTTTGAGGTATTTGACTCAGATGACCTGTCTAGCAAGTGACCGAAACGATGACAGAAGCCTTCTCCAGTGTCGGCTGAACTACCGGCCATAACTTTTAACTAGCGGTTCAACGTCCCCCAAGGGCAGCTGATTCAATTGCTTTGGATCAATCATGTCATGGAGATTTCCATAATCATGGGTAGCGTATTCAATTTGCAAAATTAGACGCTGGTTTGATTTGGGCGGAGATCCCATATGATGACCGTAGGTATCTTCGACAAATCCAAATCCGGCTGGCCCATAGACCTTGAGCACATTTTCCGGACCGTAATGCTGGAGCAACCAGTCTTCAGAAGCACGACCTCTGAGCAACTGCCGGAAAAATGGTTTTTTTCTATGGCTACCCCGAATAAATAGATGAGGGCCGCTGTCGACGTCAACGTCGGTCAGATAAAAGAAGAACTTCAAAAAACGAAAGTCATCTAGATCGCAGTGGAATACTTGAGCCGCCTTAGATTGTCGTAACAAATCTGATGTTGACGGGAAGCTCCACCATAGAGCACTACTAACATGAACCGGCGATGTTTGAAGATAAAGGGCGGCAATTTTTCGCAAAAACGGATCTGCCTTCAAGGTGCTGATGATCGCACATTGGGACTCTAGATTGTAATAATTAGCTCTGCGAATTTCCTGGCTAATGTAATCACTGGCTAATTCCTTAAGATGTACTAAAAAACCCAAGTCAGGGTTTCGATTGGCGTAGCAGGGATGTTCAAGGGCAAATTTCTTGATTTCATTTACAGTCTTATCTTTCAGGTAGATCCCCTGAAAGATACCGTGGTTATTGAGCTGTTGGACAATGGAATCTACTGAAGCAAAGCATTTAAGGCTCGAATTTTGCTCGTCCAGAAGCATATCAGGAACTATGATTTTGCTTGAGAAATCCTCAGAAAAGAAATGGCGAATCCAATGAATTCGACCTAATTTCCTCATCAAAAACCAGCGTGGATACTGAAAAAGCTCAGAATAAGTAAATGCTATATACTCATATAGCTTCAAATGAATTCCAACCAAGAAATCGTACAGTTCAACGAAAGAAAATACGAAAAATATTGACAGCATAAAATCTTTGGGGGATATTTACTGTATTGTTTTGCCTGCGTGCTTTAGGGTTATTTTCTGTGGAAAACCCTTTGCTGACGATGTCAAATAGCTTTTCAGGAACTAATCTGGTCAGTCTGGATCAGATTTTGCAACCCATGGTGGGGTGATTAAAGCCCTAGACAAACAAATACGCGTAGCCCCAAATTAATTATGCTTAGTCTGCTACTTAGCCAACGGCTCGCCTTTGCGCCTTACGCGCCTTTTTGCTACCAGATGGAGAAACCAGCCCCGTTGTCCCGCCCAGGCCAACCCGGCCCAGGCTGATTAAGCCAATGCCCATCACCACAAAGCTGCTGGTGCTGGCAATGCTGGCCTTGGTTAAGCTGGCTTTGGCCTGCTGCTTCAGCACATCTGCCTGGTTATCCACCGCTTGGGCCGCTTGGGCGAACTCCTCAGCTGGGGTGCGGCTGAAGATATCGGGGTTAGTTTTGCTCTGCTCAATCTGGGTCTGGAGCTCCTGGGCCTGCTGGCCGATTCTATCCACCGCTTGAGACTGTAGCGTCAGCCCATCGCGAATCACCAGAATACAGACCATCAAAAACGCGACGCCAATCCCTAATGAACAGTAAGCCACCAGCTTGCGTAGACCTAGGATGTCCCAGAACCCGTACAGCAGCAGCGCCAGCGCTAGCATAAGTACAATGCTGCGATCAGCCATTTGCTGTAGGAGACTAACCCGCCAACCCGCCCCCGCCCCCGGCGGTAGGACTAGTGCCAGCATATCGACGACAAACCCCGCCAGGCAGGTGAAGCCAACAATACGAGCAATTAATAGCCCACTGGGTAAGTAGGTCGATCTTGGGGTCGGAATATTAGTCATAGTTAATAAACGTACTAAATTAAACTTGATCAATCTGGAAGGATGAATGCCAATAGCTGCCTGGCCGAGTCAATGTAGATTGACCGTGCAACACAACCCTTGGCAGGGGTTCATTTAGCCAGATGTCCGTTGCTTCAGTCTCAAGTCTAGAGGTCTGGCCTGGCTCTGCACTCCCAAGGTCATCTTTCGAGGGAGGGAGAAAAATTCAGGAAGGTTTTTGAAAACCTTAGCAAAACCCCTAGGCCAGTTGATGCTGAGCTTAACGATATGAGATGGCCAAAATCGTCGTCCTTAGACCCCGATACCGTTAGACCGCCTGATCTAGCCGGAGAGCAATTCCTTAATCTTCTAGCACCGCGTCTGAACGGCACGGCAAATTTCCGCCGCTAATTGCTCTGGCGCTTCCAGGGGAATCAAATGCCCGACCCCTGACAACGCCACTAATTGAGCCTCGGGCAGCCAACTTAGCACCTCCCGCAGCACAATGTCGTAGGGAATCACCGGATCATCCTGGGACGCGAGTACCGTTACCGGCACCGCTATTCGATGCAGGTGATCGGCAATGGAGTGGTTCATGCCCTCTAGCAGCCACCACCTATAGGCCGCATCTGCCGCCTGTAGGTGGGTTTGAATAGCCACCTCCCGACGCTCGGTGGGCAACGGAACATGGGTGGCCCCATCCACGGTAGTGGCAGCGTTGTCGCGGCTAGGATGGTTATTCAGCCGCCGCTGGCGCTCTTGGTCGGGCATAGGTTCTTGGGTGGGCGGCGAGGGGGCCACTAGCACCACCTGCTGTAGCCCCTGCACTGCCGGGTTAGCAGCCACCTGGAGTGCCATCTTGGCCCCCATAGAGTGGCCAACCAGCACAAATTGGTTAAGGTTGAGAGGGGCGAGGGTCTGCCAAATAAAGTCACCGTAGGCCTGGAGCGAGGGTTGTGGCAGCGGGGCGGCATGGCCATACCCGGGTAGATCGAGGGTAATGCAGCGGTAGTGTAGCTGCAAAGCTTGGATCACCCACTGCCAGCTCACCGCCGCCCCGTTGAAGTAGTGCAAAAAGACCAGGGCAGGCTCGCCACTGCCCCACTGAATTAAGAATGGCTTGGGCGGCGGATTGTCCATCATCATAGTTGTGGATACTAGACTAGCGAAGGATTCTGACCTGGGTGAGACCGGTCATCACTGCGGCCTGTCTACAGGGTCACCGGCGCGACTTACCCCAGGTCAGTCCTGAAATTTGCCAACGGGTAACCTTTAGGGCTGGCCTCAGGCAAGTTTTAATTTACCGAAAGGAAATTATCTTAGCCTCTACCCGGCTACGGACGCGGCCCCTCTATCCCTAGAGATAAAACCGAGGTGCTGTCAAAGCACCAGACGCTACAGCACCCGCAGCACGCTGGCCACCCGGTGGGTTTCAGTAAAGTCGCGAATTTCCGCCAGGGCGGCCTGGAAGCGGGCTTCGGTAACTTCGTGGCTGACGATGACAATTTCGGCGCGGCGATCGCGCATCCCAATCTGCACGATGGATTCCAAACTCACCTGGTGGCGACCAAAGCACTGGCCCAGCTGGCCGATTACGCCGGGTTGGTCTGCGGCCAGCAGCCGCAGGTAAAAGCGGCTAACGATATCGGCCATGGGGCTCACGGTGCAGTAGTGCTGGTGGGTGCAGGCCAGCAGCGGGTTAGCGGTTTGGGGGGTGGAGATCGCCCCCTGCCCCGCCGTCAGGGCGGCGGCAATGGCGAGAATATCCGAGACCACGGCGCTGGCAGTGGGGCCTTCCCCGGCCCCAGGGCCAAAGAACATCACCTGGCCCACGGGGTCGCCCTCGACCAAAATGGCGTTATAGACCTCGTTGACGGCGGCTAGGGGGTGCGATTCGGGCACCAGGGTGGGGTGCACCCGCAGTTCCAGGGCCTCTGAGTGGCCTGCATCTGAGGCCATATTCCGCCGGGCGATGGCCAGCAGCTTAATCACAAACCCCAGGCGGCTGGCATAGGCCATGTCGGCGGCGGTGACCTGGCCTATGCCCTCGGTGTAAACCTCCGAAAGCTTAATCCGGCCCCCAAAGGCCAGGGATGCCAGGATGGCGATTTTATCGGCGGCATCCAGGCCATCTACATCGGCGGCGGGGTCGGCCTCGGCGTAGCCCAACCGCTGGGCATCGGCTAAAATTGGCTCAAAATCGCCCCCCTCCCGCTGCATACGGGTGAGGATGTAGTTGGTGGTGCCATTGACAATGCCGGTTACCGCCGCGATCCGGTTAACCCCCAGAGCCTGTTTTAGCGGCTGAATCACCGGAATACCGCCCCCCACGGCGGCTTCTAGCAGCACGTAGACCCCCGCCTGGTTGGCGGCGGTAAAGATTTCGTCGCCGTAGCGGGCAATCACGGCTTTATTGGCGGTAACCACGTGCTTACCGTGGGCAATGGCGTCGAGGATCAGCGATCGGGCTGGCTCTAGCCCGCCGATTACCTCCACCACAATGGGAATATCTGGGTCACGGACAATAGCGGCTAAGTCCGTCGTCAGCCGGTCGGCGGGAATCGCCACCCGGCGGGGCTGGTCGAGGCGGCGCACTCCCACCTTCGCCAGCTCCAGGCCACCCACCAGGGGATGGCGTTGGGCCGGATCCAGCAAAATTTTGGCGGTGCCTGACCCTACCGTTCCTAACCCCAGTAAACCCACTTTGATGCCCAAGGCTCCGCGTCCCCTTTCATGTATCGTTGCCCCAATTGTAGAAGGATTATTGGGGCATAAAAAATGGAAGGACAGAACGTCCTTCCATATCACCACTATGACCGGGTTGACTGTCGGGCGCCCCACCGTGCGCCCCACGGGTTAATAGGTTTCAACGTGCCAGCGGTGGTCTTTCTTCATCTGCTTGCGAAACTCGGCCCAGTCGACGCCGTGCTGAGTCGCCTGGGCGGCCATGCCTTCATCAATGCCGTCTTCCATGCCCTTGAGGCCGCACATGTAGGTGTGGGTATTGGGCTTCTGCATCAACTCCCATAGCTCAGCGGCATGTTCCGACACCCGGTGCTGGATATACATCCGGCCCCCCTCCGCATTTTGCTCTTCGCGGCTAATGGCGTAGGTCAGCCGGAAATTGTCGGGATATTCCGCCTGGATTGCCTCCAGCTCTTCTTTGTAGAGAATGTTCGGCGTATAGGGCACCCCAAAGATCAGCCAGGCCATGCCCCTGAACTGGTAGTCAGGGTTAGCCTGGCGCTCAGCTTCCTTGAACATGCGCCACAGGTAGGCACGGAAGGGGGCAATGCCGGTGCCGGTGGCCAGCATGATGATGGTGGCCTCAGGGTCGTCGGGCAGCAGCATTTCTTTACCGACGGGACCGGTAATTTTAATGTCGGCCCCTGGCTCGATGTGGCACAGGTAAGTGGAACAGGTGCCGTACACCGTTTCACCGGTTTCGGGATGCTTATACTCGAGCTGGCGCACGCACAGCGAGACGGTCTTGTCGTCCATTTTGTCGCCGTGGCGGGTCGAGGCGATAGAGTAAAGACGCAGCTTGTGGGGCTTGCCTTTGTCGTCGGTGCCCTCGGGAATGATGCCGATGCTCTGGCCTTCGACATAGTGCAGATCTCCCTCAGACAGGTCAAAGGTGAGGTGCTGCACAATACCCGAGCCGCCTTCTTTAACCAGGGGCTCGTTCGAAATGACCTTACCCACAAAGGGGCTATTGGGCTTGTAAAGGTTAACCGGAACGCTCTTGCTAGCGGCTTTAGGAGTGGCTTGAGTCATGGGCTTTTCCGTAGTTTCTGCGGGTACGGGCGGCGCATCGGTCATCGCTGGGGTGTGGTTGCTCAGGGCTTGATCCGTCTCGACTGGGCTAATGCTGACAATTTTGCCGCCCAGGCGAGTAATCCGCTGCATTTCCTGATTCATACGGCTGTAGGGCACCGTGATAAAAACACGGCCACTCTTGCGAATAGTCGTGCCCATCAGGTCGGTTTCTGCACTCTGGCGCAGGCCCTGCACTTCGTATAAAAATAAGCGGCTGCCCGCTAAAGTACCGGCGTTGCCGCCGCTCACGCTTGGATTGTACATAGGTTAACTTGTGACTCTCTGAACCTAACTAAACAATGACGGCAACACATCGCCATGTTCCGCCTCGTCAAGAAATCGGTGCCCTTACCAAGCTAGCGTTGCCGCTAACGTCAGGCACACTCTACCCTAGGGTATCACTGTAGGTCGATGTCAATAGTCGAGAGCACAAGTGATTTACAGCCGTAAGTAACCTCATTCCTACGATCGATGCCATCGGACAGACTCTAATCTATTAAAGTTTTCGAGCTTAGATTGTGTTCTTTGCAGCATCGAAGGTTAAGTTAATCTAAATAAATGCCTTGGCAAAGTCGAGCTCTATACCTGGCAGGCTACCCGGTGTAGGGCTGGTCGTGGTGCCGACCTACTTATTGTATCTAGCTGGAATGGAACCCTCGTCCTCGAATGGCCCTGGGCCGCTCCGCAGGCCCACTTGGGGATCGATTGGCCCTGGGGCTAGCGAACAAAACCCTTCTAAAAAACTGTTGTGAGGGATACTTACTTCTGATACGATAATTATCAATGGGGTAAAAATACTTATTGCTTCTGAGGTCTTAGCTGACTAGGGCAGCGTCATGTCCGCCAGGTTAACTAAGGCGCCGTAGATGTAGAACCAAGCCCTGGGTCTATTGCATTGGCGGCTCAATCAGAGCTGGTAGTGGGTAAGGGCATCTTGCTTCAATGGCTGCTTAGGCATGGTTTTAGAGCCACTCGCACCATGTCTGGCAGGTGATTTCCACGACGTACAACCTTAGGGGTACATCCGTAGGGGAACCGCAATACCGATGGCAGGTTCGATTGTCGCTCACTGTTTTTGCGCTGGGTTGAACTGCGTTCGTTAAGTATAGGAAAGTCGTTTAGGGGGAACCTATGATCAGCAAGCCAGGTAAGGTAGTTCTCATTGGTGTCGCGGGAGATTCAGGATGCGGCAAATCCACATTTTTGCGTCGCCTCAGCGATCTATTCGGCGCTGAGCTGATGACCGTCATCTGCCTAGACGACTATCACAGCCTTGATCGTAAGCAGCGTAAAGAGGCCGGGGTCACCGCCCTCAACCCCAAGGCCAACAACTTTGATCTGATGTATGAACAGATTAAAGCCCTGAAAGACGGCCACAGCATTGACAAGCCGATCTACAACCACGAAACCGGGGCCATCGACCCCCCCGAGCGCATCGACCCCAATCGCATCATCGTCATCGAAGGGCTGCACCCCCTCTACGACGAACGGGTTCGGGAGCTGATTGACTTTAGCGTCTACCTCGACATCAGCGACGAAGTTAAAATTGCCTGGAAAATTCAGCGTGACATGGCTGAGCGCGGTCACCGCTACGAAGACGTGCTGGCCTCGATTAACGCTCGCCGCCCTGATTTTGAAGCCTACATCGACATTCAAAAGCAGTATGCCGACGTGGTGATTCAAATTCTCCCCACCCAGCTGATTCCCAACGACGAAGAGCGCAAGGTGCTGCGGGTGCGCCTGATGCAGCGGGAAGGTGTGGCCGGGTTTGATCCCGTCTACCTGTTTGACGAAGGTTCCACCATCGACTGGATTCCCTGCGGTCGTAAGCTCACCTGCTCTTACCCCGGCATTCGCATGCACTACGGCCCCGACTCGTACTACGGCCATGAGGTCTCGGTACTCGAGGTCGACGGCCAGTTTGATCGGCTCGAAGAAATGATCTACATCGAGAGCCACCTCAGCAACACCTCCACCAAGTACTACGGCGAGATGACCGAGCTGCTGCTAAAGCACCGGGAGTATCCGGGTTCGACCAACGGCAGCGGCCTGTTCCAGGTGCTGGTGGGCCTGAAAATGCGCGCCGCCTACGAGCGGCTAGTCGCCAGCCCCGTGGAAGTGGCGACCCGCGCCTAGGGGGCCGTGGTATAAGTATATCTACCCCTGTAAGCGTCTGGGTTTCAGGTTCTGGGTTTTAGGTCCTGAAGTGGCTCATCGGGTTCTTAACTGATCTGAACGGTCGGTCTAAATTGGTAGAGCTCGTTAACAATAGGAGAGGATGCCCGGTTCGGACGCCTCTCCTATTAGTATTTATGGACATCACCACCCCTGCCCTGCTGTTCCCGGCCATTTCGCTGCTGTTGCTGGCCTACACCAACCGCTTTCTAGTGCTGGCCCAGCTGATTCGCCAACTGCACAGCTCCGAGCGCGACTACTTTCAGACCGTGGTGCAGAAGCAAATCGTCAACCTGCGCCAGCGCATCGCCCTGATTCGCCTGATGCAGGCGCTGGGGGTGTCGAGCTTTTTGGCCTGTACGCTGACCATGTTTGCGCTGTTTATTCAGCAGCAGCAACTGGCCGAGCTGCTGTTTGGCACCAGCCTGATTCTGCTGATGGCATCGCTGATCACGTCGCTGTATGAGATCGCCATTAGCACCAAGGCGATTGAGGCAGAGCTAGCAGATATCAGCGCTAGAGGTCGCTTGCCTTGAGTGAGTCTCTAGAGCGTTGTAGGTAACCTGTGGGTCACCTGGGGAAGTGGCCGGCAGCCTGGTGATCCCAACCGCTTCCCCAGCTTCAGTTCTGCCGCCGCCCTATTGCGCTTTTAGGGTAATCGTTTGGTTCGGCTCTACTACCACCACGCGCTGGGCGGTAACATTGCCCAAGGCGGCACCGGCGGCGGCACCGCCCAAAATGCTGGCCAGACTAACGTTGCCTAAAATGCCGCTAACGGCAGCGCCTCCGGCCGCCCCAATGGCGGCATCCCCGGCAATGGCACCCGCTGACGCCTCACGCGGGTCTTTAACATCGTGCAGCACGTCAGAGACGGCCTGGATAGAATAAATCTGGCCCTCCACCTGAACAGCGTCAGCCACGTACCGCAGGCCGCCGGTCACCGGTTCAAACCGGCCCCGCAGAATAGACCCGGCCGGAATCGAACGTCCGTTGAAGGTGGTAGCCGTGCTTACGGTCAACGAGGTCTCAACCACCGTATCGTTGTTGAGATAAAGGGTGTCACCAGCCGAGTTGATCGCCTGAATAGGGCCTGAGGCAAAGGCCTGGGCCAGCGCGGGGGGGGCAACCAGCACCGGCGGTAGGCTAGCAATGGGTAACAAAACTAGAGATAGCGTAGCGAATGCAGTAAATTTCATGACAACCTCGTGGAACACTCCAAAAAATGACTTAACCCCCTGTGGCCCCACCTGGGCCACAGCTTTTGAACAGCCCTAACCTAAATTGTAACGACCGCCGATGAGCGGCTCCTAAGCCAGCCCTGAAATGATGGATAAGGTAAGTTTCAGGACGAAGGTGCTAACCCCAAGTTCCGGCAACGGTTAGATTGATATCAGTATCTAGTATCTGTATCTGTTATCCTCGCTTTACCTTATCCCGATGGAATCGACCGCCGAATACTACTGCGCCGTTTGCGGCGAACCCAATACTACCTTCGTCGATCTGTCCGCTGGGCTGAGCCAGTCCTATACCGAAGATTGCCAGGTTTGCTGTCGCCCCAACCTGCTGTATGTGACAGTGGATGAACAGTCCCTAACGGTTGACATTGCAACGGAGTACGTGGAGTAAGTGTGGAAATTAAGTCGCCTATATTAACTATCGTTTCATTCCCTTGTTTTGATGGCCATTAGTTCTATATTGAATATGGAGCTGATACAGCTTCCCTGGCAGATCAAACAGCCAATTGTCCACACACAAGAAGGAGTGAATGCGCTGTTAACTTCATATCTGTCTCGCTTAACCAGCAGCACCCAACGCTCGACTCAATACTTCCTAAAGTAGATAACGGGAGCTTTCAAATAGGTGGCCAATGTCCTGTGTTAGGGGCAGTTAGGCTGTATCATTTGACTCCATGAAGTCTCGTCACCCCGTAGGAAGTTCCTTGGCACAGAGGTTGGGTGTTGTTGTGTCTATGGTTATTGCCGCTGGTCGATAAACTTACGCCACGAAGTCCTAGGGTCTGTTTTAAAACCCACTGGAAGCCTTGATCTCTCGTACGGAAGAATCAGGCTTTGACATAGTTTTAAAACACGCCCTAGTACTAG
>DAIUJR010000060.1:0-35969 GCA_036848635.1 Nodosilinea sp. CTOTU7336
AACGCAAAAAGCGCACGGGCGAATGGGCATCGGCTGCAAATTGCGATAGTTTGACGATATGCTTGACACCACGCTGACGGGCCGCATCAACAAACGCGAGTTGTTGGGCTTCTGCGTGTTCTGTAGAGTTCGTTAAGAGAAAGGCGCGGTCTACTTCAGTCAGCGCCTCCAACAACGTCTCAGGGCGATCAAAGTTCCCCGCCACCACTTCAACATTTGGGAGTGCAATTTCCTTTGCTCGATCATAGTTACGAACCATGGCGCGGACTTGCACGTTCTGTGCTGCGAGTCGCTTGACAATCTCTGTACCGTTGCTCCCAGTTGCACCAGTTACTAAAATCTTCCGGTTCATTAGAAACCTCCTGATGGGTGTGTTGTAGTAAGCAATGCAATTCATTCAGCATGTATTCCCCATAACCAGGGGTAACAAAAAACTTGGGCTTATTCATGGTGTTCCCCATGTAATGTGTTTGACTCCTGGTTGACTGACAAAACATCAGGCGTAGGTTGGGTGAAACGAAGTGAAACCCAACGCTAGAGCTGGTTGTGTTGGGTTCTGCTATCGCGCCACCCAACCTACGCAGTAGCAGGCATTTCACAGGTTTTGTCAGTCAAACCTGATTGACTCTATCTCACATTACTGAAACGAGTTTGTTTCGGCATCATCCGGTTTAAACACTAATGTTCAGAATTCACTTGCCTTATAATCACAATGTTTTCAGCAAACAGTAAAACAACGATTAGCCACGGAAGCGCCTGTAAAATGGCTTCCGCTGTCCAGTTCTGACTCTGAACCTGCCAGATCATCCAAATAACAGTGAATCCAATTACCACCGAGGATAGGATGACCGATGAATTGCGGCGGCGATAGAAGCGGATTGTCCTCTCCCGCCAAAATGGATTGAAAATACAAGCGATGTAGGACGCTCCTGCATTAATCAACAAGCTGGTTTGAAGACCCGAAGGCAGGTTTGGGTATCCAAACGCGATCGCCGTCAAACAAACTCCCAGCGCCAGATACAGGAAAGTAAACAAGGTAGATCGTTGCATCATTTCTTCTCCGGTAAAGCTTATTCTCGGTACCAAACACGCACACATTGAAAGCAATTGATGGCAAGCCCCTGGCTGATCATCACTGGGTAGAAAGCATTGCTGGTCTTCAGTCCGTAGTCACCATCGCCGGTGCCTTCAATGCGATCGGGTAAAACAACAGTTTCAACGTTGATTACCTGTATCGTTGTGCTTTCGATCCACTGATTTACAGCACTCACAACCTCCGAGAAAGATTCATACTCGGAAGGTCCGCCGAAGGGTCCCCGTTCAGTAATTCGAGGCGCAAAATCTTTGTACTTAATCATTTGATTCACCATCTTAAAATTACAAAGTTGACAATCGATTCAAGCGATTCAAGAAACCATCATGATTTGGTCTGTTTAGCGCTACAACAACCATTGGGTCAGCGGCTGAACAGGTAGCTGAGCGAGAACGCCTCCCAGATCGCGCCGACGATGAACAGTGGGAGCGCAGTCAGGCTCAGCCAACCGAGTTGTTGCAGCCCACGGACGTAACCCTGATGACGGTTCCGAGCACCGATGGTTGCGGTAGAGATCCAGGCTCGGCCGAGGATGTACGCGCCTAACATCAAGAGGGCGTAAGCCTGGAATTCAATGAGTAACGTCAGCGAGTGCGGAATCCATACCACCGCGATCGATGTGGTGGAAGCTAGGCTCAAACCGATAGTGAATGCCCTATGCGCGAATATGGCGATGCCAGCGAAAGGAACGATCAGCGAAGGGAGCACGATCGACAGCACGCCGACCCTGATGACGTTGACTCCCAGGATGGTCAGCGCGAACAGCCAAGGATTTTTGATTAGAGACCGGACAAGGTCTCCCGTTCCGTTGTCTTCTAGGGTGGCCACCTGAGCTGCGCCTAGGTCGGGGAAGACCATCGCCGCTACCATCCCGGTGAAGACTAAGCCATACGCAATGGCGTTGATGATGAGGTAGGCGCGAAAATTGGCGCGAATGATCTGGAAGGGTTTGCGAAGCAAGCGGATGTGTTTTGCTTCATGATTCGGGTGAATAGGGCGCTTTGTGGCGATCGCTTTGCGTGACATGTTTTTAACTCCAATGTTGGGTGATGGATGTAGTGATGATTAAGAGTGAGAACCGCCGCGTAGAGCAGCGTTGTTGTTGATGCAAAACTCACGGGACAATTGCAGTCACACAGATTTCAATCTGCATCGTTGGCAGTCCAAGCGCCGCGACGCTTATATCCTTAGGTTTAGCGCTGGGGCGTCTAGAGGGCGCAGCGATCGCCCTCTGCTGGGAGTTCAAGGTTGATGAGGTAGTCGACAACGATCTCGTTAACGCAGGGGCTAATGCCTTCCAAAGCAACGGTGTGCCGCTCGCCCTCGACGGTGAACACGCTACCGCCAAGCGCCTTAGCCAGACTGGCCCCAGCGCCGTAGGGGGTGGCCGGGTCGCCAGTAATAGAGATGATCAGCGTGTCGGGTAAACCCTCAACATCTTGCGCGTAGGGAAAGCCTAGGGTCGGCTCACTGGGCCAGAACTCACAGGCATCACGAGTAACGCCCTCGACGTCGCGTCCGTTATCGAGGAAGGGGTTCACGGCGAAGATCTGGCGGCGCAGGTTAGCCTCCTGCTCAGGGGTGCGGCGCTCCTCGTCGTTGCAGTTGATCGCAAGATTGGCCTCGATGAAGTTGGTCCACGTACCGTTGGGATCTCTACCGTGGAAATCATCATAGATGGCGAGCAGTTGGTCGCCGCGCCCCTCATTCTTAAGCTGGGCAATGCCATCGATGACCCGTGGCCATGCATCAGCGGTGTAAAGTCCGGCACCCACGCCACCCGTGGCCTGGAAGAAGTTCGCTGTGCGTCCGTTCCCGGCGGGTACGGGGTTGTCGATCAGCGGCTGGAACAGATCCTGGAACACGGTGGTTGCCTGCTCGGGATCGTTGCCCAGCGGGCAGTCCGGGCTTTCCGCGCAGAACTCAGCCATCAAATCGAACGATCGCTGGAACCCGGCGTGAATCGACAGGCGGCGTTCCGCGCTGCCCTGCCGGGGGTCGATTACGCCATCGAAGACCATGGCCCGCACATTCTGCGGGAACATCTCGGCATAGACCGCGCCGAGTCGGGTACCGTAGCTCTGCCCGGCAAAGGTCAGTTTCTCGTCCCCGAGAGCGGCGCGGAGCACGTCCATATCCCGTGCTGCATTGCGGGTGCCGACAGCAGCGAGGACATCCTTACCCCCCGATCCTTCGGCGCACTGCTCCATCAACTCGCGGGTGTCATCGGCACTCCACTCTCCCGACGTACCCAACAGCGTCGTCTGGTTCTCGCCCCGGTCGTTCTCTGCGTCGGTGAAGCAGTTGATGGCCGGGGTCGAGGCACCCACACCTCGAGGGTCGAAGCCGACCCAATCGAAGCGTTGCAGCAGTGGACTGTCTTTTTGACCCGTCAACGCCGAAAGGACAGCAACCTGCATTCCCGATCCGCCCGGCCCGCCTGGGTTGATGACCAGTGAGCCGATCCGCTGGCTCGGCTCACCTTGGGCGGGCAGGCGCAAGACCGCGATTTGCATGGTCTCACCCTCAGGGTCGTCGTAATCTAGCGGCACCTCCAGGCGACCACATTCAAACGGATCAACGTACACTTGGGCCTCGGTCGCATTAGTCGCAAAGCCTTCGCAGGAGCCGAAGGTCAGCTCCTGGTTGTAAAATCGCGCCAGTGCCGCCGCTGGCTCCTGGGCAGACTGGGTCAATGCGGCAGGTGCCCCAGCGAGGACAAGCAACATCACTGCTGTGCCTGTTAATAAGCGCCTGACGTAGGTCTTGGGAACGCGCATAATTCTCCTCCTAATGGAAGCTGTTGGTCTTGAGTCGTACGTGAGTCGGCCACGATTTCGTGACCTGTTAGAAGAAATCTGAGACATGGTGTTTAACGCTTTAACCGTGGCGAAGCTTCGAGATCACCCAACCCCTGTTCGTGCACAGCGGGCTTGAGGAGATGCCTCAGCCGATAAGGGCCAGCACGGCATGAACTATCAGGTGGGCGATCATGGCGGCCTCTAGCCCGTAGCGCCAGAATAAATACCCCGCAACTACTGCGAACAAAGAATTTTGGATGAGCAAGAACCCTAGCAGGGGTGGGGTTAACGGTAGTCCTAGGGCGATCGCAGCGGGCAAGTGGCCCACGGCAAACAACAGGGAGGAGACGGCAATGGCGACTACCACCCACCGGGCCTGGGGCTTACCCTGGCGCTGCTGCCCAAATCGCCAGCCCAGCCATAGCAGCAGCGTCATCAGTCCCCAGCGGATCAAAATTTCTTCGGTGATACCGCCGTAGAGAAATCGCACTAGCAGCGGCGTGGGCTCAGCCGCCCCATAGGCGGGTGGCAGCAGCGGGCGAGACAGCAGGGTAATCGCCGTCAGTAGTGCACCGCTGATCAACCCACCCACCACGCCGGGCAACAGTTGAGGAACCATGGCTTGCCGCCACGATCGCCCCCCGGCCAGCGCCTCTGCCCCCGGTGCCATTAGCCCTAGCCGGTGAGCCAAGAGCACACCTATCAGCACCGCCACCGACAGCAAAACCGTGGGCTGCACCAGCATCAGTAGCCTGACCACGGCGGCAGGTGGGGCACCCTCTGGGAGCAAGGGCAAAGGCAGCAACCCCAGGGACATCACCCCAGTCATACCTGCCAACCACAGCAGCCCAAACAGTCGCAACCGAGTGTTTTTATGTTTAACCATGACTCTATCCTCAACGTCATTCCAGAATTGTTTTCAAGCCTTCGCGATATTGTCGTTATAGGGTGCAGGTCGTCCCTTCGTCGGGCAGATCGAGGTCGATCAGGTAGTCGGCAACGATGTCGTTGACGCAGGCGTTCCCGGCGGCGAAGACCACACCGTGCTGTCCGTCCTCGACGGTGAGCAAGCTGGCACCGAGCGTCTCGGCGAGGCTGATGCCGCCTGAGTACGGGGTGGCCGAATCACGGGTGGCCGCAACGACCAGGGTCTGCGGGAGTCCTTCAATGTTCTGGGCGTAGGGGTAGCCGAGGGTGGGCTGCACCGGCCAGTGCTCGCACAGGTTGCGGGCCGCGACGGGCCGGCCCGTGTCCATAAACGGTGCCGCATCGTAGATGCTGCGCATCATCGCGGTCTGCTGCTCGGGCGTGTAGCGTTCCTCATCGAGGCAGTCAATGGCGGCTACGGCATCACCAAAGTTGCTGTAGCTGCCATCGGGGCTACGCCCGGCAGAAAAGTCGCGCCATGCCATCACGGTGTCGCCCTTGCCAGCCTCAAGCTCGGCGATGCCCTGGATGAGATACGGCCAGGCTTCCTCGAGGTCCAGCGCGAGCATCACACCGACCACGGCTTCGACATGGGTCAGCTTGCACCCATCGGTGGTAGTGATCGGTTTGTCAAACAGGGGTTGCACGAGTTGCTGGAAGACGGCGGTGGCCTGGGCGGGGTCGGTGCCGAGTGGGCAATCCGAGTTCTGGGCACAGAACGCCGCGAAATTCTCGAACGCCTCCTGGTAGCTTTCGACCAGGACGAGGCGACGCTCGGCGGTGCCGATGGTGGGATCCATCGGTCCGTCGAGCACCAGAGCGCGCACGTTCTGGGGGAAGGTCTCGGCGTAGACCGCCCCGAACCGGCTCCCGTAGCTCTGCCCGAAGAAGGTGAGTTTCTCATCGCCAAGCACCGCACGGAGCACGTCCACGTCGCGCACGGCATCGCGGGTGCCGACGTGGGCCAGCACGTCCGCCCCGCCAGAACGCTCGGCGCACTGCTCGTAAAACTGGCGGGTATCTTCCTCGGTATAGTTCTCGCCCCAGATCCCGAAATTCGTTACGCCAGGCTCGAGTTCGGCATCAGTCAGACAGTCCAACGCTGGGGTCGAGGCCCCAACCCCGCGTGGGTCAAAGCCGATCAGGTCAAACCGCTCGGTGACCGGGCTGTCGGCTGCGGCCTCCGCCACGGTGATCGCGTCAGCCATCCCAGGGTAGCCCGGGCCGCCGGGGTTGGTTAGAATCGAGCCGATGCGGCTGCCCGGCTCACCCCGCGCCGGGACGCGTAGCAGGGCGATCTGCGCTGTCCGCCCGTCGGGGTTCTCGTAGTCGAGCGGCACCTCCAGTCGAGCGCATTGGACGGTATCGTTGGCGAATGCTTTGGCGTCGGCATCGGTGGTGGCGTAGTCCGCGCAGGGGCCGAACGTTAGCTCTTGGGTGTAAAAGCGTTCCAGCCCTGCGGGAATCTCCCCCGGTGATGGTTGCTCAGGTACGGGCTGGCTGCAGGCACTGAGGGCCAGCAGCGCCGTCCCAGTCATTAGCAAGCTGCGGACGTAGATTTTGCGAGTGAGCAGAGTTTTCCTCGCGGCAGCCGTTGGCTCTGAGTCGTGGGGGGGAAGGGTGCGATCGCGTGGTTGATTAGAAGACACGTGAGACATGGTGATTTCCTTTGATCTGATTGTTGATATAGCGAATTTCACTCGGGTGAAGTACATCGCGAAGTTCCCCCCCTGCCCCCCTTGCTAAGGAGGGTACAGAGTGAAGCTGAGACAGCCAGGAACTGGGGGGATCTAGGACTCATCAACTGAGTACCTCACTCAATTGAGAACCGCTGTAGTTCAGCCCGTACCGGCGATCACCATCACCGGCACCGTGGGCAGGTTGAAAACAATGTGAACAACGACGGCGGGCCAGACCGAGCCGCTGCGGCGCAGCAACTCGGCACCGACGAGACCCATCACCAAGGCCGCAGGGAAAACGATATTGATGCCGTGCATGAAGGCAAAGATCAGGGCACTACTGACGACCCCGAAAAACGCCCCGTGGCGCAGCAGCACGTTGGCGATGACACCCCGAAAGATCAGCTCCTCTCCCAAAGGCGTGAGAAGACCGAGAAACACTGTCGCCAAGATTAAGGACAGCACCCCGCCACTGCCACCTTCGGCGTACACGGTCTGCGGGGTGGAGCTGTCTCCGGTGATGGCGATGTAGACCAGAACCGCCAGCCCCTTGACCACGAAGGCAACGAGTCCGGCTCCGACCCCGATCAGCAGCCACCGCCGAGAGACCGGGCGAACGCCAAAGGCGCTGAGGGAACGGATGCGGAGCAGCACAGCGGCGGCAAACCCGGCGATGCCAGCGATGCCAGACAGCGCAGTGAAGACCAGGCCATAGACCACGGGGTCAAGTCCGAGCCGTGAGAGCTGCGAGCCGACTCCGTAGCCAACGACGCTAAAGACGATCAGGCCAACAATGCCCTCGGGCAAGCTTGGGCGCAGACTATTATCGAGTCGAGATAAAGACGCGGTAGGGATCTTTCCTGAATCCCGTGGGTGGCTAGAAGGAACTTGAGACATGAGGATCAACTCCTTTACTCTTGGTGCTGATTTCAGTTATTAGTCGGTTTAAGGATCGACAGGATCGCCGACCACCCCACCAGTAGCTATATGTACGGCGCGGGCCATCTGCCCAAGCGGGTTGCCGAGCGAGGCGCGATCGGCTCCCGCCATCAGGGCAGCACTGACGTCTTCACTGATAACGCGCACGACTGCGGTGGCCGCTGCGGCGTGCAGCCGCACCTCGATATCGTCAGGCGATCGGCGATGATCTTGACTAGAGCATGCTCTATTCGGTCGTGGGTCATCAGCCAGACCGTCCGCAGATCCGGCTCTTTTTCAGCCAGCACAATCATCTTGATCACAGCCTCATCAAAGGACTGCTGATCGGGATCTTGAGTCCGATTCATAGCCCACTCAACGAGGTGATCTTCAAGGGAGACATCCCGAGGCCAGCGGCGCAATAGCGCCACAAACTCCTCGCCATCCTGCGCCAAGACTGGTTCAGCACAGCTCTCCTTGTTGCGAAAGTACCGCCAGAGGGTGCGCACCGAGAGACCGACCGCAGCGGCGATCTGCTCGCCGGTCGTAGCCGCGACCCCTTGCTCCCAAAACAAACGCGCCGCCTCCCGCGAAATCTCCAGACGTATCCGCTGCTGCCGCTGCTCACTCATCCCTCCTGGTTTACGCTCGTTCTTCGCCGTAGCGCCGTCACCATCACTCCCCATACCAGCCTTCCTTTTTGCCATCTGTCACTTAGTGACAAACTAACACTTGATGTCGTTTTCGACAAGCCGACGGCGGCCACAACTGCGATGAGGATTTTAGAGGCGATCCGGGGCAATCGCCGTCGCCTACGAGGGAAGTCTGACCGCGACTGATCAGACTCAAACACCTGATCCAGGGTTCGTTCTCGTAAGGGATCAGAAAAAATGTTCATGGTGATCGATTCTTTCCATCCCTCGGCTGAAAGTTCAGACTGCTCCGGCAAGCACCATTGCCGAAACCGTAGGCCAATTGACGACGGCGTGGACGACAGGCGATAGCGGATCAGACCGATCCGCTGCGACGGTGCACCTCAGCGGCGATAAGTCCAACTACCCCTGAGTGTAGTAAGTTCCAACACTCAACTTCTTTCAAATTCTTATGGTGATTTATCAGATTCTTAGGTCGCTAGCGCACCTGTTTAGGAGTCAGTCCAGTGAGGCGCTTATATTGTTGCGTCAGAGGGCTTTGACTAGAGAAGCTGACTTGTAGAGCGATGTCGGAGATCGCTAAATCTGTTTTCGACAGCATCAATTTTGCTTGTTCTACGCGCTGGTGAATCACGTACTGACGGCAGAGCTGACTCATCTCCTCAACCCCTTGCCTGATCGTCGTGTCGATGTTTTGCCGCAGTAGAACACAAGTAGACCTGTATAAACTTCGCGATTTGAGGCTCTATAAGTAGCTCAATCTGGAACTGATGTTCTGAATCAGTTAATTGGCTAACATGATTTGTCTACCGGTTGAAGTTGATTTAAGCTAGAGGGACTGCCCCCCGGAGACTTCGATTCTCTGTCCAGTAATCCATCGATTCTCCTCCGACAGCAACAGCGCGATCGCCCCTCCAATATCATCGGGTTCACCCACCCGACCTAAAGCAGTTTGGGACGCGATGTACTTATTGATCTCTGGATTGTCCTGTACGACACTGCCCTCGGTGGCGATCGCTCCAGGAGCGATTACATTCACTGTGATTTGCCGCTGTCCTAGTTCCTTGGCTAAGGAGCGAGTCAGGACCTCGATCGCGCCCTTCATGCTGGCATAGATCCCTCGTCCTGGGCTTATGGTGCGGGTCAGAAACGATGAAAAATTCACGATTCGTCCACCATCTTTGAGCAATGGCAGCAACTTTTGAGTGAGAAAAAAGACACCTTTGAAGTTAACGTTGAATATTCGATCAAATTCTTCCTCTGTTGTTTCTGCAAACAGTGAACCACCACTAATTCCAGCGTTATTGATGAGGAAATCAAATTGCTCGATGCCCCAATTGTTTTGCAGGGCTTGCTTGACTTGTATCACAAATTCATCAAGGGTTTCGATGCTGCCGATATCGAGCTGCAATGCCACTGCTTTATTGCCCATTGCCTCAATTTCAGAAACAACGGATTTTGCTTCCGCTTCACCGTTGAGATAGGTCACAATTACGCCTACTCCTTTCTTTGCCACTGCCAAAGCAGTATTCTTGCCCAGTCCTCGACTCGCTCCTGTCACTAGAGCAATTTTTGGTTTATCTTGTGTCATTAGCTTATTTCTCCAATGAAAGGCGATCAGGTGTACTCCTAGATAGAATTAATGGAGATATTAATCCTGCCGTTCTATCTGTTCTGAGTGTTCTAAATGTACTGAGTTCTTGTGCTTGACTGCTTTCAGATTCTTAACCTAATTTGTCAGATTCTTCCTGTTAGCGCACCTGCTTCGGTGTCATGCCAGTGAATCGCTTAAACTGTTGCGTCAGATGGCTTTGGCTAGAGAAGCCGACTTGCAGGGCGATGTCTGCGATCGCCAAATCCGTTTTTGCCAGCATCAATTTCGCCTGTTCCACGCGCTGTCGAATCACATACTGGTGGGGCGAAATTCCCATTTCCTGCTTAAACAAACTTGCAAAGTAAGTTGGGCTGATGTTAACAACACTTGCCAGTTCAGCCAAGGATAAGTCTCGATCTAGGTAAGTATGGATGTAATCGATCGCCTGCTGAAGCTGAGTGCGAGTGAAGCTTCTATTTTGGGCCGTGATTGGTTGTATCAAGTTCGAATAGTGTCGCAGTAAATGAATCACCAGGACTTGAGTGAGTGATTCGACATACAGCTTCCCCATCACCCCGCCCGATCGCAACTCAGCGAACAGCAGCATGCCTATTTGGTGAAGTTGCGAATCTTGCTGACCAAAACTATGCGCAAGATCGAACCGGTTTGAATCAATATCAGAGGCTTCAGCAACCTGTTGAATCAGTTCTGGTTTTAAGCAAATGAATAGTGGAGAGCAGGTGATACCACCTTTATCTTGACACCAGTAGCTTGGCTGTCCAGCCGGAATAAAGAGATTGTCCCCTTCCTGAAGGATCGATTCATGCAGTCGATCGTCCCGTTTTTGAATTATATGAGTAGGATTCCCTAGGTGTAAGCTGAGCCAGTGGTCTGAGAGGGCTGGGAGTTCTGCCTCATAGGTTGAATCAGGACTTTGACACTGCTCCACCAAAATGCCATTCCAGTTCATTTGACGACTGGAGAGCATCAGTGGTTTATTGAACCGTCGGCTGAGTTCGAGCGAGTTGAGCTGGTTGCTGGCCATAGAGCTTGCTCTCACCGATTGCTTGCAGTTACAAAGTAACACCTCTCAGCCTTACTCTGGCGAAGCAAAAGCATCTACCAGTTAGGAACCCAAGACAATCACTGACGCACTAATGTACAAGCTAGCCATTAACGCTTCTCATGAATAATCCAGATTAGATAGGCACAGCGATGAGCCAAAACTTGTAGCACCCGCTTGGCTTCCCAGGAAGCCCCTGCGAGTCTAGTGCGTTGGGGCGATGAGTACCTCTTCAAAGTGCTGAGGTACTTAGTTGGATAAAAATGCGATTGCCCTAGACAGAAGAGGGATATGACCACATTTGAAAGTATTTAATTCGGCGATGCCCCTGGGAAACTAACGTCATTTTTCTGGAACAGTTATTTGAGAATTCCTGATGCAATTAAAGCGCGAGGAAAGCTGGACGTAACTGTTCGTCAGATACACAGTTTCCATTGGCTCCTCAGGTGTAATTCCACAATTTAATTCATTGGTTACCTAACCTCTATTCCCAAAGCTTTTTCAAAAGCTGGCATGTCCAAGAATGCTGTAACTTCAGTCACTTCTTCATCCTCGAAAGTGAAAAACCAGGCATAGCTGTTCCTATACTGTTCTCCATTAATCAAGGTTGTTTCAGCATCAAAATGAATAATAACAACGTCACCATCTTCATAAACTTGCCACTGTGTTGGCCTTAAAGGCTCCTCTACGCGCGCATTAAAAGGCGCAATCAGCTCTTCTTCAAAAGGCTCGCGTGTGTAAGTGTCGGCATATGTATTAAAGCCACTAATCGTCCAGCGCATATCCTCTGATAAAAGCTCGAAAGGAGAGCCAGTACCATCTTGCCATTGCTAAAAACTCGCCTCGACAACGGCCTTGTTACTTGGTGCCGGTGTTTCATTGTGAACAGAAGTTTGTCCGACAGCGCTACAGCCTACCGTGAGAATAAGCGCCATAACAGCTAAAAAATGAAATGGTTTCATTACGACAATGTCCTTTGTGTTGGTGATAACGCTCCTATGCTTTGACCGATTCCCTTCAGAACGCACTGGCCGTCGGTCGGACTATGATTTCATTCACGTCAACATCATCGGGTTGGGATACGGCGTACAGCACCGCTCTCGCGATCGCATCTGGGCTGAGCGAAATTTTGCGAAATTCCTGCAAAGCACCTTTCGCCGACCCGTCTGTAATATCAGAGCCCAGCTCCGTCTCAACAACACCCGGAGATATCGTAGTGACGCGAATATTTTGCGATTCCTGGCGCAGTCCTTCAGAGATAGCCCAAACCGCATATTTCGTGGCGCAATAGACGGCCCCCGTCGGAACGACCACATGAGCTCCAATCGATGCGGTATTGATGAACTGCCCACCGCCCTGCGCTGCCATAATGGGCAAGCCTGCTGCAATGCCATTAAGCACGCCTCGAATATTCACATTAATCATATTGTCCCATTCCTCGACTTTCAGGGCATTCATCGGCGATAGGGGCATCACACCGGCATTGTTAAAGATGACATCGACGCGACCGAATTTGGCTTTGGCAAACTCCACAAATGCTTTTACATCGTCGCGATCGGTGACATCGACCGCTTTGAATTCTGCTGTACCACCGGAGGCATGAATCTCCTCGACTAGCTTTTCTAGTTTATCTGTCCGCCGTGCCCCCAAAACAACGTTTGCACCGTTTTGGGCGAGCAGCTTTGCAGTGGCTTCACCAATCCCGCTACTGGCTCCGGTGATAGCAATCACTTTGTTTTCTACATTTAGCATGATGAGTCTTCCTTTTATTTTAGTGAGTGTTAATTAAAGAAACATGCCGCCAGAGACTTCGATTCTCTGAGCATTTACCCAGCGGTTATCTTCAGAAAGTAAAGATGCGATACCTTCGGTAAGCTTCGCTAACGCCCCGCTAATGTCATCGGGAAGATCAACTCGACCTAACGCGGTTTGCGAAGCGAGGAAGTTGTTGATTTCTGGATTGTCACGGACTGCACCGCCCGCAAAATCTGTTTCGATCGCGCCCGGAGCCACAGCATTTATGGCAATCTGTCTGTGTCCTGCCAACCTACATTGTCTTATGTTTTATTGCGCCTTCCTACTTACTATTGATGAATAGCTAACTTGAATGTAATGAGTTCTAACACTCAAGTTCTTTCAGATTCTTACAGCGGTTTGTCAGATTCTTATGGTGTTAGCCCGAATTTCTCACCAGCCCTGATTCAGGCCTCTAAATCAGGGTCACATTGAGTCTAGATGGATGAGTTCGGGTGAGCGAGGGTGAAATGTCGCCTCCAACCGGGCCACCGTGAACCTATAGTCCAATTTTGACCTGCCTTGAGAAGAGTAAGCGCCCCGATAGGCAAACTGCAGCCTGGCCTCTGAGGAGGCCTAGGGCCAGACACGATTAAGAAGAGTAAGCCGTTAACCAAGACACGGATTAGGCCGTATTGGGCAACGCCATGAGCCGTTGATAGACTTGTTGAAAGAGGAGACGGCGGGGAAAAGCGGAGTGCATCGCGATGTGGATGCGGCGGACACTGAGTCGAATGAGAGCACCCACCTTCAAGAGTTGGGTGCGAATCGTACCGACCCGCGCATTGGCTAACTCCGTGTGCTGTAAGACCTGTTGCCGGAGGGCATTGAGCAAACCGTAGGCCAAGGCTGAAAACCACAGCCGCAGTTGATTATCGTCAAAGTAATGGTTGGAGGTGCGGTCACTGAATAAATCGAGTTGCTGTTCTTTGAGCCGATTCTCCATCTCGCCGCGAGGGCAGTAGTAGTTGGCGTGAAGCCGCTGAGAACGGGCCTGTTGGGCACTGAGCGAGGTGACGACAAAATGGTGACGACTCCCCTTAGCCCCAGCCGTTACCTTACAGACGACCCGCCGAGAGCGTGACCAACTCGCCTGGGTTTGATAGGCAAAGCAGCCATAGAGAGTAGCCTCTGGCACGAGGGCATCGAGGTCATCGGCACTCGGGGCGTCAGGCGACAGGTGAGGCGTCAACGCGGCACCGGCCTGCTGGCGGCGCTGCTGATAGTCAGCGGTGGCGCGCTCCGCCCAACGATGGCTTTTTGAGGGACACCGCAACTCGGTCTGGAACGTGCGCTTTAGCCCCGATGGTCAGCAATTGGCTAGCGGCAGCTTAGACTACACGGTCAAGCTTTGGGATGTACAGACGGGGAAACTGCTCAAATCCTTAGAGGGCCATACCAACATGACTTGGGCCGCCAAATTTAGCCCTGATGGCACCCGCCTGGCCAGCTGCAGCCACGACTGCACTGCTAAACTGTGGGCGCTGCCCTCGGGCCAGGTCCTGCGATCGTTGCCCCACGCAGAACCAGTGTGGTCGGTCGAATTTAGCCCCGACGGACAGCACCTGGCTACCGGCTGCAACGATGCTACCGTCACCCTATGGAACGCCGAAACGGGGGCTTTAGAATACACCCTGAGCGGCCATGGGGCGGCGGTGCAGACGGTCTGCTTTCACCCCGAGGGTGCTCTCTTGGCCACCGGCAGCGATGACCACACCATCAAACTTTGGCACCTGCCGACCCGCACCCTACACAGCACCCTGACCGGCCACAGCAATCGCGTCACCTCAGTGACTTTCAGTGTCGATGGCCACTTGATTGCCAGCGGTAGTGCCGATAAAACCTTTAAAGTTTGGGATGTGGCCAGTGGTGAATGTTTGCGGACCTACCGGGCCAGCCGCCCCTACGAAGGCATGACCATTACCGGGGCGACGGGTCTAACCGATGCTCAGCGACTGTCGCTACAAGCACTTGGGGCCGTGGATGGCTGAGTATAGGGCTCATCAATGGCTGACAATTTACGAGGTAAACCCTGAGATTTTCTGTAATGACAGCCCAGAGTTACCCGACTACGGTAGAACCAGCAGCCAAGTGGATTTGCCCTTTGCTCGGGTTGAAGACACCTACCAACAGCTGCTTCAGCAGAATGGGGGCTATGTGCTGGTCGCCTGCGATCGCGCCTCGGTAATTGGCGTGCTGCGGCTGAGCATTTTGCCTAACCCCCGACTTCAGCACACGGGCCGCCTGGGCTCTCTGGCAGTACACCCCAACCACCAGGGCAAAGGGGCGGGGTCGGCCTTATTTAAGGCTGTCCTAGACCTGGCCGACAACTGGCTCAATCTGCGTCGTTTGGAACTGCTGGTCTATGCCGACAACCAGGCTGCCATTGGCCTGTACCAAAAATACGGCTTTGAGACCGAAGGCACCCTGCGCGACTTTGCCCTTCGGGCCGGGCGCTATGTCAATGGGCTAATTATGGCAAGGCTACCGCGATCGGCATCCCCTACTACATAACGATTTGACCCTATGGATAACTTCACCTTACCCGCAGAGGATATCGACGCGATCTGGCACATTCACCGCCGCTGGATTGAGCTAGAACTTGCGGGCAACGGTCTTGAGGTACTACAGTTTTGCACCGACGATGTGCGCTGGCTAGGGCCCAACGCCGAGATGATTGTCGGCAAAGATGCGGCTCGGCCTCTATTAGAAAGCGATATTCAGATAGAAAGCGATATTCAGATTGTGGATCTGGCTACGGAGCAGGTCGAAATCACTGGCCATGGCCGATTGGCCTACAAAACCAGCCGCTACACAACCCGGTTCATATCGTCAGAAAGTGACGAAATCTTGACCGCCTCTGGCACCCACCTGTGGATTCTCCACAAGCAGCCCGATGCCCAGTGGCAAGTGGCCTTAGTCACCTGGCAGCCTGTGCTGTAGCAGGTCAGACGGGTTGAACATCCGCTCGATGGAGTTGCGGCAGTGGGCTAGCTGAAAAAAGCTGCTGCCAGGCTACAGACTGCGTTCTTCGATCGCCCCGAGGGCTCGCAGGGTGGCCTTTTGGGCATCGGTCAAGCCCTGCACCCCGGTAATGTTCATTCCTTCGTAGGGGCGATCGCTCTTGAGCGTCTGCACCATAGACTGGGTATCCACTTGCCAAAGCTGAATTGGCTGCTCCAGGTAGGCGATCGCCAGTTGACTGCCATCGGGGCTAAAGGCCAGGGCCGAGGCCCAGTTTTTGCCCTCGATCACCTGCTGGCACTGGCCGGTTTCGACCTGCCAGACTCGCGCTGTCAAGTCGGCACACCCTGTGGCTAGCCGCGTGCCGTCGGGGTGCCAGGCGAGGGCAAACACATGGCTATGGTGGCCCAACAGGGTTTTCAGGCATTCGCCAGAGGTCAAGTCCCAAAGCTTGATATGCCCCTCATAGTCACCACTGGCCAGCAGATCGCTGTTCTGGTTTTGTCTCTCTCTGGCATCGGGGCGAAAGGCCACCGGATATACCGGGTGCTCGGCGTCGAGGGTGGCTAGGCACTGGCCAGTGGCGGCATGCCAGAGCCGAATCGTGCCGTCCAGGCTGCCGCTGGCCAGCCGTTCACCATCGTTAGACCAGGCCACCGAGGGCACAAAGTGGGTGTGGCCAGCGAGGGTCTGAAGGCATTGACCCCTGTGGCGCTGGCTGACCACCGGCCACGAACCGACTATTCGCTGCACCATCCTGGCCTCAGGGGAGAAGCAGTGGCGGGTGTTTAACCCGTTCACCGACACCACCCTGGTGTTCGACTCGGAGGAGGCCGTGTGCATCTGGCTAGAAACCGGGTGGCTGCACAATCCAGCCCAGCCCGACTGCGCCCAGCCTGACCTCATGGGTCAGGTGCGCTACCGGTTGCGATGAGCCTCTCAGCCCAGACCCCAGGGTTCTTTCATTACTGCCGACGAGCTGGGGCTGACGGTGTTCGATCGCAGCACCGCCCTCAAGGACGACGTTCCTAAAACGGCCTTCTACTTCGGCGGGCGCACCATTCCCGAAGCGGAGCTGATCGCCGCCCTTGGCCCCATCGACGACCAGATTGGCCGCGATGCCGACCTGCTGGACGAGGACTTTGACTGGTACGCCACCATCTTCGATGCCCTGTCGGTGGCCGATTACCTCGACCTGCACAGCGACAAAATCACCGAGGGCTACGTGCGCGCCCTGCTGGAAACCACCATCCGCACCGAGTACGGCGTGGAGCCTGAAGAATCATCGGCCCTGCAGCTGCTGTTTAACCTGCCCACCGTGGCAGAGGGCGTGGAGCCGATCAGCAGCGACGAGGCGTTTTTGGTGCAGGGGGGCAGCGGTCTGGTGCCGCTGGCCCTGGCCGCCAGGCTCGACGACCAGGTTCGTACCGGCTGGCGGCTGGAGGGGCTGCGATCGCAGGCCAACACCTTCTCCCTCACCTTTAACCGGGGCACCGTCGAGGCCGACTATGTGGTGCTGGCCCTGCCCTTTGCCGCCCTGCGCCAGGTCGATCTTCAGGTCGAGCTGCCCGCCGGGCTAGAGCGGTTCATCCGCGAGGTCAACCTGGGCCGCAACGAGAAGGTCTTTGCCGGGTTTAACGATCGTACCTGGCACCAGCCCACCGGCTTCACCACCGACGCCTGGGCCGACCTGGGCTACAGTGCCCTGTGGGAAGACACCCAGCGCCAGCCCGAGTTTCGCCAGGGGGTGCCGACCTTCTACCTGGGGGGCGACGAAGCCAGCCTGAGCGGTGTTAAAGCCGTTGAAAAAGGGCCACAGTTCGTGAACGCACTGAAGCAGCATATCCCCGCCCTCGGCCATCCGGTCGAGCGCTTCCACCGCACCTACTGGGGCCAGGACCGCGACATCGGCGGCGGCTACACCAGCTTTAAGCCGGGGCAGTACACCGAGTTCAGCGGGTACCTGTACATCGAATCTGACGACCCCGACGAACGGCAGGATGTGGCCGTGGGCAACCTGGTCTTTGCCGGGGAACAGTTCAGCGATGAGTACTACGGCTTTATGAACGGCGGTGCCCAAACCGGGCGGCTGGCCGCCGAGGTGGTGGCCAGCCGGGTGGCAGCGATCGCCCCCGCTGAGGTGTCCCGTCTTCTGCGCAGCGCCTAAACCCAGCCGCCTTCAGGTCAGATACAGCCTGAAGGCGGCTACCGTCAGCTTTACTTACTTCTTGCCACATTGCATGACCCCACAGACACTTTTCTCCAATTGTAAAATTTTAAAGGCGAATAGTTTAAGCGACGGGGGAAAAGCCATGGCAAACGAATCTTTTGAAACAATGCTGACAGGAGGACATCCCAACTCGCTGGGGAGAACCGTTGAAGTTGTTAACTTAATGTTAAATGATCCAACTAAACTTCTGGATTTATACAATTGCTACTTTAGCATCGATGAAGTCGTTCGACTGCGTACCTCAAACGCTATCAAGAGGATTTCCCACGAAAAGCCAGAATAGTTAATTCCATACATTGACAAATTTATCCTTGAAATCTCAGCCATTAATCAAGCCTCAATTCAACTGAGCCAGGACAAGAGAAAGTCAGTTTCCGGTCGGGCCAAGAAAATAAGTGCAAAACTGTTTAACCATCCGCACCCTCGCTGACCAAAAAAATCCATAGCCAGCGGCTGGAGCTGGCACTATTTTTTGATTCATGAAATTTTTGTTTTATGGCACCAATGACAGCGAGTGACGGTCTAATCTTGGTCAGCACCCCCTTCCTGCCGTCGCCGATGTGGAGGCGGTGCGGGCTTGCTGGCCTTCAACATTCACCATGTCGGACGAGAGCCCCAGCCCGATACGGTCAACCTGTTTCTGCGGGATGGATCGAGCCAGGTGGTCGGTGGGCTGCTAGGGTGGTGGCGGTGGGGCTGGCTCTACGTGGATAAACTCTGGGTGGCCGAGGCCTATGGCCAGCTAGGCATCGTCGTCGTCCTCATCCTCCGGCTCGGCGTCAAACTCACCGCCAGACTCCTGGGGTGTCAGCCAGTGGGTCGCTAGACGGCAGACTAACCGGGCGTTGCTGTAGACCCAGCCCAGGGGCAAAATGGTGGTGGGCCCAGTCATTGCTGGCAGAAACGCCACGAAACGTCTCGCGGAGTAAGGTTTTCATGTCGGCAGGCTGGTGCAGCCGAGCCTGGTTCTTGGGGCGATCGACGCTGACTAGGTCGGGGGCGGCTTCCAGCAACTCGCTCAGCCGCGCAAAGCCGTACTTTTGGGCCACAAAACTCTTGTCCACAGTTCGCAGCGCGTTGCCCAAGGGGGCGAGATCGACCCAGGCCTCGCCCCTATCGAGTTGCCAAAAGGCCTGGTAGACAATCCGCCTTAGCCTGGGCGATAGGCTCTTGGTTGTAGCGTCACCGCCAGCAGCACTCTGGTTGGGCAGGTTGGGTTTAGCAGGCTTTGGTGCCGGGGCCGGGGGCCGATCGGCGATCGGCGATGGCGTGGGTAATGGGCTTGGCTTAGCATCCTCAGCGGGCGGGTGGGGAAGACTGGGCGGCGGCGATGCCTCCAAACCCAGCAGAGACCGGAACCAAGCCAGCAGCTTTTTGATTAAAGAACCCATCGCTTTTAGTGCCGTGGACTAACGCACAGATGACGTGCCGACCAGTCAACCCCCAGTGGTGAAGACCTAAAACACGTGGATGAGTTCAATGGTATAGTTTTTGACTGATTTTGCGGGGAATTTACCTGATTAGGTCATTTCCTATGGGGAATATCCAATCGTTTTTGGGTTGAATTCTTTGTTTCGCCTGCTCCGGCAGAGCCTGGAACTGTTTAGCCGCACGTTTCACAAACCTAAGGCGGTAGGTCATAGCCCAGCTTCTGCCTTGAGGTCATGCCAGTCTACGGTGCCTTCGGCGGCAACGGTCGCTAAAGCCTCCCTGGCTTCTATGAGGTCAGCATTATCCTCAGTTTGCTTACTTTCACCTGCAACCATCGGGCTGCAGTCGTCCCTTCTTGTCAGTTTCTGGCTGTCCTTCACAGTTTTACCTCCACTAAAACTAACCTAACCCTTCTCTATCGGAACTTTGTGCAAACGATTTGAAGAACCTGCAAGACAAGGTGGGGCAAAGTCAGAATACTGGTGCCATGCCCCCCAACGGAGGAACACCTATGCCCCAACTCGAAACCCGCACCGACCCGATGGTGGTCAACTTTGGCCCCCACCATCCGTCGATGCACGGCTGCTTTCGAATTCTGGTCACCCTCGACGGCGAAGATGTCGTAGACTGTGAGCCCGTCATCGGCTACCTGCATCGAGGCATGGAGAAAATCGCCGAAGGCCGCACCTCGACCATGTTTATTCCCTACACCAGTCGGTGGGACTACTACGGCGGCCTATTTAACGAGGCGGTAACGGTGAATGCCGTGGAAAAGCTAGCGGATATTGAGGTGCCCCGGCGGGCCAGCTACATCCGCGCCATTTTGCTGGAGCTGACTCGGCTGGTCAACCACCTGCTGTGGGTGGGGCCGTTTGTCATGGATATGGGGGCGCAGACGCTGTTTTTCTATAGCTTGCGCGATCGCGAACCGATCCTCGACCTGTTTGAGGCGGTGAGTGGCTACCGCATGGTCAACCACAACTACTTTCGCGTCGGGGGCGTAGCTGCTGACCTGCCCTACGGCTGGGTGGATAAGTGCCAGGACTATGTTGACTACCTGGCCCCCAAACTCGACGAATACGAGCGCCTGGTTACCGACAACCCGATCTTTCGCCGCCGCTGCGAGGGGCTCGGGGTGGTGAGCCGGGAGGATGCGATCGCCTGGGGCTGCTCGGGCCCCATGCTGCGCGCCAGCGGCGTGCGGTGGGATCTGCGCCAGGTTGACCACTACGAATGCTACGACGACTTTGACTGGGCGGTGGCCTGGGAGCCCGAAGGCGATTGCCTGGCCCGCTACCGGGTGCGCCTCACCGAAATGCGCCAGTCGCTGCGGATCATTCAGCAGGCCCTCGACGGCCTGCCCGGCGGCCCCTGGGAAAATCTGGAGGCCAAGCGCCTGGCCGAGGGGCCAAAGTCGGAGTGGGATGGCTTTGATTACCAGTTCATAGCCAAAAAAGTTGCCCCCACCTTCAAAATTCCCGCCGGGGAGCACTACGTGCGGGTGGAATCGGGCCGGGGCGAGCTGGGCATCTTTCTGATTGGCAACGATAGCCCCATGCCCTGGCGCTGGAAGATTCGCCCCGCCGACTTCAACAACCTGCAACTGCTGCCCCACCTGATCCGGGGCCAAAAGGTGGCCGACATTTTTGTCATTCTCGGCAGCATTGACGTAGTGATGGGGTCGGTCGATCGCTAAAATTCTGTACGGGAGTTCTAGGATAGTCAGATTCAGTCTGGTCAATTGGAGTTTATAAATTTTATAAACTCTAATTGACCAAAATATCTCCATTTATAGTAGTTGCGATAATTGAGCCACCCCCCAAAACTATGAGGTGGCTATTTATGGAATACTTTGATTTAGGACGCTATTCTCGGTCGGTCACAACGACTTCATCTTCAGCCCAACTTTGGTTCAATCGAGGTCTCATCTGGATCTACGCTTACAACCACGAAGAAGCGATTTCTTGTTTTCAGAAAGCCTTGAAGGATGATCCTGAATGTGCCATGGCCCATTGGGGTATTGCCTATGCCATTGGGCCAAATTACAACAAGCCCTGGGAAACCTTTGAAGAAGAGGAAAAGCCCAATGCTGTCCAAGTTGCAAAAAAATCGATCATCCAAGCGGCGGCCCTTAAAACTAAAGGAACTCCTGTTGAGCAAGCACTGATTGAAGCCATTTCCCATCGTTATCCAGAGAATTCTGCGGTTGAGGATTTTGCTCCCTGGAACGATGCCTACGCTGATGCCATGCGTAATGTGTATCAAGCCTTCCCAACGGATCTAGATGTCTGTAGCCTGTTCGCTGAGGCCCTTATGAGTAGAACCCCTTGGCAGCTATGGGATCTGCCCTCAGGGCAACCCGCAGTGGGGGCGAGTACGCTCGAAACCCTTACCGTTCTTGAAACCGCCTTTGAGCTGTTGGAAGGGGCGTGGGCACACCCGGGATTACTACATATGTACATCCATCTGGTGGAGATGTCGCCCCATCCCGAACGGTCAATACCCCATGGCGATCGCCTCATTACTCTGGTTCCCGATGCCGGGCATTTGTTGCATATGGCCACTCACATTGATGTGCTCTGTGGCGACTATATGAAGGTCGTGTCTCGTAATCAAAGGGCGACTCAAGCGGATAAAAAATTTGTAGAGAAAATTGGAGCCGATAACTTTTACACCCTCTATCGCCTGCACAACTACCACTTCACAATTTACGGAGCGATGTTTCTGGGTCAACCTTCTGTGGCGTTAACGACATCAGATGAACTGATGACCGCATTGCCAGAGGATTTCCTGCGTCCGATGGCTGACTGGTTTGAAGGCTTTTTGCCGATGAAGCAACATGCCCTCATCCGCTTCGGATTATGGGAAGACATTTTGGCTCAGTCCCTGCCCAAGGATGCTGAGTTGTATTGCGTAACTACAGCGATGATGCGCTATTCCCGTGCGATCGCGCTTGCTAATCTGAAAAAACCTGCCGAGGCAGAAGCCGAACGAGTGCTCTTTGATCAGGCCTACCAGCGCGTTCCAGAGACCAGAATGCTCTTTAACAACACCTGTCGAGATATCCTCCAAGTTGCTGAACAGATGATGTTAGGTGAGCTGGAATATCACAGGGGGAATTACGATAAGGCCTTTGAGCACTTGCGCCGCTCAGTGGAATTGGATGATAACTTGCCCTATGACGAACCCTGGGGCTGGATGCAGCCCACCCGTCATGCCTTGGGTGCTCTGCTGTTAGAGCAGGGGCATTACGATGAAGCAGAAGCCATCTACAGAGCAGACTTAGGATTGGACAATACGTTAAGTCGGGCTTGTCAGCACCCCAACAATGTTTGGAGCCTACAGGGTCTCCACGAGTGTCTGATGCATCGCGGTGAAACAGTTGAAGCGGCTCATATCAAATCGCAGTTCGATAAAGCGGTCGCTCTCGCTGAAGTTCCGATCCGGGCCTCCTGCTACTGCCGACATAAGGCTGTAGCCTAGCCTCCAGGCACAGTTCTTTAGTTTTCCCTTGCGGCTATGAAGGGTTAAAGCGAGTCCAACAATCTCACCAAAGGCGCTAAATAAATCGTCACTTTGGTGATGAGGTTAGGAATCGTTGAAAGTGCTCCAACCTTCTAACATTGACATGAATTGAGCTAAAACCCGTCAACCGGGGCGCACTGGATGCGATCGATCGCCTGGTCGCTCCCGCCATCGTCATCCACAACTTCCCCGGCGGCAAAAGCCCCGCCAGCCGCGAAGAGTACAAGGCGTTCTTTCGTCAGTGGAATAGCGGCGTGGCGGAGCAGGAGTGCAGAATTTTGGCGATCGCTGCCGAAGGCGAGCACATCGCGGTGCGCTACGCCATCACCGGATGCCATGCCGGGAACCTCTTCGGTGTCTCCGCCACTGGCAATGCCCTGAATTTCACAGGCGTAGCCTTTTACCGCATGGAGCAGGGGCAAATTGCCGAAACCTGGCTCTACCCCGACACCGCTACCCTGCTGGGCCAGCTCGGGGTGCTGCCCGCCGCTGCCTAAACCGCCGCTTCGACTTGGGGTGACGTTGTCAGGACGCTTTGGCGACGAACTGGCGACGCCCCCCTATCTATTCTGAAGTCACGTGAAAGCCCAGGTGATGAGCCATCCGGTTCAACCCTGACAAGACCCGTTTTCTTTCAAGGAGGTTTTATGACCGCCGCAACCGTTCCAAAGTACAGCTACCCGGCCATTCTCAAAGATGCCGCCCGAGTGAGTTGGCAGGTGGAAGACCTGATTGGCCCCCATCGGCCCCTCGACTTTAGCTGCCCCTTTTTGCCCGAGGCCCTCGTCCAGGCCCAGATTCCCGGCCTCAGCGCCAGAGAATCTCTAGCCCTGAACCACGTTCGCAGCTACAGCTACCTGCACCTGTTTGGGCTGGTGGAAGAGTTCATTCTGCCGCTGGTGATGGACCATGCCAAAACCCTGGGCTGCACCGACATCGAGGCCACCCAGGCCTACCTGGGCTTTGCCGCCGAAGAGAGCAAGCACATTCGCCTGTTTCGCCAGTTTGCGACGGCCTTTGATGCCGGGTTTGGCCACCGCTGCGAAGGGATTGGGCCGCCCCAGGCCATTGCCGACTTCGTACTCAGCTACGGCCCCCTGGGCGTAGCCCTGGTGACCCTGCACATTGAGTGGATGACCCAGCGGCACTTTCTCGAAAGTGTACGCGGCCAGCAAGCCGACCTCGACCCGCAGTTTTGCCGCCTGCTGAAGCACCACTGGCAAGAGGAGGCCCAGCACGCTCGCCTCGATGCCCTGATGGTGGAGTCGATGGCTCAAAGTCTGGGCTCTGATGCGATCGCCGCCGCCATTGAGGACTACATCGCCATCATTCGCTACCTGAATCAGGGGCTAATGGCTCAGGTGCAGCTCGATCTGGTCAGTCTGGAGCGAGCGACCGAACGGACATTTCCGGCAGCTGAACGGGATGAGATTCAGCGCATTCAGGAGCAGTCTTACCGGCAGGTCTTTTTGATCACAGGCATGACTCACCCCAACTTCATGCAGACGGTGCGGGCGTTGAGCACAGCAGGATATGCCCAAGTAGCGGCTCTGACCGACGAGTTTTTGTAGGACGACGACCCGTAACACAACGAAATGGCTGTGTCATTTCACAGCTTCGATTGTCTTTTTATCACCAAAACCAAGGAGTTTGATTATGACCACCCAAACCGTATATACCATCAATGGCTTTGCTCCCAGCGGCATCACCGACCTGATCGCCGCCATCCAGCAAGACACCGCCCATGCCCAACTGGGGTTCCATGCCACCACAGCCTGGGTCGACGGCACGAGATCGCTGACCCGCATCAAATCCTTCGACTGGGCCGGGCAGCCCTACGCCCGCAACTTCTCGCTCACCATCGACGAGCCCGAGGAACTGGGCGGCACCAACATGGGTCCCAACCCCCAGGAAGTGCTGCTTGCGGGAGTTAATTCCTGCATTATGGCCACTTTTGTCGAATTTTGCTCGGTGGAAGGCATCCGGCTAGAGAAGGTGGAGATCCACAGCACCGGCCGCCTTGACGTGCGCGGCATGCTCAAGCTGGATGAGTCTGTCCACGCCGGGTACCAAGACCTGTGCTGGACGTTGACGGTGAAGGGCGACGCCACCCCCGAGAAATTTCAGCAGATGTATGAGGCGACGATCGCCGCCTCGCCCAATTTCTGGAACCTGGCCAACCCGGTCAAGATGGTGCCGACTTTGCAAGTCGAAGCCTAGATCCAACGCCCCTCGGCGGCCCTGAAACGGCTGCCGAGGGACTGTCTTTAACTGACGAATGGCCAGCTGAATGTTAAGGCCAAATCCAAACTCAAGCCCAAGCGAGGAACTGACAATGAAAGCCCCCATCCATGGTTTCGACGCTCAACTGTCCGGGCTCCCGCTGAGTCCCCAGCGCCCCTCTAGCCCAGCTCAACAATCGATGCGACAGGAGTTTTTAGAGTGGCTACAGCAGCGATCGCAACGCCTGATCTCGTCTATGACGGACAGCACCAACCCTCAGATCCGGCAGCTGCGGGATGGGGATCTGCGCTGGCGAGCCTACGACCCGATCTCTGGGCAAAGGGCTTCCTTTAGCAGCGAAAATGAACTCCGGCAGTGGTTGGAGCAGCGCTACTATCGTTAGTAATGGCATTAGGTAATAGGCCTCAATTTTTCGGCGCACCGATGCCTGGGGGACAGCATACTGAAGGGATAACGGCACGTTCTCAAGTCAGGACTTTAAGCGACTAAATAATATTGAATGCTTTGCATTGAACTATTTGGAGCGTTTCACCTGACCGATGCCCAGGTCGGGAATATGGCTGTGGGCTCCGAGCGATCGCAATCCCTCCTCGCCTACCTACTGCTCCACCGACACAGCCCCCAGCCCCGCCAGCAAATTGCCGCCGCCCTCTGGCCCGACATGCCCGAGACAGAAGCCAAAACTAGCCTGCGACGAGAGCTTTATCGCCTCAAGCAAACCCTGCCTGGGGCAGAGCGATATCTCAGCATTCAGACCAAAACCTTGCAGTGGCTGCCCAAGGGCCCCTTTCAGCTGGATGTGGCTGAGTTTGAAGAGGCCCTGACCCAGGGGGCGGATAGTCAGCTGGATGCATCGTTGGCGCGATCTCACCTGGAGCAAGCTATCCGTCTGTACCGAGGCGAACTGCTGCCCACTTGCTACGACGACTGGATTATGCTCCTGCGCGAGCGGTTCCATCAGCAGGCCATGCTGACCCTCGATCGCCTGATACAGATCACAGAGCAGCAGCACGACTATGCCGCCGCCCTGCCCCTGGCCCTGCGGCTGCTCCAGCTTGACCCGCTGCACGAACTGGGTTACCAGGCGCTGATGAGATCGCACCAGGGTTTGGGAGATCGCGCCGCTGCCCTCAAGGTCTACCACCAGTGCATGACCACCCTGCGCGACGAACTCGGCATTGACCCCAGCCCTGCCACCCAGCAGCTCTACCACCAAGCCCTCACCGCTGAACCTTCCTCATCTCCCTCATCTCCCTCATCTCCCCCATCTCCCCCACCTTCCCCATCTCGATCTTCTTCCCCCCCTTACCCACTCCTCGGCAGAGCCGCAGAACGCCAGACTCTGCAAACCTGGCTCAGCACCGATAACACTGCCCTACTGCTGATCGGCGAACCCGGCATCGGCAAAACCCGCCTGCTCGAAGAACTCACCCATATGGTGCAGGCCACGGGTGGGCGGGTGCTCCAAGGGCGCGGCTTCGAGGCCGAGCTGCTGCGGCCCTACGGGGCCTGGATAGATGCGCTGCGATCGCTGCCCTCCGACCAGCAGTCTGCTCTGCCCCCCGAGTTGGGCGTGCTGCTGCCCGAACTGGGCCCCTCATGCGAACCCCTGGCCGACCGGGGCCGCCTGTTCGACGGGGTAATTGGCCTGCTGCACCAAACTGTGATCGCCCAGCCGCCCCTGGTGATGGTGTTTGACGACATTCAGTGGCTCGACGATGCCTCGGTGTCGCTGCTGCACTATGCTCTGCGGTTGCTGCGCTCCACGCCGGTGCGGTTTGCCTTCAGCGCCCGCCGCCAGGAACTCCAGCAAAACCCGGCGGTGGCCACCCTGATACAAACCCTGCGCCGCGACCAGCACCTGCGCGACCTCGATGTTGGCCCCCTCGACCACAGCGCCATTTTGGCCCTGATTCGCACGGTGGATGGCTCCATGAATGGCGATCGCATCTTCCACGACAGCGGCGGCAACCCGCTGTTTGCCCTCGAAGCTGTGCGCGCCCTGCACCACCAGGGTCGGGTAGACTCCAGTACCCTGCAAGCGCTGATTGCCGATCGCCTCAAAAATCTGGCAGACTCGGCCCAAACCCTACTGCCCTGGGCAGCGGCGATCGGGCGCCAGTTTGCCCCCGACCTGCTGGCCCAGGTGGCCAACTGCCCGCTGCCCGAGCTGCTCACGGCCCTAGAGCAGCTCGAAGCCGCCAATATTCTGCGGCCCAGTTTGGCCGGACAAAACCGCTACGACTTTGCCCACGATGTGGTGCGCCAGGTGGTGTACGCCTCAATATCGGCTCCACGGCAGTGCCTCATGCATCGGCAAATCGCCCAGCACCTGGCCCCGATCGCCGCTGCCACCCCAGATCTGATCGGCGAAGTCGCCCGCCACGCCTCCCTAGGCCAGCACCACGAGCTGGCGGCCCAGGCATCGCTAGCGGCGGCTCAGCAGGGCCTACAGTTGTTTGCTTACGAAGAAGTGGCCGAGCTAGCCCAGCAGGGCTTGAGCCACTGCGCCTACCTAGAACCCAAGGTCAGATTCGCCCTAGAACTGCCGTTGTTGAAAGTGCAGGTGCTGGCGGGGGTCGATGCCGGGGCGGTACCTGAGATCGCCCAAGCCCTACAAACCGCCCTTCAGGCCGCCCAAGATCTGGGCCTGTCCGAGGCCGAAGCCAGTGGCCTGGAGGCGCTGCTGGTGCTGAATTACCACCACAATCGCCTCAGTGACCTGCATCACCATTCCCTGCAAGCCGCCGAGCGGGGTCACACCGTGCACCCCAGCCACAGCGCCCGAGTGCTCGCCATCAGCGGGGCCTGCCTCACCACTATAGAGCGCGATATGAACCGGGCCGAGGCGCTGCTGCTAGAGGCCCAAGCCCTGGCTCGGCGAGGGCAGGCCGTTCTGCCCGATATTGCCTGCGGGCTGGGCATTGTGGCTCGCTTTCGCGGCAACCTGGCCACCGCCCGACAACAGTTCGCCGCCGTCTATGCGCTGTTGGAGACCGCACCAACAGACGACCCGCCTATCTATCTAAATGTCGCCATGGCCCTCAGCCACTGGGCTATGGCCGAGCTAGAAGCCCACCACTGGGACGCTGCGATCGTCCGCTGCCGCGACCTTCAGCCCCTGGCTCAAAAGCTGGGCCAGGGTAGCGAAGTTGCCTTTGGCCAAGCGCTAGAAGCCCTGGCCCGCTATGCGATCGATCCTGCTCAGGCAGAGAGCCATGCCGCTCTGACCACAGCGGCCCAAACCCTTCACGACCTCGATGCGCCTCGGAAACTCGCCTACATTTACAGTGGCGCAGCCGAAATCGATCTCAGTCGAAATCGCCCTGAAATTGCCCTGAATCACGCCAACGCTGCCACCGCCGCTGCCCGTGTCGTAGCCCACCCCAGCGATGTTGTGATTGCCTGGTCGCTGTTAGTTAGAGCCCAGATCGCCACCGCCCAGCCAGACAAGGCCCACCGAGACTGGCCATCCCTAAAGGCCTTTGCCCACGGCCAGGAGATTAGCCACCGCGCCGCCCAGACCCTGGCCGCCGCCGCCCAGCTGTTCAAGACCACGGTTGCTCCTACCTATTAATGCCATGGCTACGATTCTTATTGAAGCAGTCCATTCCACGCCGCTGATCGGGGCGCAGCTTACGGCATTTCTCCAGCGCTCTCAAGATTGCCTCAAGGCCCGCCACATTCAGCGACTGGGCATGTACATTTCGCCCAGCGGTACCCGCACCCTCTGCGAAATGGCCGCCACCGACGCCGATACCGTCCGTGAGGCCTGCTACGCGGCGGGTGCCCCCTTCGAGCACATTTGGGCTGCCGATGTGATCGAGTTTCCAACGATGGAGTTATCCCACGGTACTGGCCTCTCCCACCGCCCTGCCATCCTATCTTCGCTAGTTGTACCTGCCGTCAGCCTTGAAGATAATTTTGCCCCAGCTGGCGTGGCCCGCATCTTGGTCTCATCGCTCTATACTCCTCCCCTGGCAGAAGCCGATTTTCAAGAGATGAGGGCTAATCCTACCCTTCATCCCTGCTTAGCTATCCGCCGTATTCAAAAACTGCGCACCCTGGTCTCAAAAGACCGCCGCCGCAGCATTTGCGAATTCAGCGCTACCGACGCCGACAGTCTGCGCGAGGCCTTCCGCCAGGAAAACGTTCCCTTTGAGCAGGTGTGGACGGCCCGCCTGCAACCGCCTGCATGACTCTAATCTCCAGCACTATCACACCGGCAAAACCCCAGAAACGTTGAGCATTTCTGGGGTTTTGCCGGCGTCCAACAACGCCACTCTGGCTATAGCCCAGCGGCAAAGTCTCCCCTTCCGCCCTCTGGCATAGCGGTGGGTCACAGACGTTACAAAGCATAATTTTGCTGCCATTGACAATCGCGATCGCGTTACTTACTATACAGACTAGTTGGTGCAAATAAAGCATTCCCCCAGGAGTCCCCATGACTGCTCAAATTGCGCTTGCCACCTTTGATGCCGCCAAGGCCGGAGCCTTTGCCGGTGAAATAGACCTCTTCAAAAATAAGAAAATTGGCAGGTTACTCTGTTGCCAGGCTCTGAGGACTGGCCTTTAGGCATACTGAACCCGTAATCGGACGAGACCACAAACGCACCCAATCACCATCTCGTAGCGTTCAGAGCGCATCCGAAAAGTCTTCTTGGCGATCCGAAAGATTTTGATGACTCGGATGACGTGCTCTACGTAAACCCGCCGTTGGCTCACCTGTCGATTGAAGTCCTTCTGCGCTTGGGTCAGTTCTCCACCTGGGGGCTTCTTAATCGGGGTGGTGGTGTTATGACGGCCAATGTAGGCTTTATCGGCTGTAAAGCTAAGCGACTCTGACAACTCTGCCTGGGTCTGCTCCCGCAGTTTGCTATCGCTACGGGGGCCGGGTTCACCGATCACCACATCGACAATATCGGTGCCCCTGGGTAGGGCAATCAACTGATTTTTGCGGGTGTGGGTCTTCTGTTTGCCAGAATAGCAGTCTTCTTGAACCTCCGTGGCCTGTGGACGGGGAATCGACTGCTCCCAAGTATCAACCAGCCAGTCTCCCTCTGGTAATTCGGCTAACCAGGCCTCCAATTCGGCCCGCTCTACACAGGAGCACTCTTGCTGCCATTGCTCCAACAAACTGGCGGGAAGTTGGCGGCGCAGATGAGGCATCATCTCATGGATGTAGTTGCAGACCGTTGATTCCGCGCAGTCCAGGGTCTCAGCTATCGCTGGCATCGTCCAGTGTTGCCTGAGGTAGAGTAACGTGACCAACAGGCGACACAACACGTTGGCCTCCTGGTTGCGACCGCCACCGACTTGCCGGTGCCGTCCAGGCCAGTGCGCCCGCTTCAGGTGCTCCTCTTGCTTGAGATCTGCGATCCGTTGCCACAACTCCCATAGGGCCTCTGGGCTTAGCCCTACCATTCGCCTCCCTTGGCGCGGGCCCTCATGGAGCAGGTGCAACAGACGGTTAAAGAAGTCCTGGTTCATCTCACACCTCAGAGGCGATCTCCTATCTGTGCTCTCTCCTCAGCTTATTTTTGAAGAACTCTATTACTCGATTAGGGGGATGGTCAGGCTATGCTAGCCAACACCCCCCTGGAATTGTCACCCTGCTGAACGGCCTTAAGCCATTTAAAACCCTCTTTGAAGGCTGGTCATTGAGCCATGGCTGAGATGTCTATAAGCAGTGGCTTAATAAAGGGGGTGCCTAGGGGAACTTAGACAGCCAGAAACTGGGGGGCTCTGGAACTGAGCCAATGTGTATCTCACTGAATCGGGAACCGCTATAGCCTTTTTCAGTCTAGTGAGGTACAACAAAAAGATTGGAACCATTGCTATGCGGCAGTCTTAGGCATTGATTTGCACCTCACTAGATTGGGAAACGCTGTATATGGGCCAATTCCAGCACTTCTTGCCGTGATTTTACATTTTTGATCATGTCATTTACCCACTACTAGAATGCTTGACTTTAGTTATATAGCGGTTCTCACTCGGATGAGAGACAGGTCAGGTGCTCAAGTCTATTGATTTCAATAGCTCCCGAGGTTAAGGTGTACCTTATCCGTCCAAGAACGGCTATAAAACAATTTCAATATGGGTAAATACACGTGCCTAGGCCATATTTTGAGCGTCTCATGATAATCTCTCAGCCTCAATTCGGGCATTATTGGTGTAGCGTCGTTGATAATTCACGCATAGTTTTCGGTACGCGCGCGATCGCATCGCCAGCACTGTCACCACCAACCCTACGCAACCCGTCAAGGTAAATAACAAGGCAATGCCGCGATCGCTGCCGGTGCCAAACCAGGAACCAATTAGATCGACCCCGGCCCCGGTGGTCATAAAGGGAATAAACAGAAAGTGGGCGATTGGGCCAATCATAAATGCGGTGAGCGGCGAGGCCGCCTGCTCAATACTTTGGGCAAAGCCAAATACCCGTCCCTGGCGCTCCAGCGGAATCATGGTTTGCAAAATCAGTTGCTCTGAGGCTTCAACCACCGGAATCAGGCACAGGTACATAAATAGACCAATCCCCAGCAAAATAATCGACGGCTGAATCGTAAAAACCATGGCCACGATCCACATCACAAGGTTAGCCAGAAACATGGTTTGCAGGGGGCTTTTACCCAGGCCAAACTTGGCGATCGCCAAACCACCGACGATAAAGCCTAAACTCAAGACCCCCCACACAATACCCCAAACCTGCACCGAAACTAGAGATAGCCCGTAGGCATCCATGAGCGACATAAAGACGCCGCCCAAAAAGTTGTTGAAGCAGTTGAAGAAAATCAGGGCAAATAGCCCCGGCACCAGGCGAATTACTTGAATTGTGCCTCGAATATCGATGTGGTTAGGTTTCGCCTCGGTGCGGATAATTCGCTGTTCTGGAACGACGATCACCCACAGGTGAAGAATGGTCAGAACGGTAAGGGCAATCGCAATCACCAGCATCCAGTACAGGCCCAAAAAACCAATCGCCAGCCCGCTCAAGATCGACGCTCCTAAAAACGCGACGCCATTGATGGTACCCACGAGACCATTGGCTTTGTCGCGCTCGGCTTCGGGAATTAGCACCGTCACCAGGGTGGGCAGGGCGATCGTGCGCAAATTGCCAGCGATCGCCCCTGCTAGGGCCACAATGATCAATCCCCACAGCACCGCGCTGTCTGCATGGGTAAACACCGCCGCCGGGGTCGAGGCATAGATCAAGTAGGCGACACTGTATAGCCCCAGCGAACCGAGGCTAGAGATCAGCATGGCAGTTTTCTTTAGATAGCGATCGACTAGCGAGCCTAAGAAAAAACCAGAGATGGCGACGGTGACCAGGTATATCCCGGCCATTACCGAGGTCGCCAGCACCGACTGGGTTTGCAGGTAGACCCAAAAGGTAACCCCAAACCAGACCAGGGTATTGGTGAGGGTGGCCACCAGTGAGTTAGCTAAAATTTCGTAAAAAACGGGTTTCATTCAAGACTACAAGGTAGAAATCGGGGATAAGTGGCACTGATTTAACTGGTTGTGATCAGCTCTGGCGGCCCAGGGTTTTGGGTTCAAGGTTTACGGTTCACGTCCTGCCTTGAACCGTAAACTCAAAACCCCACTCATCTTTGCCTTTGGCTGGGCCGATGACCAGGTTTAACCAGTTCTCACCTGTAGCTATCGCAACCAGCGTTGGGGAGGGTACGTCCAATCTAAATCAGTGGGGCGAGCATCGCGGTAGTAGCGCTGGTCTAGCCAGGCTCTGAGGTCATCTTCTGAACTAAACACCTGTTGCTGTCCACTGGTGCGATCGCGCACATTGAAGACTAGGTTGCCATGGCGATCTCGGCCCTGCCGAATAGAGACATCTTCGGTGGAGGCCAAGGTTGAGACAACGTCATTCAGCAGCCTCTCGGCCAACCAAAGTGGCCCAAAGTAAAGCTTATCTAAGAGAGCCAGTTTGCTGTAGTCATATTTTTGAGGTTGCATGGGCATACCACAGTTGTTAAAGGTGATTGGGTCTACTGTTTTCTCGGTGCAAGGTTAGAAACGTCATTCAAGAGGGCCATCAGGGCCGGAACCAAGGTGGGCGTCAGAATGGTGGAAAAGGCCAGTCTGCTGGTGAGGGCGATGCTAAGCCCCTGGTAAAGCTCAGAACCCTGCCTCGGAAACACCGCCAGCGGCACCATGCTCAAGACGCTGGTGCCCGCAGACATCAAGATCGGTCACAGGCGATCTCAGGTGGCATTGAAGATCGATTCGTCATACTTTTGACCTTCGTCTTGCAGTTGGAAGGCCCGCTCCACAATCAAAGTTGAGTTGATCACCACAAAGAAACGACGTCGAATCTGAGTTCGACTCAACAACGACAACTTCAGAGAGAGCAAACCGGGTTTGCTCCAGGAATTGGGTTAATTACCCAGGATTTAGCATCAAACCGCTCCTAACCTGCATTTTGCGGATCTAACGAGGCATCAACAACAAACTTGTAGTTTACATACTACATTGTAGTATAACAAGTTTCTTACCGCTCAAGTTATTGAGATGGGGGCGTCATCCACTGCACCAGTTGAATTACCACCCCATTGGGGTCGCTCACCTGAAAGAATCGTTCACCCCAGGCTTCCGTCTCGATCGGGGTGGTAATCGCTACCCCAGCGGCCTGAAGACGGGCGTATTCGCGATCAATATCATCTACGACAAAAGCAACCAGCATCCCATCGGCCTGATGCCCGCGCATAGAAACTGGTTTAAAGGTTTTGAGCTCCTTGTGCAAAAAGATCAAGTTAAACCCCACATCGGGTCGCGAAAGTGAGACAAAGCCATCGGCTGACATGTCTTCCTTAAAGCCAAAATGGTGAGTGACAAAGGCCGCCGATGCGGCAACATCATCGACGTTAAGCGAAATCGCTGAAGCCGTAATTTCCATGGATTTTCCTCAAATGGGTTAACGGTTGAGGGCAAGTTCAGCACCCTCAGGGGCCGATGTTTAGGGTAAGTGGTGCTGCACAATATCAACCCCAATGCCATTGGGGTCGATTACAACAAAATGGCGATCGCCCCAGGGTTCATCCCGCAATTCCACCTCAATGGGCACCCCCATCGCCGCAATGCGCTGATATTCGGCCCTCACATCCTCTACATCAAGGGTTATCCACGCGCCTTGGCCCAAAAACGCTGGTCGAAAAATAGGCGCTTGAGCCTCGAGATTTGGCAACATAAACCCCAGTTCACCCTCTCCCAGGCGCAGCAAAACAAACCACTCACTGTCATAAATCACCTCACAATCAAACAGACGACAATAGAATGCTTTCGATGCTTCAAGTTTTTCGGTGACAATGCCAAACCACAGTTTCATGGTCAGCTCTCCAGATACTGATTAAACGAAGGGTCTAGTGTAAAACAGCATCATGGTCAGCGTCTTGTAAAAAAGCGACATGGGCCTGAAGAAACTGTCTCGGCGAGAGCCCCGCCAGACGCTTAAAGTCATGACTCATGTGACTTTGGTCAGAATAATTTAGCTCGGCGGCAATGTGGGCCAACGATAATTGACCTTGAGAAACCAATCGTTTAGTCGTGTGCTGAAAGCGAATAATTTTGGCAAATGTCTTAGCAGACACTCCTACAGTTTCAAGAAAAACTCGCTCAAATTGACGATGGCTTTGACCAAACACAGCCGCTGCTTCATCCATGGACACAGCGCCGTGGGCCGCTTCAATCAAATGAATGGCTTGATCAATCGGTTGGAGGCTGGTCGACAACCAAGCCAAGTGGGCCTCTAATACCCGATTAAAATGCTGCACGATATTGCCCATCAATACTGCCTCGGTGAGCGGCTCAAGCGAAAACTTAAGCAGTCCCTGGGTGGCCTCATAGGTATTGGTCAACTCATAGGCACTGGCTTGAATAAAATGGCGGCTTTGCCCTGGTCTAAAGCGAATACCAAAATAGTGGCACTGCTGATTTAAAGGAATATCTACCCTAGTCGTTGTGGTACCATAAACCCAGCTATTGATCGAGTTATGGTCAACTTTAAAGGCTATATCTATAGCTCCGTCGGGCAGGGCGACATAGGCCGAACTGGAGTTATTTGGACATAGCCAATAGTGGTTTACTACACCTCGCAGCGCCGGAGACGGCGGAACAATAATCTCTTGTGTATTGAAGGTCATAGCCGATCAGTAAAAAGGGGTGAGTAAACAATGCTCAATGGTTTAACCTAGGTAAAGTCATCCCCTCCCGGCTATCAACTTTCTGGGCTGCTGTCAAAATCCTGCGATGGTTCTTTCTAGTTATCTACAGAAATAATTCAGTGCACCCGCCTGTCAGGGGTTTCTACCAAAACCGAAGTTACTAGCGCGCTAAAGGCGACCAGGTGACAGCCAAATCGGGCCAGGTGCGAATATTCCCACTGGCGGCGCAGTTGCTCCCAGTTGGCAGGCACAGTGTCTGGGGTAGCGGCTCGAAAAACGGTGTTAACGGGTTCAGTAAAGACAAAGAATAGAATCGGAAAGGCCAACAGCATAAAGCTCACGGCGATTAGCATCCACGGTAAGGCAGACCGCCGCTGGCGCGCCAGAATAGTCAGGGTGATCGCAGCCACAGGAGCCGCCATTTCAATGAATGCTCCAATATGGGGTGGGCCGAATGCCACATACAGACTGTTTTGCACTGTTACATAGAGGTCGGCGGGATACTGCATTTTGGCGGGCAATTCTAGGGCATGGCAAAGGGCCATGCCGGTGACCAGAGCCGACAGCAAAAGGGTGATAAAGCGCCAGATTTTCAACCCCATGGTGAAATCTCCTGAGCAGTTAGTCAGTAGCCCTTGCGGCATAAGGCCACTCCATAGCCTTCTGAGCCAATATCGTCGATACCGGCCTTTCTGATCGCCGACTCAATCGTATCGATGCGCAGATAGCACGCCAATCTTGACGAAAGCAAGAGACTGAATGAACTGTCTAAAACGCCGGTACAGAAACCCGGTTTCTTGATCAGAATGTGCGCCATTTTTGTTAAAAAGGCAACGCAGAAACCGGGTTTTTAGCCATGCTTTATGGATATCCCAAGC
>DAIUJR010000061.1:0-34074 GCA_036848635.1 Nodosilinea sp. CTOTU7336
AATATGATGGCTTTGCCGAAGACCTCATCCCCCCCGGCTATTTCAAAGACTATATTTATCCCAACGACCGGGCGGCCACGCTCTGGTACCACGACCATGCCATCGACCACACCTCTCGCAACGTCTACCGAGGGTTAGCCGGCATGTACATTGTTGAGGATCAGATCGAGCAAGAGCTGTCTCTGCCCAGGGGACCGTACGATATTCCCCTGATTCTTCAGGATGGATTTTTCGCCATTGATGGCCAGATGGTGTTTAACGACCGGGGGGAACGGAGCCTCTACGGTGATGTGGCGCTAGTGAACGGCGTCCCCTGGCCCAGGATGGCCGTCGCCAATCGCAAATATCGATTTCGCCTGCTCAATGCGTCGGCTTCGCGGGGCTACAACCTGGCCCTCAGCCAAGACGAACAGCGGTTAACCCTAGGAGAAACCCTGACGGTAATTGGGTCTGATGGCGGGCTGCTGACTGCCCCTGTGGAGGTTAAGACCCCCTACCAGGTCCTGAGGATAGGGATGGCGGAACGTTACGAAGTGATCATCGACTTCTCCCGTTATCCCGTTGGCACGTCGCTTTACTTAAAGAATTTGGGCTTTACCGGCAGCATCGATACGGATAGTCGCATCCAGAGTCTGATGCGCTTTGACGTGGTGCGAGAAGAACCAGACGATAGCCGCATTCCTGACCGGTTGCGACCGGTTGCGTTAATTCCAACCACCACCGCCGTGCGGATCCGCACCTTTCGCTATGAACGCAACAGTGGGGGGTGGCTCATCGACAACAAGCGCTGGAACGCTAACCGGGTCGATGCCCACCCCGAGGCTGGGGATGTGGAAATTTGGGAACTGGTGAATCCTGGCAGCGGCTGGTTCCATCCCGTCCACATTCACCTGATTGATATGCAAATGCTGAGCCGAAACGGGTTACCGCCTCGCCCCTATGAGCAAGGCTGGAAGGACGTGTTCCATGTGGGTGAGTTTGAAAAAGTTCGCATCATTGGTAAGTTTGGCACCCGAGAGGGTAACTACATCAAGGGCAAATTCATGATGCACTGCCACAACCTTGTCCACGAAGACCATGCCATGATGACCCTGTTCGAAGTAGGCATGGGAGGCGCCGATCCGCGCTCGGCCCCGGCTCAGCCGATTGACGCCATGGGAGTGCTTTAACCGCTATCGCCCTTCGCCGTAAACCTCCTGGTCATAGGCTTCTATGGCCTCCATATCATAGGGGTCTGGAGGCTGTTGATAGGTGTGCTCCGCTCTCGGTGGGGTTGAATCTGGGCGGCTATTTACCGACTCTTGCAGACTAGCCGTAGAAGGTGTAGACGCGTCAGAGGCGGGTGGCGCTGGCATGACTGGCCCCCCAGACGGAGGGGCGGGAGCGGGCAGAGCATTTTGGGTCTGGGCCAAGGTCGGCGGTGCTGCCCATAACCATACCCACAAAGCTAGGCCTAGCAGAATACGCAGAAGTGCAGCTTTAAAACTTGCCATGGTGCTCACCGGCAGAATAAAGAAATGGGCCTAACTTCATTCTGTCTTGCGCCGGTTTCCTTAAGCACTAGCCTTCGCAAGATTTAAAGCAGCTGCGGCTTCAGAGATTGCCTCGCCCCCTCGGCGGCCCCTTGTCTGGCTAGACTCGCCTGATTAGGTCAACTCCAAATCTCACCTTCGGCCCACTAACCACCCGCTAACCACCCGGTAGCCCCCGCCCTAGGACCCCATCGCGACCTCATTCAGCAGCCACGATTCCCGATGGCACACCACCCGCTGTTTCGACACGATCTGCTCGGTTAGGTACTGGGCATCGCGGGCAATGCCCGAAAACCGACCCGACCCCCAGGTATACAGCCAGGGTAGCCCCAAGAAATACAGCCCCGGAATGTGGGTCACCCCCCGGCGGTGGCTAGGGTAGCCCTTGCCGTCGAACACCGGCAACTCGACCCAGCTAAAGTCAAACCCGTAGCCCAGGCTCCAGATCACCGTGGTAATGTTGGCCTCGCGGTAGTCAAGGGTGGTGGGAATGTCCTGGGGTTCCCACACCGGCCGGTAGGGTGGCTCTACCGGGGCCTCAAGGCCCTGGCTCTCGATAAAGGTATCGATGGTTTTTTTGATGCTTGCGGCCACGGCGTCGGCCTGGTCGAGGTTCTGCTTCAGGTCTGCCTTAAACGCCAGCTGGGTGCCATGGATAGCCTCTAGCCGACCGTGGAGCTGCATGCCCTCAAGGGCAAAGTGGCGCAGATCAATTTCGCGCCCGCCGCCGCGCCCGGTGACGTAGTGGTTCGTTTTGGTGCGCACGCTCTGGCCCTGGGGGTGCTGGTCAATGGGCAGATCGTAATAGCCCATCTGGTCGAGCCAGTCCACCACGTCTTGGCCGCGATATTGGCGGGGCGATCGCGGCGCGCCGCCTACGCACAAATGCACCGCCTTACCGGCCAGGTGCAGGTCTTCGGCAATCTGGCAGCCTGACTGGCCCGTACCCACCACCAGCACAGCACCGTCGGGTAGCGACTGGGGGTTCTTATACTCCGATGAGTGGATTTGTAGAATATCCGCAGCCAGCCGCTCTGCCATGGGTGGAATTTTAGGGGTGTGGTAGCCCCCCGTGGCCACCACCACCTGATCGGCGATGTAGGTGCCGATCGAGGTGGTCACCTCAAAGCCGTTGCCGCTCTCCCGCTGGCGCACCCGCGTCACCTCAACGCCCTCCTTAACCGGGGGGTCGAAGTGCCCAGCGTAGTCTTCCAAGTAGCGGACAATGTCGTCGCGCTGCATAAACCCTTGGGGGTCGTCGCCGGGGTAGGGAAATCCCGGCAGAGTGCACTGCCAGTTGGGCGTCACCAGACAAAACGAATCCCACCGTTTTGACCGCCAGGAATGGGCAATTTGGTGCCGTTCAAAAATCAGGTGGTGAATATTTCTTTGCCGCAGGCAATAGCCCATGGATAGCCCCGCCTGACCTCCCCCGACAATAATGACTGGACAGTTTATGCTCATAAACTTTTGCTTTATAAAACGGCCTTAAGTGTTTTGATAGCGATAATTAGAAAGTATTGTAGGGTAGGAAACGCCTACTTTTCTTGTAAATTTCGCTACAGAAAATTCAGGTCTATTGATAATGGCAGGGAAACCCAAGAGAAAATCTTGAATTCCCAGCAATTTAAGCCGTAACTTTACCTATCACCCCTATCACTTTCGACAGGGGTATGCCGAATCATTCCTTCATTTTCAGTCCATAATGACTCACCAACCTGTTGATAACGGCAAACCCAGCTAGTTTGTAGTGAACGATACGAGAATCGATTAACATCCCTTCTAAGGTGCAGAAAAGCGCGGTTGAGTGAACCGCTAAACCAGTTTTTGCGAGGAATTTATCCATGCCTGAGGTAACCGCACCGGCACACCAAGTTGGGGATTTTTTAGTCGATTACGAAGAGAAAGTTTTTCCCGATATCAAGGCTGAGCCGGGGGAAAAAGCTCTGGTTACTTTTCACACCGTGGCCTTTGAAGGATCGATTGGATTAGTCAATTTGCTCCAGGCTACCCGCCTAATTCGCAAAGGCTTTGAAACCTCGGTGTTGCTCTATGGCCCTGGGGTCACCCTGGGGGTGCAGCGCGGATTTCCCAAGCTCAATGACGAGGCATTTCCCGGCCATTTGGCCATGAATAACCAGGTGCTCAAGATCATGGAAGAGGGCGGTAAAGTATACGCCTGCCGGTTTGCCCTCCAGGCTCTCTACGGCCATGGAGAGCCCTCGCTGATTCCCGGTATTCGCCCCATTAACCCCCTTGATGTGCTGGACATTGTGCTGATGCACCGCAAGGAAGGGGCCTTTATCCTCGACACCTGGACGATGTAGGTCAGGAGCATTTGACTCGTTTTCGTTCCTCAGGCTCGGCCCCCTGACAGCGAGGCGGCGGCGCCGCGGGGGGCACTCCCCGCCAGAGGCTGGGAACGAGGGCTGGCCTTCCGTAAGGTGGGCACGGCCCACCAGATCCACCTATGCCACAGCTCACTGACCGTCCCACGTTCTCTCGCTTCTCCTCTCACCCAAGTTCAATGGACTACGTTAAGACAGTTCGAGCGGCGGCGGTGCAGATCAGCCCGGTCTTATTCAGCCGCGATGGCACCACCGCAAAGGTGCTAGAGGCCATTGCCCAGGCCGCCCAGGCCGGGGCCCAGCTGGTGGTCTTTCCGGAGACCTTGATTCCCTACTATCCCTACTTCTCTTTTGTGCAGCCGCCGGTGCTGATGGGTAAGGCCCACATGCAGCTGTACGACGAGGCCGTGGTGGTGCCGGGGCCGGTGACCGACGCAGTGGGGCGGGCGGCCCGTTCCTACGACATAGTGGTGGTTTTAGGGGTCAACGAGCGGGATGGCGGCTCCCTCTACAACACCCAACTGGTGTTTGATGCCGACGGCACCCTGGTGCTCAAGCGGCGCAAAATTACCCCCACTTACCACGAGCGTATGGTCTGGGGCCAGGGAGACGGCGCCGGGCTACAGGTCATTGACACCGCCGTCGGTCGCCTGGGGGCGCTGGCCTGCTGGGAGCACTACAACCCCCTGGCCCGGTATGCGCTCATGGCCCAGCAGGAGCAAATCCACTGTGGCCAGTTTCCTGGCTCGATGGTGGGCCAAATTTTTGGCGACCAAATGGAAGTCACCATGCGCCACCACGCGCTGGAGTCGGGGTGCTTTGTGGTCAACGCCACCGGCTGGCTGACCCCAGAACAGAAGTCGCAGATCACTGCGGATGAATCTATGCACCCTGTTCTATCGGGGGGCTGCTACACCGCCATCATTAGCCCCGAGGGCGTGCCCCTGTGCGACCCCATTACCGCCGGGGAGGGGATGGCGATCGCGGATCTAGACTTCACCCTGATCACCAAGCGCAAGCGCATGATGGACGCCGTTGGCCACTATGCCCGGCCCGACCTGCTCCAGCTGCACCTGAATACGGCCCCCTGGGCGGTGCTAAAAGCTGGGGCAACCCCAGGTCAGGCCGAGCCTCCACCACCGGAGGACGACGGCGCGGCTGGGCTGAGGGAGTCGTCCCCGCTACCCGCCCCTCCAGCCCCTACCCCCGCTTCCCCCTAGCGCCGCATACCCGACATCCAAAACCTAGACCCTGGAATCCTAAACCCGAACCATGGATAAGCGACAGCTAATCACCGAACTACAGTCCCACGGGTTAAAAGTGGCTGACCCGTCGGCGGAGCCCTTAGGCCGCCGGGGCGGGGCGGGGCCATCCGACCATCGGGCGATTACCCTGGAGGGCACTACCGTGATGGTGCCGGTGTATACGGGGGCGGCGGCCCAGTCGCCCTATGTCGCTCAGGTGGTCAGTTCAGGTGCCACTCAGCTCGAGCAAAACGGGGTGGCGCTCGCGCCGATAGATTTTCCGGCCCCCCCGCGGTTTTATGCACTGACCACCGCCACGGGCATTCCATACTGGAAAATTGCCCTGCTGCACAGCCGCGACGTGCTGGCCACCACCGTACAGCAAACCTGCAGGCGCTACCGCGACCCCGCTACGGCCTGCCAGTTCTGCGCCATTGAACAGTCCCTGGAGGCGGGTCGCACCGTGGCCCGCAAGACCCCCGAAGACCTGGCCGAGGTGGCCGAGGCCGCCGTCCGCCTGGATGGGGTGAAGCACATGATTATGACCACCGGCACCCCCAACACCAGCGATCGCGGCGCCGCCTACCTGACCGAATGCGCCTGGGTCATTAAGCAGCGGGTGAATTTGCCGATTCAGGCCCAGTGCGAACCGCCGGATGATTTCACCTGGTTCGTTCGCATGAAGGCCGCCGGTATCGACAGCCTGGGAATGCATCTGGAGGCCATCGCCCCGGCGGTGCGGGCCAGAATTATGCCCGGCAAGGCCGATGTGCCGGTGGAGGTTTACTTCCAGGCCTTTGAGGCGGCGGTGGCGGTGTTTGGCTGGGGCCAGGTGAGCACCTACCTGCTGGCGGGGTTGGGGGATGATCTGGAAACCCTTGTGGCTACCAGCAAACGCCTGATTGCCCTGGGGGTGTATCCCTTTGTGGTGCCCTTTGTGCCGATTAGCGGTACGCCGCTGGCACACCACCCCGCTCCCAGCAGCGCCTTTATGATGACCCTCTACCAGCGGGTAGGGGCACTGCTGAATTCAGCGGGTATGACCTCGGCGGATATGAAGGCAGGCTGCGCCAAATGCGGCGCCTGCTCGGCCCTCTCCACCTTTGAGGGCTAGCTCCCCTCGTTCCCAGGCTTTGCCTGGGCCTGCGAATTTAAGGCGCGGCCTCCAGTCAGGCGGCGGAGCCGCGAGGGGGCATTCCCAGCCAGAGGCTGGCAACGAGGAGCGAAAACGAGGAGCGGAAAGCTTTTTACAGTAGAGGAGGTACTGACCCCATGGCCCTAACCCGCTACAGCTTTGAGCTGGCTAAATCTGATATCGACATTCGCGGTTATTTTGCCCTGCGGCAGACGATTTTCTGTGAAGAACAGGGGCTATTTGCCGGTCATGACCTTGATGACCTCGATGACCTCGCCCACCCCATTGTTGCCATCGACCACGAGGCTCCGGCGGGGCGGCAGGTGGTTGGGGTGGTGCGAATTTATGAGCCATCCCCCCGACTGTGGTACGGGGGCCGACTGGGGGTACATCCCCACTACCGCCGCGTGGGGCGAATTGGCAAAGGGCTAATCCATAAGGCGGTGACCACGGCCCACGGCTGGGGCTGCGATCGCTTCCTGGCCACGGTGCAGCAGCAAAATGTGCGGTTCTTCCAGCGCCTCCACTGGGATTTGTTAGAGGAGATGATCCTGTGCGATCGCCCCCACGGTCTGATGGTGGCCGACCTCAATTTCTACCCCCCCAGCGACGACCCCCGCCCGGCCCGGCCCTGGCCAGTCCGTCGCGTGTCTTAACCATGGCGGAGGCCACGCTGGCGGAGCTAGGAGCGGAACTGCGGCAGGCGCTGGGCATTTTGCACAAACGCGATATTCAAACCGCCGCCGCTAGTCTGGGGGCACGGGTTTTTACGGGCTCCCAGGCAACGCCCATCACCCTGGGAGACGACTGTGCCGCGATTCCCGATGGGGATGGCTACCTGCTGCTGGCGGCGGAGGGCATGTGGTCGGTGCTGGTTGAAACCGACCCCTGGTTTGCGGGATGGTGCGCCGTGCTGGTCAACATCAGCGACATCTACGCCATGGGCGGTCACCCCATCGCCCTGGTAGATGCCCTCTGGAGCCAGTCGCCCCAGCAGGTGCAGCCAATCTGGGACGGGATGCTAGCCGCCTCGCGGGCCTTTGACGTGCCCATTGTCGGCGGCCACACCAGCTGTCACAGCCCCTACCAGGCGCTCGCCGCCGCCATTTTGGGCCGGGCCAGACGGCTAATCACCAGCTTTAGTGCCCAGCCGGGGGATGTGCTGCTCCACGTGACCGATTTGCGGGGGCGCATGCATCCTACCTACCCCTTTTGGGATGCGGCCACCCAGGCCGACCCGGCCCAGCTGCGGGGCCATTTGCACCTGCTGCCTGAGCTGGCGGAGGCGGGGCTGTGTGACACCGGCAAAGATGTCAGCATGGGGGGTATTGTGGGGACGGCGCTGATGCTACTTGAAACCTCCGGCACCGGGGCAGTCGTAGATTTGGGGGCAATTCCCAAACCGCCAGGAGTGGAGCTGGGAACCTGGTTGCTGAGCTTTCCCAGCTATGGGTTTTTGCTCAGCGTGCGGCCAGGGGCAGTGGCCCAGATTCAGCCCCGATTTCATCAGCGGGGGCTGGTGTGCGAACCCGTGGGCAGAGTTGTGGCGGAACGAACCCTGACCCTTAGGCTCGGCGACGATGCCCTGGATTTTTGGGATTTTGGGGCCGAGGCCTTGACGGGGTTTGGGTAGGGAAGATTGGCCAGGTAATCCAGGCCATTCTGATCAAGGGGTTCGGCCAGGGTGCCCGCCCTGCGCCCCTACGATCGGTTCATTTCTCTCATATCCTGCAGATTATGCCGAACCAGTCATCCTTCCCTGATCTCTCCATCGCCCTGCTCACCTACGCCACTAAACTGCGGGGCAGCGTCGTTCATACCCTAGAGCTGGCCACGGCCCTGACGGCGCTGGGCCAGCGGGTGTGCGTCTATGCTTTGGATAAAGACGGGCAGGGCTTCGAACGTTCGATTCCCGCTGAGGTTGCCCTGGTGCCTGCCCAGTCACCCCCCGGTGGCCTCTCCCCAGATCAGGCTACGGATGCCCTAATTCGCCAGCGGATTCAGGAGTTTGTCAGGTATTTTCAAACCTCCTCAGCGGCCCACGACATCTACCACGCCCAGGACTGTATCGGGGCCAATGCCCTGGTGCAGCTGCGGCAGCTGGGCCGGGTGCCCCAGGTGGTGCGTACGGTGCACCACGTCGAAGACTATGCCAGCCCTTATCTTCAGCAGTGCCAGGAGGGCTCAATTCGTGACCCAGACCTGTGCCTGTGCGTTAGCGATCGCTGGCAGCAGACCCTCCGCCGCGACTACCACATTGCCGCCCCCCGCGTTGTAAATGGCGTTGACCTGAAGCGGTTTTCCCCTCTGCCGTCGGGGCAGGAATCAGCCCTCAAAGCTCGCTACGGCCTGACCGGCTGGCCGCTTTACCTGACCGTGGGGGGCATTGAACCCCGCAAGAACTCGATTCGGCTTCTGGAGGCATTTGCCCAGGTGCTAGCCACCTATCCCCAGGCGCAGCTCGTGATGGCCGGGGGAGCCACCCTGTTCGACTACCAGACCTATCGAGACGAGTTCTGGGCCCTAGCCAAACGGCTAGAAGCGTCCTCGGGGCTAGCGGTGGGGTCATCCCTGGTACTACCGGGGAGCATCCCCGATGCTGAGCTACCTACCCTGTACCGGGCGGCAGATGTCTTCTGTTTTCCCTCCACCAGGGAGGGCTGGGGGCTGGTGGTGCTGGAAGCGATCGCCTCGGGCCTGCCGGTGGTGACCGCGAATCGGCCCCCGTTTACGGAATTTTTGCGGCCCGACCAGGCAAGCCTGGTCGATCCTAATTCCGCCGAGGATATTGCCAGGGCCATGGTGGCGGTTGTTGAGCCCGGCTTGGCCCAAGCGCTAAACCAGCGCAGTGCGGCGGTTTTAGAGGACTACACCTGGGAGCGTTCGGCCAGACTACACGTTGAGCAGTACCAAGCCCTGTTGGCAAAAACGGCCTCGGCATCCCTATTCCCCAAATCAATAAACGTAAGGGGCGCGATGAAAATTGACTGACCATGGCATCGTCCGGCGTCCAGAATTGGGCAGATGTTGTCTCTGCGCAGGCCAAGAAGACGGCATCCTGCCGGGCAGGCAGGCGATAGTGTTCAGCACGGTGCTCAGCCTTGAGATGTTGGTTAGCCGTATCAATGGCGGCCATCGGCAGACCGAGGTAAGCCGTATAACTATGCTATCTCTACCCCGCCTGAGGTAGGCATTACGCTGTAAATTGGCAAAAGCCAGGAGTACCCCATGCCTGAAATGCGCTTTCACATTCAGTGGCCCGACGGCGCCGAAGAAATCTGCTACTCTCCTTCGTTAGTCGTCAAAGACTACCTCGCCCCCGGCACCACCTACCCCCTGGAGGATTTTGTAGCGCGATCGCGCACGGCGCTGACCATTGCCAGCGATCGCGTCCAGGTCAAGTACGGCAGGCCCTGCGGGCTGGCTCTGGGGCAGCTGCGGCAAATTGAAGCGACCGCCAGCCGCTACCGTAGCCAGCCGCAGTCGGCGGTACAGGTGCTAGGGTTTGTGGAGTAGCAATCCTGCCCCGTGGGCTGGTTTGATCCGTTGAAAAGATTTGACAAAACCACCTCCAAGCTACAGAATAGAGATTGCCCGATTTATGGGCCTGTAGTTCAATTGGTTAGAGCACCGCCCTGTCACGGCGGAAGTTGCGGGTTCGAATCCCGTCAGGCCCGTTTGGTAGCGTAAAGTGGCGCTTCGTTAGCCGTTATTTGCCCCGCGTTTTTGGCAAGGGCGCTAAACTGGCCAGCCTAGAATTAAGGCCACCTGTTGCCAAACCGTGACCGGATCAAACGGTTTGGCAATCACCCCGGCTACCCCCAGGGCGGCAAAGTGACTGAGGTCGCTGGGCTGTACTTTGGCGGTTAGCAAAATTACTGGTACTGAGTCGGTTTGGGGATGGCTGCGCAGGTGCTCAAACACTTCCAGCCCGTCTATGTCGGGCATTGAAACATCCAGCAGGATCGCGTCCCAGGTTGCGCTCTGGGCCTGGGCCAGCCCTTCGCGCCCAGAGGCAGCGCTGGCCGGTTGCCAGCCACCAAACTCTTCCAGGGCGATACAGACCACCTCGCGGATGTCGAGTTCGTCATCGATGACTAAAATACGCTTGCTCATGTGGCTGAATGGGCAGCGTGAAGTAAAACGTGCTGCCCTCCCCTAACTGGCTCTCCACCCATATTTCCCCGCCGTGCTGCTCCACAATACTCTTACAGATCGCTAGCCCCAGCCCGGTGCCCCCTTTTTGCCGCGCGTCTGACACATCTACCTGCTGAAAGCGGTCAAAAATTAGCCCTAGGCGATCGGCGGGAATACCGCGCCCCTGATCTTTAACCGAGAAGAGAATGCGGGCGGAATTGTTCCAGCGCTGGCCCAGGCAATTTGAGGGCGGAGCGGAAGGCGGTGCCAACCCTGGCTGGGTCTCAGCCCCCTCCTGGGTTGCCCCAGGCTGCAAGTCCGCCCGTAACCAGACCTCGCTCCCCGGTGGGGAAAACTTAATGGCGTTGCTGAGGAGGTTAATCAAGGTTTGCACAATGGCATCGGGGGCCGCCCATACCGTAGCGTCGGAGGGGGCAACGTGGAGGGCTACCGCCGCCGCCAGGGCCATGGCCTCTACCCCATCGGCCCCCAACCGCAGCAGGTGGGCCACTGGGCAAAGTTCCTTAATCAGGTTAACTTTGCCCGACTCCAGGCGCTCTAGATCCAAGATGTCGTTAACCAGGCGAATCAAGCGCTCGGTATTATTGAGGGCCATTTGTACCATGTACCCAACTTTTTCAGGGCGGTCGTGCAGCACCCCCGACTCTAAAATACCCAGCGCCCCGCGAATGGAGGTGAGCGGCGTGCGCAGCTCGTGGCTGACAATGGAAATAAACTCATTCTTAAGGCGGTCTACCTTGTATCGTTCGCTGATGTCGCGGATCACGACCAGCATCTCATCCTGGTTAACCCGCACGATTCGCGCCTCCTCACAGAAGGTTTGGCCGTTATGGGAAAACTCATACTCCTGGCGTTGGGTATGGCCCGTGGCTAGGGCCTCTGCCAGGCAGCGCTGCCGTTCTACGGCAATGGGTTCAGGCAGGTTTTCATAGATGGCTTGCTGATAGATTTTTGCCTCGTCGCCCAGCCAGGTGACGACGTCGAGGTTGTATACTTCCAGCGGCACACCCTGGCGATTCACCCGCATCAGCACATCGGGAATGGCATTAATTAGGGCCTGCTTGGTGGCCTCGCTTTGGGCCAGGGAGGCGGTTTGTTGGGTGACCCGCTGCTCTAGCTCGCGTTCATAATTGGCCCGCAGCTGTTCGGCCTGGCGACGCTCGGTAATATCTTGAAACGCCGTGATCGAGTACAACACCTGGCCAAAGTTATCAAACACGGGGATAGTGTAAACCTCCAGGGGCATGCGCCGTTCGCCGGTATCGATTTCAATGTCGTCGGTGTAGGCGCTTTCGCCCCGGAGCCCCCGCACCACGGGCAACTGGTCGGTGGGGTAGAGGGTGTCGCTGCCCGCTACGTAAAGCTGGTAGGCGGCAGCAATCTGTTCCGATGAGGCGGCTAAGATCCCCCCCAGCAGCATGGCTTTACCTTTGTGGTTGAGAAACAACATTTGGCCGCTAGGGTCATGGACGCTAACCGCCACGGGCACGCCGTTCAGAAACGTAGCCAGGGTGTTTTCGCGATCCTTAAGGGTGCGAAAGGAGGTCACTAGCTGCCCTACCATCTGATCGAACCCCTGGCGGAGGGCTTCCACCTCTTGAATTTGGGTGGGCTGGGTGGGTGGCACCACGGCCATGCCGTCGGTAAACGCCGCCGTGGCTCGCTGTAGCGACAGGATGGGTTTGGTAATGTACTCCGCCGTCCAAATGCCCAGGCCAATGGCACCGATTAGGGCCAGTCCGCACAGCAGGGCCGTGCGGGCCAGGTTGTCGTAGATCTCGGCCATGAAGTCAGATTCCGGTACGACCATCACTATCAGCCAGTTCAGATCGTTGGTTAGGGGAGTGGCCTGGACGAAGTAGCGCTCCCGATTCCACTTCAAGGTTGAAAACTGAGGCGGCTGGGGCGGCCCTGGGGCATCAATGGTGGGCAAGATGTACTGGGCGGCGGCACGGGTGAGGGCGTTCTTACTTTGATCGGCCCTGATCCGGCGGGGCGGTACGGCGACATTTTGGGTCGGACTGGGGCTCACCCATTGGCTAAAGGTAACTTCGCCAGTGGAGGTGGCTACCAGGGTGCCATCTGGCTCCATTAAAAAGACCTGCCCCTGGGTATCGGTGGTCAAGGTCTGCAAAAAATCCCCGATTTGGGTCAAGAACACCCCAGCGCTTAACACTCCGCCAAATTGACCGTTGATATCGTAAACCGGGGTAAACCGCACCAAAACCAAGGCGGGGTTGTCCTGTCCCTGGGCCAGGGTAACGACCAGTCGCCATATTCCCCCAGGCTGTTCACGCGCCTCGGTATACCAGGGGGTATCCGGTGGGTCACGATGGGGGTCATATCCCCTGGGCCTTTGCTCTAGCAAAATCAAGTTCTGCCCGGTTATATCCCCCTGATAGCGATACAAGACATGATCAACAGTCGTGATGTTGAGCCTGCGAATGGTTAAGAATCGTGAGCCGGAGCGGCCTACATTCAAAAAGGCTCCGGCTTCATTGGCCACCGCTAGACCCGATAGTTCTGGAAACAGCGACAGTTGCTGAACCAGATGGGGTTCTAGGGGGGCGAGGTCGGCGGGGTCAAAGTGCCCCTGCTGAATTAAAGCAGCGTCAGTTTGGGTGACAAATTCAGGAATTTGTAGGTAGCTGTCTAAGCCCTGGCTGACGCGGTTGCCGGTTTCAGCCATAAGCTGACCCGCAATGTTGCGCACCGCCTGCCGCCCGCTGCGGTAAGACAGATAGCCCACCAAGCCGGTAATGCCCACTACCTGCAGCAAAAACGGCAAAATCAGCAGCGTCCGTAGGGAAAACTTCATAGGATGACCGGGCGGGCTGAACTACATTGGATACAGGCAGAAGGTATTACCCCCCCTGGCCTGGGCGATTTTGAGCGCCTGGTGGGCGGTTTTGAGCAGGTGATCGCTGACTAGGGTAGCGGTGGGCACCGTGCCAGCGATGCCCAGGCTCAGGCTTAGATAGCCCCCAGCCGCGGCGGTCGGGTGGGTAATTTTGAGCTGAGCCACGGCCTGCTGCAGGCGCGACACCACCCGTAGCGCTCCGTCTAGGTTGGTGTTAGGCAGCACAATGGCAAAGTCTTCGTCGCCATAGCGGGCTACGAGGTCAATATTGGGGTTAATGGTTTGGTGCAGGGTGCGGGCCATCCGCCGCAACACGACATCCGCCGCCGTCGCCCCATGCACCTGGTGGTAGGTCTTAAAGTCGTCGGGGCGGGCCAAGACCAGCGAAATAGGAGCCTGATCCTGCCGGTGCCGCTCCCACTGCTGCTGTAAAAACGCATCGAAGTGCAGGCCGTTGGCCACCTGGGTGAGGGGGTCGATGCTCTCCTGCTGAACCCAGAATACCGCCTGGTGCTGGTGCATTTGCTCAACCTGGTGACGCAGCCGCGATCGCTCAATGCGGCTGAGCACCCGCGTCACCAGTTCTGGCCCGACAATCGGCTGACCAATTAAATCATCTCCCCCCGCCTCAAATACCATTCGCACGGTTGCCGTATCAGAATGGGTGGCTATCATCAAAATCGGGACGTTGCCAAACTCGGCATCCTGTCGAACTACCTGGCAGAGGTCGATGCCGCTGAAGGTGGGCATATCGAGGGCCAGCAGCAGCAGGTCGGGCTGGGTCTGGCGCAGCATCTCCCAAAATTGACTGGGGTGGCCCAGCTCAATCACCCGCAGCCCCCAGGGGGTAAGGAGGTCAGCAATAGTGGCGCGAATTACAGGGTCATGGTCAACCACCATCACCTGGGCTTCGGGGGCGGGGGCCAGGGGCAAGAGCGGGGCCAGCGCATCTAGCACCTGGGTAGCGGTAACCGGGGCCACCAGGTAGCGATCGCCCCGCAGCCGCACCACCTGCACTCGCTCCTCCAGACTGTCCTGATCGGTCAGCACCAGCACCGGCAGCTGGGGATAGCCGTACTTCAAATCTCGCAGGGGTAACAATTTTTCGGCCAGGGGCAGGGTCGAGTCAAGGCTTAACACGACGGCATCCGCGGCCCCCTGGGCCATCGCCTGTAGCAGCTCGGCCATGCCGGCGACGGTCTCTACCTGCCAACCCCGGCTGGAGGCGACCTGCTGCAACTGGTGTCTCAAATCAGGGTCTACGGCTACGGTAATCAGACGGTGGGTTGAAGTGAGGCAGGGGGGTAATGGCCGATTGCCCTGCGGCTCTGGCGGGGTGAGACTTTGCTTGAGGGCCAGCAACCACCGGGAGAGCTGAGCCGTTGCGGAGCCATTCAGGGACGCTGCCGAGGCCAGCATGACCTCGATCTGCCGGGCCAGTACTGACCCCTCCTCATAGCCAAAGGTGCCCAGCCCGCCTACCAATCGATGGGCCTCGTCGCAGGCCATGTCTCGCTGTTGGCGACTCAGCTCTCCGGCTTGCAGCACCCGAATGGCGTCTTCAATCACCCCCAGCCGTTGCTGTACAGAGGCCTGAAACCGAGCGGCAATGGCCTCAATTCCTCCAGTGTTTTGAGGTTGGGGAGCTGGGTTTGGGACAGGTTGGCCCCTGGCAGCCTGGGGCAGAGAGCCAGGGGAAGCGGGCAGCTCTCCGAGACGATAGCCCAGGCCATAAACCGTTTGAATGACGTTTTCAACTACGCCGCTGCGCCTGAGTCGATTGCGCAGATCTTTAACCAGATTGGTAACGGCCCCTTCAGTGGGTGAATCGTCAATGGTCCAAAGGTGATCCAAAATGGTGCTGCGACTAAAGATGCGCTTGGGGTGCCGCAGAAACAGCTCTAGTAAATTGTACTCCTTTGGGGTGAGAGGAATGATCTGCGTCCCGTAGGTCACCTGGGCCACCGCCGGGTCGAGGCACAGCTCTCCCCAAACCAGGGAGGGAATGGCCTGGGCTATGGCGCCGCGCCGCAGCAGCGCCCGAATCCGGGCCAGCACCCGCGACACCTCGAAGGGCTTAGTCACATAGTCATCGGCACCGGCATCAAGGCCCGTAATCACGTCGGCATCTTCCGCCTGGGCCGTCAGCATGAGAATAGGGGGAGTAATGCCCCGTGCCCGCAGCTGTCGGCACAGGCTCAGGCCGTCTAGCTGCGGAATTTGAATATCCAAAACGATCAAATCGTAGGCCCACAGCGTCGCCAGCTCCAGAGCGGTGTTGCCGTCTGCCGCCTCTTCCACGGTGTAGCGAGCGGCGGTCAAATGCAGGGCCAGTAGCTCACGGGTAGTTAGGTCATCCTCAACTAATAAAATTTTCATAGGGCCAGCCAATGCCGAGCGAACTGTACCTATACCAGGTTCAAAATTAAGTTCAGAGCTGACGCTTCTCCATCGGCAGAACTCCAGTTTTAGATATGGGACACAATCTAGATTGTATTTAATTGCTTTCAGATTAGCGCTAAAGCGATAGTTTTCATGCTTTAAAAGCGCTCAGGGCGACGGGGATGGTTCCCCCTGGGCCAGGGCCGACCGCACCGCCCGCTGCTGGTCGCGCCGGGTAATCCAGCGGTGGTAGGTGCGAGTGTGAATCGCCACCGAGTGGCCCATCATGCGGGCTGCCACCGTATCCGGTAGGCCAAAGTGAATAGTGCGTACCGCCCAGGCATGGCGCAGATCGTAGGGCGAAAACGGCACCTGGTAGCGTCTAAACTGGGTCGAAACCTGCTGGCCAATGCGCTGGAGGGTGGTTTGGGTCAAATCCGTCTTAATTTCTGGGCGCAGATTGTGGCGCAGGCTAAACCGCTCCACCCAGTCGGGGTAAAAGGGCCAAACATCGTGCAGACCCGTCTTGGTGGTTTCCAGTACCGTAATTCGGGCCTCCGGATCCCCCGTTGCCAACCCCTGGCAGTCGCAAAAAAAGACCTCGTGGTTGCGCAGGCCGTAGGTGGCCATCAGCCCATAGACGTAGCGCCAGGCCGGGTTGGGGATGCGGTCATACCAGGCCACGATGTCGTCGTCGCTGGGCAGGGCCCGCTGCTGGGCTTTGCTGGGCCCGTAGCGGCCCCACAGGGTATCGAGATCGATCGGCAGCTCGATACCCTGAAATTCCGCAAAGGCCTTCAGAGCTGTACAGCCCACCTGACGACTCCGGGAGTGGGGCGGCAGCGCCTCTAGGGTGGCCACAAGGGTTTCTCCCAGGGGGCGCTGGGGGTGCTGCTCCGCCTGCCGCAGCAGCTTGTTAAGGTAGGGTGCGTAGGCTTTCTCCCAGGTGGTTTTGAGGGCGGCCAGGGCGGCGACGTCTGGGCCGGAGCGAGCCATCATGTGGTGATGGAACTGGGCCACCCGTGCCGCCAGAGGAATGGGTTCAAGCTCGGCCATTGCGGGTGGTGTCAGGTAGCTATCCCAATCAAAGGTGCGCTCAATTAGGCGGACGGCGATCACCTTAGCCTCCTGCTCAATTTGCCTCAGGCCCGCCTTAGTCGCGGGCAGCCCCAGGGGAATGCGCTGCTGGTGGGGACGCGCTTTGCCGCTGGCAGGTCGGGGCGGTAGCGTACCCCGCAGGCTGAGCCGATCGCCCCGCTGCTCGACCTGGAGCCCCAGCCGCGCGGCCTTGAGACGCGCATTGAGTTTAGCCAACGCGGCGGCAAAGGTATCGACCTGCCCCATAACCTCTCCTTAGATCAGCCTGCTCAGGGGTATAGGAAACCCCCTGCACCCTGTAGAATAATTGAAATCAAAGTCAATAGCGTCCCTGAGTGGTGGTGCGACTAGCCTAGCGGCATCAGCCCCGAGCGGCGGAACGCCGGTCACAGCACAATGGTTACGATAATAATTGTTACGATAAAGCCAAGAGTTTTAGCCGTTTAGGAAACAGCGCAGTGCCATGGGTCGTGTTGGGGTTTTATTGCTAAATTTGGGCGGGCCAGAGCAGCTTGAGGATGTGCGTCCTTTCCTGTTTAATTTGTTTGCCGATCCAGAAATTATTCGAATTCCTTTTCCCTGGCTACAGCGCCCCCTGGCCTGGCTGATTTCCAGCTCTAGGGCCAAAAAATCCCAGGCCAACTACCAGCAAATTGGCGGCGGCTCTCCCCTGCGCCACATCACCGAGCAGCAGGCCGACGCCCTCAAGCTGGCCCTGGCGGAGCAGGGCACCGAGGCCAACATCTACATTGGCATGCGCTACTGGTATCCCTTCACCGAGGAAGCGGTGGCCCAAATTAAGCGCGATGGCATCGAACGGCTGGTGGTGCTACCCCTTTATCCTCAGTTTTCCATCAGCACCAGCGGCTCTAGTTTTCGCCTGCTCGAACGGCTGTGGATGGAGGATCCCTCCCTGCATCGGATTGTCTATACCGTGATTCCATCCTGGTATGCCCGCCCCGGCTACACCGGTGCCATGGCCGATTTAATTGCCCAGGAGCTAGACCAGCTTGAGCACCCCGACCAGGCCCATATTTTCTTCAGCGCCCACGGCGTGCCGGTCAGCTACGTGGAGGAGGCGGGTGACCCCTACCAGCGGGAAATTGAGCACTGCACCGAATTGATTATGCGATCGTTGAATCGCCCCAACCCCCACACCCTGGCCTACCAAAGCCGGGTCGGCCCGGTGGAGTGGTTGCAGCCCTACACCGAGGATGCGATCGCCAGCTTAGCTGAGCAGGGCGTCAACGACCTGGTGGTGGTGCCGATCAGCTTTGTCTCAGAGCACATCGAGACGCTCCAGGAAATCGATATGGAGTATCGAGAAATTGCTGAGACCGCCGGCATTAAGGGGTTCCACCGGGTTCCCGCCCTCAACACCCATCCCCAGTTCATCGCCGACATGGCCACCATGGTGACCGATGCCCTGACCGCCCCCCGCAAGCTGTTCTCCGACGTGGTACAGCCCGAGAAACGGGTTAAGATCTACCCTCCCGAGCGCTCCGCCTGGGGGCTCACCCCCGTCGCCGAGGTGTGGAACGGTCGACTCGCCATGGTCGGGTTTTTGGCCCTGCTGCTAGAGCTGGTCAGTGGCCACGGCCCCCTGCATTTTGTCGGCATTCTCTAACCTCTCGGGCTGAGCAGCGCCCTAGGATTTGGGTGGCCTGGGGGTCACTTGTCGCCAGCGGTAGCCGGTGCGGATCACCAGCCACAGCAACAGTAGCGCCACCAGCCCCCCGCCCTGGGGCCACCTAAAGGCCAAGACGGCTAGCCCGATGCAAAGTCCATCTACCCCGATGGGCACCCACAGGGGCAGGGGTAAAGGTCGAAACATCCAGGCTACCTGCAATAGCTGAATCACCAGGGCCAGCAGGGCGCTAGTCAGCCCCATCAAAAGCGCTAGTCTGCCTTCAATCCCCCCCTTACGGGCCATGGCTACCCCCGCTATCGCCCCTGACCAGGGACTCAAGCTCAGCTCAGTGAGCAGCAGCAGTCGCTGGCTATGGCGGTTTTTAGTCAGCACCAGCTCCGCCGTAGAGCCGCTGACTAACAGCCCCACTACCGCCGCCGCTGGCAGCTGGGAGAACAGCGGCACCTGAGACCAAAGCTGGGGGCCAGACAAGAGCCCCAGCAGTAACAGCGGTAGCGCCACCCGCAACCCCGTCGCCGCCGCCATGGACACAATCGCGAGGATCTCAGTCACTATCCCAAAGCACTATGGTGGGTTTATCCTATCACCCTGCTAATCTCGCCCCTCATTGCACCCGCAGCGCATTGGAGAGGTAGTCGGCCGCTGCTTTAACCACCGCCACTGCATTTTCGTAGACCATCCGGGTTGGCCCCAGCACCCCCACGCTGCCCAGAGAGGTGTCTTGCTTGGTGTAGTTTGACACCACCAGGGCACACCCCTGCATCGGCTCAATCGGGTTTTCTGAGCCAATCCACACCCGCACGCCGGGGTGGGCCGGGGTGGGCTGGGTGAGGGTGGGTTCCTCAAAAAACAGAGGCCAAAGTTGGGCCTGCTCCTCTTCTAGCAGCCTAACGATGGCCTGAATGTGCTGCGAGTCAGAAAATTCAGGCTGCCGCAGCACCTCCGAGAGACCGCTAATCACAATTTGGCTGGTGGCGGTAGGGCGCGACCGGTGGGCTAGCTCCACTAGCGCCTGACCGACTAATGCGCCGTAGGCTTGGAACTCCTGCCCCAGGTTGCTCCAGTCTAAGCTGGCCCCGTCGGCGAGGGGGTGGCCCCGCAGGCTCTGGGTCAAGAAATTTGATACCGTCTCCACCTGACGCTGGCCGGTTTGCTCGCCCTGGGTGGGGGTTATGGACCGGGGCAGCTGTACCACTAGCGACTGGGTGGTCAGGGAGTCGAGCAGCACAATCATGAGCATCTGGCCGGGCTCCACCTCCACAAGCTGGATGTGACGAACCAGGGCAGTGCTGGCCTGGGGCACCGTCACCAGGGCTAAATAGCCGCTCACCTGGGCCAAAATTTGGGTGGCTTCCTTCAGCAGCGACTCCAGGCTCCAGCCTACCCAGCCCAGCTCCTCCGAGAGCAGGGTATCCACCCTGCGCCCCAGCACTCCCGAGGGACTCATGAGCCGGTCGACATAGAGGCGATAGCCAAAGTCCGAAGGCACCCGCCCCGAGGAGGTGTGGGGCTGGTAGAGTAGCCCGTATTTCTCCAACAGGCCCATGGTATTGCGTACGGTGGCGGGGCTGACATTGAGATCGTAACCCTGGGTCAGCGCCCGCGACCCCACCGGCTCTGCCGTAGCAATGTAGTGACGAATGGTAGCCTGTAATACCTGCTCATGGCGGGCACTGAGCTGAGGCGCAGATTCCATAGACAAGGGCCAACAAAACTCAACGCTGTCTTTGCCTTACCATAGCAGATGTCGATTCGGGTCTAGGGCCGAATAACCGGCTATTACCTAAGGTTCATCGGAGCCCAATCGGGCCGCGATACCGAGGGACTAACCCTAGAAATCCTTACTTTGGGTCAAAAATTCTCCCACCTTAAAGCTGGTGGTGTCCTCTAGTTGCTTCAGCACCGAGCGGGTAATTAGCTTGCTCTGTTCCACCAGCACCTCTCCGGTGATGGGATGCAGCAGATCTTGCTCAGCCCGGCGGCCAATCAGGGCTTCAATATCCTGTAACGAATTTACGTACATCCCTGGCGGCAGTTCCACCACCACCCCGTTGCCCATTACCCGCGCCTGGCAGGCCAGCCGCGAGTTGGGGCGGCAGGAGGTAATCACCTCCATGGTGCGCTGCTCGCGGCGGTTAATCGGGGTCAGCGCCTCCATGCCCGACTGCACATAGATGTGGCAGGTGGCGCACATGCCCCGTCCGCCGCACTCCCTGAGCACGTCCAGGTCTTTGTTTAGCAGCACCGACAGCAGGTTACCGTTGGTTTCTACGGAGGTTTCTTGGGCAATGGGTTCTAGGCGAACAGTTTTAGCCATGGAGTATCACGTTTATAGCAAGGAACAGTAGCAAGGAACAGTGGAAACGCTCAGGTTGCCCTTTACCCAGGGTCAGTAGGGGCCCCTAAGGGGAGGGAGAACCCGCTGAATCGGCGGTCGGCCCCAGCAGCCAGGCCCTTTCCTCAGGGGTGAGGGCGGTGTCGGTAACCAGGGCCGAAAAGTTGCGGATGGTTCTGCCACCGCGTCCCAGAAAAGCCGCCACCCAGGCGCTGAGCCACTGGTGCTGCTCCGCCGTGAGGGGAGCTGACCCCGGCGCAGATACTTTAACGTGCCCGGTTTTTTGAATTTCAAACTGCTCTAGCCAGGGTTGGGCCGGGCGAGACAGCTTCCAGGCGTTAGCCACCAGGGTGGGGCCAAGGTACTGGGCTGCCCCGTCGCTAAGGCGGTTGAGGGTGGCGGTCACCTCCGGTAGCCTGAGGCCTGAGGAGGCAGCTCGTGGTTCCTGGATCAGATCCCCAGGGAGGCTAGCATCGCCGGTAGCGGTGGCCTCTGCCGTCAGGCGTTCGGCCTCGGCGACCATCGCCGTCGCCAGCTCCCTAAAGGTTTGTACCGCTGTCAGGGGGTCTTCCATCAGCAGGGCTTGCAGCTGTCCCAGGGCAGACGCGTAGTCGGTGCCAGGCTGATCGGCCCCCAGCACCAGCAGCGTTACCCCCTGGGACAGCTTATGGATCGAGACCACCTGATGCCTAAAGCGAAACCGCCCCAGCGCAAACCCCGCTGGGGTGGTGGCGATCACCTGCTGAATGTCCTGGGCTAGGGCATTGTCTAGGGGTTGAGGGGGGCCAGGGGTGAGCCCAATCCAGCCGGGGCGATTGTGCCCGTCGATTACCGCTACCCCCGCCAGGTCGGGTAAAGCCAGGACGTTCTGAATAACCTGACGTTTCATAGATCCTTAGGGTATTGGCGTAAATTTGTTCAGGGAATGCCCCGAAACAAGTAATCTAAAGGATGACGGGTTTAGATCAAAACCAGTGGGAATCCTCCAGCGTTCCCTAGGCCAGTCGGTGGAGATGGCCGCTAATTGACTGCCCACCTGCCGGAATAGCGTTCCGCCGTTATCGTTGGGGTTGACATCAGCACCTTGCCCAGCTGGATGATCATTATTTTTCGTTGGCGTCCCAGCACACCTCACGTTAGGGTTAATGCCCATGTCTGACCTTCCCTTTACCCTCGATCAACTGCGTATTCTGAAAGCCATTGCGGCAGAGGGCAGCTTTAAGCGAGCGGCAGATAGTTTATACGTCTCCCAACCGGCGGTCAGTCTTCAGGTGCAAAACCTGGAACGCCAGCTCGATGTGCCCCTGTTTGATCGCGGCGGACGGCGGGCCCAGCTTACCGAAGCGGGCCATTTGTTGCTCAGCTACGGCGACCGTATCCTCAGCCTTTGCCAAGAAACCTGTCGGGCCATCGACGACCTGCAAAATCTCCAGGGCGGCACCCTAATTATTGGCGCTAGCCAAACCACCGGCACCTACCTGCTGCCCCGCATGATTGGCCGATTTCGCCAGAAATATGCCGACGTGGCGGTACAACTCCATGTCCACTCCACCCGCCGAACGTCGTGGAGCGTAGCCAATGGGCAGGTTGACCTGGCGATTATTGGGGGTGAAGTTCCTCCTGAACTACAGGACTCTCTTGAAAGAGTGCCCTACGCCGAAGATGAACTTGCACTGATCATGCCCATGTATCATCCCCTGGCCAGCCAGGAGGTGATACAGCGGGACGACCTCTATAAGCTGCACTTCATCGCCCTCGATTCTCAATCCACTATTCGTAAGGTGATCGACCAGGTGCTAACCCGCTGCGGCATTGAAACCCGCCGCCTGAGGGTTGAAATGGAGCTGAACTCCATTGAGGCGATCAAAACGGCGGTGCAGTCGGGGCTGGGGGTGGCCTTTGTATCCAACTCAGCGATTGAAAAGGAGCTGCAGATGGGGGTGCTGCACCGGGCCAAAATCGATTCGGTGGTGGTCAACCGCACCCTGTCGGTAATTTTCAACCCCAACCGCTATCGCTCTAAGGCGGCGGCGGCCTTTACTACGGAAATTCTGCCCCAGTTTACCAACCTACCCCTCAACTTTAAGCCCCTGGCCGCCGAAAAAAACGGGGCCAAGCCGGTGCCGACTCCGGAGCCCTACCCCAGCCCGTCGGCACCCTAGGCTTTTTGCACCGTTACCTGACTAGCGGGAATGGCAATTAAGCCATCTTTATAGATATGAATTAGCTTACGCTGCCGCAGTTTGCCCATTAGCCGGGTTACCGTTACCCGGGTAGAGCCGATGGCGCTGCCGATTTGGGCATGGGTCAACGACCAGGGCAGGTAATAACCCGATTCACAGGGCTCACCAAACTCGTCGATTAGCAACGTCAAAAAACCCAGTAGCCGGTCGATGGTACGACGTTGCCCCAGGGTGCTGAGCCAAAGCAGCTTGCGCTGGTGCTGGTAGCGAAAGGCATCCAGCACCTCACGGCGGAAGTGGGGCCAGTTGTCCAGGTCGTTCCAGTACATCCAAATTACGGTGGTTTGGTCGACATGGGCAAAGCTTTGCAGCTGAAACGGCGACTGGGCCACAATTTCAAAGGGCTGACCGGCTCCCACAAACCCTAAGAAAGCCTCTTCGTTGCCCCCCAGGGCGAGGGCGCTGAGCCCCTCTTCATCGGCACCGCCAGACTCCGCCGCCGCGGCGGTGCCGCTGCCCTGGGCGGCCCCAACCAGCCGCACAGCGCCACGCTCAACCAGGTACAGCAGGCCTGAACGGGTGGGAATCCGCTCGTCTTTACTAAAAGTTCTAGACCGATAATGCTCTTGGGCCCAGTCGGTAATGCGCTGCCAGGTCAAAAATGGACGAGCGTTGTCAGGACGGGTGGATGAAAGCATAAGTTACTTGGCACAGGGTACAACTGTAAGAAAAGACGAAAGGCTAAGTTAACCAGCCTTCTAAGCTTTCAAAGTGTGACGATAGCCGATAGCCTGCTTCAGAAACCCAGTGGCTTACTCCATTCCTTTTCAACCGAGCAAGAACCAATCCGGACAGACTTAGGAATAACCGTCCTAGCCTAGACCAATAAGCGGGCTCTAAAGCCTAAGGTCATTCACCCAAAGACTCGTCATATATGAAGATATTGTAAACTATACTGGCGGAAACATCCGTAATCGGTAAACCGCCGCCAGTAGTTTACGGTACCCAAAGGTCTAGGTGCCAGCCAAATATCTTCCTGGTATTGTTCCTGGTATTGTTCCTGTGGGAAGCCTGACCTTGCCAAGGCAGAGGGTTAGCATCCATGACAGACCTACTGGCTAGGCCAATAGCAACAGTAATGCATCTCGCCCGGCGGGCAAGCAGAAAGACCCATAAGAAAAACTATTCATTCAATCGGGGTGTAGGGGATGACATTGCCAAACTTTCCGTCTATACTGCATATGTGTGAGGAGCGAACCAGAAGAGATGCCGAGACGAAACACGGCCAGTCGTCGGCATCTCTTTTGTTTTTGTGGTTTTTTTAGAGAGCTAAAGCCCTACTTTCTAATGGCCAGAGGTGGTCGCTGCCTGGCATCAGTAAAGCCACTCCGCAGCGCCCAGCGCCCCAAACCCGTTACTTGAAACCCCCAATGCCCCGCTTCGTGCCATAGCCTTCCAGCCCACCCCACAGCACCCTAGCTAACGAGGGATTTAAGAATTGCGACCACCCGCTGGGGCTGCTCTACCATTGCCATGTGGCCACAATTATCCAGTGCAATAACCGGGCATTGTCCATCCCCTGCTGTGGGCAGATATCCAGCTAGGTGGTTGACAAACTTCAAATCCATCACCGGATCCTGACGGCCCGCTACAAAATAAATCGGCTGCTCAAGGGACTGTACTAGCCTGGGTAGGAGATGCACCTCAGCCGGTGTGGTTGACTCCAGCAGCGTGCCGAGGGCGGCATCGGGGTGGGCGACCAGCAAATCTTGTAGGCGCTGACGGCCCCACTCGTAGGCTAGGGGTTGGGACACCATGGAGCGGGTGAGCGCCAGGGGCAGCAGCGGCACATGGCGCAGCCAGGCTTGGCGTCGTCGCACAATTTGTTCGCCCACCTGGCGAAACCGCCTGAAGTCGCGCTCGATATAAATGCCTCCCCCGGCATTGAGACAAATAATTCCCTTGACCCGTTTGGGATAGCAGTGGGCCAGCCACAGGGCAATACTACCCCCGAGGGAATGCCCCACCAGCCACACCGGGGGCAGATCCAGATGCTGAATCAGGGCGGCTAGGTCACGGGCATAGGCGGCTAGGCCGTAGGGGGAGAGGGAGGCTTGGGCGGCTAACGCGCCGGGGGCAAAGCCCGGCACAAACTGGTTGAGGTCGTATCGTGATTCTCCAAATCCCCGTAAATCGTAAGTCAGGCAGGGATGGCTACTGCTAAGCTGGCTGACGATGGGTTGCCAGTAGCGCTGGCTGAGCAGCCAGCCGTGGATAAAAACCAACGGTGCTGCCCCCCTGGCTGGGGTGAACTGATAATAGTGGGGAACGCCAAAAATAGTCGCGGTGGCCATGCGCTGATCCTACCCTAGCCCATCAGCCGATAGCGAATGCCTTCGGCAATTTTTTGGCCCAGGTAGTCGGGGATGACGCTCTCGTTAGGTCCCAGCAGATACAAAATTAGCCGGGTACGGCCCCGCCACACCAAAAGGTTAGCATTGACCACCAGCAGGTCTTCTTGCCAAATGGCGTACATGACCTTGTAAAACAGGCCCGGCTGGTTGTCGGCCTCAATTAGCAGGGCTGGCAGGTGAAAGACCGGATCGACGTAAAATTCAGTTTCTACCCGCTCTAGTCCTGCGTCCAGGTTAAATTCTACGGTGAGCATTTCTTCGACTTCGAAATGCCCTGCCAAGGCCTCGCGAATGGCCCGACAGGTGTTTTCGGCGGTTGGCCCCGTTAACGCCTGCCCGCCCCTCGATACCACCAGCTTGGTAAAAACCAGCATGGGGGGAGCAATTTGCCCATAGAGGCTGAGATTGTGGATAGTAAGCCCGTAGGCCGCGAGCACCCCAAAAATATCGCTGAGCAAAAAAGACTGGTTGCGATAGACGAAGTACAGGGCGCTCTTGCTGCCCTCAGGCTTGATGTCAATCACCGCTTTTTTCTGGCGGTAGAGTTGGTAGGCCAAGCGCAGGTTTTGCAGCTGAATCTCACTGCTGACAAACTGCTCATAAAACTGTGGAAACGCTCGGTTGAAGCGCTTGAGTAACTCAACCGTTGAGGGATTTAAGCCAGCGGCCATGGTAGAGATAGGAAACTCCAGGGTGTAAACCTAACCTTCGCGACCCCAACGAAGCTTGCCCACCCCGCAACTCACGCCGGTTCATGCCGCTTTGGCCGTGGACATTGGCCTAAGGTAATTTTGCCAGGAAAGGGCCACACTAGGGTACCCCAGTCTGGGTTTCATGAGTTTCTTACCCAGCCTAGGAGCGGAGGGATTTTCAGGGGATATACTAGTCTAAAGAAGCCAGGGTCACCTTCGGGCTTAGCTAAGGCTCGAACTAAAACCATTGGCCTCCCTAGGCTTATCCCTAGCTGGCAGTCCCCTGTGGATTTGCTCAGTGGTTGGAGATAGTCTAAATCCCTATCTAGGGACTCAGCCTGGATGGGGTTAAGTGCCGTCCCACTTCGTGATAAAGCAGCGCCTGCATGGGTTTTTGGAAGAGTCTTTTCGTTGGATCGGATGGCACCTCGTCTGCGGATTTAGGGCCACCGGGCACCGTCTTAGACGCCGTGCCGGAGCAGGGGGATGGGGGCTCGATAGTCTTCAGTACCGACCGCGACCTTGACCTCTACGAGCTTGAGGAACTTTGTAACGCCGTGGGCTGGGCGCGGCGGCCCATCCGTAAGGTTAAAAAAGCTATTCAGCACAGCTACCTGGTCATTACCATGTGGGAGCAGCGGGGGGCACGGCGACGGCTGATTGGGTTTTCTCGCGCCACGTCAGATCACGCCTTTAATGCCACCATTTGGGACGTGGTGGTACATCCAGATTTTCAGGGCCGGGGCCTGGGCAAAGAGCTGATGCGGCAGCTGATCAGAAAACTGCGCAGCGAAGACATCAGCAACGTCACTCTATTTGCCGACCCCCAGGTGGTCGATTTCTACAAAGGGCTGGGCTTCATGCCTGACCCCGAGGGCATTAAGGGCATGTTCTGGTATCCGGACTAAATATTTACGCTTGCGGATGGCCGCCTCAGGGTCTGTCCACCTTAAGCATGAGGGTTAACCCTAGCGCTACTTAGCCTCAGTGTGACGTTCGGTTTGGAGCACGGCTCTAGCATTTTGAATCCAGAGGTTGACCTGGTCGGGGGTGGGGCACAGGTCGGCTCGTTGTAGGGTAGCCACATGCAACCGTTTAACCTGGGTGTAGAGCGTTTGGGGAGAACTAGTGGCTAGCTGCTCGACGGAAATTAAACCAGCATGCAGCAGCAACCCGTTAAAGTCGCAGCCCACGCCGGGAACCCGAGCTAGGCCCGCTAACACGACCCACTTCGTCACGTAGCGGCGAGGTACTTGTAGTCGTGTGGCTAGCCCCTGGCAGCGTTCTGCTGACTGCCCATAGCGATAGAGTTGGTCGATAGTGGTGAGTTTGAGCTGAGCCAGGGCGGCTCCGTGGGCGGGGCTAAGCCCCGGTAAGTCCGTGACCGGCTGAGATGAAGTTGCCATTTAGGGCCTGGGTAGGAATGGGGTGGCGAGGTAACAGCATAGCCCATGCCAATGGGCCAACAAAGCCGCTATACTGAATAGCGATTACAACATTCACGGGATGTAGCGCAGCTTGGTAGCGCGCCTGCTTTGGGAGCAGGATGTCGCAGGTTCAAATCCTGTCATCCCGATTGCAATTACTGGCACAAGGGTATTTACTATTGGCCAAGGTTCGTTTGTAAGATTTGCGTTGTCGATTCACTTACCCTACAGCCCCCATGAATAGCCCTATGAAACGATTGTTGTCGGCTTCTCTGCTGCCTGGAGCCTTCATGAGTGCCCTAATCGGCGCTAGTTTACTCGCAGGCAGTGCCCTACTGTCGGCACCGGCCCAGGCTTTGAGCGCAGAAGCCATTGTCGATAAGCTAGCGCAGGTGCCGGTTTTCGTTATTTTAAATGGCGAAGGTCAGCCCCTGACGGTGGCGGCGGCTGAGGGCGGCGATGAGGCGGCTAAGGTGCCGGTCGTATTTATTGACGGAGCCACCGCCGAAACCTTTCTCGCCCAGGCCCAGGAAGAAGACCAGAGCGCCCAGGTGGCCCTGGTCGACCTCGGCACCCTCTATCAGGAAACGGCGGCGGCGGCCGAAACCCCTGTTCCCCTGGCCTACTTTCCAATTACTGACGAACTGACAGCGGCGGTAGAACTCCAGTCAAACTTTCAGGGCGTACCCCTGTTTATCGCTCGCCAGGGCGAAGAGGGCCCATACCTGACCATTACCCAAGATGGTCAGGCCTCGCTACCGATGTTTTTCTCGCGGGACGATCTACAAACCCTGCTTGATCAGTACACCGCCTCTAATGCCGAGGCCGCAGACGGCATTGTCATCCAGGTGCTCTCGCTGGAATGGTTGCTCGATACGATGGCCACCAACGACGATCCAGAACTCGATACGCAGTTGAACCAGGTGCGGCTGTTTCCCTCTACCGAGGTGTTGGACTATATTCGCGCGCAGCAGCAGTCTGGGGGCCAACCTGCCGAAGGCCAGCCCGCTGAAGGCGCACCCACTGAAGGCGCACCCACTGAAGGCCAGCCTGCTGAAGGTGTACCTGCCGAAGGTCAGCCCGCCGAAGCTCAGCCCGCTCAGTAGTTAACCCAGAACGGCCATCCGTATCTCCTGGGCTGCACTAAAATTGGTGCAGTTCTTAGTCCAGTGGGAAACGTGGTTGCTATGCCCGAAGCCATTAGCCAGCGCAATGGTCTGTTCGTCGATGGGGTCTATACCCGCCCCGAGAGTGGGGCTACGATAACTGCTTCAGTGCTCGTGGTAGGCGGCTCGACGGCAGCTTACACGGCCACGCTGACGGCCCTGCGGCTGAACCTAGATGTGTGCCTGGTGCAGCCCCAAAAAGTTGTCGGGGGGCAATTTACCGCCCAGGCGTTACCCGCCTCCGACGATGGTGACTTGCTCCAGGCTAAAGCTTCGCTGTACACCGTGGCGGGGGAAGAGTTCGCGATCTCTAGGAGCCAGCGCGCCTTTCGCGATCGCCAGCGCGCCCTCCAACCCGTGGGTAACCAAATCGTCGGCAACCCTGGGGGGGGCTGGGTCAGCCCCCTATCCACCACGCCGGTGGTGGCGGCCACCGCCATGAACGAGGCGCTAATTCCCTACCTGCGCGATCGGTGGCTGACGCTGATTCCCCTGGCGGAACCTGTTCAGGTGATACTCGACCGCAGCGGCCCCAGGCCGCGGGTGCAGGGGGTGCAGTGCCGCGACACCCAAACCGGCCACCGGTTTACCGTTACCGCCAAGGTCACCCTGGAGGCAACGGATTTAGGCGATCTGCTGGAGGTCGGCAACATCCCCTCACGGGTGGGGCAGGAGGCGCGAGCCGAAACCGGCGAGGCCATTTTGCCCGACGAGGCCCGGCCCCAGTGCCAGCAGTCTTTTACCTTTGACGTGGTGGTGGAATGCACCGAGCGGGGCAAGGGCGTGCCCATCGGCCAGCCCGAAGGCTTTGGCCTGGTACCCTGGATCAACCTGCACGAGTTCACCGGCAGCTTTTGGACGAAACCCAAGGCCGACCAGTGGAAAAAGTGGGACTTTTTTAGCGATTTCGGCATTTTTCGCTATCGTCGCCTGTTGCGGGCTAAACCCTACGACAAAAAAGTCGGCCCTGGGGATGTGGCGGTGCTCAACTGGGGCACCTCCAGCGAACCCGACCGGGCCTTCTGCTGCGGCAACGACTACCGGGCCGGGCGGCTGGTGGGGGTCAGCCGCGAGGAGCGCCAGACCCACATTCAGCGGGCGCGGCACCGTGCTCACGCCTACGTCCACTACCTGCAAACCCACGGCGTGGCCGACCTCAAGCTCAGGGGTGACCTGACCTGGACGCCGGACGGCATTGCCCTAGAGCCCTACGTGCGCGAAGCCCGCCGGGGCATTGCCCTGACCACTATTCGCCATGAGGACGTAGCGGAGCGTTTCTTCCCCAACCAGGTGCGGGGCCGCAGCTTTGACGACTCCGTGGGCATTGGCCAATACCACTATCTCGATCTCCACGGCAACGATGCCCAGGGTCACGTTAGCCCCCGCGGCAAGGACGTGGTTGCCCTGCCCTTTAGCCTGCCCCTGGGGGCGCTGGTGCCTCAGGACACCGATGGTCTGATACTCTCTGCCAAGAGCATTGGCACCACCCACATCACCAACGCCGCCTACCGCATGCACCCGATGGAGTGGGCGATTGGGGAAGCCAGCGGCTTTTTGGCCGTGTTTGCGGTGTGGACCGGTCTCGACCCCAGGGTACTGGCCACCGAAGAGCGCCACATTCGTAAAATTCAGGGGTTTATGGCCCGCAACGGCATGCCGATTTTTTGGTTTGACGACATTAGCCACAGCGACCCCGATTTTGAAGCCATTCAGGTGATGGCCGCCGCCGGTGTTATTCGCAGCGAAAGCCCCCAAAACCTGCATTTTCGGCCCTACGGTAGCGTCAGCCGGGCGGTAGTGGCGACGGCGCTGGGCAAGGTGCTGAAGCTGCCCAAAACTGTTCCCCCCCAGCCCACGTTTAAGGATGTACAGCCGGGGCAGCACTGGGCCTATGAGGCCGTTGAAACGCTCTACGCCCACGGCCTGATTGCCGGAGTAGGCCGGGATAAGTTTGCCCCCGACACCCCCATTACCCGCGAGCAGCTATCGTTTTTAGTGAAAAAAGCGATGCCGGAGGGGTATAATACCGCCTTTGCCCGCACCCCCAGAGATCGCCAGAACCTCCAGCGGCGAGAGCTGTCGCGAGTGCTGTATGAGGTGTTGAAGGCTAAGTGGGGGATTTAGACGGTTAGCGTGTCGACCTAATTTTGGCACTGACGCGGGCCATGACCACCCAGCTTCGGGTCACTGATCGCGTCCCCACGTGACTGGACAGTTGAGGAAATCATTAAGCTTGTACTACCCATGCAGACAGTGGTTCTTCTTCGGGGCAAAACTATCGGCAGTTTAGCCTTTCGTCTTCAGGTGGCAAGGCATCAATAGATTGCAAGATAGCACGCGTAATTCCCTCTCGTTTATGCAGATCGTCCAGACGATTAGGTGTATCTATATTCAGGGCAAAGAATACTGGCCCGGTCGGCCATTCGACCCAGCCAACCCACCAGCCCCATCTGCCTGCCCAACCGGTCTTAGCGCGAAGAATCCAATCGCAATTAGCTTCGACGATCATAATATCCTTCACTAACCGCTGATGCTCAACCCTGAAAGGTAGTTCGTTCTGATACAGCTTTTGTAGAAAATAAATTTGTTCTTGTGCCGAGATTGCTAGCGCTCCATCGATCCAATAAGCGCCTTCGCTAGTGCTTGGGTTGGCGTTTCCGTAATCAATTTGCGTCAGATACTCTCGTGCTTTCGCTTCCCCGATTTCGTTAGCAAATATTTCGTAAACCCAGACCGCTGAATTTCGCATAGCTGAGCGCAAATCTTGATCCTGATTGTGTGGAGCGAAGTCCCTCTCCACGCCATCCCACTCAAAAACTTGGAATTCATCCCGCACCACACCTGCGTCGAGCGCAAAGAGAGAATGCGGAATCTTAAACGTTGATGCTGGCGAGTACCGACTGTTTGCACGTTCCTGATCATAAACCCATACCGATTGGGTGTGATCGCGCTGATCGGATATAACAATCGTGCCCTGAGCTTCAAAATCTTCAAAAAATCTGCCCCAGTCAGATCGCTTTTTCGCCTCCGTGTTACTCGAAAACTGATCATCGCTGGTGGAAAGCTTAGTCTCTATGGCTTCTACTGGCTCATCTACTCGAAAAGGATCAATCCTCGGAGATAATTCAGCTAAGACCGGCTTGATTAGCACCAAAGCACTCATAGTCAAACCTATGATCCAGGAAAAGCGACATTTCATACTATTGACTCCCTCTAACCTAAAAGTCAGTGCTCCCGACATAAGCGACAGCGTGAGGTTCAGATAAATTTTCAAGCTTCTGTGGACTTTTCTCTAGAAGGCGCTAAAGCCAAACCTAGAAGAATAATTTATCGGGAGTATCCCACTTTTGCGCCCTCACCCTAAATCCCTCTCCCAATGCTGGGCGAGGGACTTTGAGAAGCACAGATTCCCTTAGCTCGCAAAAAGGTTTGTACGACTCTGGCTCCCCTTCTCTCAGCCTTGGGCTACTAAGTACACACATCTTTTGAATAAAGCTCGAACGCTGTATTTCGCTCCCCTAGCCCCCCGATTCCGGGGGAACCGGAGTTCAAAGTCCCCCAGAATTGGGGGATCTAGGGGGCCAGTCAAGGAATTTTTTGTCCCCAGATGACTTATGTGTACGTAGTAGCAGCCTTGGGAGAAGGGGTTGGAGGATGAGGGCAGTTCGGATTATGAGATTGACGAAAGTGGGATACTCCCTAATTTATCGTAGAAAAACCAGACACAGCCCACTCTGATGCATCGCCTTGTTATCTCGCGTTTACAAATCAATGATGCGTACCGGAATCATCAAGGGTTGTCAGTCGCTCGCGAATGTCATCAGGAACAAATTGTATGGGTACTAGCTGAATTGCACGACTATTAATCACTATTGACATGATATTAAGACGGCCCAACAAGCCACGAACGGAACCGAAATGAACATGGCGAATTGAATTAAACGGCACATTGCGTGAATATGGCCGTCGCTGAATGATGAAGATAGCGGCAAAGACTGCCATAACAATGGCAAATATATTCGCGTTTTGGACGTAAAGATACAAGCCGCATCCGATTACGACGATCCAAATGACGGTCATCAGGGACAGAAAGCTGGATTGAATGAAAATTCGAGCATCCGTAATCACTATGTTGCCACGGCGCTGGAAGAATCGTTTTAGCGACCAACCAGTTGGTGACTCATGTCGGGTTTCGAGGATGGTTGCGGCAGTCGAGAACAGAACGGTTTCGCCGGGATATTGGCGTTCGACTACGGATCGGGTTCGGGATGTGAGATTCATATTAATTGACCTTGATATAGAACATCTGTGCGCGGCGAGGTGTAAATGCTTGCCATAGCGCCTCAACCAAAAATTTCAGTTTCATCTAAACGGTAAGCTACCGCTGATGCGAAACTCACGGAACAATTGTAGTCATGCGGATTTCAATCCGCATCATTGGCAGTCCAAGCGCGGCGACGCCTACCGGGGGTGATGACGCAGCAGCCATTGCAGACAAATTCCGGTAACGATGCCGTAGCCTAGCCAACCTGCCCCATAGCTCAATGCTGTCAGGAATGGTGCTGGCAGTAGCCCCGGCTGCAAAATGTACGCGACAGTTGAGCCGCTTGCTCCTTGTAATGCACCTCCTAAAGCGCTGACCAGAATCCACCAATGCGCTTTACGGACAAATCGTCTCAAAATCGGAAATTGAGCCGCGCCAAACATAGCCAGTACAATCGGCTGTTTGACCAAATTCATCCAAAAAACATACCCTGCGCCCAGCGTACTTAGGACTTGAATAAGCGGATCAAGGGTTACGTTAGGACTCACCAGCACTAGCCCCAAAGTCCATCCCAGTGTGCTAACCACTATCCACCAAAAGGCTTTAGGAATGTACTGGCGCAAAACGAGCCATTGGGCTGCGCCAATAAACAAACCTGTAAAAAATATGGTTGCTATAAGCTCAAACCCTGACGCTTCTAATGCTCCGATGATCGCCCCCGCGATTGTAGTAGCCAATGTCCACCAGAGCCACAGGCGAGGCGCGATCGCCAACTGTCGTATTTCATCTTGCCATTCATGCTGCACCATAATGCTCACCTGCCAATTTTTACCGCTTGCGAGTAATGCAATTCATCCAGTCAGTATTCCTCATAACCGGAAGTGACAAAAAACTTGGGCTTATTCATGGTGTTCCTTGTTCTGATTTAGACCCTAATGTTCAGAATTCACTTGCCATGTAATCACAATGATTTCTGCAAATATTAAAACGACTAATAGCCGCGAAAACGCTTGTAAAATGGCTTCCATTGTCCAGTTCTGACTCTGAAGCTCCCAGATCGTCACAATACTGTTCACTCCAATCACCAACCAGGGTAAAATAACCGCTGAATTCTGCCTGCGATAGAAGCGGAGCGTCGCCTCCCGCCAAAACGGGAAGGTACTGAAGAGACAAACAAGGTAGGAC
>DAIUJR010000062.1:0-33010 GCA_036848635.1 Nodosilinea sp. CTOTU7336
TTAATCTTGGATCCGATTCGCAGATATGGCACATTAACCTTCCAAGTCGTGTCATCTACCCTAGAGACCCGCCAGAATCGAGCCGTCTCGGTGATGAAGGGGTGCGCCTGGGATGACTCGCCGGGGTTTTGTCGGGCCGCCTACCGCCACACCCGCCCGGTGGAATCGCGGCATATTTTCTTTGGCTTTCGGCTGGTCAGGGTGCCTCTTGAAGATCCAGTATGATGGGTGAGTTTTGGGGATGAGGCATCGGCACTATGGCTAATCTATTTGCGGCGGGGGGCATTGTGATGTGGCCGCTGCTGCTGTTTTCGCTGCTCACCCTGGCCCTGGTGGTTGAGCGCAGCTGGTTTTGGCTGCGGGTTAGCCGCCAGCAGCGGGGGCTGGTGCCCGAGATCTTAAGTAGCTATCAGCAAAACCCCCAGCGGGCGATCGCCAAGCTTAAGCAGCACCAGCAAATTCCCATCGCCCGCATTTTCTTGGCCGCCCTCACCCTGGGCGATACCACCCCCGAAGAATTTAGCCTCGCCCTAGAGAGCGCCGCCCAGGCCGAGCTACCGCTGATTAAACGGTTCCAGACCGTGTTTGAAACCGTGGTGGGCATTGCCCCCCTGCTGGGTCTATTGGGCACGGTGCTGGGGCTGATGCGGGTGCTGTCCTCCATTCGCCTGGGGGAAGGGGGTACGGTTTCTACCAGCGGCGCCACCCTGGGGGTGGGGGAAGCACTGACCTCGACGGCAGCGGGGCTGGTGGTCGCCATGGTGGCGCTGCTGTTTGCCAATTTATTTCAGGGGCTGGCCCGCCGCCAGCGGGCATTCATTCAAGAAACGGGGGGCAAGCTCGAAATTTTGCACCGCCGATATCTACGGCAGGGGATGTGGGGAGGGGCAGGCATTCAGCCCCCGCCAGGCGGGCCATAGGGTTGGGCGGGTCAGCGCCGCAGCAGAATTTTATTTCTCTGGCTAGAGTAACTCATGGCAAAGTAGGGCTAGTCTCGAATCTGACCGACGCGAACTACCGGAGAAAATTCTTATGAGGAGAGCTGTTTTGATCGCCATGGCGGCCGCCGTGGCGCTATTCATTACTGTGGGTCAAGTGCTGCCCGCCAGAGCCAGCATTGTGGCTGAACCCGTGGTCTACACCGTCGACGGGCAACCCTATGAGGGCTATTTCGCCCTCAACCAGGGCTTTGGGGAGAACCAGCCCGTGGTCGTCATTGTCCACGACTGGAACGGCCTCGACGACTACGAAAAGCGCCGCGCCGAAATGCTAGCCGAGCGGGGCTATGCGGCCTTCGCGGTAGATCTCTACGGCCAGGGAGTGCGGCCTGCCAATGTGGATGAATCCCGCGCCGAGAGCGGCAAGCTGTACGACGACCGGGCCGCTCTGCGTACCCGCCTGCTGGGGGGGCTAGACCAGGCCAGGGCGATGAACGGCATAGATGGCGAACGGGTGGTGGCCATGGGATACTGCTTTGGCGGAGCCGCTGTCTTAGAACTGGCCCGAGCCGGGGTTGATGTGGATGGGCTGGTCTCTTTCCACGGTAGTTTTGAGACCCCCGAGGGGCAAGACTACACCCAAACCAAAGGCCGCGTTTTGGTGCTGCATGGAGCCGATGACCCGGTGGCCCCCATGGCCGACGTCGCCCAGTTGGCCCAAGAACTAACTACCGCCGGGGCTGATTTTGATATGGAAATCTACGGCGGGGCTAGCCATGCCTTTACGGTATGGTCGGCCGATCGGGATGGCTCTCGCTACAACGGCCCCGCCGATCGCAAGTCTTGGCAGGCGCTGATGGCGTTTTTAGCCGAAACCCTGGGCACGCCCTAGGGGCATGCGCTTAAATACGGCACCGAAGACGTTGCTCTCATGGCTTTCCTAGGCTTTTGGCAACGGCGCACACGTACTCCATGGCGGCGGTGTTGAGGGGGTCAGGGTCTACGGGGCTCCAGGTGGAATTTCCCACCGGCCCACTGTACTCCACGTCGCGAAATCGGCGGCGATCGCAGTCATACTCAGTCCGGTAAGTGGTGCGCTGGGGTTCCCCCGACCGTTTGTCGAGATAATAGCTACTCACCTGCACCCGCCCCTGGCCACTGGTCTGAATCGAGTCGACATCCACAAACTGCTGCTGCTGAGCGACCTCAGCTACCGCATGCCAGGTGGCCGCTAGGGCCGGGCTGGGCTGGCTAAGCGCCATGGCGCAGAGGCTGACCCAGGCCAACAGTACGGTCAAAATCCCCCAGCGGCCCATGGTCATACTCCTCGCATAGCTACCGTATAGTGTAGTGCGGCGCCCCGCTTGCTGATCACCGGGCCATTTATAGTAAAGAAATACTTAACCGCCGCGAGTGCTGCCGTGCCCGAGCTACCTGAAGTTGAGACCGTGCGCCGAGGGCTAAACCGGGTATCACTAGATCGGCCCATTGAGAAGGGATTAGTGCTGCTAGAGCGGGTAGTGGCCTTTCCGGGAACAGCGGATGATTTTTGGGCCGGACTGCTGGGCTGCACGTTTCAGACCTGGCACCGGCGCGGCAAGTATTTGCTGGGCCAGCTGGCTCAACCCGGCGGCGCACCCGGCGGCTATTTAGGGGTTCACCTGCGCATGACTGGGCAGCTGCTGTGGCTGGCGCCTGAAACCCCGGTGCCGATCCACTGTCGGGCGCGGTTCTGGCTGCGGGGTGGCCATGAGTTGCGCTTTATTGATCAGCGCACCTTTGGCCGACTCTGGTGGGTGCCACCCGGAATCGCCCCTGAAACCGTCATCACAGGTTTGCAGAGCCTAGGGCCAGAGCCCTTTGACGCAGCCTTTTCGCCCGCCTACCTGCGTCAGCGCCTCAAACGGAGTCAGCGCCCGATTAAAAACGCCCTGCTCGATCAATCCCTAGTGGCGGGCATTGGCAATATCTATGCCGATGAAGCCCTGTTTCTCAGCGGCGTGCGCTCTCTGACGCCCTCGGCTCAGCTGGGCCTTGAGCGCCTGCAACGCCTGCACAGCGCCATTCAGCAGGTGTTGACTACCAGCATCGAGTCGGGGGGCACCACCTTCAGCGACTACCGCGACATCTACGGCATTAACGGCAACTACGGCGGTGTGGCCTGGGTCTACGACCGCGAAGGGCAGCCCTGCCGAGTTTGTGGCACTGCCATTCGCCGCCTGAAGCTGGCCGGGCGGTCGGCCCACTACTGCCCCCAGTGCCAGCGATAAACCATCCCACGAAATGGCATTGCACCGTACAATCGAGTAGACGAAAATAGCAATACGCTTGAGGCTTTAGCCTTCTATGGTGTCCTGTGTAGTGGGGAAATTCTGATGGCAGCTACTCTAAAACGCGGCGATTTGGTGCGGGCGGTTCGTGAAAAACTTGAGAATAGCCTTGAGGCCAAGGCCAGCGATACCCGGTTTCCCCCCTACCTGTTTGAAAGTCAGGGGGAAATTGTCGAAATGGCTGACGACTATGCCCTGGTTAAGTTTGGCCTGGTACCCACCCCCAACATCTGGCTACGGCTGGATCAGCTGGAGAAATTTTAAGCTCTCATAGGGTAGGTAGGCGACGTCGTAGGAAATTTCCAGCTAAGAACTGACCTCGTCTGGCTGGTAGTGGCACCGGGGAAACAATCATCCCCCTCGGTACCTAAGCCATAGCGGGCGTTTTGCGGCTTTTATCAGTCAATCAGAGTTCCTCCACCATAGGGTGCATTCAGCAGGCAGAAACATGGTAGAGCCCCTGATTGACTGACAAAACTCTTGAAACCCTCATTCCGCCGTAGGTTGGGTTAGCGATAGCGTAACCCAACGAAACCGTTGCGAGTGTTGGGTTACCCTGCGGGAAGCAAGCTACGTCACCTCAACCCAACTTACGCGAGAAACTTTTGTCAGTCAACCAGCGAGGAACCTACGATTGACTCAATGTTTTCACCTCATTGATACCCATTCGACACATAGTCTCGCTAAATTAGGTATAGTTCTCTGTCTAGTCCGTATTTGTTCGTGTTCGGTATAACGCCTAATGTCCGATTCCAACTCGCGCCCGCCCCAAGCTACACGCCCAAGCCACGCTAAGGGCGCTTTGCGTGAAACCGTTGAAACCCTTGGCCTCAGCCTGCTGCTGGCCTTTGGTATTCGCACCTTTGTGGCCGAGGCCCGCTATATTCCGTCCGGCTCGATGCTGCCGACCTTAGAGATTAATGACCGGCTGATTATTGAGAAACTCAGCTACGACTTTGGCTCTCCCCAGCGGGGCGACATTGTGGTCTTTAACCCGCCTGAGTCGCTGAACCAAAAGGATGCTTTTATTAAACGGCTGATTGGCCTACCTGGTGACCAGGTTGAGGTGAAGGCCGGGCTCGTCTATATTAACGGCGAGCCCCAGCAAGAAACCTATATCGCGGCTAAGCCCGAGTACCAGTATGGCCCGGTCACCGTGCCGGAAGATGAGTATTTAGTGCTGGGGGACAACCGCAACGAGAGCTTTGATTCCCACTACTGGGGGTTTGTGCCGAAGGATCATCTGATTGGCCGGGCGGCGTTTCGGTTTTGGCCCCCCAATCGTGTGGGCGAATTGAATTAGGGAACCGCACCAGTCAATAGCACCGCCGTAGGGGCGAACGGTTGTTCGCCCCTACATTTTGCGCCCTATCGGTTTCAGGGCTGATGCCGAGGATGGGGTTGGTAGTAAACCTGCGAGCCCTGATCGGGCACGTAGTGGCAGGCCCAAAATGAACGGGCAAAACTGCGCCATACGGGCTCGCTAGAGATGCGATAGTGCTCGCCTAAAATCGGTTTGATGGCCCTGGTGGCCGTCTTCAGGTGGTAGTGGGGAATACCCAGAAAAATATGGTGGGCGACGTGGGTGCCAATGTTGTGATGGATGGGGTTGATGAGGCCGTAGTCGCGATCAATGGTAGACAGCGCCCCCTTCAGGAAGTACCAGTCATCGCCACGGTACCAGGGAATATCGGCCTCCGTGTGGTGCAGGTAGGTGACGAAGTCTAACCACATGACAAAAACTAGATAGGGGCAAATGTAAAACTTCAGCAGAAACAGCCCGCCAAAGGATAGGGTTAACGCCCCCAGCAGCAGAATCATCGCGGCGCAGCAGGCGGTGCTGGTTAGTACATCCTGCCGTTCTGAGGGGCGAAACAGCGGGCTGCTGGGCAAAAAGTGAGAGCCTTTACGGGCCGGGGAACGCAGGAATAGATAAAACGGGTAGGCAAACAGCGCTCCATAGAACCGCACTAGTTTTTGGGCCAAGGGCATAGCCCGGTAGCTAGATTCTGAGATCGGATACCAGCTTTCGTCGGTGTCAATGTTGGCGGTGTTGGCGTGGTGGGTGCGGTGGCTAATACGCCAGCCGTGGTAGGGCACCAAAATCGGCGTGTGGGAGAGGTGCCCAATCAGATTATTCAGCCACTTGTGCTGAGAAAATGAGCCGTGGCCGCAGTCGTGGCCGACCACAAATAAAGCCCAAAACATAGTGCCCTGCATGAGCCAAAAAACCGGAAAGAAAAGCCAAGAATTTAGGCTATAAGCCAGCGCGTATAGGCCGACAATAATTCCTATATCTAGCGCAAAATAAGCTAGAGACTTGAGGGCAGAGGGTTCAAAACAGTGAGCAGGAATAGCCTTCTTAAGCTCTTGAAGCGTAAAGGGAAGATCTTGAATGGATGGGGATGGGCTGGATGATTCTGACGCTTCAGGTCGCTGGAGAACAATATCTGATTGCACGCAATTACCGATTTAACCGTACGGGTGAACTGACCTGCCCCCGAAGATGCGGCGAGCAAGCCGTTACATATTTTAACTTTTGACGACACAAAATTCTATTGACGAAAAAAATAGCGCCCAGCAGGCACCCCTACAGCGCCAGCCCCACCAGCGGCAGCAGCTTATACCCATGCTCGCCCAACCAGCCTGCCGCCTGCGGTAGCCCAACCATGGGAGGAGTTTGGGGTAAGGGCAATTCTGCGGCTAGGCACATCATTTTTGATCTCCTGCTGTGGGTACCGCGAAGTGCAACCCAACAGCAGTAAGCCTGGTTGGGTTCTGCCAGGGCGCCACCTAACCTGCGCCATAGTAAGTGCTTCGCAGGTTTTGTCAGCCAATCAGGGCTTTGCTATATCACTGAGGCCGGTCTAGAAACTGAGCAATGAGCTCCTTCGCCGGTTCTACCATGGCCCAGGTGCCGTCGGCCTGCCGTCGCAGAGTGGCAAAGGCAATCGTGTCACCGGTACCCAGGCTATCCCCCTGGTTGAGATCCCCTAGCTTTCCCTGCTTGATCCCACACAGGCGAAATAAATAAGCTGGGACTTCGGGGCTAGAAACTATGACGCAGAGGTCTGCGTTGCCTTCCTCGGGTTGTACTTGACCGTCGAAGGGCATAAAAATTCGGTTGCCCTCAACGTCAAGGGTAATGTCGCCCAGGCCGCTCTGCACCAGGTAGCCGGAGAGATTATCTCCCGGCTGCAACGCCCAGGATTGATAGAGATTGACATGGCGAGGGGCCGGGGCGGGCTGAGGGCCGCTGCATCCAAAGGTTAGGCCCAGGGCGGCTAGGGCCAACCCCCGCCCTACCCGACCCCGAACCAGCGTTCGCACTATTCGCACTATTCGCACTGGGTCGTCGTGCTTCACCTCTGCATTACCTTGTTAACTCGCTGCGACGCTACTTCAGTGCAATTGAACTAAAGTTCATCTGTACTGACAGGCCAACTCTTACTTTAATGGGTGCCGCTTAAAACTACCATCCGTAATTTTTTCTGCCCTAGCCGAAGCGCCGTATCATTGGGCACATCAGCGTTGTGACAGCGGATTATGGTGGCGGGTTGCGCGTATTTCTCCTAACCCAAAGCGGTAGGATAATGGGGCTGTTTGGAGCGTTACCGTGTTTTTCAGCGTTGTTATTCCTACCTATAACCGTCGGGCCATTTTAGAAAAATGTCTGCGCGCCCTGGAACATCAGGTTTTTGAGGCCAGTCTGATTGCAGGCTATGAGGTGGTGCTGGTAGACGACGGCTCCACCGACGGCACCGTAGACTGGCTGCGGCAGCACCAGGGTGAGTTTCCCCATGTGAGTTTGTTTGAGCAGAATCACAAAGGCCCCGCCGCCGCCCGCAACTATGGGGTTGAGGTGGCCCAGGGTGACACCATTATCTTTATTGACAGCGACCTGGTGGTGCTAGAGGGGTTTTTGCAGGCTCATGCCGCTGCTCTGACGACCGCGCAGCAAAAAAATAGCCATGATCGCAGCTTCACCTACGGTCGGGTTGTCAACACCTGCAATTTCGATGACCCCACGTCTGAACCCTTTAAGGTCACCGACTATTCCCAGGCATTCTTTGCCACGGGTAACGTGGCCATCGCCAAGCATTGGCTCGAAGCCGCCGGGCTATTCGACACCCAGTTCACCCTCTACGGCTGGGAAGATTTAGAGTTGGGAGTACGCCTCAAGCAGCTGGGCCTGACTTTGATTAAGGTGCCCGAAGCGGTGGGCTACCACTGGCATCCGCCCTTTGCCCTAGACCAGGTGCCTAGCTTAATCGACAAAGAAATTCAGCGGGGCCGCATGGGGGTGCTGTTCTACCAGAAGCACCCCACCTACGAAGTGCGGATGATGATTCAAATGACCTGGCTGCACCGAATTTTGTGGGGCGCACTTTCCCTGGGGGGAAGGCTTAACGAAAAAACTATGGCCCCTCTCCTGCGCTGGCTGATTGACCAGGGCAAGCCTCAGCTCGCCCTGGAAGTGGCCAGGGTGTTTCTCAACTGGTACAACGTTCAGGGGGTGTATGCCGCCTACGATGAATTGCAGCATCAGGGGTAGAGGGTTTTGGCTGTCGGGTGTTATGTGTCAGGCACCTCTAGAACCGAAAACCCAAAACCCAAAACCGAGAACCGAGCTTCTGGTTCCCTAAGCTCTCGTTGCCTCGTATAGTAAGAAAAGATTGCGGTAGCAATATCGTCCCCTTGTATTGGTCTTGGCCCATGACTATCCTCCCCTTGCAAAGGTCTCAAGAACGACGCTTTCAGACTGTGGGCAGAGTGTTGGTGAGCTTAGCTTTAGCAGGGCTGATGATGCTGGGTTGGGCCGCTGCTCCGGCCCAGGCGATCGCGATTTTTCAAATGCCGATAGTGAGGGCGGGGGAACCCACCTGGGTAATAGACAGCGCCAACATTATTAGCCGCCTCAATGAAGGCAAAATTTCGGGCCGCCTGGGTAGCCTGGCCACCGACACCGGCAACGAAGTGCGCCTGGTGACCATTCACCACTTTGACTACGGCGAAACGGTGCAGACTTTTACCGACAAGCTGTTTGATCGCTGGTACCCGACCGCCGCCGACCAGGCTAACCAAACCCTCCTGGTGCTAGATGACGTCACCAAAACCGTCGGCATCCACGTGGGTGATGGAGCCTCGCAACTGCTGCCCGCCGACATCGCCACCAGCGTTGCCCAGGAGACGGTGCTGATTCCCCTGCTGGAGGGCGACAAGTACAATCAGTCGTTTTTAGCGGCTACGGATCGGCTGGTAGCTGTGCTTGCCGGTGAGGAGGATCCTGGCCCTCCAGTGCTAAACGACTCCTTTGACAGCCAGAGCGAGAGCACCTTTGCCAGCGCTGCAGAAACCGAGGAAAATCGGGGCAGCAAGGCCATTATTTTGGTGGTGCTGCTGGTGCTGGCGACGGTGATTCCGATGGCGACCTACTTTTGGTATGCGGGCTTTGGCAATTAGGCCCTGGATGAAAGGGAGTTTATTAGGCTAGTAGCGGCAGTTAGAGAAACTCTACCTAACAATTTGTAGCCTCAAAGCGATAATTCCATTTGGTTGTAGCCTTGTAGATCGCCTGACTAACCCACCCATTGCCCAAGGAAAAACAGCTTCTGTACGCCGCCGATAGCGAGTTCTAATTAAAATAAGCGCCAGTTCTTTGCTTACCGGATTGAGGGATTGCCTAACGGTGAAGTTGTGCGTCGGCAGATAGCCTTGAGATTCTCACCGATAACCTCTGTACCGTCTGCACCAAGGCATTGCTAGCCTGCGTCGTTACTACGACGCAACTGCAAAATCTGTATACTGCCGCATCTTTGGCTCATGAAATGCCAACACAATGTCCTCTCTAGGGACCCCTGCACGAACTAAATCAGTAGCGATGCCGTCTTCAGTCCAATCTTCTTCAATCCAGAATTTACCATCCCGAATCCGAACATAGACTGTTATCCCAGTAACACGTTCTCTATTCTGTCAACCAAAATTTATCCAAATATAGTGAGCTTTTGCCTCATCTACAATCAAAAAGTCTCAATATCTGGGTTAGGATGACGGTTGCTCAGTTCCACATACTCAGTCAAAATACGCTTAACTAACTTTGGATACTCAGTTAATTTATCCATTGCATAATCTCCTCTATCTCTGTATCTACAACAATGATTGGGAGTTGATGTTTGTAGAACGTTCTGATTGAGCGGCTGCTAAGACTCTATGCATCCCTCCTAAATCTAGCAACAGTCCGCTCCAATCGGGTTGTTGGGCTGCTGGCATAGCGGAACGAGCTACTCAACCTGATCTGTCAAATAAGGTTTTGAATATCTTGTCATTTCAACATACTTAATTCCCCAAGCTTCGAGAGATAGCAAGGCTGGCTTTAGCAATTGACCTAAATCTGTTGACGAATATTCAACTTTTGGCGGAATCTCTGGATAAATCTTGCGACTAATGACCCCATCCTGCTCTAATTCTCGCAATTGCCTTGTCAAAATTCGGTCCGATAGCTCAGGAAAAGCGCGGTTTAGTTCATTCAATCGCTTGGGTTCCTCTAAGCTGATGTCGACGTCATCCCAAGCCAGCGACAGGGTGCTGTCGGCAACGACAGCGGCTTAACGAGTTACATCGAAAGACTGAACAACACCCTGAGGCAGCGGATTTCTCGTCTAGGAAGGAAGACGCTGTCTTTCTCGAAGACGCTAGAGAATCACATCGGGGCGATCTGGATGTTCATCCATGACTACAATCACCTCGTCAGAGAGAAACTGGCAGAAAGGGAAGAGCCCGTCTTTTCCTCTGTCCTTTACTACAAGGCACTACCGGAATATTTTTTCAGACCAGCCTTGAGGTCAGAATCCGGTGAGGACTCGTCTAAAATTTGGGATAAATACGCACCGGCTGGAGCTCCTCGTACACCAGGGCCTGACTCTGCATAAAGGTATCCAGCGTCAGGCGCAGGTCTTCTTTTCCTCGAAAGGTATCTAGCCGCTGGCGAACTTCGCCCTGATCTAGCAGCAACAGGGTGGGTAAGGTGGATAGACGATAGGTATTCGCCAAGCGCAGATTTTCGTCGGCGTTAATGTCCACCAGCCGAACCTGCCCCTCCCAATCGGCCTGAAACTGGTTGAGCAGCGGCATAATCATCTTACACAGGCTGCACCAGGGAGCCCAAAAATGGGCTAAGACGGGCAAGTCTGAGTCTAAAACGATGCTCTTAAAGGTAGATTCGTTAACAAAAATTGACATTTATAGTGTAGTTTTTGAGTTGACAGTCTTAAGCCCCTAAATCGAGGTGCCCCTAGCCAAAGCCCATAGCTGAATCTCAATCTAACCCGCTGGGATCATTGTAGAACAGTTGGGAATGGAAGTTAATAGATACGATCAGGGATTATTTAAATTCTTTTTGAGTAGAGCCAGGGCCGCCTCGCTGGGGAGGGGTTTAGCAAAGAAATAGCCTTGGCCATAGTCACACTGTTCTTGTCTGAGTAGGTTGGCCTGCGCTAAGGTTTCTACCCCTTCGGCCACCACCTCCATGCCCAGCTTTTGCCCCAGGGTCAAAATGGTGTTGATAATGGCGCGGTCTTCGTCACTTTGTTCCAGGCGACCGACAAAGGATTTATCCACCTTGAGGGTATCCATCGGGAATCGGTGCAGGTAGCTCAGGGATGAGTAGCCGGTGCCAAAGTCGTCGATGGCTAGCTTCAGATCGAGGGATTTGAGCCTAAGCATCAGGTCAATGGCGGCATCGACGTCGCCCATCACCATGCTTTCGGTAATTTCGAGGCGCACACAGCTGCCGTTTACCTGGGTTTCCCGCAGGGCCGCCTCGATCTGGGTGACCAGGTCAGGCTGGGCAAACTGGCGATTGGAAAGGTTAATGCTCATGGTCAGCTGCGAATACTGGGGAAACAGGTCGTGCCAATCGCGCAGCTGCTGACAGGCCTCTCGAAAAATCCACTGGCCCAGGGCCATGATTAGCCCCGTTTCCTCCGCCGCCGGGATGAAGGCGTTGGGCAACACAAACCCCCGATCTTTTTGGTGCCATCGCACCAGGGCTTCAAACCCGGCCAGTTCACCCGTTTGCAGCCGCACGATGGGCTGATAGTAGAGTAAGAATTCCTGGTTATCGAGGGCGCTGATCAGGTCACTTTCTAGCTGTAGGCGGTTAACCGCCTCGGTGAGCATCCCAGCCGCAAAAATTTCAAAGCGCGACTTGCCCAGGGCCTTGGCACGATACATAGCCGTGTGGGCATCGCGTAGTAAATCGGCGGGCTTGTGCTCTAGCCCGGTCTGGGTAACGGCCATGCCCATGCTCACGGTGCTGGGTAGCTTTTGGCCGTGCAGAGTCAAGGGCTCGGAGAGAACGACCTGAAGCTGATCCATCAGACCGCTGACCTGATCTCGAGCCAGGCCCGTCAGCAGCAGCGCAAATTCATCCCCGCCGACCCGCGCGACCGTAGCCCCCGCCGGTCGATGCTGGGTCAACCGCTGGGTGAATAGGCGCAGCACCTGATCCCCAGCGGGGTGGCCCAGGCTTTCGTTAATTACCTTAAAGCGGTCAACGCCCATAAACACCACCACCACCGGGTGGGCTGAAACCTCACCGTGGTGATGGCTAAGGGCTTGTTGAATGCGCCCTAAAAAGGCTTCGCGATTAGGCAGCCCGGTCAGCGCATCGTGGGTGCTACGGTACAGAAGCTTGTAGGTGACAACGACCGCAGCGGTGGCCAAGATGCCAATAGCAGGTTCCGCCAAGGGTAGCCAAACCATCTGGCTGACGCCCACCCACCCTAGCCCCCCCAACCCGAGCAGCAGCAGTACGCTGAAGAGCAGCAGCAGGCTAGGGCGTTTAGCCATCCAGGCCAGACTGCCCGCTACCAGGCACCAGCCCCAGAGCCAGAGACTTTCTGCCCAGGTGGGCAGAAAGCGATAGAGGGCCGGTTGACCCGCAATCACGTCCAGCAGCTGACTGACCATTTGAGCGTGGATGACCACCCCCGGCATGGTGAGATCTTGGTCTTGGTTAAAGCTAAACGGCGTGTAAAACCGATCCTTAAGACTAGGGGCCGTGGTGCCAACCATGACGATGGCATTAGTCAGCCAGGCCGATTCAAACTGACCACTCAAAATCTGACTCAAGGAAAGCTGCCGGGCCGGGAACTGGCGACTGCGATAGCGCAGCAAAATTTGATAACCCCGACTATCTACCCGTTGATATCCCCCCGACTGTTCCGCTAAAGCCCGCAGGGGTTGGCCGCCAAGGTAGAGGTAATCTTGGTCTGCGCCCAGGGTCGTGGGGGAACGTCCGCCGTAGGCCAAGGCAATTCGTAACCCAAAGGAATAAAAATCCTGCTCGGCCCCGCGCACAAACATCAGGTTGCGGCGAATAATTCCGTCAGAATCGGTGGGAAAGTCGTTAAACCCAACCCGCTCAGGCTCTACGGTAGGCGGGGGTGGCACCTCGCCGGTGCCGGGGGTGTTGCCCACATTTTGAATGGCAATCAGGTTATCGGCGGCCAGTTGCTCAATCAGCGCCGCTGAGCCCGGCGGTCGCAGCGTGCTGCGATAAAGGTCTAGCCCGACCACCTGGGGCTGGTGGGTCTGAATCTGAGCCAGCAAGTCGGCCAGCAGATCATCGGGCAGCGGCCAGCCATACTGCCGCAAATCCGCCTCGGTAATGCCCACAATCGTCAGGCGAGGATCCGGCAGTTGATCGGGCTGAACCCGCACGATCTGGTCGAATAGAAACAGTTCCGCCGGTTCCAGTACCTGGAAATATTTGAGACTGGTGACTAAAGCGCTGCCGACCACGCTGGAGAGCAGAACGAGTTTCCCCCCGTGGGCCAGTGCGGCCCCTGGCCCCTGGGATAGCTGTGGCGGTACGGTGGCCCGAACCGCTTGAACCAGTCGCTTAAACGTAGCTTTCACAATGGTGGGGGCTGATGACGATAGCAAAATTTGCGGGCGGGCACATCTCTGTAGAATGCCCAAAATTATCGCCAATGCCATGTCAGCCTATACCTGATTACCCAATGGCGGGCTCTGATCTCAGCTGCGCCCTGGCCGCTGGCGCAGTTTGCCCATCAGGCCCAGCCCGCCGTAGGACAGCAGGCCCCAGATTAGGCTGGGGGCGGGGACGGCTTGAACCGCCGCCACGCCGGTTTTCGACTCGGCTAGGGAGACCAGGGTTGTTTCCGTAAATGTTCTCTGGTAGGTGCCGGTGAAGCCGATTAATAAGGACTCATTTCGGCCGCCGACCTGTCGATCAAACCCCAGGGACTTGATGATGATGTTACTCTGATTGCCCGCCAGGAGAAGCTGGAATAGGTTTGTGTCTAGGACATCGTCTACCCCGGGGGTATCCAGGCTGGCAACCAGGTTAAGTTGGTCGACCCAGGGTGTGCCCGTGGACGACAGGGGCACACCCGATACCGAGAAGCCCAGGCCACCAAGGGCGAAGGCCGACTCAAGGCTATCGTCGTCAATGCCGGTAGACAGTTCTAGAAAACCGTCAAAGTCAAATGAAAAGGTTTCATGGGCGACTAGGACAAAGTCACCGACCAGGGCGGCCTGACTTTCGGCTAACCCGACATAATTGCGGCCAGAACCAGCTGTCAGGCTGGCAATTGAGTTTGAAGCTTGAATTTCTGCGGCCGATCCATCCGTGAAGTTGGCGAGGGCTGAGCTCAGGGCTGTGACGGAACCCTGGGTGCCGATGGTCAGGGTATCGGTAAAGGTTTGGGTATTGGTGGATACGGCGGAATGGGAAAAGTTTGAGAACGCAAACTCGCTGCGTACCTCGGAGAAACTGGCCGCCTGGGCCGGTGCTGAAACCGTTAGGATGCCCATACCCGTTGATACCAGGGTTGAGCCCAACACGACCAAAGTAGACTGAATACGAGTTAATGCCGTCATGATTGGTAGGATTAAAAAACAGCTTTAAAACCAAAAAGCCATCGGCTTAGATTTATCGGTATAAGTAGATGGGTGGAATCAAATGTAGGATGGGTTAGCGCAGCGTAACCCATGCTGTCAAAGGATTTGATGCTTTGTGTAGAGCGCTGCCTGGCTGATAAATAACCCCGCCTCTCTACTTAGAAGCCATCGTTAAGGGGTTTTGCCGGTGTAACTGACTCACTACCCAGCGCCAGGGCTCGATCTGGACAGCCTAGAGAGAGTTGGGATGAACCGTAGATGCTTAACGGGGTGGGGCTGACCCAGGGAAAGTTTCAGGAAATTCCTGACTGGGGGTAGGGCGGTAACCGGCTCGCGTGGCAAACGTCAGCCATGGGGCTGAAACCAGTGTCGGTAATTACTCTGACACCTAAGTTTAGTCAGTATAAATACACAGGTCATCAAGCTTTTATAAAGAGATCACGGTCTCAATGTAAAAGTCAGTTGTGGAAGGCCTAGGCCAAAAACTCCATCTGTACTAGTCATCCAACCGGGTGCCAGTTAGACAGGCATCGGTCAAGCTCACGCCATCCATCTGGGTGTTAGCTAGATCGGCACAGAGCAGGTTCGCCCCCACCAGGGAAGCGCCGGATAGGTTGGCTTCCCGCAGATCGGCTGCTTCGAGGTTGGCGTTGTCAAGTTGCGCCCCCTGCAGGTCGGCCCGCGACAGGTCGGCCCCCCGCAGATCGACGTCGCTGAGGTTGGCCCCCCGCAGGTCGGCCCCCCGCAGGTCAACCCCCTGGAGGTTAACCCCCATTAAATTACCGCCGCTGAGAAAGGCTCCGGCCAGGCTGACGCCCCCCAGCCGTGCCCCCATCAGGTTGGCGCCCCGCAGGTTGGCGCCCCGCAGATCGGCCCCGGTGAGATCGCACTGCATCAGGTTGGCGCCCCACAGGTTAGCCCGCAGGTCGGTGCCCACCAGGCTGGCTCCCATTAAGTTGGCTCCTTCTAGGTGGGCCTTGGCCAGCGAGGCTTGGCTGATGTTCGCCCCCACCAGGTTTGCCCCTGGCCACTGCACGCCATCCAGATGACTACCGGACAGGTCTTCATCCTCCAGGTCGACACCGGGCAGGTGGCGCAGTTTTCCGGCTCGAACGGCGGCTAAGTCTAAGGCTTCACTAGGCACGGGCATAGCTATTGAGACAGTAATTCGGAGGGGGGTTGGAAGGCAAAATCTTGGTCATCTAGATCGGGATTGAGCAACCCCGAGGCGATCGTCACCTGGGCCGGAATGGTGGGCAGGCTAAGGCCCTGCTGTAGCCCCATCACCACCAGGGCTAGAATATCTACCAGCTTTGGGTCCCACCGTTCCCCCGCTTCGCTTTGGCAGGTGCTGAGGGCTTCGGCAAGAAGTTCGTCAGCCGGGGTCGCCTCGTCAGCCTGATGGCGCAGGTGGGTAAACCGCTGCTGAAACTCCGCGACCAGACCCAGCATGCGAGCCTCCAAGGGCACCGCATCTCCGGCTAGACCGGCAGGATGACCGTTGCCATCCCACCGTTCCCCCTGGTGGGCGATGATAGCCGCCACCGCCCGCAGCCTAGGCATCAGCCTGAGGGCCTGTACCTCTGCTACCAGGGGACAACTGGGGGCTTCGGTGGTGAGGGCGGCAGAGTCGGGCGCGGCGGGGGCAATGCGGTAGAGCATACCGGTGAGCCGCAATCGCTGTAGCCGCCAGGCGGGCAGGTCGAGCAGTTGGCCCATCATTTCCAGCAGGGAGACCACTTCGGTGGCGGCAAAGGGATTGACCGGATCGCTTAAATCTACCAGCTGTGCCATCCGCAGAAAAGCCTGCAGCTCGTTAGACGCCAGGTTTTGCACCAGGTCGTCTCCAAGGCGAAAGGAAAGGTCGCCCCGAATATCATGGCGGCGGGTTTGGAGGTAGTGCACCACTTGGGTGACGGCCTGGCTCACAGTGGTAGACTCGCCGCTATCGAGGGCAGGGTTTTGCTGACGCAGGGCGGCGATATGATCGGCCAGCTGAGCCTGTAGGTCAGCGTCGTAGCGACCGAGATGGGCAATGGCCAGCTCCACGGCTTCGCGCACTAGGGTCGGTTCAAAGGTCCAAAAACCGTAAAATTTGCGTTCTAGATCGTGATCAGGCCTGCCCCCCTTGCCGTAGTCAGCCGGGGAAAGCTCTTGGCAAAGTACCATGGCCGTGTAGTTGGATGACAGAATCATCAGGTGCCACTCCTGGGCCACCGGATCTGCCTCGGCCAGGTCTACCAGGGCGATATTGGCACGCTGGCTGGTGGGGTGGTCGTGAAAGCCCCCATCGGGGGAGGCCATAATCACAATTTGCTGGGCCTGATCGGCAATGGCGCCGTAGCGGTCGGCCTCTTCTAAATACCACTTGCCCCGCTGAAAGGCGGTTACGACCAGGGGGGCGGAATCTGAGGTCAAAATGCAGTCTTCAAGGGCATGGCACAGGGCCACTAGGGTGTTTTTGTAGTACACACCATAGTTTAGAGGAGTGGTGCCCCGATCCGTCAGATCGGCCATCAACCGTTTTAATATCGAACCCTCCAGCATGCCCACCGGCTATTCCTCGTTGCAATATTTCATTACAAAACATGAGCGCAAAAAAGTACCTGAGCTGCACCTAGATGTCAATGGCAGGATAGAAACCCCACTCTGATTTCCAGGGTGCTTGGCGGCATCACCCACGTATTCAGGATGATAACGCAGCCAGGGGGCGGCGGTCAGCCTCAATCGGGGCACTCAGCGCCTCCTCCAGAGGCGCAAGCCCCAAACGCTCTTCTAAAATATCCATCACTTCACGGCCAAAGTCGTCGGGGTTGCGCTGCCAGGCCGCCAGGCACACCTCCCCAAAAAATGACCCCAGGGGTTCTGGGTTCCACAGCAGCTTTTTAGACACCCAGGGGAGGTGAATATCGAGCGGGTTGTAGTCGCGCTGAAGTATATCGTGGTCAAAAGCGTACTGCTCCAGGTGGGTGTGGGGCTGAAGGCCGATGAAGAAGATGGCGGGCTCTACCTTATCGCGGCCAAAAATTGCCTCCAGCGCCCGATGGTAGGCCACGGTTTGGCGAATGGTTTCGGGCCGCTCATCGATTACATTAAACGAGTAGTTGACCGAGACCAAGTCGTTGAACCCGGCGGCCTTGAGGTCTTGGCAGTTTTGCAGCACCGTCCGCAGGTTATAGCCCATGCGCATTTTCCGCACCAGCTCCTGGGAACCGCTGGTAATGCCGATTTCGAAGTAGTTCATGCCGGTGGCCGCCATCAGTCGGCAGAGGTTGGGGGTGAGGTTATCAGCGCGAATGTAGGCGGCCCAGTGGATGTCGTCCATGCCCGCATCAAGGATTTTTTCCAGCAGCTCTTCGGCATCGGCCATGAACCGCCGGGCGGGAATAAACTGGGCATCGGTGAACCAGAAATTGCGCACCCCCCGGTCGTAGAGCTGGCGCATTTCGGCCACCACCTCATCGGCGGGGTTGATGCGCACCTGCTTGCCTTCCACCACGGTGTAGATGCAGTAGCAGCAGTTGTGGGGGCAGCCTCGCTTGGTTTGCACGCCGACGTAAAAGTCCTGATCCTGCAAGTAATAGCTAAATTCGGGCCAGATGGTCTCGATGTAGTCGTAGCGGCAGGCGGTTTTTTCGATCGGGTCGGGCTCTTCGTGGATCAGGCGATCGCGGGGCTGGGCCTGCCCCACCACGTAGCAGCGCTGGTCGGAGAAGTCCTGCCCCCGTAGCAGCCGCTCTAACAACGTTTCCCCTTCCCCCACGGAAATAATTGTGCCCTGGGGCAGGCGATTACCGAGCTGCTCGTAGAACACGCTGACGGCCCCACCCCCTACCACCAGGGTGACCTCGGCCTGGTGGCGCTGGGCCCGCTTTAGCCCCCGCTTAATTAGCCCCTGGTTACGCCACAGCTCCGCCAGGTAGGTGGTGGCCATGCGCAGCCCCCCCATCGCTCCCCGCAGCTTCAGCCAGGGATTGCGGGCATAGAAAAACTCAAAGGCGTTTTGCAAGGGGTTACCGCCGCGCCCGCCTACCGGCGCAAAAATCTGAATATCGCGCCAGGAGAACACCAGCAGGCTGGGTTGAAACTCATCAATGCAGCGGTCTAGCGCTGCCCCGTAGTCGAGGGGGGGGACGGCCCCTAAATCAAAGATCCGCTGTTTTAGGGCCGGGAAGAGCTTATGCACATGGTCGGCTAGATAGACTACGCCGATGGGAAAAATCGGGTTGCAGGGCAGTCGGACGTAGAGGATACGGGCTTGATCAGCAATTTGGAGCATCATTACGATTGAGCCTTACATATATCTTTACGATAGCACCCTCCCTCTCCTAGGGCTGGTTAGACCTGGTGAGCTTGGGGTGGCCCGAGTCAAATTCCCTGGGGCGAAGCGGTTGAGCCGCTGCTCAGAATTAAGATATTTTAAGAAAAGTCTCTAAATATACTGAATCTTTACGAGACTGCTGACGTTGGTAGTCGCGTTTACAGCAGCCTGGGATCATGAGGTGTTAGGGTTTGGGAAGTGATTCTAGGCGTAATGCCGTAAGCATTAGTGGCACAAAAATGGCACAAATTCTTGATCCCCTCCCGTTTGATAGTTCACAGCAGATTCTCTGCTGCTACGTGAACGCGACCAGCAAAATTCAGGTGGCTCGCATTACCAACGTGCCTGACTGGTACTTTGAGCGAGTCGTTTTCCCGGGGCAGCGCCTGATTTTTGAGACAATGCCGAACGCTCTCCTAGAGATTCATACCGGTATGATGGCCAGCGCAATTTTGTCAGACACGGTGCCCTGTGAGCGTCTAGAGATCGAACAGTCTGAATCGCCCTTTGCCGCCCCAAGCACTGCTGCCGGTGAAGATTCTGGACGACTTATGAGTCAGCCAACGGCGGTGGCGGCTTCCCCATCTCCATAGTAGGCGGGTGGGTGCCGCCACCGTGAATGAGGTGGTTAAGCTCGCTGTCTAACCATTCCTCAAACAGGGTGTCTAAAATCTGCTGGCGAGTGTCTGTCGTCAGTTCGGCGGTGATGAAGGCCTCTACCATCAGTAGTTCGAAGCCTGCTTCCGACTGAATGAGCCCGATCACCTCGCGGGTGTTGGCCCCAAACACCCGTGCCGCAATGTCAGGCTTGAGCTGCCAGCGCGATAGCTTGCCCTCAAACCCGCAGGCTAGCCGCCGCTGTTCGTCGATGTCGTAGAGATGAGCGGCTTCGAAGAAGCTGATTTCTTCTTCCTCGATTTGGTAAAACAGCTCTTGGGCTAGAGGATGATAGGGCACAACGAGACGATAGAGTACCACCTGCTCATACTGGAGTTTATTTTGGGCAAAGTATGGCTCTACCTGGGAGCCAAACAGGCTTTCGGCTAGTTTTTTGGTCAGCAATCGCTCTTGAATGCCCTCTTCCCAAGCCTCGGGGGTGAGGAGCTGATTGTCTAGCCAGTCTAGGGTTTGGGCGGCGCTCTCTAGTTTGTGCTGATACCTAAACCGATCGGCTTCGGCCTGAATTTCATCCGGAGTAACCGTAATGCCTCGTTCTTGGGTAACTTGATCAACAATTTGGCGGTACAAAATTTGCTGATATACACTCTTTATCTCTACCTCCTGGCGGAGATAATTGATAACTCTCTCAGAGTCGATCAGCAGACCAGTTAGCCGAGCCATACGTCCTCAAGATTGATCACTTCATAGTAACTTTATACGTTAAGATACCACCTGCCCAAGCCTCAGATGTGCCAGTTCGCCTAAACCAACAATTCTGCGGGATGTTTCCTGGTCTAATTTAGTCTCTTTTTTGCCCGGGCATTGCCATCAACGTACCGCCGTATTTATCCTGGGGCAGACTTTTGTCGTCCTAGCCATGGCGCACCCGAATAACATCAAGGGGCAGGAAATATCATAGGGGCAGGAAATACCTGAACAGCAACTAAATTCTGGCCCTGCAACAGTAAACCCACACCGCGAAGCCTTCCCTAGTACAGGGCGGCGGCAGTCTCTCCATCCCCTACCGTGAACCTCATACCCTACACCTCAGTCATCGCTAATGGTGTACCTATTTACGCCGCGCTCTACTAGGCAATTGCGTACCAATCACCACCAAACGCAGGGGCCACCGGGCCACCCCCGATGCTCTGGTTACCGTCCATGAGCCAAATAGAGGCTTGTCCTGTGGTCTTGCGCCAGAAGAGATCCGCCGCGCCATCGCCATTAAAGTCGCTCACCCCGGCCACTGTCCAGGTAGAACCCACGGGGGCGGCAATTTCCAGTACCTGGCCAGTGGGCTCAGTACCCTGCATCAGCCAGACAAGCAGGGTGTCGGAGCTGCTATTCTGCCAGAGAATATCGCTATGGCCATCGCTGTTAAAATCCCCAGCCCCCCCCCACTGACCAGTCATCTCCCACCACGGTAACCAGGGAAACCGAGCTAGAGGCCTGCCCTTGATCGTTCATCAGCCAGAGGCTGTTTTCGCCGGTTTGGGCGTTGCGCCAGAGGATGTCTCCCCGGCCATCGCCATTGAAATCGACCGTAGCGGCAACCGTCCAAGCCAGGCCTGGATTAGCGGCAACATCGGTCACCGGTGCGCCCAGTCGGTCACCCTGAAGTTCTGAAATGGCTAACGCCCCGGTCGTTTGATCTTGCCAAAGCAAATCGATCTGACCGTTGCCATTAAAGTCGGCCACACCGGTAATGGCCCAGGCTGACCCTAGATCGAATTGAAGGACGGTGGAACTCGCTGTCGAGGTTCCCTCCATAGACCAAATGTAGGTTTGTTGATCGACCGCATTGTGCCAAACCAGCAGATCCTTAGCCTGATCACCGACGTCAACCTTGGCGGTGGTGTTCGCGCCCTGGTTAGAGGCGCTGGCACTGGCGCTGGCGCTGGCCGAGGTGGCCCCCGGCCCAAAGGTCGTCTCTTCGCTACGGCTGGTTTCGCCCGTCGGGGCGGTAGCGGTGGCTTGGCTGCTGCCCCCGGCCCCTGCAGGGGTGATGTAGGCCGTGGATTGGCTAGAAGAACTGGAAGAGGACATCCCGCTCATAAGAGTCTCCTGATTATTCTGATCGGGTGGCTTTCGATGTAGCACTGGCCAGGGGTGGCTGGGGAAAAGCCGCCGCTCCTGTATTGTCTGGGTGATGGTTACTTACGTTTGGCACAACTGACTTTGATGTTGACCTGGGTGGCTTCCTCCAGGGCTAGCTTCAGGGAGCGGCGGGCGTCGTCGCCGTCGGGGGCCATCATGGCGGCTTGCCGAAAGTAGGCGATCGCACCCTTAAGATCCCCCGCCCGCTGACGCTGGTGGCCCAGGTCGCAGTTCATTGCCCCATAGACGGCCATTTTTTCTGGCTCCAGCTTTCGCTGGGCATGGAGCAGGTTGGCTAAACCGATTTCGGCTTCGATAAAGCCGGGCTGTAGGGTCTGAGCCCGTTGAAAACAAGCAGCGGCCTCGGCGTAGTGCCCCTGACTTTGGAGAATTAGCCCGATATGGCAGTGGGCCATTGCTAAGGCTGGATCGAGAACCAAGGCCTGGTGATAATAATCCAGGGCCGTCGTTAGATCATCGGCCTGGCGGAACTGGTCTCCCAGCGCGTGATTCAATTTGGCGTAGTCGGGGTATTGCGCCGGGGCGAGCTGCCCCAGGGCGTGGCGGGCGTTGGCCTTGCCCACCGCCGCCTCTAGCCAGTCAGGTTTGAGCTGCCGCGCAGCTTGAAAGCAGGCCAGGGCTTCGACGGGTCGGTTTTGCTGTTGCAGAGCTCGGCCCAGGCGACCATGGGCCTCGGCCAGGGCCGGGTGGAGCGCGATCGCCTGCTGGTAGTATTCAACCGCCGCATTGAGATCGCCAACCTGGTGACGCTTATGGCCTAATTCATAGTTCAGGGCGGCATAGTGGGCCTGCTGGGCCAGGGGAAGCTGGCCCTGGGCAAACAGCGCGTTGGCCCAAATCACCTCGGCTTCGATGGAGTCAGGGTGAAGGGTGCGGGCCTTTTCGTAACAGGCCATAGCCGCTGCCCACTGGCCCTGCTGCTGCAGAACGTAGCCCAAATTGTGATAGATCGCGAGGGAGATGGCCGAAGCGTGAGCGGGCTGGGCTAAGGCCTGTCGGTAGGCGGTTTCTGCCGCCAATAACTGCCCCTGAATTTGATGCAGCGCGCCCAGGCTAAACCAGGCCTTGGCTGCTGTCGGCTGCACCTGAACCAGGGTTTGGAGCACCGCCTCGGCGGCCGAGTATTCGCCCAGCCGCTGCAGAATTACCCCCAGGCCATAGAGAGCCTCTGGGTGCTCGGGCTGTTGGGCAAGCACTTGGTGATACCCCCGTTTGGCCTCAGCCAGCCGATTCGAGTGGTGATAGAAGGCGGCCATTTGCAGGGCTTCGGGAATGGTTCGCGGATCTAGCGCTGGCCTGGGGTGATCGGGGTATTGCCGATGAATGACTACTATGGTCATCCGGCGCTCTTGGGCACCAAAGGAATATTTATAGGCCTCGTTTCCCATCAAAAAGTCGTAAACCTTAAACCCATTTTGGATCGCGGATCGAATGCCATAGGCGTGGAGCAGGAGACCGGGCTGCATGGTGGTGACGCTGTCGTCTCGCCCACCCATAAAGAACAGGGCCGTTTTTTTGCTGAAATCCATCAGGTTAGCGATGGTGCCGATGGGCCGATCGCCCTGCCACAGCACCGGAAAATATAGGCACCCCTGCCCAAAGCAGTGCCGTAGGATGTGATCGGTTTGCGTTAGTAATTGCCGACATTCGTCTGCGTCTTTTCGACTCGCCCAGCTCGCGCTCCACAGGGTCAGCAATATCTCGATGTGGCGATCTAACGTTTTTTCGTCGGGCAGGGTAACCTGAAATTCATTAGCGCCCTCAACCTTTCGGAGCAGGCGATTTAACTTTTGCCGGGTGTTGGTGCTGACCGATTTTTGCAGGTATTCTGCCCAGGTATCTGGCAGCGGCACATAGGGAATGATGCTATGGTCAATAGCATCCAGGTCGCTACAGTGACGATGCTCGTGGAGGATGAAGGGGCCTGCTGAAAAATGGCTGAGAAACAGGCGCATTCGCCCATCGTCCTTCAAGATATTCTCTAGCTCAAAGACTGACCAGGCTTGCTGCTGTTTAAACCATTCGGCAAAGGCCAAGGCCGCCGCCTCGATATGATCAGGTAAACAAATAAACCCGCCATGGTCTGCTTCTGCTCGCCCGGCCATGGTGAGCTTGTTGTAGAAGCCATGGCCATCGTCAATTTTCTCTTCTACTGAAATCACGATTGGGAAAAATGCCCCATAGCCTGAAGCCTCTGAGCTGAGCTTAGCGGCAAGAATGTACCAGGTAGTTTGATTTTCGTCGTACTGCTTTAATTTCCCGGCTAGCCAGGACCACGACAGGAAAAACTGAGCTTGGGGATCAGCTCCATAGACGGCATCCCAGTTAGGCTTAAGGCCGTAAAAGATTTCCAGACTGGTAATAATGTCGATGTCCATTTTTAAAATCCATGATTCTATAGTCATGGCTTAAAAAGTCTGGTGGAGAGCATCCCACTTTTGCAGATATACCCTTTAAAAGAACGACAAGATAGGAGCTTTAGGCTTGCTTTTGCTGTGGTTTGCCGAAGGTGGGATGCTCCCAGTCTGATAGCTATGCCGGGGGAAATTTTAGGGATTTACAGTGCTACTGATTCACCCTGACTCTTTAACGGCCATAGTAGTAGAACGATGTGCTTCTGTAGGAGGATTGCTGACTGACACCATGGCTAGTTGCAGAGGCGGTTGCGGTTGCCTTTGCGTAGCTTTTGGTGGAACTGCTGTAGTATTGAACTGATGTTATAGCCGTGGTATTGGTAGAGGTCTGTTGACCGTAAGCCGCGGCATTGCCGTAGGCTATAGCCGATCCACTGCCGACACTGCTATAGGCTGTTGTGGAGACATATCCGCCCAATAGGTTAACCGCTTCCGAATTTTCCAGATAGTTCAAGTCCACAATACTTAAGTGGGCATTCATGTCACTTCCCTTTCAAAGAACATTAACGCAAAAATCCAAAAACTCGCATAAAAACGGCCCTAAGCTCTATGCCATAGCCTTTTCATTCGTTGATATAAAGACTGCCAAAAGCTTGATATAGGCTTTTGGCAGTCCTCAATACTGCGCTGGGGCAGCATTGAAATTATGTCCCAACTGCAAGGTTCACGGCCTCTAGTAATTTAAAAAACTACTAGTTGGTGGCAGAGATAGAAACGCTGTTGGAAGAGAAGGGAGTAACGTAGGTAAAGGTTTGGGTCAGGGTATCTTTGCCATAAGCATCGGCTTCGGCAGTGGCCAGATTGCCCTTGACGTAGACCTTGGAAACCACGTTCTTCTTGATTCTGAAGTACTCGTTGAAGTAAATGTTGCTGTAGTCATTGCCCAGGTTAAAGCCACCTTCAACCGTTTGGGTAGCCACTTCGAGATAGGCGAGATCAGAGATGATCATTGGTGTTTCCTCTTGAAAGAACTAGTGTTTTAGTCGTCAACCGTTTTATTTAGCTGACAGTTACTAGATTAGTTGAATCAAACTATTGCGGTTGCCAAAATGGCAGTTTATTAGATATTTAACGAAATCAATTTATCTGAATCGCTAAAATCTTTGGCATCTAAGGGATTAGCAATTTTCTTAAAGCAAGGATCATTCCAGCTTAATAAAAGGGCCGCTTTACGGATGAGTTGATGATGAATTCCGTAGGCAGGCGTCAGCATCCCTTTCGACTTGGCTCCAGGGATGCTGACGCAGAATTTAATTTTGGGCGCGTCCCACCTTTGTCAGTATCTGCATCATTTGGGCTGTGCTTACCCTACGGTAAGCCTGATCGACTGACAAAACCTGCGAAACGCCTGCGATATTATTGAGATACCCAAGCGGCTAGCGTCTCGGTTGACCGCCCGGTCGATATGGTCACGATTGAGCTGGAGGACATGCCGTTGCCTACCGCTCTTACGGTAGTTCCGACCCCAGAAAACCCGTCTAGTTTCAAAGTCAGCAGGTTGACAGGCTTTTTGAGGGTGCGCGAATACAGTTTTTTCCCATCTTCAAATAGGGTTAGCTGATTGCCATTTTCAATGGCGATAACCAGCCCTTCCCCTAGGGTCGTGGCCAACAAACTACCACCTTGGACGGTTTCTGGATGTTCCCAGGGGCTGTAATGGTCAAGATCAGAAATATTCATGGGCTCTTTGGCTCCAATGTGTTAATAACACGGCACTAAGTCTGAGGGTGTCAGTTATATCTTTGAGCAGTGGACACCCGATTTGGGCCATTTCTGAATTTCAGGTTAATTCCAATGGCTTAAAACTTCCTGGAGATAATCAAGCCGAGTAAATTCATAGCCGCCAGAGCCGCCTCTAACCTGGCTAGGCAGATTGTTGGTAGCGTATAGGTGCGGCAAATTATCTACCGTCAGAGATGGTACTTGAGCCTGTTCCTTTAGGGGCTGACTGCCGCGATGGGGGCGACTATTTTCCTTCATTAGGCGGTTGTAAGTACGGTAGGGAATATAGTGGAGAGGGTTGTAGCCGGCAAATTGCAAGATTAGCAGGCAGGCCCACGAGTATTTGCCGTTTAAGATGGCATCTACTACCTGGCAAAACTGGTCTTCGGTCATAGACCGGCTCATTTCTTGGCCAAATCGAGAAACCATGTCAGCGTATCTCCGTGTTTATAGTGACGGTCATTGAAAAGATTTTAGGATGAAGGTTTTTAAGGAGGGATTTTAGGCGGGCGGACGTTGAGAGTAAATTTCAACGGTTTGACGCACGAGGCTGGGATTTTTCTATAGGCTAATGTTATGTTTTTGTAATTTACGGAACGGCTCTAGCACCAAGCTAATGATGCGGCGCTGGCGCACGATAATTTCTGCGGTAGCGGTTTGCCCAGCTTGAAGGCTAATGGGTTCTCCTTCATTCGTTATGTGGGTCGTATCGAGGGTAATGTCAACCTGATAGACCGAGCCCATTTTTTCATCCACCTTGGCATCAGGAGACATTGACAGCACCTGGCCTGTAACCATGCCGTAGTCTTGATACGGAAAGGCCTCAAACTTCATCTTCACCGGCATGCCGATCTCTACCAGACCGGCATCTCGGTTAGGCAGTAGGGCCGACAACACCAGGGGGGCGGTGCTGGGGGCAATCTCGACCACGGTTTGCCCGGGCTGCATCACCTCTCCGACATTGGCAATGGCCAGGGTCGACACCCTACCGCTAACCGGGGCTACCAGCAGCGCCTGGGCCATTTCCGCCTGGCTGCGTTCGAGCAGGGTCTGGGTTTCTTTGATGCTCGACACGAGCTGGCCAGCTTCTATTTTGAGCTGCTGGAGCTGTTTGGTAGCCTCTAGCGCATCGTTTTGGCTGGCCGCCTGGGTCTGAGCTAGCTCGGCCTCGAGCTGGGCAATGGTGGCGATAGACTGCTCGGTCAGCCCCTCAGTTTCGGTGATGGAGCGATCTCGATTGCGCAGCGCCTCTTCGACCTGAAAGAGCTGATCCTCCGCAAACGCCCCTCGCTGTACCAAATCCTGCAGCCGGGCCAGACGCTCGGTTTGGGCTTGACGATCAAGCTGTAGCTGGTCAAGCATCAGGGCATTGGTGACGATCGCGGATTTTTCTTTACCAATGGACGCCTGTCGAGCCGCGATATCAGCCCTAGAAATTGCCCGCAGGGTGTTCAGCCCCAGCTGGGTTTGGGCGATCAGCGTTTGGGTCTGCGCCAGTTTTTGCCGATAGGCCTCAAGGCTGAGGCTCAGCCGTTCAATTTCTTTTTCGACCAGGCGATGGTCGATTTGAGCCACCATCTGGCCCTGGGTTACCAAATCACCCTCCTTAACCAAAATGCTGGTCACCTCCCCCGCCACGGCGGCCTGCACCTTGTAAACATCCCCCTGGGGAGCGAGCCGACCCTGGGCATGGCTGACCTCTTCAATGGTGCCAAACCACGACCAGGTGCCTAAAATGGCGGTAAACAGAATGCCGCCCCCGACCAAATACCGCGGCAAGGAGGCCGGGGGCTGCTCTAAAAGAGACTGGAGGGAGTCGCTCCAGTGAGGGCGGTTGGCCGGATCACCGGAAGTGCGGCCGGGGGGAGCAGGCTGCACCTGGGTTGCCTCCACCCCGCCCAGCACCTGGGCCGCTGCTTGGGGGTTTAACGTCGTTAGATTGCTGATCTTGGCCACAGCGCAAAATCTCCATCAATCTAGAACTGAACCGAATATAACCAGCCGATTACCGTTAACCCAAAAATCTATTTTAGGGAGCGGGTTGTAGCCATAATGCACCGTTGATTAAGCAGGGTATTGATGCCGCTGTTGATGACGCAAATCCCGAAAGCAAGGCGTTCTACGACCTAAAAGCTCTACCCCAACCAGACCAGAGAACACAAGTAATGAATGCTGGAGCAGCGGTGATTAATGGCACATTCAAGCCTCTTAAACCCCGACTGCCAAAGGATGAAGCTAGCCTATGGGAGTGACAGCTTGATGCATACAGGGAAAGTGGTTTCTGTACGTTAAGTTACACTATACAGGACTTTTGAGTCTAGGTATTGCCAATTTGGCAGTTAGATGCCCCGTCTGCCCAAAGCTTTGCCTCGCTGGGGATTGCCCGATCATAAGAAATGTAAACAGCGTCCGGTTTCAGTTTTAAGTAATTTTCTATTTAGGAAAATAGACTAGGAATTAGAGGCCGTTTGTCTGGGCACTCAACATCAACAGATTGTGGTAAAAGCCCTGGATGGAGAAGGTTCTTGCCCACCTACCGAGGGAGTCTGTCGAATTATTTTGAGGCATGATTTATGGATTAACAAGACTGCGATGATTCTGTAAATTAAGCGTTCCCGAAAAAATTAGGAATGTATTTCCCGTCACATGGTGGGTCATTTGATGCGCCATTTAGAGTACCTTCAAATATCGAGCTGCTGCTGGGCCAGGCTGTGATATAAACCCCTCAGCTCCAGTAAAGCCTCATGGGTGCCCTGCTCGACTAGCACCCCTTTGTCGAGCACTAAAATGCAGTCGGCCTGGCGCACCGTAGAGAGCCGGTGGGCGATGATGAAGGTGGTGCGATCGCGGCTAATCTGCGCCAGGTTGCGCTGAAATCGCCGCTCTGACTCGGTATCGAGGGAGCTGGTGGCCTCGTCTAAAATTAAAATTTGCGGCTGGCCCAGCAGCGCCCTGGCGATGGCAATGCGCTGGCGCTGGCCCCCCGACAGCGTTGAGCCCCGCTCGCCAACCTTGGTGTTATAGCCCAGGGGAAGCGCCTGAATAAACCCGTGGGCCTCGGCCAGCTTGGCCGCTTCAATGGCTGCTTCGAGCGTAACGTCGTGGCGGTAGAGGGTAATGTTTTCTAAAATGGTGCCCGAAAACAAAAAACAATCCTGGGGCACGACCCCGATCTGGGTTCTGAGCGAGTGGGGCGACACGTGGCGAATGTCGTGGCCATCAATGAAAATTCGCCCCTGGTTGGGGTAATACAGCCCCTCCAGCAGCTTCACCAGGGTAGACTTGCCCGAGCCGCTGCGGCCCACAATCGCCAGGGTCTGCCCCGGCTGCACCTGAAAGGAAAGGTTTTCGAGGGTGTTGTGGTCGGCGTCGTCATCGTAGCGAAAGGTAACGCTATCGAAGGTGACCTCCCCCCGCAGGGGTGGCAGCCGCAGCATCGGCTGGCCCGGCGGCTCTTCGGGCTGGGTTTCAAACACGTCGTTGAGCCGCTCAACGGAAATGAAGATCTCCTGCAGCTCATCCCACAGGTCGGCCAGGGCCACCACCGGGCTGAGTACGTAGCCAATCATCATGTTAAAGGCGACAAACTGGCCGATGGTGAGCTGGTCTTGAATCACCATCATCGCCCCCAGCCAGAGCAGCGCCGTGCTGCCCAGGGTATTCACCGCCCCGTTTACTGCCCCTAGACCAATGCCAAACTTTTGCCCCTTAAACGTAGCGTTGTTGAGATGGGTCAGGGAGTCTTCCCAGCGCCAGCGTACCTCTTGCTCGACCCCGGCGGACTTAATCGCCGCAATGCCGTTCATCATTTCCACTAGGTTAGAGTTTTGGTTGGCGGCTTCCTTAAACACCTCCCGCGAAATTCGGCGCAGAAAGGGGGTTGACACCAGCGTAATCACCATAATCGGCGGAATCAACGCCAGCACCATCAGGGTGAGCTGCAGGTTGTAGTAGACCATCAGGCCCAGGTAGACAAAGCCAGTTAAAAACCCCAGCCAGGCCAGCATCATTTGGCCGATTAAAAACCGCTGAATTTTCTGGTTCTCCTGCACGCGGGTGAGAATATCGCCGACCCGCCGCGACTCGTAGAATTTTAGCGGCAGCGAAACGGCGTGTTTAATAAAGCCGCTCACCATGGTCAAATCGAGCCGCAGCGAAAAATAGGCCAGCAGATAGTTCCGCACCGTGGCCATGATGATGCCCCAGACGCTAAACACCAGGAGGCCAGCGGCAAATACGTTTAGCGTTGACACACTCTTTTGCACCACCACCTTGTCGAGAATGATCTGGGTAAACAGCGGTGTAACCAGGCTAAATACCTGAATCAGTAGAGAAACCAGGATAATTTGTCCAATCAAAGGCCGATAGGGCAGCAGCAGCCGGGCGTATCGGCCCAGGGAACCCTGCTTAATATCCACCGCCCTGAAGCTCTCGGTGGGCTCGAGCAGCAGGGCGTAGCCGGTCCACTGGGTTTTAAATTCGCCCCTAGAAATGACCCGCTTGCCCAGGGCGGGGTCGGCCAAAATGACCTTGCGGCCATCGATGGCATAGACCACGACGTAGTGGTTGCCCTGCCAGTGAGCAATCCACGGATTGGTTTGCTCAGCGATGCGGCCCAGGCTGGCCCGCACCGGTCGGGCCTGGAAGCCAATGCTTTCGGCGGCCCTGGCCAAGCCCTTGAGCGAGGCCCCGGCCCGGCCCACCTGAGCCTGGTCGCGCAGCACATGGATGGGCAGCCGTTTGCCCCAGTAGCGGCCCACCATCGCCAGGCAGGCCGCCCCGCAGTCAGAAGAACTCTGCTGCTCTACCCAGGGAAACCGATGAAATCGATCGAGCACCTGACGATGTAGCGGCTTGGGAAAAATCGCCTCCGCCCCTGGCCCAGACGTTTTAACCAGGGGCGATGCCATGCCCCCTGGCCGGTTGGGGGCAGAAATTTGGCGGTGGCTATTGAGCCCTCCAATGCGCAGGGCCGATGGCGGCGACGGCGTCAAGGCGGTCGGCGCTGATGACGGTGGCCATAGACGTTCCACTAGAGCCAGATACCCATCGGCGGCGGCCGGGAGATAGCATACCGCCAGGTCAGTGGCGGCCACCCAGGCGGGGAGAACGCTGGTGTCACTGTGCCAACTCTCCCCAATTTGGGGCGGGCGCGAAGAGCCCTCTAAATCAGCTTGTGAGTCGGGCGACCCCTGAATGTCGCCGGAGCGGAGCCAGAAAATTCCGGGTTTGGTCTGGGCCAGGGTGGCAAGGGGGGTGTTCGCCAAAATCACCTCGTCCACCGCCGCCGCGGCAATGGCCCTCACCGTTTGCCCTGGCAAGCCTTGCAGAGCGCTAACGGAGCGCAGAAAGGCCACCCGTTGATACTGTGCGGCGGCGGTGGCGAGATAGTGACCCAGGTCAGGATGCTGGGTGATCCAATTGGCTAAGGTCTCCCTACAGACCCGATACCCTTGCCCCTGACTCGCCCCTACCGCTCTGTAGGTCATGACTCCCCCGGGCAGCAGCCGCGCCTCGGCTCCAAACCAGGCACCAGGTTCCACCACCCCCAGGGTTACGTCTCGACCCCGATGAGCATCGCCATACAGTAGCCGCACCCGCCCCTGGCTAATTAGGTAAAGATGCTCCGGGGCGCGGAGGCTTTTGCCGTCCGGGTCGCCAGCCCACAAGACTTCCCCGAGTTGAAAGTCAAAGGCCTCAACGTCGGCTGGGTTGATGGTAATAGTGCCAGGGTCAAGGCCACAGGAAATGCAGATCTCCACCAGCATCTGCTGGGCCGAATTGAAGATTGGCATCAGGGTTGCAGAACCCTGCTGTAATAGTCCATAGGTACCCATGGCACTGGTTCTCCCTAAAAATTACTGAATGGAAACTCCTCAGGTTGCAATTAATAATTGTGGCTGAAGTAGAATTGATCAACCATAGCAATGCTGCTTTAGGGATTACTTCGGAAGGGCCATTTTCTATCGAGTTCTTGCCAGCAAAGCAACAACGGACTATCCTAACCAGGCTGATGAGTGACGCGATAGCGATAAAAAATCCTGATGATTCGTCAAGAATTCTGTGATGTAAATATCAGGTCTGGTTTATCTAAAGGCTAATAATGGCGGCAACACTGGCCCAGCCATCGACTACTCACCTTACTCAACCGGTCGATTAGGTTACAACTATTAACTAGCGGCCTAAATCATTGAAACTCAGTCCGTTTAGACCAGCGGATAGGTAAACGCATAGCTTCGACTGAATGTGGGACAAAGAAAATGATTGTCTCTGCCACCATAACCGTAGGTTTATCTAGTCTTAACTGCCTAATCAGCCAAAATTAATTTTGGTTGATTGGATGATATTTAACTTAGCTAAACAATCAGCCTTACGGCTTACTTTACAGGGAAAACCGCTTTTGTTAAAGAGCTTACACTTAAATTCAAAATGGGTACTACTGAATTCGCCACTCCTTTACACAATTTTGTATTCTTCCCTAGTGCAGCGTCAAGTTTAAACTTTAGGATGCATAGCGCTCAGGCGCGGCTCCGCCAACGCGTAGCAATGCACCACAAGGAGGGTGTTGCTGAATTCAGGTCTGAATTTGGGTAGGGGCAAACGGCCCTTTGCCCCTAAGAGGGATGTTGAAGGCTTGATTCATACCTATGTCCAGCAACGCCCAAGGAGGCCATGCCAAGACAAGACAAGTTATGTCCTAAATGTCAGCCTTGACAACCCACTAGGAGGTTCAGGGGCAAAAGCTCTCAGATTTATTCTCTACCCGGCCTGTTTGCCAAAAGTTTCTGGCATCGGTTGGTTTAAGGTAATGTAGCTGGCTTGCCGTCAGGCCACCCAACCTACGGCAAAATCAAGTTTTAAGAATTTTGTCAGTCAGCCGGCAGTTCCTCCCGGGCTGACCTTAGCAATAGGGTCGTGGTCTGCCGGCTGTGGAGTTAGTGAAACCTGGTGTACGTGAAAATTGACGACCAAGGGCAGGCGATTAAGAAATGGGCCATCGCGAGGTAGTCCCAATCCTTTAACCGCGCCTGGTTAAGGCAGCTCGGTCAGTTAATATACAAGAGTACGATCATCAAGCTTTGGAACTGCTGCCTTGGATCTACCCTCATTTCTCTGGCTTTGGCGCATTGCCGCCTGGTCGATGGGGTTAACCCTGACCGGGTACGCCCTGCTGGCGCTAACCGGCGGTACCTTGGCCTACACCCGGCGGGTGGACAATGGCCGTTCCTCATGGCTACGCCCCCTGCACATTCTGCTGGGCAGCACAGTGGTGGTGCTGGTGCTAGGGCTGCTATCCATCGGGATTATTGGCACCCTGGGGGAATACGGCAGTTTAGGCCATTCTCTGCATTTGCTGGCGGGGTTGGGGGTGGTGGGGCTGGTGCTGGCCTCGGCCTGGAGCGCTAGCCGCATTGGCCCAGAGCGCCCCTGGGCTCGAACACTACATGTGTGGCTGAACGGCGGCTTGGGGCTGGCCCTCGTTGCCGCCGGGCTGTCGGGTTGGCAGGTGGTGCAAAAGTATTTACCGTGAGAGATGCAGTTCTGCCCTGGTGAGTTGGTGGCGCTTATGATTCAGTC
>DAIUJR010000063.1:0-32085 GCA_036848635.1 Nodosilinea sp. CTOTU7336
GGTCTCTGCTCCTGCTATTGATTCTACAGGCTCAATTTCCGATAAGGTTTAATGGAGCGTCAAATTTGCCTAGGGCCGGGCTAACCCTGGCGGGGGAGGGTTGATAGGTCAATTCTTAGGTTGAAGATAATCGAGGCGGAGCTGATGGTTAGCGCTGAGCAGGGTTCTAAACGCCAGCAGCACTACTCCAAAGGTGCCCAGGGCCGCCCCAGAGGCAATCATGAACACAATTACAATTTGATAGCGCACGGCATCGAGGGGGCTGGCCCCGGCCAGAATTTGCCCGGTCATCATCCCCGGCAGGCTAACCAAGCCCATGACCATCATCGAGTTGATGGTGGGAATCATACCGATCCGAACCGCCTCACGGACTTGGGTATGGGCGGCTTCCCAGCGGGTGGCCCCCAGGGCGAGTAAGGTTTCGATGTGATGGCGCTGGCTGGTGAGGTCGGCCATGAAGCGATCTAGCCCCAGTGATATGCCGTTGAGGGTATTGCCCAGCACCATGCCCAGCAGCGGAATTAAATATTGTGGGTTATGCCAGGGCTCCACCCGAATAATCCCCTTCACGGCCAGGCCGGTAACCAGAGCTGAGGCCACCAGCACCGAGAGCAGGCTATTCCAATAAATACCTCGAAAGCGGCGTTTGGTACGGTTAACGGCGGCGATGCCGGCGATGGTGGCCATGGCCAAGCTAATGGCCAGAATGAGCCCGGGATGATCTTGGGTAAACAGCCACTCCAGCACGTAACCAATCAACAGCAGTTGCACCACCATGCGTAGGGATGCGATCGCCAAGGATTGCTCTAACCCCAAGCGCAGAGCCAGTGACACCGCCAGATTAACCCCCATGAGTAAGGCGGCCAGGGCCAGCTGCCCGTAGCCAATAGTAATGTAGCGAGTCTCCACTAGATAAACTCCTTGAGGTGCAGTTGCCGGGTGGTAAATCGTTCAATTTGGGCTGGGTCGTGGCTGGTAACTATGCTAGCCCGCCCCCCCTGCTGCCTCCAGCGGTGCAGCAAAGCCTCGACCTGGGCTGTAGTATCTGGATCAAGGGAAGCGGTCGGTTCATCCAGCAGCAGTACCTTGGGGTCAAGCTGTAGGGCCCGCAACAGGGCCAAAATTTGGGCTTCTCCCCCCGACAGCTGCGGCGCCTGGAGGGCTAAAAAGTCTGGGCTACGTCCGAGTTGCCCGAGCCAGGTTTCAATTTGTGCCGGGTTGTAGCAGCGGTGGCGGTGGGCCGACAGGGTAAATACTTGCTCAAGATTGACCTGCACGGTGCCCTCAAAGGCCATGGCCCACTGGGGCAGGTAAATTACCTCAGCTCGGTAGGCGGGCAGCGCCCAGTCGGCCAAGGCGCGCCCAGCAAAGGTAACCTGGCCCTGGTCAATCGGGTCGAGCAGCACTAAATTTCGTAACAACAGGGTTTTGCCTGCCCCGGAGGGCGCCACTAGGCCCAGGCAGTCTCCGGCATTAAGGGTAAAGGTCACGTCGCGCCATAGCCAGTGGCCTGAGCGGTAGCAGCCAAGATTTTCAACGGTCAGCAACGGCTGGTGCGAATTCATTACGCCTGTGGTTTATGGTCTGCGTCTAGCTTACGCAATGCCGCCTCAGCCGACTTGTCTAAAGCTAGCTCGGCCCGTTGGCGGTTGTTTTCAGCAGGGTTACGGGGCACGATCGCCCCATTGGAACGCCCAAACGCCCTGGGTCATTCTAAATCTGATAGGGTTGGGAGTGATCTTCAGTGAACGGTCGACATGGAGTTACTCTGCGTCAGCAATGGCCACGGGGAAGATGGCATTGCAGTGAGGGTGTTGAAAGAACTGCGGCACCTGCCCGGTGCTCCGACCCTGGCTGCCCTGCCGATTGTGGGAGAAGGGCGGGCCTACCAAAAAGCCGGTATCGCCATTGTCGGGCCGACCCAGGCGCTACCCTCGGGCGGGTTTGTTTATATGGATCGGCGGCAGCTGCTGCGGGATATTCAGGGGGGGCTGGTAGGGCTCACCCTAAGCCAAATTCAAACCCTGCGGCGGTGGGCAAAGGCGGGGGGTCGGGTGCTGGCGGTGGGCGACATTGTGCCCCTGGCCATGGCCTGGGGCAGCGGAGCTGAGTATACCTTTATTGGCACCGCCAAGTCAGAGTACTTTCTGCGCGACGAAGCCGGTCGCCTGGCCAGTCGCCCTCGGCTAGAGGGCTGGGCCGGGTCGGTGTATTTGCCCTGGGAACGCTGGCTGATGGCCCACCGGCGCTGTCAGGCGGTGTTTGTGCGTGACCAACTCACCGCCGACTACCTCAAGCAGTGGCAAGTGCCAGCGGTCTACGCGGGCAACCCGATGATGGATGACCTAGGCACCAGGGCTGCTCAGCTGGCTACGCTGACGGCGGCCTTGCCCTCCGCTGCCGCGACCTTGACCTTAGCCCTAGTGCCGGGCTCCCGCGCCCCCGAAGCCTTTGATAACTGGCAACGACTGCTAACCGCCGTGGATGGTATCTTGGCGACCTTTCCCAATCGCCAGGTACGACTGCTGGCGGCCCTAGCCCCGGCCCTGAGCCGAGCCGCCTTTGAGGACGCCCTGCTGGAGGCGGAATGGGTGTCAAAAGCAGCGCCATATCGCACCTTCAATCGCAACAATGGGGTTTTGATCCTCACCCAGGATGCCTTTGCGGAATCGCTGCATCTAGCCGACGCGGTATTAGCTACCGCTGGCACCGCCACCGAACAGGCCGTGGGCTTGGGTAAGCCCGTGGTGACCCTGCCAGGGCCGGGGCCGCAGTTTACTCCGCTGTTTGCAGAGGCCCAGTCGCGCCTGCTGGGGCCATCCATCATTCTGGTAACCGACCCCATGGCGGCGGGGCCAGCCCTCAAAACTTGCCTACAGGATGGGCCACGGCTACAGCAGATTGCCGAAAATGGCCGCCGCCGCATGGGCCCACCGGGGGCGGGGCAGCAGATTGCGGCAGTTTTGCACAAGCTCTACTCTGAGCCGGGCTGAAACTTGACGTTGCGGTCGGGGTCGCCGTAGCGGAATGGCTCTGATTGCATGTGCACTTTGGTGTCCAGGGCCGGGGGTGCATCGGCCACTCCCCAGTGAGCCTGGATCGCATGCAAAAGCTGGTCCTGCTGCACCCGCAGGTCGCCAATGGCCCAGCCCCGATTGAGAATGGCAAACCACACCGGCCCCTTGTCGGCGGTGGGCAGCATCCCGGCTAGGGCGCTAACTTCGGCCAGGCTGCCGGTTTTAACGGCAGCGGTGAGGGGAATTTGGCGGTCGATTAACGTACCGATGTCTTCCCCCGATACCGGTAGCACATCAGCTACGGAAAAGTTGTGCTGGCTCAACTCCTTTTGTAGGGCCACGGTCAGCGCCACCGCCGCCCTTGGCGAAAGCTGATTTTCTAGGCCCAGGCCCGACCCATTCACCAGGTGAATTTCCCCTGGGGGCAGGTCGGCGGTGGCGATGGCAATATCCATCACGGAACCTGGCCCGCCCATTAAATCGGCCACCATCTGGGCCATGGTGTTGTTGCTGTGGATGTTCATGGCCTTGAGGATGGCAATCAGCGGTAGAGACTCATGGCGGATGATCCACGCGGTCTGCTCAACGGCCCCAACCTCAACCCGGCGGCTCTCCCCGTCGATCAAAAGGCTGGGCCGGGGGGTATCAGGGGGCAGGGTTTGGTAGGCGGTCTGGGCTTCCCCATTCCAGGCATCCGCTGCCATGGCCTGCCGCAGGGCTGCCAGCGAGTCGTTGGGGTCTTCCTCAAAATTCATGGTAAATGAGCCGGTCACCAGTAAATCGCCGGTTACCTGCTGAATGCCCAGTGCCTGGAGCTGGTTGGCGAGCACGATGCCCTCCTCCCACACAAATAGGGGGTCGCCGCCCCCCTGCACCACCAAATCGCCGTACAGCACCCCGTTTTCAACGGTGCCGTTGATGCCTACCAGGGTTTCAAACCGATGGTCAATGGGCCAGGTCTTGAGGGCGGCTAAGGTAGTGGCCAGTTTGGTTAACGAAGCGGCCGGCAACAGCAGGGTGCCCTGGTGCTGGGCAACGGCGCTGGAGCCAGCCTGAATCCAAATGCCCTGGTCAGGAATTGACCAGCCCTGGCGCTCCAGCCCGGCTAAGTAGTCGGCCACAATGGCATCAATCACCGGATCGGGGGCCAGCCCCGCGATCCAGGGCGACTGCCAGTCAATTTGCAGGGCTGCACCTTGCAAACCAGACGGCTGAAGCGGTTTTGGCTCCCCCAGGCCAAGGATAACTGAGAAAAACCCCAGGGGTAACGCCAGCAGAGGTAAAAGGGCAAATCGCACAACCATTGCTCAACTCTGGGACTTAAGGCCGTTTCTCGAAAAGAAAATCAAGAAAATCTCTGTATAGGGGCAACCAGCCGCTGGCCCTGATAAGAGGCTCCCTGATTCAGATGGAATAGTTTTGAATAGAAATCATTTAGCTTTAGAAGATCCGATGGCTGTAGGCGGGGTTTACCCGACAAAGATACACTAGATTGGCAGCTTTGAACGGGGATTTACCCCTAGGACTGATGGCTATGGCACAACCCGACACCGACCGAGTGCTGCGGCAGATTCCCATGGTGGCGGGGCTGGCGGGGGGCACTCTACTACTGCTTAACCGGGTGCTAACCCCGGCCCTAACCGAGTCCCAGGCCCGCTCTGACGTGATGGGGGTAATTTTAAGCGCCGTGCTAATTTTAACCGGACTACTGTGGCAGCGGGTGCAGCCAGTGCCGCCCGAGGCGGTGGTGCTGGTGGGCGACGAGGGCTTTGAGCTGGCCGACGACCTTTCTGAAGGCGCCCGAACCGAGCTAGCCTGGGCCTCTCATTTACTGTTAACCAACACGGTGACCCGCTCGATAGTGGCCTATCGTCAGGGCAAGACGATGCTGCGGCGGGGGGTGCTGGGGCCGGTGGCCGAGGTCACCCCTGGCCCAATTCTGAACCGGGTGTTGGCAACGGGTAAGGCGGTGTATCTGGTCAATCTCAAAATTTACCCAGGGCGGCTGGAGTTTGACTACCTGCCAGAAAACACCCAGGGGGTAATCTGCCAGCCCATGGGCCAAGCCGGGGCGCTGATTTTAGCCGCTAACGCCCCCCGTAGCTACACTAAGCAGGACGAAGCCTGGGTGGCCAGCATTGCCGATAAGCTGGGCTACACCCTGGATAGCCTGGACGAATCGCTGGCGGCTCCGACGGTATTATCGCCGCAGGATTAGTGGTGTCAAAGAGATGAGCCAGCGATCAACCCCGTCACACAGACTTACAACACGGCGGTCAAACTCACCCAAGAGGCCATGGTAGAACGCGAAAAGACCCTTTGCCCATTGCCCGATCTAGAAAAGTGGTTCGTCGAAATAGTCTCAACTCTAGCTTAGGGATTTGTGCTGAAATTAAAGTACCGACTCCAGCAACAGACTCGTCATGGATTCCCGCCTCCGCGGAAATGACAGTAGTACTTTATTTGTTTGCCAACCCCCTAGCTGTCCGATGACTTTTTTCTTGGATTACTCTAAGCCCGGTTAGGAGATATAGGAAATAACTGATCTCCTTTCCTTAGCCAGGGTCAATCTAGCGCCACCCCTTGGGCCTCCCCCGGCTGCCGCTGCAGCCTAGCCCCTAGCTGGCGCAGCTTGCCCTCTAGGTCTTCGTAGCCTCGATCTAAATGGTGCAGCCCCTGGATGGTGGTGGTACCCTTGGCCGCCAGCCCCGCTAATACCAGCGCAGCGGAAGCCCGCAGGTCGGTGGCGAGCACCGGTGCCGCCGACAGCTGAGCCACCCCCTTAATAATGGCGCAGTTGCCGTTGAGGCGAATGTCGGCCCCCATGCGGTTGAGTTCGGCGACGTGGCGCAGGCGGTTTTCAAATACGGTTTCGGTAATCAGGCTGTTGCCCTCGCAAATGGCCATTAGGGCCATAAACTGAGCCTGCATGTCGGTCGGGAAGCCTGGAAACGGCCCAGTTTGAATATCGGCTGGGGTAATCACGGCGGCGGGTAGATAGCGTACCCGGCTGGGGCCATCCATCACCACCTGACCGCCCATCTCGTGCAGCTTGGCAATGATGGCGGTGAGGTGTTCTGGAATCACCTGGGACAGGGTGATCTCAGAGCGGGTAATGGCTCCGGCCACCAAAAACGTGCCCGCCTCAATGCGGTCTGGGATAATCGCGTAGTCGGTGCTGTGCAGGCTGGGCACGCCGACGATGGTAATGGTGTTGGTGCCCGCCCCACGAATTCGTGCCCCCATGGCGCGGCAGAAGTTGGCTAAATCTACCACCTCCGGCTCCTGGGCAGCATTTTCAAGCACGGTTTCGCCATCGGCCAGGGTAGCGGCCATCATCAGGGTTTCGGTGGCCCCCACGCTGGGGTAGTCGAGGTAAATTTTGGCCCCCTTGAGCCGTCCACCACTGCCGGGGATGTAGGCGTGAACAGTGCCGTGCTCAATGTGCACATCGGCCCCCATGGCCTGAAGTCCGCGCACGTGCAGCTCCACCGGGCGCGCCCCGATGGCACAACCCCCTGGCAGGGGTACTCGCGCGACCCCCATACGGGCCAGCAGCGGCCCAATGACAAAAAAGCTGGCCCGTAGTCGGCTGACCAAATCATAGGGGGCCTTGGTATGGGCAATGGTGCTGGCATCCACCACCAGGGCGTCGTTTTCGCGGCGGAGCTTAACCCCCAGGGCCAAGAGCACTTCGCCCATGCGCTCAATATCAACCAGGTGGGGAATGTTGCGGATGCGGCAGGGCTGCGAGCTAAGTAGGGTGCCCGCCATCACCACCAGGGCCGAATTCTTAGCGCCGCTGATGGCTACCTGACCCGCTAGGGGAAACCCGCCCGCAATCTCCAGTACCGAGCTATCGGCCTCTGGCGCAGCCAGGATATTAGGTAAACCTATAGAAGTAACGATGGCGAGATCCTCCACGCTGAACAACCTACTATTTCCCAAATTTCGTCTAGATTCTACCTGAAATCCATTATTTCGCCATAGCTATCTAGACTGCATTTTGGGTTTTAGGCCACATCAGAATAGCCGATTCGCTCCCAGAACAAAATCTTTTTTCAAACCCTTGACTCTGAGCCACCCCTGGGGCATGATAGTCAATCGCGGCGCAAATAGCGCGTTGCCATGCGGAACTGGCGGAATTGGTAGACGCGCTAGGTTCAGGTCCTAGTGTTTGCAAAAACATCCGGGTTCAAGTCCCGGGTTCCGCATTTAACCCAGCCAGGCCAGCTCAGTAACATCAGCGAGGCAATCTCAGCTAGGAGATATGTTAACTAGCCTGCAAAACCCCCTGGTTAAAGATATTCGCAAGCTTCACCAGGGCAAGTTTCGGCGGCAGCAGGGGCGACTTCTTTTAGAAGGCACCCACCTGCTCCAAGAGGCGATTAGGGCGGGCTATCCCCTTGAAATTGCCTGCTACACCCCAGCCTGGCAGCAGCGCTACCCTGAGCTAACCCTGGCCCTAACCCAGCAGGCGAGCCGGGTAGAAGTGGTGGCGGAGGCGGTGCTGCATTCTCTCACTACTACCGTGCAGCCAGACGGGGTGGTGGCGGTGGCCCCCCAGCGCGCGGCTGGGAGTAACCCACCAATTACAGGAATTGGGCTGATGGTCGAAGGACTTCAGGATCCGGGCAATCTAGGCACCCTGATTCGCACCGCCGTGGCGGCGGGGACCGACGGGCTCTGGCTCAGCGCCGACAGCGTCGCCCCAGACCATCCCAAGGTGCTACGGGCCTCGGCGGGCCAGTGGTTTCGCCTACCCCTGGAGGTGTCGGAGGATTGGGGGGCATTGTTCGAACCATGGCAGCAGGCGGGGGTGCAGCTAGTAGCTACCCACCCAGGGGCCAGCCTCTGCTACTGGGACGTAGACTTTACCCAGCCCACGGTAGTGCTGCTGGGCAACGAAGGGGCGGGGCTATCGGCCGCCGCCCAGGCCCTGGCGACGGTGTCGGTGAGCATTCCCATGGCTGAACCGGTGGAATCGCTGAACGTGGCCGTTGCCGCGGCGCTCTTACTCTACGAAGCCCGTCGCCAGCGCCAGGGAAAACCTCCCCTGGCGAATCAAAACGATATAGTTGTCTAAACCCCCCTGCGTAGTCAAGAATGGGGGGATGAATGGGCCAGGGATAAGCGGGTAATTTTCAGACCTTTCCCTGGGCTCAACGCGGTGAATTGATGTGGATTGATACTGTCTCTGGAGCCTGTTGTGAGCGAAGCATTCGACTATGACCTGCTGATTATTGGGGCCGGGGTCGGAGGCCACGGGGCCGCCCTCCACGCCGTTAAGCGGGGTCTAAAAACCGCCATCGTCGAGGCCGACGTGATGGGGGGCACCTGCGTTAACCGGGGTTGCATTCCCTCTAAGGCGTTATTGGCTGCGTCAGGGCGGGTTCGAGAGCTGCGCAACGAGCATCACCTCAAGGCCCTGGGCATTCAGGTCGGGGCGGTGAGCTACGACCGGGGGGCAATTGCCGACCACGCCAAGAACCTGGTCAGCAAAATTCAGGGCGACATGACCGGCAGCCTGACTCGTTTGGGGGTAGATATTATCACCGGCTGGGCCAAGCTGGCGGGGGAGCAAAAAGCCGTAATTGAAACCCCCGAAGGCGACAAGACCGTTACCGCCAAGGATATTATTTTGTCACCCGGCTCGGTGCCCTTTGTGCCCCCAGGCATTGAGATAGACGGCAAAACCGTTTTTACCAGCGACGAGGCCCTGAAGCTCGACTGGCTGCCCGACTGGATCGCCATTATCGGCAGTGGCTACATTGGCCTGGAGTTTTCCGATATCTACACCGCTCTGGGCACCGAGGTTACCATCATCGAAGCCCTCGACCAGCTCATGCCTACCTTTGACCCCGACATCGCCAAGATTGCCCAGCGGGTCTTAATTGCCCCCCGCGACATCGAAACCCGGGCCGGGGTAATTGCCAAAACCGTCACCCCCGGTACTCCGGTCACCATCGAGCTGGCCGATCGAGAAACTCAGGAAATCGTCGATGTGCTGGAAGTAGATGCCTGCCTGGTGGCCACCGGGCGGATTCCAGCTACCAAGAACCTGGGTCTGGAGCGGGTGGGGGTAGAGGTCGACCGGCGGGGGTTCATCCCCGTCGACGACCATCTTCAGGTGTTGCGCAATGGCGAGCCGGTACCTCACCTCTGGGCCATCGGTGACGCCACCGGCAAAATGATGCTGGCCCACGCCGCCTCCGCCCAGGGGGTAATTACCGTAGAAAATATCTGCGGCCAGCCCCGCACGGTAAACTACCTGAGCATTCCGGCGGCGGCCTTTACCCACCCGGAGGTCAGCTTTGTGGGGCTGACGGAACCCGCCGCCAAGGCCCTGGCCGAGGCCGAGGGCTTTGCCATCGACACCGTGCGCACCTATTTCAAGGGCAACTCTAAGGCCCTGGCCGAGGGCGAATCCGACGGGCTGGCCAAGGTAATTTACCGTCAGGATACCGGCGAAATCCTAGGGGCACATATCATTGGCCTCCACGCCGCCGACTTAATTCAGGAGGCGGCCAACGCCATCGCCCAGGGCCAGACGGTGACAGAGCTCTCCTACTGTGTGCACACCCACCCCACCCTGTCGGAGGTGCTCGACGAGGCCTTTAAGCGGGCGGTGGTGGTGCCCGCATGACTATCCGTCGCCGTCCCCCTAGCCCCCCGATTGCCGTGCAGCACCTTCAATATCAGGTTAAAGTTCCCAATAGCGAGCCGCGCAATATCCTAGAAAAGATCGTCTGGCACAAAGAGGTTGAGGTCGCCCGCCTGCGCGAGCAGCTGCCCCTGGCAGACTTACAGCGCGAGGTGTTGAGCGCCCCCCCAGCCAGAGATTTCACCCTGGCCCTGCGCCAGGGAAAAACTACCCCAGCGCTGATTGCCGAAGTTAAAAAAGCCTCCCCCAGCAAAGGAGTCATTCGGGCCGACTTTGACCCGGTAGCCATTGCCCAGGCCTATGCCCGCCACGGGGCCACCGCTCTCTCGGTGCTCACCGACAAGGCCTTCTTTCAGGGCGACTTTGAATACCTGGCTCAAATTCGCCAGGCGGTGGAGCTGCCCCTGCTGTGCAAAGAATTTATTATTTACCCCTACCAGATGTACCTGGCCCGACTGAAGGGGGCCGACGCGGTGCTGCTGATTGCGGCCATTCTGGAGGATAAAGACCTGAACTACTTTGTGCAAATCGCCAAGGCTCTGGGCATGGCGGCCCTGGTCGAAGTTCACACGCTGGAAGAGTTAGACCGGGTGCTGGGGATCCCCAACATTGCCCTGATCGGCATTAACAACCGCAACTTGGAGACCTTCGAGACTCGTCTGGCCACCACCCAGGAGCTGATTGCGGCCCGGCGGGAGCCGCTGACCGCCCGTGATGCCCTGGTGGTGAGTGAGTCGGGAATTGACGGATATGATGACCTGCAAACCGTCGCCGCCGCCGGGGCTAAGGCTATCTTAGTGGGAGAGTCGCTGATTAAGCAGGCCGATCCTGGCGTCGCCATTGACGACTTATTCTGTCGAGGAATGAATTAGTCAGCATCCGGCTCGTCATTTGTTTTTTATCTGAGCACGCACCTATGGCGAATCTGGGCCGACCGATTCCCTTACCTTCCCACATCCACTATGAGCTACTGCTCCAGCTGCTAGAGCAGGAAACCATGGCGACGGTTTACCAAACTCCCCAGCTACGGCTCCAGGTGCAAGAGCTGATCAGCACCCTGCGTAAGGCCCTGTCGCAGCAGCGCCAGCTTGAGGAGACCTGTAACCAGCGGGATATTCCCCTGGAATATCAGTGGTCTACAAATCAGATGTCGAAGCGGTTTCCGTCGGAGACGGCCTAGGCGATTTTTACCAAAGAACAACCCACCTGAACCCGTGAGCATCCCGGAGGGGCGAATGGTTGTTCGCCCAATGTTGTTCGCCCAATACAGAGATTTTCTTTGCCAGGACTAGCCTTCATCAAGGAGGGCATAGCACGCTCTCGCCACCGGCAAGGTGACGGGCATCGAATCCTGAGGGATGATTCGCGATTTGATCACGCCTCACTTTTAAATAAACCTCGCGGCTCAGAGCGCACAGCCGTGCGCCCTACAGCGCAGCTGTGCGCCCCTACAACGGGCTTGTCCACCGCCTAACGTTTTGAAATTGCGCTTGATTCACTCACGTACCAGCGCCAGGGCAGATCGACGCCCTGGGTTAACCCAATTCGGGTGGTCTGGGTAACCCTAACTTGGCCTTGAGCTACCCGCTGCTGCCATTCCGGCGCACAGTGCTCCAGCCAGAGTGGCCCAGCCGAAGTTAGGGGCAAATCGCTGAGCTGGCGGTCGATCTCCAGCAGGCGACACAGCTTGCCTGGCCCGGCTCCCCAACGGGCCACCGGCTCCTGACGATAGCTCTGTAACCAGGGGGGAACGGTCTCTAGCTCGACGGCCCGCACCAGCACCGCGCTGGGCCGTCGCTCCTGGTCGGTCACCACGTTGAAGCAGTGGTACATACCGTAGATTAAATACACATAGCTGTAGCCAGCGGGGCCAAACATCACGCGGTTGCGGGGGGTTTCGCGGCGGTAGGCGTGGCAGGCGGGGTCGCCCTCGGTATAGGCTTCGGTTTCTACAATTACGCCCCGCAGCTGACGACCATCGGGCCAGCGCCGCACCAGCCGACAGCCCAGTAGAGCAGGCGCTATCTCCAGGGATGAGCGGCTCAGCCAGGGGGGCAAAATGGGAACGGTAGGCTCGGTAATGGTGGGCATGGGGAGGGTGCAGAACTCAAAGGTGAGTTCAGAGACCATTATCCTTGATTGAGCCCCGAGCGCTCGGTGCAGGTCGGGCCCTCTACCCCTTCGGCGATGCAGGCCTCAAACTGAATTTGGCGCACCGTAGAGGTAGGCAGCTGATCGGCGTAGGCCAATGCTGCCTGATACAGGGCAAGGCTATCGGCACTTTGCTGATTGAGATATAGAATTTGCGCCTTGAGATAAAGCAAATCGGGGTTTTCGGGGGCGGCGGCCAGGGCCTTATCCACCTCCACCAGGGCTTCATCGTAGCGGCCTAGATCCCGCAGGCCAATGGCAATGCCCCGATGGGAGAGATAGGCCGGATACCCATTGCCTAGCTGGGCAATGGCCTGATCAGGATTGGCAAAGGGCAAGTTGACGGCCAGGAGTAAATCCATAAAGCCCTTCAGCAGGCTCAGTTCTGGATCGTTGGGATCGATAGCCTTAGCGGCGTCTAGCTCACTAAACACCTGCTGCAGCATGCGCAGCACTGTGGGGGTGCCCCGCGCAATGCCCTGGTTCTGAAGTACATAGGCCCCTTCCATAAATAGGCCGACGGCGATGTAAAGATGGCCCCGCAGGGGATCGGTCGCCTTCAGCGCCTCGGCGGTCGATTGGGTGAGCTGCGCCCGCTCCTGCAGCTCGGCCAAATCACCGTTTAGGTAGCTGATGGTCGCCGCCATGGCATGGTTCATGGGTTCGTTGGGGTCCGCCTTGAGGGCCTGATCTACTAAGCCTCGGGCGGCAGCGTAGTCACCGGCATAGAAAATGGCGTTGAAGGCGGCCTCCGTAGCATCGCCAATGGCATGGGGATCGTCAGGCCGAAAGGGATCGCCCGCCAGGGCCGGGGCGGTGGCTAAACCCACCATTGCCGTAGTCAGAGCGCCCATCAGAATGGCCTGAATGCGGCGCGATTGAATCAAACCGGCCCAGCGGGCCGGGGTTCGCAAAGACGGGAAGACCATAGCAAAACTCATGCAGTCACGACCTGAGACGAAAGATGTGGATACGATTCAGAATAGCGCGGTAGCCCTGGGCCTATTGTGGCTAACGGTTAGAATGATGGCTAGACTAAAATGTTACAGATAATACACTGTCCTATAATCAGGCCCATAGTTAGGCCCGTGGCTAATAAAGCCTGCCAGTCGCCCCCAAGTAGGGCACACTGAAAAAGCATCCATCACCGCTTTCTCTGTCATACCCCCAAGGTCGAATGCTCTATATTCGCCAGCTCACGTACCATCCCCCCGCTAGCTCAACGGCTATTTTACGCCAGATTTCCCTAGAACTTGGCCCCCAACAGCTAGGGCTGGTCTATGGCCCCAGCGGCTCCGGCAAAAGCACCCTGCTAGAGCTCATGGCAGGGTTTGCCAAGCCCACCACCGGCACCATTCAGTGGCGCAGCCAAAATCTTGATCCAGAGGCGCTGCGGCAGCTAGCCGGGCTGGTATTTCAGTTTCCTGAGCGGCACTTTTGCGGGCAAAGCCTTTTAGAAGAGTTGCGCCTGGGCCACCCCGAGCTAGAGCGCGACCAGATCGATCAGGCCCTCAAGGCCGTTGGGTTAGACCACTTGGACCTAGAAACCGTTCCCCACTCCCTGAGTGGGGGGCAGCAGCGGCGGTTGGCCCTCGCGGTACAGCTGATCCGCAAACCCTACCTGCTGCTGCTGGATGAACCCACGGCGGGGCTAGACTGGTCGATGCGGCAGCAAATCATTAGCCTGCTCCAGCAGCTGAAGAAAAACTGGACCCTGCTGGTGGTGTCCCACGATGCCGACGAGTTGGCGTCCCTGGCCGATTGCTCCTGGCAGCTCAACCACGGCGAACTGGTGCCGGTGGCCGCAACCACTCTTTCTAGGACGATGGCGTAATGGGCGTGGTAGAGCAGTTGCCAACCCATCCCCAGGCCTGGCTGACTACCCTGCAATGGCAGCCCGATACCGATCAGCAGCGGGCGTTTCAAACGCTGTATGAGGTGATCCTGGCGACTAACCAGCAGGTCAACCTGACCCGCATTACCGCCCCCGACGACTTTTGGGAAAAGCACCTGTGGGATTCGCTCCAGGGCATCTCTCCCTGGCTGGCCGATGCGGCCCAGGCCGATACCCACCGGCGGGTGATTGACATCGGCACCGGCGGCGGCTTTCCCGGCCTGCCCATAGCCCTGGTGTTCCCCCACTGGCAGCTCAGCCTGATGGATTCTACTCGCAAGAAAATTGTGGCCCTTGAAGCGGTGGTGCAGACCCTGGGGTTAACTCACGTATCCCTGCTGCCCGAGCGGGCCGAACAGGTGGGCCATCAACCTGCCCATCGAGAAGCCTATGACCTGGCGCTGGTGCGGGCCGTGGGGTCAGCCAACACCTGCGCCGAGTACGCCCTGCCCCTGCTTAAGCCAAGCGGGCGGGCAGTGCTATATCGGGGCCAGTGGACCCAGGCCGAAGAAGCTAGTCTGGCCGCCATTCTGCCCCGCCTGGGGGGCCAATTGTTGGAGGTACGCGCGGTCACTACTCCCCTAACTCAGGGATTTCGCCACAATATCGATGTCGAGAAAGTCGCCCCCACCCCCAATGAGTATCCCCGGCGGCCAGGCATACCCGCCAAAACGCCGCTGATTTAGACCCCGGAAAAAGAGGCGTTGCTGGGCATAGGTATGAATCAAGCCTTCAAAGCCCCTCGTAGGGGCAAACGGCCGTTTGCCCCTACCCAAATTCAGGCCTGAATTCAGCAACACCGCAAAAGAAGATAGACAGGGTTGAATTTTTAACTTTGATTTTTTAATTTTGAGCGCCTATTCCTCACCGCCGCCGCTCCTGAAGCTTACGATATACCGCCTTCAGGTCTACCCCGTGGTGGGCGAGGGCCACTAGAGCGTGGTAGAATAGGTCGGCCACCTCCCCGGCAATGGCGTCGGGGTCGTCGTCTTTGCAGGCCATCACCACCTCGGCAGCCTCTTCGCCGATTTTTTTGAGAATTTTGTTGTCGCCGCCCTCGAATAGTTGGCTGGTGTAGGAGTTAGGGGTGGGGTGGGCCTGGCGATCGCAAATCACCCCAAACACCTGGGACAGGGTATCCGCCGGAGGCGGCACTTTACTCCCCTCAACCTGGTGAAAACAGCTGCGTTCCCCCGTGTGGCAGGCCACGTCTCCAATTTGCTCTACCGTTACCAGCAGGGCATCGCTGTCGCAGTCGTAGCGGATAGACTGCACCTTCTGCACATGGCCCGAGGTTGCCCCCTTATGCCAAAATTCCTGGCGAGAGCGGCTCCAAAACCAGGTATCCCCGGTTTCCAGAGTTTTTTGGAGGGATTCGCGGTTCATCCAGGCCATCATCAGTACGGTGCCGTCAAGGTAGTCTTGCACAATAGCGGGCACCAGCCCCTGATCGTTATAACGAATGCGATCAACGGGCACGGCAGCGGCGAAGCGTGGGGGTAGGGAAAGAGCCATGGGAAGGGCGTGACGTTAAGCTAACTACTTTTACACTCTAAGCCAGAGATGAGTCGGTATTGTCTTTAGTGAACGATGCAACATCGGATCAAGATATGCTGGCAAGGCTGACCCGATGGCGGCAAATTCTTCCGGGTAGGCGTTGTTTGATGGCAAAATTAGGAGATTTATCCATGGCTAGACTCGTCCGCAAGTTATCTATTGTCCTGACCGTGCTGGGGCTCATCGTCCTCAGCCGCTTAGGGGCGACGCCGACTTTGGCGGCTGCGGGCTTTGAGGGGGCTTCCCCATCGTCCCAGGTGCCGCTGGTAGCTACCGCCCCTGCGCCCCCTAGCCTGGGGCCAGCTATTCTCAACGGTGCCCCTGTTTATGTGCTGTACGTGACCCGCAGCGAAGATACGGTGCTCACCCGCTGCTACCCCGGCTTTGAGCCGCAGCTGACGGTGCGGGCGATGGGCGGCAACGCCGGTCAGAAAGAGGGGGTGCTGACCTGTGTGCAAACTCCTGGCGGCTAGGCAGGGCTGAAGGGGTATCTCTGGCTGAAGCGTTCGGTGGTTGCCGAGAAAGCTCAGCGGTCAGAGCGATCTAGCTCACCCGCTTGCAGCTGCTGCCTGAGGCTACGCAGCATAGTGCTGGTACCCGTGGCCAACGCCTGGGCTACTAGTCTAGGACTCCACTCAGTAATCGCGAAATTTGGGAACACCGCACTGCTGGCCGACGGTTCATAATCCCCATTCTCTAAAAGATAAAGGGTGAGTTTGCCGTTGTCGTAAATCCAGACTTCGGGGACTTAAAGATTCACCCTACCCCCTTTTTAAGGGGGACAGGGGGGATCCCTGCAAGGATCCCATCATCAATAGCCTGGTTGTAACGGCCTATTGTCTCCAACCCGGGAAATGGTTCGGGGTTACTCCTCCTCAGGGGATGCTTCCGCAGAGGCTTCCGCAATCACCTCGCTCGCACCTTCTTCAACAGCAGACTCCTCAGCATCAGCATCGTCGAGACCTTCAATTTGCAAGGCAGGGGGCACGACGGCGACCGCCGCGATCGCATCCTCCGCATCTAGCCGCTGCAACCGCACCCCGGTGGCGGGGCGCGACTGAATCGAAATATCGTTCACCCGCTGGCGAATGATGATGCCCCGATTGGTAACCAGCATCAGCTCATCACCCTCGCCCACCACCAGTAGCGAGGCCAGGGTGTCGTCGCTCTTGCGGAACTTGATCGCCATCAGCCCCATGCCGGCCCGATTCTGCAGTCGGAACTTGGCCACCGGCACCCGCTTGCCCAGGCCGGAGGCGGTAATTACCAGCACCCAGGGGCCGCCGTCGCTGCCGGGGCTGAGCAGATCGTCCTCATCCTCCAGGTTGGCATCGACATCGATGTCTGTCGCAGCATCCAGGGCGGCATCCACCGCGTTGGCCTGGATCACCGCCTCCACCACCTGGCTGGGCAGAATATCCATGCTGATCAGCTCGTCCTGGTTGCGCAGGTTCATGGCTCGCACGCCGCGAGTGGGTCGGCCCAGGGGGCGCAGCTGGTCGTCGTTGGCCTGGAAGTGAATAGTCATACCCCGGCGGGAGCCGATTAGAATGCTGTCGGTAGTGCGGGCCAGGCGCACCCACTTGAGATGGTCGCCCTCCTCTAAGGAAATGGCAATCAAGCCATTGGTGCGAATATTGCTAAAGGCTGACAGGGCGGTTTTTTTGACGAAGCCGCCGCGGGTCAGCATAACCAAATAGTCTTCGTCGGTGAACTCGCGCACCGCCAGCACCGAGGTAATGCATTCTTCCTTGGGGATGGGTAGCATTTGCACGATGGGCACCCCCCGCGCCGCCCGCGAACCCTCCGGCACCTGGTACGACCGCAGGGAATAGGCCACGCCGCGATCGCTAAAGAACAGCAGATAGTCGTGGGTGTAGCAGGTAATGAAGTGCTGCACGCCGTCGTCTTCCTTCATTTTGGCCCCGGCCTTGCCTCGGGTGGCGCGGCTCTGGGCTTCAAAGGTGGCCACCGGCATGCGCTTAATGTAGCCCTGATCGGTGACCAGAATCACGATCTGCTCGTTGGCAATCAGGGAGATGTCGGTGAGTTCGGCATCATCCATCTCGATGGTGGTGCGGCGGGGGTCGTTGTGCTTGGCTTTGAGTTCTCCCAGCTCGGTGACAATGATCTCCAGCACCCGCTCGCGGCGGGCCAGAATATCTTGCAGGTCGGTGATTTTAGCCTGCAGCTCCTCGTGCTCCTGCTGAATTTTGTCGGCCTCCAGGGCGGTGAGGCGGCGCAGCTGCATTTGTAGAATAGCGTCGGCCTGCACCTCCGAGAGGCCGTAGGTTTCCATCAGCTCCTGCTTGGCGGTGGGGGTATCGGCGGCCCCGCGAATCAGTGCGATCACGGCATCCAAATTGAGCAGAGCAATCAGGTAGCCCTGCAGGATGTGATCGCGCTCTTCCGCCTTGCGCAGCTCGTAGCGGGTGCGGCGAATGATGGTCTCAATGCGAAAGTCGAGGAACACCTCTAGCATTCGCTTCAGGCCCAGCAGCTGGGGCTCCCCGTTGACCAGGGAGAGCATGTTGACACCGAAGTTGTTTTGCAGCAGGGTCTGCTTGTAGAGGTTGTTTAACACCACTCGAGGGTAGGCGTCGCGCTTCAGCTCAATGACGATGCGCATGCCGTCGCGATCGCTCTCGTCGCGAATGTCGGAAATGCCCTCCAGACGCCGCTCGTTTACCATTTCGGCAATCCGCTCGATCATCCCGGCCTTGTTGGTCTGGTAGGGCAGCTCGGTGATCACGATCGCTTCCCGGTCGGGGCGGCCCCGGTGCTCGATGGTCTCGATCGCCGCTACCCCGCGCATGGTAATAGAGCCACGCCCGGTCATAAAGGCGTCGCGAATGCCACTACGGCCCAGAATTTGCCCCCCGGTGGGGAAGTCGGGGCCGGGGATCAGCTCCATCAGCTCGGCGGTAGAGATGTCGGGGTTGTTGATCAGGGCAATTACCCCGTCGATCAGCTCGCCGGGGTTGTGGGGGGGAATGTTGGTGGCCATGCCCACGGCAATTCCGGAGGAGCCGTTGAGCAACAGCTGGGGCAGGCGGGAGGGCAGCACCACCGGCTCCTGTTGAGAGCCGTCAAAGTTGTCGGCAAAGTCAACGGTTTCAGACTCAATATCCTGCAGTAGCGAGTCGCTAGAGAGGGATTGCAGGCGACACTCGGTGTATCGCATCGCCGCCGGCGGGTCGTTGTCGATGGAGCCGAAATTGCCGTGGCCATTGATCAGCGGCATGCGCATGGAAAAGTCTTGGGCCATGCGCACCAGGGCGTCATACACCGCCGTGTCGCCATGGGGGTGAAACTTACCCAACACTTCCCCCACCACCCTGGCGCACTTGCGGAAGGGACGGTCGGCGCTTAACCCCAGTTCGTGCATGGCGTACAGAATGCGGCGATGCACGGGCTTGAGCCCATCCCTGGCATCTGGCAAGGCCCGCCCCACAATTACGCTCATGGCGTATTCGAGGTAAGACCGAGACATTTCGTTGCGCAGATCGGTCGGGACAATACGCTCTTCTGGGGTTGCCATAGGCGGAAAAACTCCGAATTTCTAACTAAAAAAGCGCTAGTTAAATCTCTACACCAAACGGTGCCGAATAGCGCTCAAATCACTATGATTTCTGGGCTCTTGCGGCTAATATTCTAACACGAAAATCTAGCCGCGAGGGCATTAACGCTAGGATAGGGGGAGGAATGTCAACTCCCCATTCTGCGGGCATTTAATGGCCAGGCTCTAGCCCTGATTTGGCCCTCGCCCCCGCCCTGAAAACCCTTTGCCTGCCGCTGCTGCTATGGCCGACTTCTCTATCATCTATTCTCCAGACTTTTTAGCCCACGATACCGGTAGTTTTCACCCCGAAAATGCGGGGCGGCTAACGGCGATTGTGGCGGCGCTCGAATCGGCCCCCTGGGCCAACCAACTCGATTGGCAAGCGCCCACCCCGGTTACCCAGCGGGATGTGGATGGCCCCATTGCCCAGCTTCACAACCCTCGCTACGTGGAGGCCCTGCGCCAGCTCGCGGCCTCCGGCGGCGGCCAGATCGATGGCGATACGGTGGTCTCGGAGGGCAGCTACGGGGTAGCTCGCCTGGCGGTCAGCGCCTGGCTAGACGGGGTAGACTACGTGCTGGCCACCGGCCAGTCGGCCTTTGTGCTGGCCCGCCCGCCGGGGCACCACGCGGTGCGCGATCGCGGCATGGGGTTTTGCCTGTTGAGCAATGCCGCGATCGCCGCCCACTACGCCCTGGAACAGCCATATACTAACCGGGTCGCCATCCTCGACTGGGATGTGCACCACGGCAACGGCACCCAGGCCCTGGTGGAAGCTAATCCCGCGATCGCCTACTGTTCGCTGCACCAGCTGCCCGGCTACCCCGGCACCGGGCACAGCAGCGAAACCGGCCTTTACCACAACGTGCTTAACCTACCCATGGCCCCCGGCAGCACCAGCGCCGACTACCAGGCCCGGTTTGAGGCGGCGGTAATGCCCTTCCTCAAGGCCTTCAGGCCAGATTTGCTGATTGTTAGCGCCGGGTACGATGCCACCGCCGCCGACCCTTTGGCCAGCGTCAACCTCCAGCCTGGGGACTTTGGGGCCTTTACCCACCAGTGTTTGGCGGTCACCGCCAATATTTTGTTTGGCCTGGAGGGCGGCTACGACTACGACGCCCTGAGCCAGTCAGTGCTGGCTACGATTGAGGCGCGGCTGGGGCTAGCCAGCTTAAGCCGATAGGTAAAGGCGCTGGGACGGGAAGCGCGAAAAAATTCGTCGAGAGCTAAAGAAAGCAGGCGGGGCATCGGCTCCTCGCGAATCACCCGTTCGATGGAAAGCGCCATTAACCGCACCCTGGTGTCGAGACCAGGGGCTTGCCTCGGTGCCAGGGTCAGGGCGTCACTGGAGGCGAAAATACAGCCGCCATCAACTGCTGCTGAATCAGCACCCCCAGCTCTGTGACTAAAGGTTGATAGGCGCTGATATCCGCCAGCGGTTCCACCGGTAGCAGCAGACTCACCGCAACCCATGGGGTCAGGGTGTGGGTCGTGAGCTGCGACCCCTGATTGGCCCAAAACCAGTGGCTGGGGGAAGGGTGCCCCCCCGTAGGCCAGGCATACCACTGCAAGACCGCGAAGGTTTGATGGTCACTCTGGCCGCGAAAGAAACGGGCCTGAAACGGCGCTACAACTCCGGCCCCGTCGGCTATTGTCAGCCGCTGGCGCGCCTCGATCTGCCAGCGCTGGGCACCGGTAATATCGAGCCATTCTACCTGGGGCTGGTTGCTGTGCCAGGGCTGGGGCAGCAGCAGCAGGGCGATACGGTCGATGGCTGGGGTTAGGGATGGCTCGGCGGTATATTCCCCCAGGCTCCAGTCTTGTTGGTTGAGGGAAATCACCTGATGACTCGTTTGGACCCAGCCCGGTAAGGTCAACCCCTGCTTAAGCAGCATTTGCAGTGGCTTGATCTGCGCCACCTGAGGGGAGGCGACCCAGGGCCACTGCCCCGTTAGGGCTGCCGGTACGATCATCACCGCCACCAGCATAGCCAGCACAAGACTCAACCCAAGCTTGACCCAGCGGTCAGGGATGGGGGGTAACGGCAACGCATTGGGTTTCGTAGTCATAGCCATGCAGCGGGGGTAAGGGTTGGGCTCAAACGGACGACGACGACTGCACCGCTAGGGTCAGCGTGTCGGGCACCTGCTGCTGAATCAGCCGCAGCAAGAGAATCAGCGATAGCAGCATCAGGGCTGAGTAGACATCTCCCCCCCAGCTTTCGTGAAGCCAGACAAAGGCTGTGGTTTGCCCCATGCCGTGAAAATAGCTCAGCAAAGTATTGCGGATGATGTTACCCGCGACGCTAACCCCCACGACCCCGGCAAAAAACAGCCCCGTCTGCAATCGAGATCGGTGCATCCCTGTCCAATAAACCAGCATGAGGCCCACGTAGAGGCTGGTAAACAGCATTTTGAGCCCGGCACAGTGGGGAGCGACCTCTACGGTCTGGCCGTTGACGTATAAATAAATCTGCTCCACTACCACATCGACACCAATTTGGGCCAGCATAAACCCGGCCACGGCGGCGATAAAATGCTGCAGCGGCATAATGTAGGGCTCAATTAAATAGGGGAGTTGGGTCGGGGTGGCTAGCGCTACCAGCACCAGCGGCATAGCCTGGAGCCGCAGCCCCGCCGTGGCTTTCAGGCACAGGCACAGCCCCGCTAGCATAATCGGCAGAGATAGATTCATCCAGTCGGTCAGACCCGTGAGATACATCAGGCTGGCCAGGCCCACCAGCCCCAGCCCCAGGGGATGACAACGATTGGGCCGCGCCTGCCAGTCCTGGCGCTTGGTCCAGCTAATGTAGGCGGCAAAGGGCAGGCCAATCAGCCCGTGGCTAAAATACTCATGCTGAATGCTAATGGATTTGTTCAGCCACCCGTCTACCCAGTGCACCAGCAGTGGGCTGTAGAGCACCAAGAGGAGAGCCGCGAGTACCCAGCTGAGGGAGAAGTGGCGGGAAGAAGGGGAGGAGAGCATGGGGGGAGGGGGGAGAGTTGAAGGGGGAGGGTGAAGGGGGGGCAATGCCCACTAAGCTTAATTCTGGAGGATTTAGCGCGCGCGCGACCTGAATGGCCTCTAGGCCTAGCCTACGGATTTTAGGGAAGGGATGACCGACGGGGCCGCGGTTACCCGACGAGTGATTACCCTAACAATGCGGTCAACCTGCGCGACGGTCAGCCCTGGGTACATGGGTAGCGACAGAATTTCCTGGCTCAGGGTTTCGGCCTGGGGAAAACTGCCAGGGCCATACCCCAGAGATTTGAAGGCTGGTTGTAAATGGCAGGGAATGGGGTAATGAATGCCGGTTTGAATGTGGGCGGCGGCCAGGTGGGCCTGCAAGTCATCCCGATTGATGGGGCAGAGGTGTGTCACTCGCACCACATAGAGATGGTAAACATGCCCAGCCCCGGCCTCGTTGCGGATAGGAATAATGCCGTAGTCGGCCAGGGGGGCCAGGTTGCGGTCGTAGTGCTGGGCCAGGTCGCGGCGGGCCTGGTTCCAGCCAGGCAGGTGGGGGAGCTTAACGTTGAGCACCGCCGCCTGGAGTGTATCGAGACGGCTGTTGGTGCCCGCCGGTTCGGTATGGTAGTACTTGCTGGTGGCTCCGTAGTTACGGAGGGAGCGGGCCAGGGCCGCCGTTCCTTCGGCGGTGGTAACGACCATGCCGCCATCCCCCAGGGCACCGAGGTTTTTGCTGGGGTAAAAGCTAAAGGCGGCCCCTCGTCCGAGGGATCCGGCTGTGTAGCCGTCGCGCTCGGCTAGGTGGGCCTGGGCGGCATCCTCAAAAATCATCACCTGGTGCCGAGCCGCCAGGTTCAGCAAGGCCGGGGGGGAAACCATCTGGCCGTAGAGGTGCACTGGAATGATGGCGCGGGTGCGGGGGGTAATGGCGCGTTCAGCGGCGGCTAAATCGATGAGGGCCGTGGCGCGATCGCAGTCCACAAAGACCGGCCTGGCCCCCGTCCGCAATATCCCCAGCAGCGTGGCAATAAATGTGTTGGCGGGCAAAATTACCTCATCCCCAGGGGCAATGCCGCAGGCGGTTAGGCCCAGGCCAAGGGCATCGGTGCCGCAGCCCAGGCCCACCCCAAACTCGACCCCACAGGCGGCGGCAAACTGCCTTTCAAACTCAGCCAGGGCAGAACCTAGCACAAAATCGCCCTGGGCCAGCACCGCCCCCATGGCCGCCTGAATTTCGGCCTGAAGGGGGCCATGCTGTCCGCTTAAGTCGACAAAAGGAATGGAGTTGGGGAACCGTTGGGTCATAGCCTCATGCCCTGCTCTAGTGCACAAACCTGTGATCGATCTAGGGTCAGCTTGCCCCGCATCTAGGCCAGCCTACCAACCCTGCAGCGATTTGATTCGGTCTGGGAATAGACGCGATAAACTAGGCACACATCGGTACCTGCGGGGCATTACTCGAGTTCTTTACGCTGAGCTGCTACCACCATGGATTTTGACACCGCTCGCCAATTTTTGCTGGGGCAAACCCTAACGGCCAGCGAAGATCGGCCTGATACTTTTATCGCCTGCCTACGCCAGGGGCAACCGCCGGTACCGGGGCAGGTGACGTCGTTACTGCTGGCCTTAAAGGTTTTGTTTGAGGGCTTAAAAGATGAACCCACCCTCGATCGCCCCCTGGTGCAGGCGATGTTGGTTTTAGCCTACGAAAGCCGCCAGCTTTACGACCAGGGTCAGCAAGCTGGCATCCCGTGGCCGCCCCTGCTTGATGATGACCTGACCCGTATGGCGAAAGCGGTGCAGTCTATCGTGTTTGGCACCTGGCAAAGCTAGTGCCGCGTCAAGCTTAATTTTTAGGGTGCTGTAGCTAACCTATAAAACGGTTCATAAGACGGTGCACTACTGCTTGGGGGCGAAGCTCAAAGCGCCTCGTCCGCAGAACATCAGCCCAGATCCCGAGGCCGTTGAGACCTATAAAAAAGAAATAGGTTCAGCCCTGAGGGGGTTTGGGGACTGTTTCGGCCTGGGTAAGCCGGTGCGATAGCAGAGGATTTCTGGAGCGACAAAGGTGCGATCAAGGTCTTTGCTCGCCCGCCAAGTGTGGTCAGGTTCTCCAGAAACAACCAGAAACAACCAGAATGTTGCGATTGTGATGGCCTAATTGGGCCAGCCTTGACTCAATAATGGCGCGATAAGGGACGTGCGTCTAAATAACATACCCGAAGCATTGATCACCGTAGGGTGCATTCGCGCAGCAATGCACCAACAGGAAAGATAGCCATGGGTGCCTGATTTTCTTGCGAGTCCCTAAGCATCGCGAGGGATGTGCTTATCTAGCAATGCAGCACTGCTTTCCATTATCAACCTGGCAATGAGGGCGGCAAGCTCGATTGGGGGCAAATCAACTGGTAGGTAAGCTTTTTATGTCACGGGTACAGGGGAATTGCAATGGATATTGTCTGATATGGCTTAGCCAGTGCAGTTGTGGTGTTGATCCTGGCGTTACACCAAGACTAGGGAATCTGCTTTGGTAAACTAGTTACACGATGGAGAACCAAGTATGCCAGTCACCAAAGAAACCCTAAAGCAAGAAATCGATTGTCTTGACAATGCTCAACTCAATCAGTTGGCGGAGTATATTGCATTTCTTAAATTTCGTCGCCAACTACCGCAAAGATCTGCTGACCTGGCTAAGTTTGCTCTCCTTTACAAAGAGTCTGCCCAGGAAGATAGACGACTTGCCGAATCTGGCCTGGCTGAGTATATCAGCCAACTCAATCTAGAAGATCACCTATGACAGCCCAGCGAGGGGAGATATGGCTAGCCAACCTAAATCCGACTCAGGGATCAGAGCAGGCAGGCATTCGTCCTGTCATCATCTTTCAGGAAAGTGACCTGGCTAGATTCACCACAACTGTGATTACCATTCCTGTTACCAGTAATTTGCGGCGGGCGGCACTACCAACCTGCTTGCAAATTTCTAAAGACAAAGGCGGCTTGAGCCAAACTTCTGTTGCCCTATGCCATCAGCTGCGTGTGCTCGATCAAACTCGCCTAACTAAGAGACTTGGACGACTTCAATCTACTACGATCTCGGCATTGGAGGTCGTAGTCTTATTCACATTGGGCTATTCGATCAACTAAGGCACAACATTAAGATCCCTGAAAGCCCCCTGCGCCCCGCTACCGCTGCGCCGACTGCTGCTCTTCCCGCAAGTCTTCAATCAGCTGGGTCAGTTGATGGCTGCTGGTGTGGTACACCTGGTTACAGAAATGGCAGGTGGCTTCGGCCCCGTCGTCTTTTTCGATCATGTCCTGAAGTTCCTCTTCGCCCAGCATTTTCAAGGCTCTCAGCATCCGCTCAAAGGAGCAGGGGCAGTGAAACTGCACCAGCTGGGTTTCGGGCAAAATCTCCAGGCCCATGTCGCCCACCAGGCTTTCAAAAATTTGGGGTAGGGTTTGGTTGGCCCGCAGCAGCGGCGTAAAGCCAGTGAGGGCAGCAATCCGATTCTCTAGAATGGCCACTATTTCGCTGTCTTCAGCGGCCCGGGGCAAAATTTGCAGCAGCAGTCCGCCAGCGGCTTCGACCCCGTTGGCCCCCACAAACACCCCCAGAATGAGCGCCGAGGGGGTTTGCTCGGAGGTGGCCAGGTAGTGAGTCAGGTCATCGCCAATTTCCCCCGATACCAGCTCCACCGTGCTGGAGTAGGGGTAGCCGTAGCCCACATCCCGCACCACGTAGAGGTAGCCCTCGCGGCCCACCGCCCCCCCCACATCGAGCTTGCCTGCGGCGTTGGGAACCAGCTCTACGGTGGGGTTATCCACATAGCCGCGCACGGTGCCGTCTAGCCCCGCATCCACCAAAATGCCGCCCAGGGGGCCATTGCCCCGCACCCTAATGTTAACCCGCGACTGGGGTCGCTTCATGCTCGACGCCAGCAGCAGCCCCCCGGCCATGGTGCGCCCCAGGGCCGCCGTCGCCACGTAGGAGAGTTGGTGTCGCTGTCGGGCCACCTCCGTGAGCTTGGTGGTAACTACCCCCACTACGCGAATGCCGCCCTCGGCGGCGGTGGCCCGAATAAGTTGATCTGCCATGGGTCGCCTAATTTGTCTTAACAATCCTTATCACTATTGTAGAAGGTTTGGGCCAGCCCAGCTCCGTGACCCGGCCAGCCAGATTTCCCCCCGACCCGGCAGATTTGGCATACTGAAAAGTGTTGTCTTTTGGCAGATTGCCCTATGCTCGGCACCTTCCAGCAAAGCCGCCTCCGCATCGAAGTTGAGGCTACCCCAGGGCAAATTCAGGCCAGCCTGACCCAGCCCGGCAAGTTTCGCCAGTGGCTCTGGCCCCAGCGCCTAGCCGAAGGGCTGCCCGATCAGCTCCAGACCGGGCTGGTGTTTAGCAGCTACATTGGGCCGCTAGAGCTGCGCCACGAGGTTACCCAGGCTACTGAAAATAGCCTGCACATGCGGCTGTCTGGGGGCATTGACGGCTTCCACGAGTGGTACTGGGGCGAGAGTTGGGTGCAGTCTCGGCTGGAGGGCATCTCTCCGCTGCCTCTGAATCTGGGTCAGAGTTTGGTGATGTTTCGCCTGCGGCAGTTTCTTCAGCACCGATGATTCAGGCCGCCGCTGACCTGAGGCCGCGCCGCCTGCCCATGGTCTACTTTCTGCTAGGGTTACTACTAGTTCTTGGTTTATCCTCTCCGGCCATGACGGCATCTACCCTGCTCTACCCTCCCAGCCCTCTGCAAAACCAGGTCGATATCTACCACGGCATAGCGGTGCCCGACCCCTACCGCTGGCTCGAAGACCCCCAATCTGAGGCCAGCCAGGGGTGGATTGAGGCCCAAAACCAGGTCACCTTTGGCTACCTGGCGGGGCTGTCGGCGCGCGATCGCATCAACCAGCGGCTAACCCAGCTGTGGAATTTTGAGCGCTATACCACCCCCTTCAAGCGCGGTGGGCGGTATTTTTACTATAAAAACGACGGGCTGCAAAACCAGAGTGTGCTCTACACCCTGCCCAACTTAGAGGCGGAGCCCAGGGTGCTGCTCGACCCCAACACCCTGTCGGCGGACGGCACTGTCTCCCTCAGCGGCCTGGCGGTGAGCGAAAACGGAGCCTACCTGGCCTACGGCCTCTCCACCGCTGGGTCAGACTGGGTTGAGTGGCGGGTGCGCGATATTGAGACTGGAATCGATACCGACGATCACCTGAAATGGGTGAAGTTTTCCGGCGCTTCGTGGACCCACGACCACCGGGGCTTTTTCTACAGCCGCTACGACGAACCCGACGAAAGCAGCAAGCTAGAGGCCATCAACTACTACCAAAAGCTCTACTACCACCGCCTCGGCACCCCCCAAAGCGACGATGTGCTGGTCTACGAACGCCCCGACGAAAAAGAGTGGGGCTTTAGTGGTGACGTGAGCGAAGATGGCCGCTACCTGATTATTTCTGTCTGGCGCGGCACCGACCCTAATAATCTGCTGTTTTATAAAGATTTAAGCGCGGCGGATAGCTCCGTCGTTGAGCTACTGTCTACCTTTGAGGCCAGCTACGGCTTTGTGGATAACGACGGCCCTAAATTCTGGATTCGCACCGACCTGGAGGCCCCCAAAGGTCGCCTGATCGCCATCGATATTACCCAGCCCGACCGCCACCACTGGCAGGAGGTAATCCCTGAAAGCGACGACACCCTCGAAGGGGTGAGCCTACTCAACCACCAGTTCGTGGCCGATTACCTAAAGCATGCCTACACCAGCATCCGCATTTATAGTCTGGATGGAACCCTGGTGCGGGACGTGGATCTCCCCGGCATTGGCTCCGCCGGGGGCTTCGACGGCAAACGTGACGACACCGAAACCTTCTACAGCTTCACCAGCTTTACGGTGCCCAACACCATCTACCGCTACGACATGGTAACCGGCGATAGCACCCTCTACCGTCAGCCCCAGGTCGATTTCAACCCCGACGATTACGAAACCATCCAGATATTCTATGAAAGTCAGGATGGCACCCGCATCCCCATGTTCATCACCCACAAAAAGGGGATTGAGCTAAACGGCCAAAACCCCACCCTGCTCTACGGCTACGGCGGGTTCAACATCTCCCTGACGCCGGCCTTTTCGGTCGGCAACCTGGTGTGGATGGAAATGGGCGGCCTCTACGCGGTGCCTAACCTGCGCGGTGGCGGCGAGTATGGTGAAGCGTGGCACCAGTTGGGCACTAAGCTCAACAAGCAAAACGTGTTTGACGACTTTATTGCCGCCGCCGAGTGGCTAATCGACCATCGCCATACCTCATCCCCTAAGCTGGCGATTATGGGCGGCAGCAACGGTGGGCTGCTGGTGGGGGCCTGCATGACCCAGCGCCCCGACCTATTTGGAGCGGCCCTGCCAGCGGTGGGGGTAATGGATATGCTGCGGTTTAACCAGTTCACCATCGGCTGGGCCTGGGAGTCTGACTACGGCTCGCCCCAAAATGAGGAAGAATTTAAGGCCCTCTACGCCTACTCTCCCCTCCACAACCTCAAACCCGGTACCGACTACCCCGCCACCCTGATTACCACCGCCGACCACGACGACCGGGTGGTGCCCGCCCACAGCTTTAAGTTCGCCGCCGCCCTCCAGGCGGCCCATAGTGGCGCAGATCCGGTACTGATTCGCATTGAGACGAAAGCGGGACACGGGGCGGGTAAGCCCACCGCTAAAGTAATTGAAGAAATCTCGGACAAATGGGCGTTTTTGGCAGAAAATCTAGACATGGCGCTGTAGATGACCTTCAGTTGCTCTTGAGGGAGCAAGACCGACTCTCTCAACATGAGGCGATCGCCCCAGAGGAGCACCCAGAGCTGCTGCAACTGATTGACGTTGTTGAGCAAGCCGATGCGGCACGGATTGAAGCCTTGGTGGAACTGGCCCAATTGCGGGGGGTAACTTTGCCTGACTTGATGACCCAGTTGGGTCTGCAACCACCCACCGTTTATGCCTAGGCGATACATTACCGTTGACGATCGCCCCAACTTCCCGACTGAGGCGATCGCCCATCGCGTCTTCAGCGACATCGAGGTCGTAGTCTATCTGCAAGCCCAGCCAAAACCGGGAGGTACAGCGGTTACTGGGCCATAATGCAATGCCTATCCATCGGGAGTCAGCCTATAATAGGGCTATTCTTGAGAATCATGAAGAAATGGCTGAATAGGCTGGTATTACTGAGCTTCAGCGTATTTTTACCTTGATTAATGCCCAGCTAGTCGCTAAAGGTGAAGTGTCTCAATGCTGAATGTTTCTTTGCCAGATAGTTTAGAGACGGTGATCATTCAACAAGCTGAGCAGGCTGGCTTCGACACAGCAACCGATTACCTGGTGCATTTAGTCTTGAGGGAGCAAGACCGACTCTCTCAACAGGCGAAGATTGAAGCACTTTTGGTAGAAGGCTTGCAGAGCGGCGAACCGATTGAAGCGACTGACGAGTGGTGGAAGCAGAAGCGAGCCACATTCTTATGGCAACAAATACCTCCCACAGAGATTGCCCAGAGGTTGCGGGAGCGGGCGGCTATGTATACTGGTTCAGCTAGTGAAGGGTTGCCCGATGCTGCATTTGATCGCGAAACTATCTACGGCGATTAGTGGCAAACTACCTGTTAGATACGAATGTGGCGCTGCGCGTGGCAGATTTGTCTAATCCACAAAATGCTTTGGTTACGGAGGCTGTGGCAGTGCTACTAGAGCAGCAGCATGTTTGCTATCTCAGCCCTCAAATTTTAACAGAGCTATGGGTCGTTGCTACGCGCCCAACCGATGTAAATGGTCTAGGGTGGTCAGCAGCCCGTACTACAGAGGAAATTTCTCGATTGATGGATGAGTTTCCGCTTCTGGAAGAGTCTCAGCAAGTTTTCTCTGTCTGGCTAAATCTGGTTACAACCTTGAGTGTTGTGGGCAAGCGAGCTCATGATGCCCGCATTGCAGCAACTATGCTTGCCTTTGGGGTGACTCATCTGCTGACGTTCAACACGAAAGACTTTATTCAGGTACCCGGTATTAATGTGGTTGCTCCGCAGGCTGTAGTTGCGGCATCCTAGGCAACTTCTGAGAAACAATTTTCCTAAGGCGATCGCCCATCGCGTCTTTGGCGACATCTAGGTGGTAGTCCATCTGCAAGCCCAGCTAAAACCGGGGTGGCACATCAATAGAGGGCCAGGCGCAGGGCTGTGTTGGCGGTAATGCGCCGCTTGCCGTAAACGATTCCGTTGATGCGGTGGGCTGGCACCCTGAGAACGGGGGCCATTTGGTTTTGGCTCAGGTTTATGGCTTTAGAAAATGGTTTTAGAAATTCTTTTAGCAAAATTCCGCCCGGATGTACTGGGTTTAGCTGGTCTTGGTCCATCGGGTTAACCGTAGGCTGGGTGGTGCGTTAGCAGAACCCAACGTTCTCGGCTCTGGTGTTGGGTTACCCTTCGTTCTACATAACCTACTAGTGGAAATCACTGATGGGTAAATTCCTCCCCCCCATGTGTAGTCCTGTGCGAATGAAGTTTAAAGCAACGATGGATTATAAATTGCCATTCCTAGAGCATATTATGCACGCATGTAAGCCAGCATATTCCAGCCTAGATGAATTGCCACAAGTTAATATAGAGTTTGATCTGGGATCGGAACTGTATAAGTATTGACCCACATAGCTCCAGTAATGAGGGCAGTCAAAGTCGAAGTGAAACTTACTACCTGGATTTGCGATATTGCCAATAAATCTACCTTCTAGAGCTCTGAGTTTCTTCCCTGGGCTCATTCCTGAGAAGCTTTTTTCAACTAGCTCATTAAGCTTTTTATTCAATTCGATCGATTCTTTTTCCTTTTTTTCGATCGCGTTTTCCAATTCTCTAATTTTGCAAATTAGCTTCTCTTTATCTTCAGTCAAGATTCTATTAACCCTTTTTTCTTCTCCTACCCGATTCAGGGATTCCCCTTGAGATACGTCTAGCCGTTTGATTTCAGACTCGGCTTTTCTTAGATTTAAGCTAAGCATTTTTATTGTATCTTCTAGATCCCTTGCGGCTTTCTTGTAGGAGTTCAACCCGGACGAGAGTTGTTGATTTTCTACTTGAAGCCGATCAACATATTGAGACAATCGATCTCTCTGATCTATGGCCTCAATCAACCGTGTATCAAGATCATTTTGTTGAGGATTGGACTGAAGATCTAATGTCAAAAAATTATCTATAGAACTCTCCAAGTTTAGCAGGATGTCGAACCTAACTGGATCAAACTGATTTTTGGCATCACTTATATGTTGGTGAATTTTTCTGACAGCAAAATCCTTGCTCAAACGTAGATATTTGACTTGTAAGCTAATATTATCAATCTCTTTGAGGATCAAGTTTAATTGAGTATAGTCACGTGATAATCCAGATTCAAAAAGTTTCGCAAAAGATTTCTGTAGTTGACAAAAGCGCCGAATCCGAGAGCGTGGGTTCTGTTCCGTTAGTTGATCAATCTCATCTTGCTTAAGTTTTATTTTGACAGCAGTATTTCCTGCTCTGATTCTTGCTTCAGGATTTTCAAGATTTAATCTGCTGAGTATCCCTAAGCTGACTTGCGCTTTTGAATATGATTTGGCAGCATCTCGACTAGTAAAATTAGATATATCCTCTCGTTGAAATTCGCTTTGAAGCTTAATGAACTTTTCAGGCATTCCCCCACTAAAACAGCTTGCCAGAATCTCTAAAACCTCACCGAAGGGAAGGGAGTAATCAGCTAGCCATCCACAGAAAACCCAAAAAAATAAGATTGCGAATAGAAATATTGCTACTCTCCAGTAGCCCCAAAAGCCAATTCTTTTTAAGTCTTTAGGAGTTAGCCCGCAGTAATAGTTGTATTCATACTTGCGAGCATTACCGAAAAAACTGGTCGCCACCAGCGTTATTTACGCCGATAGTTGTACCAGTATTTCCAGTCTGCGAAACACTATTGTTTATATTTGAAATACTTAGCTGATAATTTTCCACGAGCCTTTGTAGTTCAGCTTTAAAATGATTGTCTCTGATGACTGCTGCTAAAATATCAGCTTGGAGGTCATCTTCTTTCTGAAAGTTCTGCTTACTAAACCCTCCGGTAAGCTTGCGCTGAAGAAGATTGACGACCTTAGCACCTATTTCTTCAATGGCTCCGCTAGTTGTGCCATTGAGGAATTCACGTGCAATGCTTATCGCTGCTGTAGCAAGCGCAATTTCCGAAAAAGCCATAGCATAAACCATCCACTTACTTTGCAC
>DAIUJR010000064.1:0-31646 GCA_036848635.1 Nodosilinea sp. CTOTU7336
GGCAGTATGGTGCTGTTTAGCGCTTTGGGACAGGAGTGGTGAGAAATTCGGGATTGCTGCGACGATCTAATCCCCCCAGACTCTCGTAGTCACAGGTCACTCGATACCCCTCTTATCAAGGGGGGCTGGGGGGATCCTTCAAACATATCTCACCGGTTTGGGAATTGCTGTAACTAGGGGATTTTGAATTTAGATTTAGGAATGAGGATTAAATAAAACCCAAGTTTTGTCGGTTAGGCATCCGACCTGACCATGGACAGCCGGGACGACTATCCTACGTTATTTAATTCTTGATCCTTAGTACAGCAATCTAAAAAAAATTTAGCCTTGGTTTGGATGGGTTATCGACAAGAAGCCGAGTACTGCCAACCTTCTCAATGGAATTAACTTTAATAAATTTTGGTAAAAGATTAATTAAGATCATTAATAATACTTTTTATCAATAAAAAGTACTGGCTGCTTATTTTGAATAGCTTGTTAGATTTTGCGGCTATTGCTGCTATGACGTTTGGGGCGGTAAAAATCGATGAGGATATTACTGGTTGAGGATGATGATTCGATTGCGAAAGTCCTTGAAAAGGGGTTTATTAGCGAGCACTATGCCGTAGATATCGCTAAAGACGGCCAGATGGGCTGGCAGTTGGTCAATGCGTTCAACTACGACCTGATCGTGCTAGACGTGGTTCTGCCTAGACTTGACGGCATTGAATTTTGTCAGCGGCTGCGCGATCGCGCTTATCAAATGCCAGTGCTGATGGTCACGGCCCTGGACTCGAGCACCCGCAAAATTGCCGGACTCAACGCCGGGGCCGACGATTACATCACCAAGCCCTTTGAGCTAGCCGAGATCTTGGCTCGGGTGCGGGTGCTGCTGCGCCGCGCCCAGACCCCAATTTTGTCTGTACTGGAGTGGGGCGACCTGCAGCTCAACCCCAACACTCGGGATGTCACCTACGGCGAAACAATCCTCAACTTAACCCCCAAAGAATACCGCCTGCTAGAGCTGTTTTTGCGCAAACCGGCCCAGGTCTTTAGCCGTAGCGCCATTCTAGACAGCCTCTGGAACTGTGGCGAAGCCCCTGGAGAAGAAACCGTAACGGCCCATATTAAAGGGCTGCGTCGTAAGCTGACCCAGGTGGGCGCTTCCCCCGATTTGATTAAAACCGTGTACGGGGTAGGCTACCGACTAAAATCCTTAGCATCCTCAGACTACAGCCCGACCCTGCGCCCCCCGATTGGCCCATCCCCAGAACAGGAACCAGTCAGCCCCGTGACAACCCGCCCCGCCCATCTGGCTCCTGGGGGGGCTGATGATCCTCGGCAACGGCAAACCCAGGCGGCCCTGCAATCGCTTTGGGAGCAGGTCAAACCCCAGCATGACGAGCGCCTGGCCCTGATTAAACAAGCGGTTCAGGCTCTAGCCGCCAATCGCCTCACCGTTGAACTGCATCAGCAGGCCTACCGTGCCGCCCACGGGCTCAAGGGAGCCCTGGGGGTATTCGGTCTGACCCAGGGCTCTGAACTGGCTGGGCTGATCGAACAGGGGCTAGGCGCCTGCCCACCGCCTCTCGATGGGTTACCCCAGCAGCCTCAGCTGTGGGTCTGGGCGATGGCTCTCACCCAGGAACTAGTTCGAGGCCCAGTTCCCTCAGAGCCCATCGATCCTAAACCCGCCATTCCCCTGCTGGTGATCAGTGACAATAGCCCCCAGCTCACCCATGACCTGGCCCAGGCCGCTAAGCAGAGCGGGCTAACGGTAGAAAGCATCACCGACGTGGCCCAGTTGCAGACCCTGCGGCAGCGGATCACGGGGGCCTACCACCACTGGCTAGGGGGCGATGCAGTGGCGGATGCGGCCCTCCTACCTGACCTGGGCCTATTTAACTATTCGCTGCACCAGGCGGATGAAGCCAGTTTGGCGGCGGTTGCGGCCTTAATTGACCAGATGCCGCTGCTGCCGATGGTGGTATGCAGCCCCGATGGCAGCCTCAGCAATCGCATTAAAGCGGCTCAGCTGGGTCATCCCACCTTTCTGCACAACCCTGACGTTCCTCAAATATTAAGTCGGGGGGCGCTGTTGCGATCGCCCCCCCCGGCCAAAGTCTTAGTAGTCGATGACGATCCCCAGATGCTTGCGGCCCTGCGCGCTATGCTAGAACCCTGGGGCACCCAGCTTACTACCCTCAACGGCCCCCCTAATTTTTGGCAAACCCTCCAGACCGCCGCCCCCGACCTGGTGGTGTTAGACATTGAAATGCCTGATTTTAGCGGCCTTGACCTTTGCCGGGTGGTGCGCCAGACGCCCATGTGGCAACACTTGCCCGTCGTCTTTCTCACCGCCTACGCCGATGCCGCCCACAAGCACGCCGCAATGCTGGCTGGGGCCAACGATCTCATCGACAAGTCCCTAGGGGACACAGATTTGATCAAACGACTCTTTTGTCAGATTAAGCGCACCCGTCTACAGCCCCCCGTGGCCGCCCTATCCGGCGAACGTCTCGATCCGGCTATTTCCTGAGCAGTTTCTACCATGTCGCCTTCCCCCGACGCCCCCCGACCGTCCCTCGAAACTCTCCTCCACCACATGACTGACCGCATCCGGCAGTCCCTTGAGCTATCAGAAATTCTGGCTGCCACGGTCACTGAGATGCGAGCGTTTCTCAAAACCGATCGAGTCAAGGTCTATCGCTTTGATGCCGACGGCAGCGGTGAAGTGGTCGCCGAATCGATTCAGGCCCAGCGGCTACCTTCTTTACTGGGGCACCGATTTCCCGCCGAAGATATCCCCCAGCAGGCCCGAGAGCTCTTTTTAACGGTGCGCCAGCGGCACATTGTCAATGTGGCCAAACAGGAAATTGGCATTAGCCCGCTGCGGCACCCTTCCCCGCATACTCCCCCTCCCCAGGCCACCTACCAAGACCTGTGGTTTCGACAGATCGATCCTTGCCATGTGGAGTACCTTACCAATATGGGGGTTCAGTCATCCCTGGTGGTGCCGGTGCTGCATGAGCACCAGCTTTGGGGACTGCTGGTTGCCCACCACAGCCAGCCCCGGCGGGTTGGCCCCAGGCAGCTTGAGGTGGTGCAGATGGTGGCCGATCAGGTCTCCGTGGCGCTGGCCCACGCTATGCTGCTCAACCAGAGCCGCCTGCATGCCCAGCATGAGGCCGCCATCAACCAAGTAGTGGCACTGTTGCACAAAGCCCCAGGCCCGTCGCTGCACCCCTCCTTAGAAAAAACCGTTAAGACCCTAGGCGGCCTGGGCGGCAGGCTTTATCTCAATCGCCCCCAGGGAAACACCTGGGGCAAAGTCCTGACCACCGGGCCACAACCCCAGCCGCTGAGGCTGCTGTCCAACGCTCACCAATCACCGTCCCTGGCCGACGACGGCCTGGCCCCGCCCAACGTTCCGCCTCTAGAATCTCTGCTCGCCTGGCGAGGATGGCTGCGTACTGAAGTACCCGCCCAGCCAGGAGAACTGCTGTGGGCCGTCAACAACCTAAACCAAAGCAAAATCCCCCCGCCTCTCAGATCGCCGCTGGAATCTCAAGACATTTGCGGAATTTTGGTCGCGCAACTGACCTATCGAAACCAGCACCTGGGATATCTCAGCATCTTTCGCCGGGCTATTGAGGTAGAAACGATCTGGGCCGGTCGCCTAGACACCGTTGACCCCCGCCAGCATCGCCCCCGCGCGTCGTTTGAAACCTGGCGAGAGATCACCCACGGCCAGGCCCAACCCTGGACCCCCCAGGAGATCGACCTGGCTAAAACCCTGGCCTATCACTTTGCCCAGGTCATCTATCAAGGCTATCTTTACTCCCAAATTCGGGCCCTCAACACCGAGCTAGAGGGTCGGGTGGTGCAGCGCACCGCTGAACTTCAGCAGGCCAACACCAGCCTGAAGCGAGAAATCGCGGAGCGCGAAAATACCCTGCAACAACTTCACCGGGCCAAGAACACCCTGAAGCGCCTGAGCCGCCAAAATGAGCTTATTCTTCAATCCGCCGGAGAAGGCATTTATGGCCTAGACCTGCACGGGCAGATCACCTTCGCTAACCCGGCCGCCGCCGAGACCCTAGGCTATTCTACAAACAGCCTGCTGGGGCAGTTTATGCACCAGCTCGTAGACCCCACCAGCAGCGACCAAACCCCCTATATTTGGGAACAAAGCCCAATTTTTAACACCCTAAAAATGGGCACAACTCACCATCGCTCTGGGGATTTCTTTCGTAGATATCGAGGCGGTCTCTTTCCCGTTGAATACATTAGTACCCCTCTCGAAGATCAGGGCAAAATTTTAGGAGCCGTGGTCATCTTTAAAGACATTACCGAGCGCCAAATGGTAGATCGGCTCAAGGATGAGTTTATCTCGGTCGTCAGCCATGAGCTTAGAACTCCCCTGACCTCAATTCGCACTGCCCTAGGCTTGTTGGTGCAGCAAAATCTCGCTGTGCCCCCCGAGAAACGCCAGCGCATGACCGAAATAGCTTTTTCTAACACTAACCGTCTGGTGCGGCTGGTCAACGATATTTTAGACATTGAGCGCATCAAGCTGGGTAAGGTTAACCTCAACAAGCAAGCCTGCGATCTCTCAAAACTGATTAACCAAGCCGCCGACGAAATGCAGGCTATAGCCGATAAAAACAGCATTCGAATTGCTGTTCCATCGATTTCTCTACGGCTCTGGGTTGATCCTGATCGAATTATTCAAACCCTGGCCAATTTGCTCAGCAACGCCATTAAATTTTCACCCAAAGATTCAACAGTCAGTATACGAGCTGAGGTCTGCGAAGCCGAAAATTTAGCCCACAGAAATCAGGATTCTACTCGTCTGTTCGACGCTACTAAAGCCGCGCGATCAGTTGAGACTGAGGATGTGTCTGACCCTGAAGAGACTATCCCTAGAACGCTACTGATTAGCGTTAAAGATGAAGGCAAAGGCATTCCCGAGGACAAGCTAGAAACTATATTCGAGCAATTTGAGCAACTCCATGTTCTCAATGACGAACATCGCGGCGGCGCAGGGTTAGGACTCGCCATTTGCCGCAGTATTGTGGAGCAACACGGCGGCAAAATTTGGGCAGAAAGTATCTTAAACCAGGGCAGCACATTTTTCTTTACTCTGCCCATAGCTAGAGATTCAACGGAAAAATCGTCTCAAGATAATGAGACAGCAGGCTAGCCACAATCACCCATGATTTATTTTGGAATAGTTCATGACGACAAAACGCATTCTCATTATTGATGACGAAGCCGATATTCGTGAAGCTACCCAAATGTGCCTGGAAATCATCGGAGAGTGGGACGTCATTGTGGCCGGCTCTGGCTATGAAGGGCTAGCTAAGGCCACCACAGAACAGCCAGACATCATTCTTCTAGACATCATGATGCCGGGCATGGATGGGCTGGCCACGCTTAAAAAGCTCAGAGAAAATCCTGACACAGCCTGGATCCCAATCATTTTTCTGACCGCGAAGGCTCAGTCTAGCGAGCAGCGTGAATTTAGGCAACTGGATATTGCCGCCGTTATTACCAAGCCGTACGATCCTTACAATCTATCAAATCAGATTGCAGAAATTCTCGCCCAATAAATCGATCATTTGCAGAATTTTAGACTATTCAGAACAGGCGTGGAAACAACATGTCCGGCTTCAGGGTGCACAGCCGTGCACCTGGTTGATTGAGAGTAAGATTTTCAATGGTAAATTTCCTACGGCAATCATCAGCGGTCAGCGCCACAGATTTTAGATTTCTCTACTTTGGGTGATCTACTTAGTCTTCCCAGCTTCTTCAGATTATTGGTTTATTATCCAATTTAATCTCATTGACTGGACATGCAGGCGGTGTGTTAAAGCCCGACTGCATGGTCGACTCAATCCTCCTTATATCCCCCAAACGGGGGATATTTCTTAATTTTTAACGCCATGCTTAACACATTTTTTTTAGTACAGCCCATGTTTAAAGTCGGTCAGCTCATAGCGCCCTGGGCTGTCCTCGGCCTGGTCGGCTGGAGGATCTGGTGGATTTTCCGCGATGCCGCTCAGTATACGACTGAGCTTCACGCCATCCCCTGCTCCCGGTGTCAGTTTTTCACCGAAAATCATCGCTTAAAATGCACGCTACACCCTAAGACAGCTATGTCTGAAGCGGCTATTGGCTGTCCTGATTTTTGCTGTAGCCATAAAGATTAAATGTAGCTATTTCGGTGATTTAGTAATTCAGTGAAGATACAGAAATTTTAGGCCGCCAGCTCCGGTCAGGTAGCGCTATGAGCAGCGAGATCGAGATTGCCGAAACCCAGAGGCTTTATGGCATGGGCCCGGCTGAAGCGGGGGTAGCCAAGCAGGATCGAGTATAAAATGCTCTGCGCAAACAGAGAAAAGGCCCCGCCTGAGGCTCAAAAATGGTGGTCAGTTGATAGCTGACTCTAAGTTTTATCCGCGCCGGTTACCAACTGCACCAGGCTATCTACCAGGCGGCGGGGCTCCATAGGCATGATCTGCGCGCCGTGCATAATGCTCTGGGTCATAATGAAAAAGACCGTGGAACCAAGCAAAATTCGGGCGATCGCCTCAGGATCCGAAAGCTGAAGTTCTGGATGATCCTTCAAGTAGGTGGTGAGCTGATCGACCGCCGGTTTGGTCAAATTTTCCACAAACGCCTGGGCCAGGTGCGGAAACCGGCCCGATTCTCCTGCCACCAAGCGCACGAAGTTTTGATACTCCAGATCCTCCAGTTCGCTTTCGATGGCGTTAGTGGTGAGGCGGCGGATGACGGCTTCGGGCTGGCCGGTCAGGTTGCCACTGCCCATCACCTGGTGGCAGCGGGTCTGGGCGACATATTTAATCAGAGCCTGAAATAACCCCTCCTTATCTTTGAAGTAGCTGTAAACCGTGGGTTTAGACACCCCCGCCGTAGTAGCCACCCTGTCCATGCTGGTACCCGCATAGCCGTTCTGCAGAAACTCTTGCATCGCCCCCTGCAAAATTTGAATCGCCTTGTCGTTTAGCCCGGCTGGCCCCTGGGTCACGCGTTATACCTTCCATCGTGCTCTTCAATGTATATCATTTGCTGCTCTGCGGTGATCTGCCCCTAAAGCAGTTGTCTGCCCCTGGGCTAACGCCAAACCAGGCAGAGTGCTTGTTTAATTTTACCAAACCGTTTAGTTTATTGAGGGGATAGGTTGAAAGAATGGGCCCACCAAGTCTGCGCTATCCGCCGGGATGCCCATCGGTGTGCCCCTGCCGAACCCTTCCCTACCCATGGGATTCTATTCAAGACATCGCTGTAATCGCCTAAAAATACCCAGGACAAGGGCCGTTCCCTAGGTCAGGATTATGCCATCACGGTGCTGTAGTTGAGCTAGCCCCTCGTCATTTCTTGCCGCTTAAGGATGTTGTTATGCCCAGCCGGTACACCCTAGGGATCAAATGGAGTCGATTGCTGTTGGCCATTTTGGCCACCGTCGTCATTGCTGACACGGTGCCCCATCCCCAGCTAGCGCCGGGAGTTTTGCAGTCTATCGTCACCCAGCTTCAGGCCCATTAGCACGTAAACAGTTGGTAAAGTAGAAGCAGCCACGGGCCACAGGATTGGGGCCAGGGGGTAGGGTGCTCTAATGGACATACAAACCTAGCCTCCGGTTTAACCCAGGCTAACTCTTTTTTTGGAAAAGCCTGAGGCTATGAACCCTTCCCCCAACGCCACTACGTCGATCATGCCCACCCGGCACCAGGTGCAGGGGTGGGCCCAGCGCCAGATGAAAAAGGGCTGGCTTAAAGTATTTCTGGCGGGGCTATGGCTCAGTTTTTTAGCCGCCCACGTGCTCACCGACTCGCCACCGACGCAGCTCCTCGATCGCCGCCTGCAAACGCTGTTTTTTGAGATGCGCGGCCCCGTTCAGGCTCCCGAAGACGTTGTCGTTCTAGCGATGGATGACGAGTCATTTACCCAGGGTGAGTACTACCGCTCGGATCCTGAGCAGTATAGCGCCCTGGCCCCGATTGCCAATACTCCCTGGCAACGACAGGCCTACGCCATTGCCATTGAGCGTCTGCTAGAGGCTGGGGCTAAGGCCGTAGCTGTTGACGTGCTGCTGTTTGCCAACAGCAGCTATGGCCCCGCCGACGACCAGGCCCTGGCCGAGGTGCTGCGGCGCTATGGCGACCGGGTGGTGCTGGCATCCACCTATGACGATGCCAACCTCCGCCAGGGATCGCTGATTCGGCCGACCCAGCCGCTGCCGCTGCTGCGAGACACTCCCGTTCGAACCGGCAATATTAATTTCCCGGTCGAGCGCGATGGCCGCATTCACCGCCACGGGCGGGCCTATCTCGATAATTTGCGGCAGGTGATGGCCGATGTGGAGGACTCAAGTACCCTCCAGAGCGAGCTAGAGGCTACCCAGTCATTTGCCGAAGCGACCCTGAACGCCGCTCAAATTAACTATGCCGCGCCTCGGGGCAAGTTCCTAGACTTCTATGGGCCGACCCGCACCTTTAGCCAGGTACCATTTTGGTACGTGCTTGATGCCGATCCATGGACGCGGCAGCTGGGTAGCGGGCGCTACTTTAAGGACAAAATTGTCCTGATTGGGGCCACGGCGAAGTTTTTACAGGACTTTCATCCCGCCCCGTTTTCTAAAACGCTGCTGCACCCTGAGTCCCTGGCCGGGGTGGAAATTTTAGCCACCGATGTGGCGACCCTGCGCAGCGACAGTGCCATTCGTCAGCTTTACTGGCCCTGGCTGCGGGCGGTGGTGGTGGGGGTGGCCGGGGCCGGGTTTGGCATTTTGCTGTGGCGCTTTAACCGTCCGGTGGCTCGCCTGGGGTGGACGACCGCGATCGCTAGCCTATGGTTTTGGCTCAGCTACGGGGTCTTTGCCCGGGTTGGGGTGCTGCTGCCCACCGCCGCGCCAATTTTGGGGTTTGCGGTCATTGGTGGGGCCTACATCGTGGCCGATATCGTCACCGAGCAGTTGCGCAAGCAGCGCCTGCGCCAAACCCTGGAGCAGTACGTTACCTCCCCCATCGTGCAGGAAATCATCAGCCAGCAGGACGACTTTCAAGACCTGCTAAAGCTGCGGGAGGCCGAAGTGATCGGCCTGATGTTGGGCAACCGCTATCGCATCGTGCGGCTGCTGGGTTCCGGGGGGTTCGGGGAAACCTACGTGGCCGAAGATACCCAGCGCCCCGGTTCGCCCATTTGCGTAGTCAAGCAGCTGCGGATTATGAGCAACGACCCCAAGGCCCACCGGCTGGGGCGACGGTTCTTTTTAGGGGAAGCCGAAACCCTGGAGAAACTGGGTCACCATGACCAAATTCCCCGCCTGCTAGCTTACTTTGAGGCCCACTACTCCTTCTATTTAGTGGAGGAAATGGTGGAAGGGTATTTGCTCAAGGAAGAGCTAGCGGGTCGCCAGCCCATGCCCCAGCTCTACGTGCTGGAATTGCTCAAGGGGCTGCTGCCGGTGGTGGCCTTTGTGCATAGCCAGGGGGTGATCCACCGCGACATTAAGCCTTCTAACATCATTCGCCGCCGATCGGATGGTCGGCTGGTGCTGATTGACTTTGGGGCCGTCAAGCTAATTTCTAACAAGCTGGCCGATACCGATGTTAACCTCACCTCCACCGTTGGGGTGGGTACCCAGGGATATATGCCCAGTGAACAGTCGGCGGGGCTGCCCAAGTTTGGCAGCGACCTCTATGCCCTGGGCATTACCGCCATTGAGGCCCTAACCGGCATTCCATCCTACGCCCTGCGGCGGGATGCAAACGGGGAGGTGCTGTGGCAACACCAGGTGCCTGAGCTCGATCCAGGCTTTGGTACCCTCTTGACCAAGCTAGTTCTGTACGATTTTACCGAACGGTATCAGTCTGCCGAGGCGGTGCTGGAGGATTTAGCCCCGGTTGAGGCGGCTTTGCGCAAACAGCAGCCCAGCGTTGACTACCCCATCCCCGCCCCGGTCACGGCCCAGCCCGCTAACCTCCGCCGGCCCGACGGTCAGGATCCACAGGAGGTTACCGAGCCAACTCGGATGCTGCCAGACGACTGGTTTTCGGAGGCCGAGAGCGACGACACCTGGTAGGGAGCACAAATGCCCCACGACAATCCTAAAAATTAAGCCCTGACGCTGCACTAGGCGTCAGGCTGCGGGATGGTAATATCCACGACGGTAACGCCGGTATCGGGGGAAAGGGTGCTCAGAGCAGGCTGAATCTCGGCTTCGTTGCCCACCACCAACACGACCACCTGGTCAGGGTTGAGGCGATCCCGGGCCGCCGCCAGTACCGCCTCGGCGGTGGTGTTGCGAACCTGCTCCTGGAACTGAAAAATAAAGTCGTCGGGGTAATCGTAATATTCGTAACGAATCAGCCGGGAGAGGGTTTGGTCAGGGCGTTCAAAATTGAACACAAAGCTGTTTAGCACCGAGTCTTTGGCCCTGGCCAGCTCAACGTCGGAAACCGGCGCACTGCGGATGCGCTCCAGCTCAGCAGCCATCGAACGGATAAAGGGAACGGTAGCTCCAGAGCGGGTTTGCCCACCGCCAATAAACAACCCCGGGTAATCAAATCGGGGGGCCCAAAAGGCGTAGACCGAATAGGCCAGGCCCTCGCGAGAGCGAATCTGGTTAAACAAGCGCCCCCCGAACCCGTTGAGCACCTCATTCATCACCGAAAGAGCGGCGTGGTCAGGGTAGTTTTGCTGGCCCCCTAAATGCCCAATTTGAATATTGCTTTGGGTGAGCTGAGGTTGGTTAACCATAAACGTCCCGGCTTTGGCCTGCTCCACGACGGGTAAATCCGTCACATTTAGCGGGGTGCCCTGGCCCTGCCAAGCGCCAAAGTAGTCGGCCACCAGCAGCTTCATTTGTTCGCTGTCGAAATCGCCGACGATTCCTAAAATGGTTTGTTCGGGGCGCATAGAAGCCCGGTAAAAACCTTGAATGTCCTCTCGACTGATGGCGTCGAGGGTGGCATATTCCACCACCCGAGCGTAGGGGCTATCGGCCCCATACACCAGCTTGCGGAACTCCCGAGAGCTAATGTCATCGGGGTCGTCGTTGCGGCGGGCAATGCCGCCCCGATACTGGCTTTGCAGCAGGTCAATCATCCCCTGATCAAAGGCCGGTTGCTGCACCACATCCGCAAACAGGGCAAACACCGCTTCGGTATCTTCGGTGAGGGCGTTAAAACTGGCGCTGCCTGAGCTAGTATCCATGCCGGTCTCAATGGCGGCGGCGCGTTGCTCTAGCTGCTGGTTGAGGGCATCGGGGTCGAGGCTGGCGGTGCCCCCGAGGCGCATGGCATCGCCGGTGAGGCTGGCCAGGCCAACCTGGGCAGCGGGTTCAAACCGGGTGCCGGTACGAAACGTGGCTGACCCGCTAATCAACGGCAGCTCGTGGTCTTCCATCAGGTAAACCACCAACCCGTTGGGCAGTTGGTAGCGCTCAAAGTCAGGAATTTGAATTTCCTCCACGGGAGGAAAGGTCAGTTCGTCGTAGTGGCGCGGCGTGATGGCGCTGGCGGGGGGTTGCCAACCCAGCAGTAGTACCCCCAACCAGCCAGCCACCAGCAGCAGGGGCATGACCAGCCACCGATTGGCCCAGGGACGACGGTAATTAGATAACCAGCTCATAACTAAATGTCCGTCTAGCAAAAATGACTCAGTTCTGTGATTCGTTAGCCGTGGCAGTGGTCTGCCCCTTTAGCTGGCCCCTGGGGCTGCCTCCGCCCCGGAGATGAGCTTGCCCACCGTGCGGTTAGCGGGCTGAAACAAGGTCTGAGCCACCCGCTGCACATCCGCCGCCGTAATCGCATCAATGGCTTCTAAATCCTTGAACACGTTGCGCCAACTGCCGGTCTTAGCCTCATATTCGGCCAGCAGAGCGGCCATGCCACTGTTGGAGGCTAGCCCTCGGATTAACCCAGCCTTCGCCTGGGTTTTAACCCGCTCTAGCTCCATATCGCTAACCGGCTCTTGCTGTAGCCGCTCTAGCTCCTGGGCAAATAGCCCGCCAATCTCGTCGGGGCTATGGCCAGGGGCCGTGAGGCCATAGAGCATGAAGATATTGTCGTACTTATCTCCCGGAAACCCATTAATGGAGCCTATATCCAGCGCCACCTGGGCATCGTTGACGACGGTTTTGTAAATTCTGGAGGTGCGTCCACCAGTCAAAAGGCTTTCAATCATGCCGTAGACGACATTGTCGGGATCGTTCCGGCTAGGACGATGGTAGCCCTCCAGATACCAGGGCTCGGAGGGTAGCTCCAGGGTAAATTCCCTTGGGGCGGTTTGGGTAGGCTCGTTAACCACCGGCTCCGGAGCCCCCCCCCGGGCAATGTAGCGACCAAAGTATACCTCAGCTAGGGCCTGAACCTCAGCGGGGTCGACATCCCCCACGACTACGGCCGTTAAATTACCGGGGCCGTAGTGCAGGTCATAGAAATCCTGAATATCCTGTCGACTGGCCAGGTAAAGATCATCCCGGTAGCCAATCACTGGGCGACGGTAGGGGTGTTGCTCAAAGGCCGTTTCCAGGAACTCTTCAAGCATGGTGCCAATGGGGGAATTATCTACCCGCATGCGCCGCTCTTCGAGGATGACGTTCTTTTCTTCAAAAAATTCCCGAAAAACCGGATCGAGAAATCGATCGGACTCCAGGGACATCCATAGCTCCAGCTTGTTGGCGGGCAGGCTGTAGAAGTAGCGAGTGGCATCGGCAGCGGTGGTGGCATTGAGGCCGACGCCTCCAGCCTGCTCTACGATTTGGCCATACTTGTTCTGTTCGGCAATGGCCGATGCCTGCTGTTGTAGGGCTTCTAAGTCAGCCCTCAGATCAGCCGCAGCAGCTTCATCCCCAGCGGCCTCAGTCGCCAAAATCTGGGCAAAAACCGCGTCCATTTCTGCCAGCAGCGGTTTCTCGGCGGCATAGTCGGTGGTGCCAATGTAGGAGGTGCCCTTAAAGGCTAAGTGCTCTAGGTAGTGGGCTAGACCCGTTTTGCCATCAACTTCGTTAACGCCCCCTACGTTGGCATAAATCATAAACGATACCACCGGGGCCTGGTGCCGCTCTAGCACGATGAACTTCATGCCGTTGTCGAGGGTAAATTCCGTTACCCCATCGGCCACGCGATCCACATAGGGCTGAATCGATTGGGCCGTGAGCGGGGCGGCTTGCAGGGTAGTTTGGGCCAGGGCCGAAGACAGTCCACTGCCTAGGCAGATAAGAGCCGCTAAGCCCAAGGTCAGAACCAACCGCAGGCCATGGCGCAGCCTCGATACACAGATCATCTCCGATCGGCGGCTTAAACTCGTGATCCAGTTCATAGGCTGATTTAGGCACCAATTATTCCCAAGCTTCAGGATAGTGGAAAGGGTTAGTCAATGCCTAGCGGGTACTAGCGATGGATCAGCCCCTGGTGACGGTAAAAGGTATAGAGGTCAAACAGGATACCCACCAAACTAAAGGCAATCCCCAGGGCTAGCCCTCCCTGCCAGGGGTTGCCGCCCCCCAGGGTGGTTAAGACCTCAACCAGCCGACCCAGACCTTGCTGGCTGATTGCCGCCAGGGGCAACCACCGCTGCGCCACGCTTAGCCCTAGCCACAGCCCCACCACCAGCACCAGGGGAATTAAAAACGCCACCAGAGCGGTCACGGTTAACGTCTGTAAATACTGTCCAATCCGTCTTGTGTTGGTGGTCATCGGCCCTAGCCCCAGGGGGGATAACAGGTTTGGTCAATCGAGGAGGCGAGCTCACGGGTAAGCTGGCCGGTTGCAGGCAAAGCCCCATCAACACCTTAGACAGGGAAATTTTGGATGGGGGCGGCTTGAGAGAAAACTTTAAGCTCAATTACGTATCGTTTTGAAGCCCTGTAACGTACCGGGCCCTGGGCCCGGCCCAGCCAGTTGTCAAACCTTCAAATCCTGGGTAGAGTTCCGTAGGAGCTGTCATATCAAATTTTAAGGTTTGCCCTGTCGTGGATGAGAAAATAAAGCCAACCAGTTTTGTATAGCCGCATCGTTTGGCGGATGCCCGGGTTAAGCCTAGGCTTAGGTTCAAGCGTAGATAGCGCCGTCAAAACAAGGCCGCTTAAAGTCGGTCACACTCGATCAAGTCAAGAGGTTGTTCGTTGGCACAGGCGGTAGATAGCTCAGATTTGAGGCAGTGGGGGCGACGGCTCTTAGCCGCCCTATTTTTATCGGGTCAGGTGGTGATTCATCTGATTTCGCGCCCGGTGCATCGGCGCAACACGGTTGAGCAGATGGCCGCCGTGGGGCCAGAGTCGCTGCTCATTGCCCTCATCACCGCTGCCTTTGTGGGCATGGTGTTCACCATCCAGGTGACGCGGGAGTTCATTAGCTTTGGGGCCGGTACGGCGGTGGGGGGGGTGCTGGCCCTCACCCTAGCCCGTGAACTGGGCCCGGTGCTGACGGCGGTCATTATCGCTGGTCGAGTGGGGTCGGCCTTTGCGGCCGAAATTGGCACCATGCGGGTGACGGAGCAAATCGATGCCCTACAAATTTTAAAGACCGACCCGATTGACTACCTGGTTATCCCTCGGGTATTGGCCTGCGCGCTGATGCTGCCGTTGCTCAACGTGCTGTCGTTCATTACCGGCATGACCGGGGGGTTGATTATTGCCACCAGCCAGTACGGCATTACCTCCACGGTTTTTTTAGATTCGGCCAAAAGCTTTCTCTCGGTTTGGGACTTGGTCAGCTCACTGATTAAGGCGTTCTTTTTTGGTATTTTGATTGCCATCATCGGCACCAACTGGGGGCTGACCACCTCTGGAGGGGCGAAGGGGGTGGGCCAATCGACCACCACGGCCGTGGTCACCGCCCTGCTGGCGATTTTTATCAGCAACTTTTTCCTGTCTTGGCTGATGTTCCAGGGTACGGGCAGCTCCGTGATCTCTAGTTTTTAACCCCGCCGAGGCACGTTGGCCCGTAGGGCCGCTATCCTATACTTAGGGTTCAGTTGAGACGCTAAGGTGGTTTTTGGACAAGAAAATCCCAGTATTGCCAGGCTCTCGGGCTAACTTCCCGCCTGCGCGGAAATGACAGGGTAAGTTCTGGGCTAGAAATCTCCTCATTTGCTGAGCCCGTACTCTCCATGGCGATCAAATCCTGTGACAGCTACCCCTGCCTCCACCGATATCGTACTTGCGCCCAGCTATCGCATTCCCCTGGGGCTGATGGCGCTGGCCCTGCCGCTGATTTTTGTGCAGCTTTGGCTGGCGAGTTTAGTCGGCCTGTTTGGTGGTTTTCTGTTGGTTCAGGCGCTCACACTGACCCTGCACTTTACCGACCAGGCCCTGGATATCTACCGGGGAAAAACGCTGATTCGGCGGTTTCCCTATGCTGACTGGCAGCATTGGGAGATTTTTTGGGCGCCGGTGCCGATTCTGCTTTATTTTCGGGAAGTAAACAGCATTCACTTTTTACCCATTCTGTTTAGCCCCGAGCAGTTGCGCACGAGCCTCGAAACCCACTGTGCCAAAAGTGCCGCTGAGGGTTAGGGGCCAGGGCTCGCCTGCGGCGATCGATCTGATAGGCTGACATCAGGCCGTTACCAGGAAATTCATGACAGCTGACGAGTTATCTAAACCAGACCCTTTGACCGAAGGCATGGCCTCCCCCAATCTACCCAGGGAAGGAAGTTCTGCCTTAGGCAGTGTTGAGCCATCGGCGGTTAAATCGGACTGGACGACTCGCATCGACGCCCTGAAGGCCCAGGAAGTCGAGCTTAAACGTAGCATTGCTGACCTCCAGGCGGCCTACAACCGGCTGACCCAGGATCAGTTTAAGAAAATCCAGAGCGACATTAGCCGCATGGTGCAGCAGGGCACCAGCGAACTTGAGCAGCGCAAGCGCACCCTCCAGCTAGAGGTTGAAAAGCTAGAGCGGCGGCAAGAGCGGATTCAGGCGGAAATGCGCACCACCTTTGCCGGCACCTCCCAGGACTTGGCAGTGCGGGTGCAGGGGTTTAAGGATTACCTGGTGGGCAGTCTACAGGATCTGGCCGCCGCCGCCGAACAGCTCAATCTGGCTCCCGCCACGGCAGCCCCGCGCCAGCTACCAGAGCCTGAGGTGGTGCAGGCCCCAGGGCGGCGATCGGCCCCCCGGCCCGACCCGACCCCGGCGGCGGTGGGGTTCGCCCCAAACACCTTCCCAGACCAAACCGAGCGCATTCGCAGCCTGCTCGACCAGTACCGCATGCGGCCCGACTACTACGGCCCGGTATGGCAACTGCGGCGCACCTTCGAGCCGATTCATGCCGACCGGGCCTCTAACTGGTTTTTTGCCCAGGGGGGGCGCGGGGCTGTTAAGAGCATGGGCAGCCGGTTGCAGAACGTGCTGGTGGCCTCCGCCACGCTGTCGATTTTGTACGCCCTCTACGGCAATCGGCTGCGTACCCTAGTGCTCTCCAACAGCCCCGAGCGCCTGGGGGAATGGCGACGGGGGCTGCAAGACTGCCTGGGCATTTCCCGCGCCGATTTTGGCACCGGCCAGGGGGTGATGCTGTTTGACGCTCCTGAACCCCTGGCCCAGCGGGCTGAGCGCATTACCACCGAAAACGGACTGCCGTTTATTGTGGTCGATGAGGCCGAGTCGGTGATTAGTTTGGCCCTGCTACAGTTTCCCCTGTGGCTGGCCTTTGCACCGGATCCGCTGAATCCGGTGGCCGAGTACGACTATTTTTAGGCCAGCAGGTCGCCGCCATGGTTCAAGCCATCCCTGCCCCGCTCACCTTTGCAGGCTTCCTGGCCTGGGATAACGCACCGGCCAGCCGTTTAAGCTCGTTGATGGGGCCCCATGGCGATCCGATCTGTGACCCACCACCAGCCATGGGAACGTGGCCGATGGGCGCTATTTAGCGGTTAGAGTCGAGTAAATCGTGGCTTTGAGGCGATCGGCCCTTGGTTTGCGCAGCATCCCCACCACTCCCATGGATTACCAGCCGACCCATTGCCCACCGGGGCCTGCACCGGGGGATGGCGGTACCGGAGAATTCACGGCTGGCCTTTGAGGCCGCGATCGCGGCCAACCACCCCATCGAGCTCGATATTCAGCTTCTGGCCGATGGTCAGCTAGCCGTATTCCACGATAAGACGCTGGGGCGGCTGACCGGCCAGCCCGGGCGAATTGCTGACCAAACCCTCTGCACCCTGAAGCAGTTGCACCTGTTTGGTACCCGACAAACCATTCCATCCCTGGTCGAGGTCCTGGAGCTGATTCAGGGCCAGGTGCCGGTGCTCATTGAAATTAAGAACGAGGGCATCGTCGGCCCCATGGAGACCGCCCTGCTCAAAACCCTGGCAGGCTACGGCGGCGAGTTCGCGGTGCAGTCGTTTAACCCCCTCTCGGTGGCCTGGTTTAAGCGGCATGCCCCCAGTATTCAGCGTGGCCAACTGGCGGGCAAGGGGCGGGCGAAGCCCTGGCTCTGGCCCCAGCATTTTGTGCTCAGCAACCTGCTGCTAACCTGGGCCAGCAGCCCCGACTTCATCGCCTACGATCTCAGGGCCCTGCCCAACCTGCCCACCACCCTGGCCCGACAAAGCTTCAACAAGCCCCTGCTGGCCTGGACGGTGAGGAACCCCGCCGACCAGGCCAAGGCCAAAGCCTATGCCGACAACTATATTTTTGATGCCTTTCTGACTCCGTAACTAGAGGCAAAAAGGCATCGTCGCGGTTGGTGTGTGCTACAGAGCGACCGCGCTGTCCTATCCCGCACCTAACTCAGGTAGGTTAGGAGCCTTGGTTTTGTCAGGCCCTGGCCGCCGTGGTGGAAGCAGCCGTATTGGCCAGTAAGCCACGTCACGCTGCAAGGTGACCCACAACACCGGCCAGCTTAGGGAATCTAGGCGCCGCACCCTGTGGTTATGGACAGACCGCTTGAACCCGGTTCAGGCGTTCCTTCGACAGCAACGACCTCCGGCCCTGGTGCAGACGCGCCGGGGCTTTTTGTTCTATAGTTCTGGCCAGAGAGCTGAGCAGTAGGGTTACGGATTGAGCAAAAGGTAGGGTGCCATGGTTCAGCGTCGCCGTCTCAAACTTAACCCTGGGGCCTGGTTAAAGGGCATACCCCCCTACGGAAACCTGGCCCTATGGCAAGATATTTGGCACCAGGGCCAAAGGTTTCACTGGTCAACTACGGCCACTGAGGTTTCATTTCTTTGGCTACTGGGACTGCTGGGCAGCAGTTTTGGGCTGCTCCAGGTGAGCCGACAGAACGTCTTTTGGGTTCCCCAGGGGGTGCTAAGGCTAGCCCATGGCCTGCGCGATACGTTAGCCATTCCGGTACCCGTCGAGGCTGGCTCGGGGCTGGGCCAGTTGGCTCTACTGGCCATTGCCATCGGCACCGGGCTATGCCTGGTAACGGGCACCGAAAGGCTGGCCCAGGTAGTGGCTACGGCCTACCAGGGTGCGCCCTCTCGGCGGCGGGGGTGGGCGGGGCGGCTGTGGCCCTGGCTAATGGCCGTTATCCTGCTGGTGATGGTGGCTCTGGTCGCCGAATTGGTAGGCCGACCGCTGGCTCTAGACACCGCCGAGGGCAGCGCGCCATCGCCCCTGGTGAGCTGGGCCAAACTTACCCAGGGGCTGCGCTGGCTTGGGGCGGCCGGGGTAATGACCCTAGGCCTGGGCCTGTTTAACCGCCTTAGCCCCAGACCCTGGCAACCGGGCTCTCCCCTATGGCCGGGGGTGGGGCTGACCCTGGGGCTAGGGCTAGGGCTTTGGGGTCTGGGCCAGTGGGGCATTGAGCGGCTACAAAGTGCTGAGCTAGCCTACTCCCTGCTGCTAGAGCTAGGGCTGAGCTTGCTGCTGCTGTTTTGCTTAATTGTGCTGGTGCCGGTGGGGGCTCAGTTTAACGCCAGCATGGGGCAGCACGGCGGCGGCCCAGGCCGGTTTTTTGGCGATCCCCGCATTACTCCACCGCCGCCGTCATTCGAGTCTTTTAAGATCAGACGGTGACCTGACCCAATGCCTTCCGAATGGGTCAATTCATCACCCTGGCGGCTGGTCTGTCGTTCCCGCCCAGGTGGGAATCTACGTCGGATACTGAACCCCCTAAGGGATTCTCCGGGGCGTGGGATAACGCCCCAATCTCCCCCGACTCATCCCCCCTTCGCCCTGCTCAGGGCAGCGCTCCTCCATTGCTCACCGCATCCACTGCTCACCGCATCCGCTGCAAACTGCTAATCATGCCCAGGCTAAAACACAGTAAAATCAGCATCCAGAGCACCACTCCCGGCAAAAAGGCCAGCAGCGTTAGGCCCCTGAGCACCCAAATAATCAGGGTGAGTGCCACCGCCCCAAGGAACAGCTTGGTGGTGGGTTGGAGGGGATAGCGGCGGCGTGACATGGCTAGTTTCGGTAAATCTACGTCGATAAGAAGGCCGATACATTGTCCAGAAGGCTAGACGCGGTTGAGGTTCGCCAAAACTGGCCTGAACCGGTCAATTTTTGGCTTTATAAAGCTTTAACGAGGGTTCAGCGGGAATGCCGAGGGCTTTTCGTAAAGAGACGATAATAATAGTATTAACAAGTTTACATTCCCGATGCCCCCAGCTATGAGTTGTATAGATCAGTTCTAGGGTATCGAATGTACCCTAGGGCAACGCTAGAACCCAGTCATCTCTCTAGGGGCAGCTGGGCTAGGGCAAATAACGAGCACCGTAGTTAGGAGTGATAGAGCATGATCGCCAGTGTAGAACGGGTTGTGCCTCAGGTTCAGGGTTGTGAGGGTTGCTTAGCTCAGTTTTCACCCGGCGATCAGATTGCGCTCCTGCGGGGGGATATTATCGTCAAAGGCCACACCCGGGGCGGCGGGGCAGCGGCGGTAACGGCGCATATGTATGTGCCGCTGCATCGGGCTCAGGTTTGGCCCCAGGTCACCAACTACCGCCGCTGGACTCAGTTTTTTCCCAACATTACCCACAGCGAAGTGCTGGAGACGGTCAAGACCGCCTCCCACCGCTACCGCCGCCTGTATCAGGTGGGCTGCAAGGGGTTTATGGCCCTCACAGCCAAGGTCGAAATTTATCTCAAGGTAGTTGAGACGGCCTGTGATCGCATCCAGTTCTGCCTAGAGCGCGGCACCTTTTCACACTTTGCCGCCGATCTGCACCTCCAAGATTTGCAGACTGGTACCCTGGTCACCTACGCCGTGCAGGCCACCCCCACCATTCCGGTGCCGACCTTTTTAATTGAGCAGGCCATGAAGGCCGACCTGCCCGGCAACATGAGACAAATGCGCCGGGTTTTATGCGCCAGCCCGCAGGCCGATTAGTCCACCATGAAGCGTTATTTAGCTAAAGCTTGTATGGCGCTCTACAAATGAGCGCCCGGCAGACATGGCGGCGCTACTGGTGGTGTAGAACGCACCATCGCTGAGAACTTCCAGGTCAGGGCTAACCAGCCAGCACCGGTAGCCCCGTGTCGGACTGTGGCTAACGCCGACAATCCACCCGGTGATGGCCGAAAGTTGTACGACCGAATCTGTGTCCATGGTTCTATGCTTACCCTATTGTGGGGTCAGCCCTGAAGAAATAACACCCTAACGGCATTCCTGTGAAGGCGGAAAATGATAGTGAGCCTGTCGCTTCAGCCAGTATCTTATTTCAGCGTAAGTCCTTTACCCTGGCCCAGGGGCTAACTCAATCATAGTTATGATTAGACCCCCGGTACTCTTTAAAGGCTATCCATGGCTAACCAAACCCTCACCCTCGACCATCGCCTCTACAGCTACCTGCTAGAGCATTCCGTCCAAGAGCCTGATATCCTCGCCGACCTCCGTCGAGAAACCGCCCAACACCCCATGGGGCAAATGCAAATCGCCCCCGAACAGGGGCAGTTTATGGCCCTGCTGGTACAGCTTTTAGGGGTCAAGAAGGCCCTGGAAGTGGGGGTATTTACCGGCTACAGTGCCCTGCGGGTGGCCCTGGCCCTGCCCCCAGAGGGTCGGCTGATGGCCTGCGACGTGAGCGCCGAATACACCGCCATTGCCCGCCGCTACTGGGAGCAGGCCGGGGTCGCCGATAAAATTGACCTCCGCATTGCCCCCGCCGTTGATACCCTCAATCAGCTGATTGCCGCCGGAGAGGGGGGCAGCTTTGACTTTGCCTTCATCGATGCCGATAAAAGCAGCTACCCCACCTACTACGAGCAGGCCCTACAGCTGGTACGACCCGGGGGCTTAATCGTCATCGATAATGTGCTGTGGTCGGGGCAGGTGGCCGATCCCGCCATCCAAGACAACCGTACCAACGCTATTCGCGCCTTTAACGAAGCCCTTTATCACGACGAGCGCATCGTCCTCAGCCTGGTGCCCATCGCCGACGGGCTAACCCTGGCCATGAAAAAGTATTAGGAAATAGAACACACCAATGGGGAAATAGTCAGGGCTGGCGGATCTGCACCCTGGCAAACTTAAGGCCGTTGACCCCCTGCAGAGGTTCTACCACCCCCTGTTCAATCGGGTCATCCACCAGCCCTTCCCGGTGCAGATAGCGCAGATAGCGCTGATATTCCTGCCACTCTTCAGCAGTGGAATAGACGATGGTGAGCTGACCGGGCTGGGTAATGCGTTCCCCAGTTTCGGCATCGCAGGCTTTGTCAATGCGCTTTTTGACGATTTCGTAGCGAGTGTCGCGGGTGCCCCGCACGTCGAACAGGCGCTCCGTAGTTTCATCGTGGACGATATCGACGGTAACGGCCTGCACCAAGACCAGGTGGGTCAGCTCCATGTCGGTGTCGCAGGTGGCCTTGAGGGTAAATCCCTGGCGGGCGCAGTCGCACACTGCCCGCAACTGCTCGTAGCGTAAGGACATGAGCTGAAAATCTGTAAAGTTTGGGTCAATCGCCTGGCCCGCATAGATCATGTGGTCGATGCCATCGGTGGCTTCGAGGTCACAGTAGTGTGGGGTGATGGCCTGCATCAGCGGCTGCCACTGGTTCCAGGTGTCGCGCAATAGGGTGTTGATGTAGCCAATGGTCTGGTCGTAGCGGGCGCGGGCGGCGTAGACACCGCCGTGGTCAGCATCCAGGGCCGCCTGGTACTGTTTAATAGCGGCACTGGCCATCGGGCTGAGGTGGGCAAAGCCGGGAAAGTGGGTCTCAACATCCTGCTGGAGGTAGCGCAGCAGGGTGACCTCTGAATCGACCGTGATCCCCTGTTTCAGGGTAGCTATGTGGCCCGCTAAATCGAGGCGCAGCTGCTGCACCAGAGCGCTATTTCCTTCCTTACAGACCGCTTCTACGACCCCTAGGGCCAGCTCAAACTGGGCCAGCAGATCGTGCTGAATGGCGCGGTTACGCTCGTCGGAGGAACCGCGAAGATCGGAAATACCGTAGAGCGGATACACCGTCTCAAACACGATGGGGGCCGGGGGGAGGCCCCAACTGCGTCGTTCCGCCTCCTGTTCAAACCGCCACCGCACCGAGGGGTGAATGTTGGTGAATCGATCCTGCACGCTATGGCGCAGGGCCGCCGTCAGGGCGGGAATGAGCGCCATGGCCTGGCTACAATCGGCCTGGTCAAAGGCATCAAGTCGGGTGCTGGTGAGGCCCACCAGGCCAATCATGGGAGCAGCGCTGTGGCCCAACAGGGCCGACCGCATGCTCAGGGGAATCAGCAGCAGCGATCGTACCCCGCCTTGTACCAAATCTTGCTCGCCCTGGGTGACACAGTCCAGGGTCAGGTCAGGAATGTTGATGACTTGCCCCGCCTCCGTAGCCCTAAAAAATACCGAATCTTGCAGGGCCGCAATCGGGTAGGGGGTGGCCGTCCACTCCGGTTGATCGAGGCCGGTAAATAGCTGAGCCTGGTCACCCTCGGCGCTCAGCAGCAGGCTACCGTCCGCCTCAAAGAGCTGCTGCATCAGCGCGTTGACCTGGTTAAACTGGGTCGGCTCCAGCACCGATTCACGGCCCACCAATCGCTGAATTAGCGCCTGGGAGATTTCGCGACTGGTTACATCGACCCCCTCTATCAGCAGGCTACCCCTGGCGGTGTAGCGGTCGGGGGTGAGGAGGGTCAACACCTGCTGAAGGGGCGATTCCGCGTTTAACAACTGGTCGGTAACCTGTTCGCGGGTGGGCATTTGGGGCCAGCAGATAGCCAGACTGGCGGCAACTTCAGGGGCCAGGGCCGTCACCTCTAAGCCTCCTTCAGCGGTGCTGAGGCGTAGCTCAACCTGGCGGCGCTGCCCGGTTTCTGGGTCAGTGAGGGCGATCACCAGGGGTGCGTGGAGCAGACGCGGGGCGACTAGATTAGCCTCCCCATAGTGATATTGCAGCACTCCGTTGAAAAAATGCTGGCGGAAACGTCCCCGTAGGACCTCGCCATCGGCTGGGGAGAGCGACCCTAGAAACTCCGCGTCGAGGGCACCGCCCTGGAACGGAATGCCCGTCAGGCGGCAGAATGAGTCATTGGCGAACAGCACCCGGTGAGGCTGGGGCGCCTCTCCCAAGGTGGTTTCCATCGCCACAACGGCCAGAATTAAATGGCGGCTGTGCTGAATTAGACTCAGCCAGTCAGGCTCGACCACTGGGGCACCGTGGGCAAAGAGCCTCTCATTTGCCCAGGGTAATGGGTCGGTGGCGGTTGTTAACAGTTGGCCCTGGTGGGCCTCGCCCTCATCTAAAGTTCCGTCAGATGGACTGGTCAAGGGAATCTGCCTTTCAGCTTTAATTTGGCGCAACAATTCCTGAGCTATTTCGGTAGCCATAGTTGGTATTCACCCTTTTAGAATTTATACAGTTCACCCTGAGGGATTTCCGAATAAATTGGTGGAAATTGAGTAACGCTGAGGGTTACACAGTATCTACGCGAGAAACTTTTGTCAGTCAACTCGCCAGGATTGACAGCGGCGGCAAACCTTCCTCAACCTCAAACGACTTTGGAACGGCAGCAAGAAAACAGGTATCAAAGTTAGCAACCCCTTGGCCGAAAACAATGCGTGGTCAAACGGATGCCTCGCTAACGCTCTAAAATAGAATTTCTGCCCAGCTAGCCGTCCCTTCTGGACGGCTAGCTGACGGATCTTCCTCCGTTGGTGCAGGTATGGTGAACGTTACTCCGGCCTAGCTATGTTTGAAGCTCTCTCTGATCGCCTTGAATCTGCCTGGAAAACCCTGCGCGGCCAGGACAAAATTAGCGAATCGAATATCGACGATGCCCTGCGGGAGGTGCGCCGCGCCCTGCTGGAGGCGGACGTTAATTTGCAGGTGATCAAAGACTTCATCGCCCAGGTTAAGGCCGAGGCCCTGGGCGCCGAGGTGGTCAAGGGGGTCAGCCCCGACCAGCAGTTCATCAAAATCGTCCACGACGAGCTGATGGCGCTCATGGGCGACACCAACGCCCCCCTGGCCGAGGCCGCCACCAAACCCACCGTGGTGCTGATGGCAGGCTTACAGGGAACGGGTAAAACCACCGCCACCGCCAAACTGGCTCTACACCTGCGCAAGATTAACCGCAGCACCCTGCTGGTGGCCACCGACGTCTATCGCCCGGCGGCGGTAGACCAACTGGTGACCCTGGGCAGGCAAATCGACGTGCCGGTGTTTGAGCTAGGCACCAACGCCAACCCAGTAGATATCGCCCGCCAGGGGGTCGAACGGGCCAGGGCCGAAGGGGTAGACACCGTGATCGTAGACACGGCGGGGCGGTTGCAGATTGACCCCAAAATGATGGCCGAGTTGGCCGACATTAAAGCCGCCATTCAGCCCGATGAAGTGCTGCTGGTAGTCGATGCCATGACCGGCCAGGAGGCCGCTAATCTGACCCGCACCTTCCACGAGCAAATTGGTATTACCGGGGCCATTCTCACCAAAATGGATGGCGATGCCCGAGGTGGGGCGGCCCTGTCGGTACGGCAAATTTCGGGCCAGCCGATTAAATTTGTCGGCGTGGGGGAAAAGGTCGAGGCGCTCCAACCCTTTTACCCCGACCGCATGGCCTCCCGCATTTTGGGCATGGGAGACGTGCTCACCCTGGTGGAAAAGGCCCAGGAAGCGGTAGATATCGCCGATGCCGAAAAGCTTCAGCAGAAAATTCTCGACGCTGAGTTTGACTTCGACGACTTTCTCAAACACACGCGAATGATGAAAAGCATGGGCTCCCTGGGAGGAATCATGAAGCTGATTCCCGGCATGGGCAAGCAAATTTCCAGCGAAATGCTGGAGCAGGGTGAGGTGCAGCTGAAGCGCTGCGAAGCCATGATCAACTCCATGACCGTGCAAGAGCGTAAGAACCCCAACCTGCTGGCAGGTTCCCCCGGTCGCCGCCGCCGCATTGCCTCAGGGTCGGGCCATCAGGAAAAAGACGTCAGTAAGCTAGTCAGCGATTTTACCAAGATGCGCTCAATGATGCAGCAAATGGGCCGCGGCGGCGGCTTCCCTGGTATGGGGGGGGGGTTTCCCGGCATGGGCGGTGGTATGCCAGGTATGGGGGGAATGCCGGGGCTGCCGAGTATGGGCGGTGGCCCGCAGCCGGGGTTTCGGGCGCCCAGCAATAAAAAGCAGAAAAAGCAAAAGAAGAAAAAAGGGTTTGGCCAACTCTAGGGCAGGCTTTGATGCGTTAGGGCTAGGTCTAATACTAAATCCTGCTTGGCTACCCCCGATTCAGCAGGGCGAATGCCATAAAGCCTCTGGCTAGGCTGCGCCAACGCCTCTACGGGTTAGCCTTTTAGGAATCGGGCGGATGGGACTCGGATTTGGTATAACAAATCAAAGCCTGGCTCAGCATGGGTTACGCTGCGCTAACCCATCCTACAGTGGTCTACATTTAGTTTGTCCCGTCTTGCTGGCTACTGCAATAGCTGATCAATCATTCGGTTGGCCTGGGCCTCATAGCCGCCGCCGAACAGATTGAAGTGGTTGATGACGTGGTAGAGGTTATACAGCGTTTTGCGCCTAGCGTAGCCTGCGGCTAAGGGATAAGCGGCGTCATAGGCGGCGTAGAAAGCGGCAGGGAAGCGGCCAAACAGCTCGGTCATGGCCAGGTCTACTTCGCGATCGCCAAAATACGTCGCCGGGTCAAGAATCACCGGCTCCCCAGCCTGGGTCACCGCCGCATTGCCTGACCACAAATCGCCGTGCACCAGGGCCGCGGCCGGGTGGTGGGCCGCTAATAAATCCGGCAGTGCCCCAAGGATTTCCTGTTGTCGAGGAAAATGCCCCCCCCGCCGCCGGGCCAGCCGAAACTGATGACCCAGGCGGTGTTCGGCGTAGAACTCAACCCAGCTAGCTGTCCAGGGATTGGGCTGAGGAGTGGCTCCAATGGTGTTGGTTTGCCCCCAGCCAAAGCCCCGAGGGCTGGTGACGCGGTGCATGGCCGCCAGGTTGGTGCCCATCCGCCGCCAGGCCTCCTCGCCGCCGCGGCCTAGATCCAGCCACTCGAGCACCAGGTAAGCCGAGCCATCGGCAGTGCCCCAGCAAAGGGGTTTGGGTACGCGGATGGTCTGGCTATCGTACATTTCCTTCAGCCCCAGGGCCTCGGCCTCAAACATCGCCACCTGGGCGGCCTGGTTGAGCTTCAGGAAAAACCGCTGGGTACCATCGCTAATCTGGTAGGCCTGGTTGATGCAACCGCCGCCCACCGAACGCCGGTCTTGAACCGTAAACGCCCTGCCAGTGGCAGCGCTAATGTGCTGGGCAATCTTAGTCCACATTATTAGGTTAGGACTCTACGGGAAATTAAGCCTCTACCGGGTGCAGCGCCACCAGGCCGTAAGCGGCAGCATCTAGATAGCGCTGGGCCGAGGCGAGCAGGTCGTCTACTCCTAAATTTTGGATGTAGGTGGGGTAGTTTACCCCATCGGCGATGTCACCCGTGATGGTGTGATAGTAGCCGTAGAGCCCGGCGCGATCGCTGGGGGTTTCGTTAGCGAAGATAAACCGATTGGCCACCTGGGTTTGCACCCGGTGCAGTTCAGCCTGGCTGACCGGAGCTTGGGTAATCGTGTGAATGTGTTCGCTAATTGCCCCTTCCACCTCGGCCAAGTGCCCCAGGGGCAGCCGGGCCGACACCATAAACACCCCCTGGTGCGCCAGGGTCATATTGTTGCAGCCAATACTGGTCACCAGCTTGCGGTCTTCCCGCAAATCCCGGACCAGGCGCGACGTGCGGCCCCGCCCCAAAATAGAGGCCAGCATATCCAGGGGGTAGGTTTCAGAGAGCTCGGCCATACCGGGCACCCGCCAGGTCATCGTCAGCCGCGTCTCAATCAGGCTGGGGTCGGGGTAAAGCGCCCGTTGCACCGACTCAAACGGCGGCTCAACTTCCCCCGCCACCAGCGACTGCAACTGGTCGATCGAAGGAGCATAGGGGTTAACCCGCTGGGCCGTAGCCTGGTCAAAGCCAGCGGCTACGGTGGCGATTAACTCCTCCACAGGCAGATTGCCCACCGCCACCGCTGTCATGCTCTGGGGCTGATACCAGGTGCCGTGGAACTCGCGCATTTGCTCGGCAGTCAGGACTTCTATCACCTCGGTTGGCCCCAGCACCGGGCGACGGTAGGGCAATCGATCAAACACCTGCTCCATGGAGCGGGCAAAGGCCCGGCGGCGGGGGTTATCGTCGGCCCGGCGAATTTCTTCGAGAATGACCGGCCGCTCGCGCTCAAAATCCTCGTTGCTGAGTCGGGGAGCGATCACCATTTGAATGTGTAGCGGAGCCAGGTCAGCAAAGTCCTGGGGAGCGGTAGTGATGTAAAAGTGAGTATAGTCTTGGCTGGTGGCAGCGTTGGTCAGCGCTCCCCGGGCCTCAATCAGGCGTTCAAACTCACCACACTGGAGGTCGCGGGTGCCCTTAAAAATCATGTGCTCTAAAAAGTGGGCCATGCCGTTGATGGAATCGCTCTCGACCGCCGAGCCAACCCGCAGCCACAGGCTTAGATTAACCACCTCCAGGGGCATTCGTTCGGCAATGATGGTCAACCCATTGGACAGGCGGCGAATGGTCGGAGACACCAAGAGCGCACGGGGATCAGCGGGGGCTGAAAGCAAAGGCATAGAGCACAGCGGCCAATTAACTGCTTTAAGCATCTTAACGACTCGGTGACCTTTCTGGGTGCATTCGGCATCGGGAACCAACAGCCTTTACACCTGCTATTACCCCACTACCCGCTGCCCCAAACGGGCGATCTCGGCCAGCAACACCTAAACGTTCTGGGTAAACGCTCGATGCTCTCGATGCTCAGTCGCATTAGTCGCCATGACCTGGTCAAAGCGTTGATTAGTGGCTTCCTGGCCAGCTACTTGGGCCGCTATGGCCGGGTCGAAGCGCTGGCGTCGGCCCTGGCTTTGCAGAAATATTTCAAATCGCTGGTTGATTGATCGCAGCTGACGGCCCCTATCGGCAATCACCACCACGGTATCGGCAATGGCGGCTTCTAGGGGCTGGTTAGTATTGGCTTCTAGCCCGCTAGAAGTCGCTTGTCGTGAGGATTTGGCGGCCCAAGGTGAAAAGCAAGCGACTTTGTCATTTCATCAGGGCTGAGTGCAGGGGTTCAAGTTTATTCCACAGACCGTGACAGCCTCGCTACAATAGTAAGATTGAGAACTTTTTACTCTCTGGCTCAGAAGATGACTTTCCTTCGGGATTGATCTTCCCAAGCTCGGCCCCGCCCTTTCCCCCACCCAAGATTCACGCCATGCCATTGCCCGTTGTTGCGGTTATCGGTCGCCCTAATGTGGGCAAATCTACCCTGGTTAACCGCCTCGCCGGGGCCACGGATGCCATTGTCTACGACCAGCCGGGGGTGACCCGCGATCGCACCTACCAGCCTGCCTTCTGGCGCGATCGCGACTACCTGGTGGTAGACACCGGCGGCCTGGTCTTCGATGACGACACCGAATTTCTGCCCCACATTCGCGAACAGGCCCAGCTCGCCCTGGCCGAAGCCAGCGCCGCCGTGCTGGTGGTCGATGGTCAGGTTGGCCCCACCGAGTCAGACTGCGACATAGCGGGCTGGCTGCGGCACCAGTCTGTACCTGTAGTGCTGGCGGTGAATAAATGTGAATCGGTGGATCACGGCCTGGTGCAGGCGGCCCAGTTTTGGGAGCTAGGTTTGGGGGAACCCTACCCGGTATCGGGCATCCACGGCAGCGGTACGGGGGAACTGCTCGATGCCCTGGTCAAGTTTTTGCCTGAAACCGTTGAGGAAGAAAGCTTAGAAGAAATCAAAGTGGCCATTGTGGGGCGACCCAACGTGGGCAAATCTAGCCTGCTCAACGCCTTTGTGGGGGAAACCCGCGCCATCGTCAGCCCCATTTCGGGCACCACCCGCGACGCCATCGACATGCAGGTCACCTATGGCAATCAGCACTATCGCATTGTTGATACCGCCGGCATTCGCAAAAAGAAAAGCGTCGAGTATGGCCCCGAATTCTTTGGCATTAATCGCGCCTTTAAGGCCATTCGCCGCGCCGACGTGGTGCTGCTGGTAATTGACGCCCTAGATGGGGTGACCGAGCAGGATCAGAAATTAGCAGGCCGCATCGAAGAAGACGGTCGCGCTTGCGTGATCGTGGTCAACAAGTGGGACGCGGTGGAAAAAGACAGCTACACCATCTACGACTTTGACCACCAAATTCAGGCCCGGCTCAACTTTTTAGACTGGGCTAAGCGCATCTACGTCAGCGCTAAGACCGGCCAACGGGTGCCCAAAATTTTAGAACTGGTAAATGCCGCCGTCGAGCAGCACCGCCGCCGGGTCAGCACCTCGGTGGTTAACGAAGTGCTCGAAGACGCCACCCAGTGGCACACGCCCCCCACCACCCGCCAGGGTCGCCAGGGTCGCATTTACTACGGCACCCAGGTGACTGTGCGACCCCCGTCGTTTACGCTGTTTGTCAACGACCCGAAGCTGCTGAAAGACAACTACCGCCGCTACGTCGAGCGCCAGTTTCGCGAAAACCTGGGCTTCGAGGGCACCCCGATTCGGATTTTCTGGCGCGGCAAGGCCGTGCGCGATCTGGAGCGCAATACGGCGAACCGGGCGACGAAGGTTTAGGTAAATAGGTATTAAGTTGCTGAGGTTTTACGTGATACAGCAAATCCTTGGCTAGGCCTTAAAATTTAAATCTTCAAACTATCCAGGATTAGAGTTGCTGCTTTTGAATAGACAGCTAAAAGATCGCACAAGTTAGCTAGCATGGATAAATCACAACGCAATCGAATAACTGCTGTGATTAAACATCACAATCAGCAATATTTAAATTCTGTAGCAAATGAGATTTACTTTTTAAATTTTGAAAAGAGGTTTGCTAAATTAACCCGCAAAGTAAGATCTCTAACACGTAAAGAATATGGCTCTGAGAGATCTTTGTCTGAGCTTTCCTGCCTAGGTAGGCTTGTATCAGGATTTATGGAAGATATAAAGCAGAAAAAAGCACCTGCATTTAACTTTCTCGAATATAAAAAAATTTTGAATGAGTACCTAATTAATTATCTGGATATAAAGCGCAAGAATAATTATGATGGACAATGCGCCTCCTATGGAGAGACATTGTTTGTTTTATATCTAGATCTATTCATCACTGCAACCGTCAGCACATCAGAGAGAGAATTGCAAGCCAATCCTCATTTTCTTGTAAATCCAAAGACTGGATCACTCTTGGAAATTGATATTCTCTTTGAGTACTTTAGATTAGCGTTTGAATTTCAAGGAGAACATCACTATGCTGATCCAAAGACCCAAGAAAAAGATGTATTTAAATTAAGTGAGTGCCAGAAGAAAAGAATAATTCTCGTGCCTGTCAATATTTCACAATTAAATAGCAGCGTGCTGCAAGGTCTAATTATTAATTCAATCAAAGATTTTTTGGGGATTCATGATCTTTTTACTTCAAAAAGAAAGATATTTCAGCCTGCTTTAACTATTAAGTCAGAGCAATTGCTTAATTTTTGCAAAATCACTGAAAGACTTTATACGTCAGTTGTAGTGTTCGATTCTTGTGCTTCTTGGCTCGATGCTTTGGCAGTAAGATATGTTGGAAATATTAGAGATAGAAGTCCAATTTCTAGCACTTTACCAGCTCCTAGACAAACAACACCAGCAGGAGACCTTGATGTTGTTACACTGTATACCAGACTGAAACATGTTTCGACTTTTCGCAAGAAGCTTCGCAAGCCTGCTAAATAGTTTGGTTGAGCTAAATGAATAGAATTGGACTTAAAAGCAACGAATAGAATTGACCTGCAAGCAGTGAGTAATGCTCTGCAACAGCAGAAAGGAAACTACAAAATATTTTTTGTTGAACGGAGTGTCTATATGGTTTCATCAGAGCTAATTTTAGCCTTAAAGGGGCTGAGTCGTTCAGATAAGTTCTACGTCATGCAACTTCTGATCTCGGAACTAGCCCAACAGGAGACCGATCTAATTAAGCCTGATCAGGCTTAATTAGATCGGTCTCCCTATGGCGCAGATATGGCAGCGGATATAATGTTAAAAGTTTTACAGATGGCCAAAGCTCAAGACCATGCGTAATGCTGAGCGATATCCATTTCTTTCTGGTGATTCGGCGTTAGGCGAAGCCAGTTTTCGTCCATATCTGCCTTTTTCCTTAGTTTACCAGGCTCTTCCGCCCTAGACATGGGAAAGAGCTCCTGAGCGAGAGAAGTAGAGAGAG
>DAIUJR010000065.1:0-30672 GCA_036848635.1 Nodosilinea sp. CTOTU7336
CGGGGGAGATGCTGACCCACAGCAATTTTTCTCCTATTTCCGATAAAGTCTAATGCCTTCGACCCCTTCGAGCCGCTGCTTCCAGACAACCCGGTGTATGTCAATTGCAGCGCGGTGCGGGGCGAAGAAAACATTTTGGTGGATGTGGGGCGGCAAATTACCTTAACCAACCGCCTTACCCACCAGCTCTATACCGGGCATCGCGGCGCGGGCAAATCGACCGAGCTGCTGCGGCTAAAGCAAGCCCTAGAGAAAGAGGGCTACCGCGTCGTCTACTTTGCCGCCGAAGAGGCCGACATTGACCCCCAAGATGCACAATACACCGACATTCTGCTGGCCTGCACCCGCAACCTGCTGAAAGATTTGAGGGGCGTTGCCCCTAATAGCCAGCTCGTGGGCGACATCTTTGACGAGGCCGAAACCCTCGACCAGCTCTGCCTAATGAGCGGCGGCCACCTGCGCAACCTAATGCTGATGGCCCAGGAGGCGATTAAGCAGACCACGGTGCTGCCGATTGGCAAAAAAGCGGTGCGCCTGGCCATTACCAAGGCCCGCAACACCTACCGCAACGCAGTGTACGACCCCCAGTGGCCATTGCTGGCCAGGGTGTGGCAGACCAAGGAAATCTTAAACGACGAGGCCCACCGCGACCTGCTGTTTAACCGCTGCATTTTAGAATATCGCTACCTCGATGAGGCGGGCGAAATTGTCTGCTGGCGCGATATCCACCCCCTGCTGCGCAGTGTGAAGGAGTTTCAGGCGGCATTAGATACACTAGAAGCAACCCTGTCGTAACCCCATACGGTGGACACCCCCACCCTACCCTCTACCCCAATGGCCAAACCAGAGCTAACCGAATGGGACACAGACCTCACCGCCTCGCCCGAGGAAGAGTATGCGGCGCTGGTACGGGCCATTCGCTGGACGAAGGGGTTTGGCCTGCTGTTTGTGCAGTGCTCGCCCGCCGAGGGCGAACGGCTGATGGCCCGCGTGCGCGACGACATTGCCGATAAAACCCTCGACGTGCTGCGGCTAGACGGCGAAATTGACGACCTCTACGACACCGTGGCCGCCCTGCCAGAAATTGACAAGACAAACGTGCTGTTTATCACCGGGCTAGAAAAGTCGCTGGCGCCCTATATAAAACCCGGCTACGGCAGCGAGGGCGACTACTACGCCAAAGACACCGTGCCCAAAATTCTCGGCAAGCTGAACCTGCAGCGCGAGCGGTTTCGCGAAACCCTAAAGCTGTGCTTCGTGTTTTTGGTGCCGCTCTACGCGACGAAATACCTGATTCGCCGCGCGGCAGATTTTTACGACTGGCGATCGGGCGTGTGGGAGTTTTTGGGGCCACCGCAGGAGGCCCAGCAAAAGGCCCAGCAGTTTATAGCCGATAACGACTACGAGCAATACGTAAGCCTCACCCCCCAGCAGCGGCGTGAACGCTTTTTAGTGATCGAAGATTTGCTCGAATCTAAACACCACTCAGCCGAGAGCATCGGTAAACTGCGGCGTGAGCAAGGAAGGTTGCTTTATGTAGACCACGACCCCCAGGAAGCCCTGAGCTACTTTGAAAAAGCCCTGACGGCTCAACCTAACTGTCCCGAAGTATTATGGAGCCAAGGAAATGCGCTGTTGGCCTTGGGCCAAAACGAGGCTGCTATTGCCTGCTACGACGCCGCCCTAGCGATTAATCCTAACTATCACGAAGCGCTTAACAATAAAGGGAATGCGCTGTATGCCTTGGGCCAAAACGAGGCCGCCATCGCCTGCTACGACACTGCCCTAGCGATTAATCCCAACGATCACGACGCGCTCAACAACAAAGGGAATGCACTGTCTGACTTGGGCCAAAGGGCGGCGGCCATCGCCTGCTACGACGACGCCCTGGTGATTAATCCCGAAGATCATGACGCGCTCAACAATAAAGGGAATGCACTGTCTGACTTGGGCCAAAGGGCGGCGGCTATCGCCTGCTACGACGCCGCCCTGGCGATTCAGCCCGACTATCAGTACGCGCTCTTCAACAAAGGGAATGCGCTGTCTGCCTTGGGCCAAAAAGAGGCCGCCATCGCCTGCTACGACGCCGCCCTGGCGATTCAGCCCGACTTGCACCAAGTGCTCTGCAACAAAGGGCTTGCGCTGGCTGACTTGGGCCAAAGTTCGGCCGCCATCGCCTGCTACGATGCCGCCCTGGCGATTCAGCCCGACTATCACCAAGCGCTCTTTAATAAAGGGGTTGCGCTGTTGGCCTTGGGCCAAAAGGAGGCCGCCATCGCCTGCTACGATGCCGCCCTGGCGATTCAGCCCGACTTGCACCAAGCGCTCTTTAATAAAGGGGTTGCGCTGTTGGCCTTGGGCCAAAAGGAGGCCGCCATCGCCTGCTACGATGCCGCCCTGGCGATTCAGCCCGACTTGCACCAAGCGCTCTTTAATAAAGGGGTTGCGCTACAAAAATTGGGTCGCCACGAAGAAGCCATCATAATCTTATTGAAGGCTCTTGAACTCAAGCCAAATTTGAGATGGGGAGAACGACTACAGCGTTTTATTTTGCGCCGTGTTGTCTCATTGATCAAGCCTGTTGAGCAATAAACAATCTTTTATGGCCTTGACCAGATGCATATTTATTACAGGGCGGCGTCGCCCCGTGTGACGCACCCAAGCGGCCATGAACGGCTCATACAAATTCTGGTGTTGCTGAATTGAGGTAGGGGCAAACGGCCGTTTGCCCCCTACGAGGGACGTTGAAGGCTTGATTCATACCGAATCCTGCTGGGTTACCCCTGATTAAATCGGGCAAATGCCATAAAGCCTCTGGCTAGTAGAGCGCGGCGTAAATATGTACACCATTAGCGATGACTGAGGCGTAGGGTATAAGGCTCACGGTTCACGGTAGGGAATAGAGAGACTTCCGCCGTCGCGTGCTAGGCTGCGCTAACGCCCCTAGGGGTTGGCCTTTTGATGAACAATGCCCTAAACCCTTTCGAGGACTTTGAGCGGGCCATTTCCCCCCTTTTTAAGGGGGGTAGGGGAGATCAGCAGGTGTTTAATGCTAGTCAGATACCTCGTCAAACATTCTCTAAGCCTTGGGCTAATGGCTCAGACTTAGTTTGGCCCCCTAAATCCCCCCATCCGGGGGGACTTTGCAGTTGTTCGATCTCCCCTAGAATTGGGGGCCAGGGGGGCAAATCATACCGGCAATCAGCAACGCCCAGTTTTCTACCTGCCATGGCAGGCTTTAAATTTTTTGCCGCTGCCGCACCAGCAGGAGGCGTTGCCCTTGGGGATGAGTGGCGGCAGTTGGTCACCGTTAAGATAAAACCAGCGGTCTTTTTGCTGAACGAAGCGCGATCGCTCATGCACCTGCCCCAGTTCAGCATCGCGGTAATAGGCCACAAACTCGACCATGCCCTCGCGATCGGCGGGCTGGCCCAGGCTAGTTTTTAGCACGGTTAGCCCCAGCCAGGTCGTGGCGGCCAGGCTGTTGGCCAGGGTGCGGCGCTGGTCGGGGTGGCGCTGGGTGGGGTGGTGGGTGGCGATCAGGTAGTCAAGCTGGCGCTGGGCAAAGGCGGTGTAGCGCGATCGCATCAGCGCTTCGGCGGTGGGCGGCTGGGCTTGCCCCGCGATGTAGGGGCCGCAGCAGGCTGCGTAGGCGTTACCGCTGCCGCACGAACAGAGGGGAGCATGGCCCATGGCGGCGTTTAACCCCTGCGGCTAGTGGGCAAGCTCAGCGGATCGGTGAGCGACCCAGCCCGGTACGAGCGTTGGTAGGTGGTGGCATCCAGGTACTTGATGCGGTCAAAAAAGGCTTCGTAAAACCGCTCTAGGCCATCGCAAAACCAGGCTTGGTAATCGGGCCAGCGCTCGCGATTGGCCAAATCAGCCTTCGACAGGGTGCTGGCGACCACGCAGGTGTGCGGCCCGGCGTCATCCCAGATTAGGGGCAGGCCAATTTCTGCGGCAATGGCCTCGCGCTCCTCGGCCAGCAGATAAAAATGGGCATGGGCATCGGCCCCAGACAGCAGCAGCTCGGTGTAGAGGCTGTGGTGGTCGCGGTCGATGATGGCGTTGAGGCGAAAACCAGCGCGGGCGATCGCAAACCCCATGGCGGCGGCGGTGGTAGGTGCCCCCGGCTTGACCAGGCCGCCGAGGCGATCCATCCGTTCCCCCAGGCCGCTCCAAAAGTCGAGGTTTTCCTGCTGGAGTTCGGTGAGGGGCTCGGGCTCGAGTTCGGGCTCGACCTCGGGGGGCTCGGCTTCGGCGTCTGGGTCAGCGTCGCTATCCAGGGCTGAAAGATCTTCATCGGCGGGGGTACAGACCCGCTTAAACTCAACCGCCATGGCGGTCTGGCCAATCTGCCAAAGCTCAACGGCCACACCAAAAAACATCACCTGGCCAGCGGTGATTTGATTCAGCCAGTCGAGGGCGTGGCGGTGGTCAGCAGAAAACTCAGCCGCCACCCAGATCACCGTCGTTACATCTGCCGTTGCCGCCCAGGTGATCAGCTGCCCCAGGTGGCTGGCCTCAGCTGGGCCAAACTGGGCAGTAACTAAACTGGGGAAACTCGCGTCTAATGTGTCGAGTCGTTGGTATTCAGACTGTTTCGGTTCCTCGTCGGGGGGAATTAAATCTAGCCCCACGGCTTCGTTTAGCAGCTCAAGGTTATCGGCGTCGGCTAGCCACTGCTGAAAATCAGCCGGGGTCTGCCAGTAATCCCCAGGGTGAATTTTTTCGAGCCGTCCTAGCTTGGGTTTGGCAGATCGCTTGGGCCGCATGGATGGGGTTGCTCTGGCAAGGGTTAGTAGTTGATCCTATTATGGCGCGGCGGTGATGCGCAAAGGATTGATTTTGGCCCCTGGGGCTGGGGGGCCGCGCGGCATCCTGAACGGCATTTCCTTAACCCCCCGTTAGTTTGGTAAGATCGAAAGCTTGCATTGCAAACATCCCCCCGCCCACAAGGAGAACACCCATGGCCCGCATGTACTACGACAGTGACGCTAACCTCGACTTACTCAACGGCAAAACCGTTGCCATTATTGGTTATGGCTCCCAGGGCCACGCCCACGCCCTCAACCTCAAAGACAGCGGCGTGAATGTCATTGTCGGGCTCTACGAGGGCAGCCGCTCCACGGCCAAGGCCGAGGCCGAGGGGCTAACGGTTAAGCCCGTGGCCGACGCGGTAAAGCTGGCCGACTGGGTGATGATTCTGCTGCCCGACGAAGTACAGAAGACCATTTACAAAGAGGCGATTGCCCCCAACCTGGAAGCTGGGAACGTGCTGCTGTTTGCCCACGGGTTTAACATCAACTTCGGCCAAATTGTGCCCCCCGCCGATGTGGATGTGGTGATGGTCGCCCCCAAGGGCCCTGGTCACCTGGTGCGGCGCACCTACCAGGAAGGCCAGGGAGTGCCCTGCCTGTTTGCGGTGTATCAGGATGCCACGGGGCAGGCCCGCGATCGCGCCATGGCCTACGCCAAGGGCATTGGCGGCAGCCGCGCCGGCATTCTAGAAACTACCTTTCGCGAAGAAACCGAAACCGACCTGTTTGGGGAGCAGGTGGTGCTCTGCGGCGGCCTTAGCGAGCTGATCAAGTCGGGCTTTCAAACCCTGGTGGAAGCGGGCTACCAACCGGAGCTAGCCTATTTTGAGTGCCTCCACGAAGTCAAGCTGATTGTCGATCTGGTGGTGGAAGGGGGCCTTGCCACCATGCGCGACAGCATCTCCAACACCGCCGAGTATGGCGACTATACCCGTGGGCCACGCATTATTACCGACGAAACCCGCGCCGAAATGCGCAAAATTCTCAAGGAGATTCAAACCGGCCAGTTTGCCCGCGAGTTTGTGCTTGAAAACCAGTCGGGCAACGCCGGGTTTACCGCCATGCGCCGCCGCGAAGCTGAGCACCCAATTGAAGCCGTGGGTAAAGATCTACGCGCCATGTTTAGCTGGCTGAAGAAGGTCTAGGGGCTTTGCAAAAAGGTATCCTGGGGTCATTTTAATCATCCCCATAGAGCAATAGGCTGACGTATTTCTGCCGAATATTCCTCAGAGGAATATTCGGCAGAAATTTTCTCTCTAATTACGAGTTAACTCGCCTTAATCATCCGGTTAGGGTGAGGGATTTATTTATCTGTTGAGCCATACTCCTCAATCCATACCGTTAGAAAGTTTAGACGGCTGCTACTTGACGATTGAGCATCTGATCATACCAACGGCGGAACAGAAGAGTGGCTTGATCGGTAGGAACGTGGCGCTCTTCTTTTGTAAGTGTCACTTCACCTTTTTGAGATTCAATGACAACGCGATCCTCAATAATCGGATCAATAAACTCATTTAACATTTCCATGGCATGAGGTTCCAGGAGCTGAATTGCAATCAGGTAGCGGGTCTGGGATTGATTGACTGGTATGGCAAAAGAATGAATCCGAAGGGGTAGCCCCATCTCATCAAACTTTTCAACAACTAAATTTGGTTGATGCCATTCAAACGCAAAACCAGACTCAATATTGTGGTAACGATTAAAAACCTGAACACTACGATCAGTCTTCGTAATTTGGAACTCCACAAAACTACCAGCCTCGATCGCGGGTTGCCCGATTGCAGAGCCAAAAGAATTACGATGCACAAATGGCAGATGTACATAGTCCATTGACCCTTCCATCACTCTTGTCCAATGGGCATTCCAGATTTCATGGTGAATAAAATAAGAATCTGGAGATTGCATTAAGCTCTCAGGAAGCTGTGGTTCTGGGGCTTCACCTTGACCTGTGTAAACCCAGATCAATCCAGCGAGTATACGTGTGGATAAGCTCACAGCAGAAAGTTGAGACAGCCGAACATCGTTAGGATTATTTAGGGGAACTTGGACACAGGTACCATCGCCAGCAAACTGCCACCCGTGATACGGGCATTCTAAACAGCCATTTTCAGCTACGCGGCCTAGAGAAAGTGCTGACCCACGGTGAGGACAGCGATCCAAAAGCACTCCGATTTCCTCTCTCGAATTCCGAAACACAACTAGATTTTCACCTGCCAGTTCAACAGCAACAGGCTCGTCTTTAAGCTCAGGCACAGGCAATACAGGTGTCCAAAAGTTGGGTAGAAGGTCAAACATTTGAAGAATCTCCGCGTGAGTGAAGTTAAACAACCTAAAATTAGGTAGGTAATAAAACAAAAAAAATTAATCGCCAGCAGAACCTTCCAGAAGCAGATCGATTAGATCGCCAACTAACTCTTCATCAGTCTTTGCGCCATACTGCTTAAAGGTATACAAGGATTCAAGAGAACATAAAAAAGTGCCGCCAATAAACCCTAGATCCTCTTGAAACTGCGGCTTTAACTGTTGGCGATACCACGCAAATATTGCTTCGATTGGAGCAAATGCACAGCGGTAAATGGATGTTTCGAGTTGAGCAGCTTTATCCGAAGACAGTTCTGGCAAATCACTTACAAACATTCTGCCTGCATGAAGTGGTTGTTGTCGAATTAGCCAAACACCCACCTCAAATAAACAGCTTCTTAAGGTTGGTTCAGCTCGACTAACGAGTTGCTCTAGAGTAGTTCGCCGATACTCTAAATGGCGCAGCATTACTTCAACATACAGATCCTCCTTTCCTAAGGGAAAATGATAGTAGAGAGAAGCCTGCTTAATGCCAAGCTGGTCGGCAATGTGTTTGAGCGTCACAGCCGTATAGCCACGCGCTGTAAACAGCTGCTCTGCGGCATCCAGGACAGTTTCTCGTGAGGAGGTTTGGCTAGTTTTCTTGTTCACTCTACCTAACTTAAATTAGGTAGATAAATTTGTCAAGAGCTTCCTGAAAGTCCAGGTTTCGCCTACGACGATCGAACAATCCCCTTACACACCGACTGTGTCAAGTCGTGCGGTGGAGTCTGCAAGGTTACTAGCGGTGGGTGAACCGGGGCGTTAGCTAGATGGCAAATCCTGTGTTTTGTGGAGGCGGCTACGTGCAGCTGACTCTCGCATGATGGTTGCCATAATCTTAAAGAAGCCGAACCCTCCCTCCAAAAGACCGGCTGTTTTCACGCCCCCCATCATCGCGCCCATGATACCCAGGGAAGAAGCATCGGCGCCGGTTAGGTATAAATTTTTAATGGGCGTTTTAGCCCCAATCCAGGGTTGATCCAGCCGTTCAGGAATACAGGGAATGCCGTAGATTGCGCCGCGATCGCTGGCATTAAAGTGTTCCACCGTGAGTGGAGTCGAGAGTTCAGCGTACTCAATCAAATCTTGAAAACCAGGGTAGTGGCTTTCAACTAACTGAATCAAAGACTGAGTAATTTGGGCTTTCAGTTCAGTGTAATCGCTACCACGCCGTCGCCAGGATTGCCCCTGCCATTGCGAAAAGAAATCATAATCAACATGGGCAATGATTTCGGCGGTATGCCCCTGAGCCAATGGATCTTTAAGCGATGGAAACGAGAGATAGCCAAATTTAGGCAACGGATTGGTCGGAAGGGGTGGATGTTGGGCGATCGCATTGTGGTCATAGGTCGTGTAAATCCAGTGATTTTCCCCCTGAAACCCTAGTCGTTGCGGACTCTCCTTTAATCCTAAGTACACCGTTAACATGCTGGTGCCCTTTGGAAAAGCTTGGATTTTCTGGCGCTCCGCCATCGCGTAACGGGGGGGAATCAGCTTCAGATAGGTATTGAAGGCTCCGGCATCGGACACCACAATGGGCGCATGGTAAATTTCCGGGGCGGCCTGGGACTGGGCTGTATTTTGGGCTTTCACGCCGACGGCGGTTCCCGATTCCAGCAAGAGTTCTGTGACTCGGCGTTGCGTCACGACGGCACCACCGGCCTGTTGAATGACGGGGATAATGGCCTGGGCGATCGCCTTTGCACCGCCGACGGGATACCATCCTCCGTTGAAATAATGGCTGACAATCACACCATGAATTCCAAAGCAACTTTGGGAGGGGGGTAAGCCGTAATCTCCCCACTGAGAAACTAGTAGCGCTTTGAGACGGGCAGCTTTAAAGTTTCGATCCAGATAGTGCTGAGTCGTTTGTCTGGCAACGGCACCGAACTTACGAATCACTCGTCTAAGTAGGGGTTGGAGCCAGACCGGGAAGAGTTCCAGCATCCCATGCGCCCCAAACCAAAACGCGGCTCTCTGGACATCCTTAAAATACTGTCGAATTGCGGCCTGCTCCTGAGGAAAGCGCCGGATTAGATCGGCTTGGAAGCGATTGGGATTAGCGTACACCTCAAAGGTGAAGTCAGGATAGACAAATTTCTCAAACGGGTCGGGCATTTTGTGCCAGTGCAAATTGCCATTGGTGAGATAATCAAACACCGCTTTTCCTGTTTCGCCTTCACCCATATCTCCGACATAGTGCAACCCCACATCCCAATGAAATTTTCCCTTGCGTTCAAAGGTATGGGTGAACCCACCGGCGGTGAAATGCTGTTCTAGCACTAACACGCGCTTGCGCTGGAGCTTGGAGAGGAGGGCGGCAACGGTCAATCCACCAATCCCAGAGCCAATTACAATGACGTCAAATTCCTGTTGTCGAGTCGTGGTAACCATAGTTCCTCCGACAAACGCATGTGGTAAACTGCGGATGTTGTCGCTGTCAACTTCAGAATAAAACAGTATGTTGGCGACGTCAACATACTGAGCTAAACTTTTGTAAAGCCTTTCTGGCAGCAGACACTATGGCGCTAGTAGCAAAGAATACCTACCACCACGGAGACTTGCGGCAAAGCTTGATTGATGCGGCGATCGCGCTGATCAGTGACGCAGGTATCAGCGATTTATCCCTGCGTCAGGTAGCTCGCCGGGTTGGGGTTTCTCACAATGCCCCTTACCGCCATTTTGAAGATAAAGAAGCCCTCTTGGCGGCGGTCGCAGAACAAGGGTTTCAGTCCTTGCGACTCGCCCTGGAGGCTGCACGCGCGACCGTTTCCCCTAACTTATCTCAATGTCTGGAAGTGATCGGCATTGCCTATGTCCATTTTGCATTAGCCCATCCTGCCTACTACCGTCTCATGTTTGGAGAGTACCGCTGCAATTTCAGCAGGTATCCTGCCCTCGCAGATGCCGCCCAGCAATCATTTATGGTGTTGGTGGACACGATCAGGGAAGGTCAGATAGCTGGAATCCTGCGGGCAGATGACTCTGTTGATATGGCGCGGGTTGCTTGGTCACTGGTGCATGGTCAATCGATGTTGGCTTTGGATAACAAATTACAGGTAAACCAGGGCGAAGCGTTTGAAGCGTTTTTGAAATTCTCATCCCAAATACTAACCCAAGGATTAGCAGACAATGCTGCGACCTAGCTTGGACTTCAGAGTACGACAGCAGACTAACTACGCGGTTGCCGCGGATTGACTCCATCTACTGATGTGGAACGGTGAATGGGTATGGGTCATGGTCGATGACCTCGGCATCCCTAGGGCAATGGCGCACTAATCTGAGCAGATTGAGATTGTCGCCACGACTGCTGAACGGTACAAGGCTGAGGCGAATCACCCTTACGGTACGGCATTAACCCGACCAAAATCCATACCTGAGGATAGATTTTAGTGCTAGGAAGTTGAGGTATGGCGATTCTCATTCGGATGAGGTATAGGTCAGTTGCTCAAGTCCATAAACTGCAAGGCTTCTCTTAGTTGGGGTGTACCTCATGCGTTCAGGAACCGCTATAAAACTTTTCTCAGGCTATTATCCTGCCAACTGCCAAAGGGGAGCTTGTTTGTACCTTAGAGGGGTTGTCTCACCCAGTGATAGCTAAGCTGACTTATGGGGCAGGTCAGCTATTAGCCTGGTGCCTGTAAATCTGCAATCCAAAGCGGCGGTTATGGCCACTGCCATACAACCCTGCAAAACAAAAATTAGTATCTATATCCTAGGGTAGGCTCGAAAACTGGACTGACTTTGATAACTTAAACCTATCAACACAGCGTTGAGTCTTTTATCAAGAACTGCGGGAGAACAGTATGAATATTTTAGCCTGGATCGTATTAGGTTTACTGGCCGGTGCCATTGCTAAGGCCATCTACCCTGGCCACCAAAGCGGCGGCATTCTAGGAACGCTGATTTTGGGTGTGATTGGTGCATTTGTGGGGGGTAGCCTATACACCCTTTTAACCACAGGAACCCTGGCCATTACCGCCAGTGGGTTGAGCGTTGGCGGCGTTGTCATCGCCGTGCTGGGTGCGATTGTGGCACTGTTTATCTATTATGCGGCTTCTAAGCGTACGGTCTAGCCATAGCCAAATTATTTGGCCCAGCCCAGACTTTACGACAGATGAATTTGTAAACCTAGAATGGCTTTTACGAAAAGCCATTCTAGGTTTTGGTTTAAGGGCTAACAATTTTTTGGGCAAAGTAACCGGGCAGATCGGGGGTAATGCTGCGACTAGTAGAGCGCGGCGTCAATATGTATACCATTAGCGATGACTGAGGTGTAGGGTATAAGGCTGACGGTTCACGGTAGGGAATAGAGAGACTTCCGCCGTCGTGTACTAGCGAGCTTAATCACCCTGGTTGACTGACAAAAGGTTCTTGCGTAGGTGGGTTATGCTATCGCTAACCCACTAAAATCGTTGCTGGTGTTGGGTTACCCGGCGAGAAGCAATCGACGTCGCCTCAGCCCAACCTACGGCAGAATGAAGGCTTCAAGAGTTTTGTCAGGCAACTAGGTAATCACCTCGGGCTTTATGGAGGTTAGGCTCTGGTGTGTTAGGCTGAGCAACGAGGAACTCAAAAAAATAGGCACAGTTTAATTAATCCGTTCCTTGCCGCTCTAGTCTTTGCCGCATTAATGAGGTCAACGTGGGTGATCTGCTCCAGCAATCTGCAATTTTAAAACAAGCATTGCGTACATTTGTGTTAGAGGCCGATGGCGACCTAGCCACGGCGCTGGAGACCTACACCGCCGAGCGGCTCATGCATTGGTCAAAAACAAAGCTACAGGGCATTAACCGTTCCGACCTGGCTATAGATATGTTTTTGACGGCAGGTCAGGTCAATCACCAAACCGTTTTAGACCATTTTGTGCAGTCAAAAAATGATTTATCGCCCACCGATTTAGGGCTAGTTAAAAGCTGGAAGGATACTTTTAATGGTCTATTTTGTGTTATCCAAGCGACCGCAGAGGGCGATGTTTTAATCAACTGGCTTACCGAAAAACACTATTCGGTGCAGCCCAACGGGCTGCAATCTCAGGAAGCGCTGTCGCGGCTCAGCCCTGGGGAAATTGTAGTGGCCCGCCTGTCACCGCTGGCTAAAACCCACTGGACGTTTTCAGGGCCGTTACTACTGTTGGGAAAACTGGGCAAGCCTAAGCTAGCCGTTGCCATCGGCAATTTTAAGCAATGGTTTCCCGACCAGCTTTATGGCGATGCCCCTGAGCTGTTAGAGGAGGCCTGGCAGTCGGTGGAGCGCTACCATAACGATTTCGTCGATTTTTTTGGCGGCGATCGCGTCACCCTTTCGGGCTATGAACTGGGTAAAAAGCTGAAAGACTATCAAGACACCACCACCCAGCGACATTTAGAAGCGGCCGGTTTAGATGGCTCCCAGTCCCTGGGGGAGCTAGTCAGCCAGGCCGACATTACGGAGGAGGAGATTGAGGCCTCTATGGCTGCCTTGGGGGAGGATAGCCGTCAGGCCAGTGGGTTACTGAAAAACCCCAACGCCATCAAAATGATGATGCCCCCCATTGCCCTACCGGATACGTTTCGCCAGGCTGAGGCGGTGACGGTGTTTGTGCATCCACGCTGGGGACAAACGTTTTTGAAGGACTACGTGCGCCTTACCCAACTGTTGGCCGCCACGGATGAGGCCTCGCTGGCCAGGCTCGATCAGCTGCTCCAAAAATACCTGCAGGAGGATGGCGTCAACGCCCACATCTGGCACGATTTGGCAAAAGAGTATCCGCAGCCCCTTGAGGCGGCTTTACGGCGCGTGCTCAACCGGCCCACCCTGGCTCTGGAGATGCTAGACGATGTTTTAGTCGAGGCGGGCAAACCGCTGACCCCGCAACTGCCAGAAATTGCCAGCGTGCCCCTGCATTTACACCATCTGTTTCAGGAGGCTCTGCAGGAGGTGAACCAGGGGGCTGCTAAGAAGAAGGCAAAGGGCAAGAGTAAACCGAAAACGGGGTTTGCGGCTTTGTAGCCGATGCCATAGCCAGGTCAGCGATGTTGCTGAATTGAGGCAGGAATTGGGTAGGGGCAAACGGTCGTTTGCCCCTACGAGGGACGTTGAACACTTGGTTCATACCTGTGTCTAGCAACGCCAGGTCAGCAGATCTAAATCTCGGCGGCGGGCTGCCCCTACTCTACCGTCACGCTCTTTGCCAAATTGCGGGGCTGATCCACATCTAGCCCCCGCCGGGCGGCAATGTGGTAGGCCAACAGCTGTAGCGGAATCACGGCCACAATGGGCGACAGCAACTCATCTACCGCCGGCACGGGCAGCAGCCGGTCGAAGGTATCTTCGGCCTCCTCATCGTTCAGGGGCACGACGCCAATCAGTTGGGCATCCCGCGCCTTGGCCTCCTGGGCATTAGAGAGCACCTTGTCGTAGACGCTGCCGGGCATGGCAATGGCCACCACCGGCACCTTGGCATCCAGTAGGGCAATAGGGCCGTGCTTCATTTCCCCGGCGGGGTAGCCCTCGGCGTGGATGTAGCTAATTTCCTTCAGCTTTAGCGCCCCTTCCAGGGCAATGGGGAAGTTGATGCCCCGGCCCAGGTAGATAAAGTCCTGGGTGTCGCTAAACTCGTGGGCCAGCTCTTCGATGTAGCGCTCCTGGCTTTCGAGTACCTGCTCGATGTGGGCCGGGAGCAGCTGGAGGTGACCCAAAATTTCCTCAATGCGTTGGGGGGCAAGGGTTTGGCGGCGGTGGGCCAGGTCCAGCGCCAAGAAGTAAAAGGCCATCACCTGGGCCGTAAACGTTTTGGTGGCGGCAACCCCGATTTCGAGGCCCGCCTGGGTGTCGATGATGTGGGGCACCAGCCGGGATAGGGAACTCTCGGGCCGGTTGGTAATACCCAGCAACCGGGGGGCAAATGTAGGATCGGGGTGGGCGGCGCGGCGCTGCTGCTCCATATCTAACGCGGCCAGGGTGTCGGCGGTTTCACCCGACTGGGTAACGCCGATGGTGAGGGTATGGGGAATCAACGGCGTGGGGGAATAGCGAAACTCTGAGGCGTACTGCACCAGGGTGGGCAACCCCGCCAGCTGCTCGATCAGGTATTTGCCCACGAGCGCCGCGTGCCAGCTCGTGCCGCAGGCCACAATTTGCACATGCTCCAGGCCCTCCACTATCGCCTCTGACAGCCCCAGGTGAATGGGCGAGCCAGGGCTGGCCGCCGTCCAGTCGTGATCTACATAGGCTTCCAGGGCGGTGCGCACCACCCCTGGCTGCTCGTAGATTTCCTTCAGCATAAAGTGCTTGAACCCTTGCTTTTCAGCCATAATCGGGTTCCAGCTGAGGGTGAGGGGGTGCTTGCGCAGACGATCCCCCGCGAAATTGTAGACTTCTACGCCCAGGGGGGTGAGGCTGGCCAGCTCGCCGTTTTCGAGGGGTAGCACCGCCGGGGTGTGGGGCACAATGGCGGGGGTATCCGAGGCGCAGAAAAATTCGCCCTGGCCGAAGCCAATCACCAGGGGGGCCTGCTGGCGCACAGCGATCAGCTCGTCGGGAAAGTCGGCGGAAATAATCGCCAGGGCAAAGGCGCCGTGCAGGTCTTGGGCGGCCAGCCGCACCGCCTCTAAAAAGATCGACTGGCCGGGGATTTCGGCCCCCGTCTCGGTCAGCTGGCTCAGGTAGGCGGCAACCAGATGGGGCACCACCTCGGTGTCGGTGTCGGAGACAAACTCGTGGCCCAGGGCCTTGAGGCGCTCCCGCAGATCACGATAGTTTTCGACGATGCCGTTTTGCACCACGGCAATCCGCCCCTCGGTGTCGCGGTGGGGGTGGGCGTTATACTCTTCGGGCTTGCCGTGGGTGGCCCAGCGGGTGTGGCCAATGCCCAGGCGGGCGGGGTTGTCTAAGCCGTTGATCTTATCCTGCAAATTTTGCAGCTTGCCCTTAGCCCGCACACAGTGCAATTCTCCCTCCAGCACCGTGGCCATGCCCGCCGAGTCGTAGCCGCGATATTCAAGCTTGCGCAGACCGTCCATTAAAATGTCGGCCGCGGCTCGAGTGCCGATATATCCCACAATGCCACACATAGCCCTGTCTCCTCACAACATGCGACGAACCGATCATCCCGCTGGGTGCGTTTTCGCTGGGTGCGTTCTCGCTGGGGACGTTTCCCGCTAGAGTAACGGTTTTTATACGTAAGCTGCTGACTAGAATACACGGTGGAATGAAATCTCGGGTCAAAGAATGGTTGAGATGATCCTCATCAGTTGGGGCGTGAGGCGATTGGTCAAGGGAAACCTGACTTATGATCAAAGGGCCAACGCCATAGGCTCGGTAGGTTTGGTCTAAGGCTCGATTTTGCTGGGTTACCCCCGGTTGATCGGAGCAGAGCGCTGCTCTACCCCGACGGGCCTACCGATTTGAATCAGAGGCTATAGGCGATTTCTAAGAAAGAAGGTACCCGATATAACCAGACTCTGGGGCTGGGCTCTCGCCTGGGCAGGAATAGCGAGGTAAGTTCTGGGCTGGAAATCTCCATAGCAGGCGTATTGGTAAGTGTTCGAAAATCCCCTAGCCAAAACAACGTAAGCAATTGTGGCCGCCAAGAAACCTGTCAGCAAAAGCACCCCAAAACCCAGCGATAGCCCCACCCCGGCGGTTTCCGCTGGCGGCGGCTATAGGGTGCAGGTGTTTTACCTAGCGGCCAGCAGCAATAGCCCCAAAGCGCCCATCAAAGATGCCCTTTGGTTTGCCACTTACCCGATCATTCCCCGCATTGGCGACTGTGTGTTTCGAGATGGGGTTTACTACCGGGTCGAGCGCGTTTTTCTCTACGAAAATTTGGCTGCTGGGTGGTGCGCCGATGTCGAAGTTTCCTTCTACGGACGCCGCTAGGCCAGAGCTTACAACCGCCGCTGACCCTGTGTCGCAGAAGCCTTGATCTGCAAAGTGCATATGTTAAAGTAGGCGAGTAACATGTTTGGCTTTCGGTAGGCTGGTTAATCACAGTCTGATCTCAGCTTTCGGGTAATCGGTGTGTACCGCTCCGAATCGAACTTGTCTACATCTACGTTTAATCTGGAGTTGTGCCATGTCGATTTATGTAGGAAACCTGGCCTACACTGCTACGGAGGGGGATATTTCCGAAGTCTTCTCCGAGTATGGAGCCGTTAGCCGCGTTACGCTGCCATCGGACCGGGAAACGGGTCGGCCCCGTGGGTTTGCTTTCGTGGAAATGGAAAAGGAAGCCGACGAAGACGCGGCCATCGAAGCCCTCGACGGGGCCGAGTGGATGGGGCGCGAACTCCGGGTGAATAAGGCTCGCCCCCGCGAAAAGCGCGGCGCAGGTGGCCCCAGAGGTAACTTTGGCGGCGGCGGTAGAGGCGACGACAACCGCGAATTCTCGCGTTGGTAAGGGCAATCCAGATCAGTTAATGAAGGATGGCGGGGAAGTATGCTTCTCTGCCATTGTTTTTTGGGAATTAGCGGATAAATAATACAAATTCGAGTCCCATACGCCCGATTCCCATTCCCAACAGGCTAAACCGTAGGAGCGTTGGCGCAGCCTAGCCAGAGGCTTTATGGCATTCGCCCTTTTGAATCGGGGGTAACCCAGCAAGATTTGCTCTAAAAATAGATTTTTGTCGTTGGGGGTGCCGTGCCAGCGGCATGGACGATTGCTATGGCTTTCTCTTTTGATGAACTCCTGTGGCGGAACTTAACGGGTGACAACGTAGCTAAAGAGCTTGCTGCATGAGGGATAGAGCATAGAAACCGCGCTGAAAATAGAGCTGTTTATGGGGTTTGAGCGCGATCAGTTGGAGCGCCCAGTCGGCCCATAGCTCCATGGCATCGAGCCACCGTTGGCCATAGAGGCCTAGACTAAAATCACTTTGGCAAGGTGTCTTGTCGCAGTGCTCTTGGATACGCCCAGCATACTGATCGATGCCGAGGTGTTTCCGCTGCTGCCCGTGCATCGTGGCCCCACTGTGGGCCAAGGCGCTCAGCAACACCAAGGCTAAACATTGACCTTGGCATCTTCGAGGTGATAGCCACCGGTCTGGCAATCTTTGAAGAGCTGTTCCGTCATGGCACCCAGACCTTAATCGCCTTGCTGAATGTCGCCACCGGACAGATCGACCAAGCCAGCGTCGGTGACACCTGAACGGAGTCTGATTTAGACACTCATCTCAGAGCTCTCCTCGGCCCAGCACCCACCGCCCCCAAAATTCACCTCGTCATGGATTGTCTCAACACCCATCAATCTGAGGCCTTGGTGCGCTTAGTTGCTGAACTTGAACCCGAGCCCCTTAAGCTCGGCGAAAAGGATAAATCGGGCCTCCTGGCGTCTATGGCCACTCGCTCGGACTTCTTGAAAGACCCCTCCCATCGGCTGGTCGTCCAGTTCACCCCTAAGCATTCATCCTGGCTGAATCAAATCGAAGTCTGGTTTAGCATCCTGGTGCGCAAACTCCTGCGCCGCGCTAGCTTCACCAGTCAGGCTGACCTCAAAGCCAAGATCCTCGCCTTCGTCGATTACTTTAATCGCACCTTGGCCAAGCCCTTCAAGTGGAATTACACCGGTAAGCCCTTAGTCCCGTGAATGATAGTCTCGTGAATGATAGACTTATTTCTACCTCAGAGTACTAGCTAGATTAGATGGAGCATCTTATGCGTTGTCGTCGCTTGGTTCAGGCTGCATTGGGGCTATGCTTAATCGGGCTGATCGGCCTATCTTTTTCTGCTCCGGCGGTGGCCATGGGAGGAACGCAAATTCCCATCGGTGCCCCAGCCCCTGACTTTACCCTACCCACCAACAGCGGCGATGGAGACGTTTCTCTGGCGGATTTTCGCAATCAGTGGGTGGTGCTGTACTTTTACCCCCGCGACTTTACCTCGGGCTGCACCCTAGAGGCCCAGCGATTTCAGTGCGATATTGAGGCCTACCAGACCAGAAACGCCCAAATTCTCGGCGTTAGCGCCGATAGCGTTGACTCCCATGCTGAGTTTTGCGACGCCGAAGGGCTGGTGTTTCCGCTGCTGTCTGACCCCGATGGGCAGGTGAGTAAAGCCTATGGGTCATGGCTGGGGGCGGCATCCCTACGCCACACCTACATTATTGGCCCCGAGGGCACGATGCAGGCTCGGTTTTTAGGGGTGAGGCCCACCCTCCACAGCCAAGAAGTCCTGGCTAGGCTGGATGAGCTCCAGCACAGAGACGCCAATTCCTAAAAAAATCGGCAGCCCGTAAGCTACCGACCCTAGACCTAAGACGCAAGTTAGGGAAAAACCATAGTACTGAGGGAACCACTGATTCGCTAGCTTTGGCGAGCGAACCTGCAGTTAGCCTGGCGCAGTTCTCTGATTTACCCCGTTCGTAGTAAGACCCTTAGACGCCGCCTAAGCCTTGACCTCAGGGAGCCTATACCTGAACTCGCAGTGACTTCAGGATAGTTTATCTGACGATAAATCTCAACAAGCTATCAGAGATTCATTACGGATTAATGTTGTCAATAAACAACCCTAATAGCCGGGGTAATTATTAAATCGTCTAGGGGCAGTCCGATCTGCTAGGGTTGTTTAGATGATAAAAATTATCATCAAGGCCAAACTACAGCGAGCCGTCATCAGAGCTGTCTGCTCTCGCCTTAGACCGTCTTATCTGCCAATCATCGGGGTATGGGGGCAGGCTCAAGTTGCGATCCGTTATGTGTGAGGAATACCAAAATTATGTCTAACCTGTGGTCGAAATATGGCCTAGCTGTGCCCACAGCCCTGGTTGCCGCCGTTACTCTGACCGGTGCTGCCCTGGCGGTTGAATCGGTATCTGCGGCCCCAGCCGTGAATGACGAACTTTTGCCCCCCGCTGCATCGGCCCAGGTGCCCGTGCAGTTAGCCCAAATTACCAGCGTCTCGGATCTGACCGATGTGCTGCCCTCCGACTGGGCCTTTCAGGCGCTGCAAAGCCTGGTTGAGAACTACGGCTGTATAGAGGGTTACCCTGACCGCACCTTTCGGGGGCAGCGTAGCCTGACGCGGTTTGAGTTTGCCGCCGGTCTCAACTCCTGCCTCGATGTGATCGCCGTGCTGATTTCCCAGTCGGGGATCAATCCCGACGACTTGGCCACCATCCGCCGCCTGCAAGAAGAGTTTCAGGCAGAGCTAGCCACCCTGCGCGGTCGGGTCGATGCCCTTGAGGCCGAAACCGCCGAGCTACGGGCTCAGCAGTTTTCTACCACCACCAAGCTCCAGGGCGAGGCCGATTTCCACATTGGGTTTCCCTTCGATCAGCTCGATGTGTTTGATGCCAACGACAACCCCGTGGCGGTGGAAAGCAGCACCAGCGTGGCGGCGCGGGCGCGCCTACACCTCGACTCTAGCTTTACCGGTGAAGATCGCCTGCGGATTAGCCTAGAGGGCGGTGATGGTAGCTTTCGCAACCCCTTTGGGGGTCTGGCTAACGGCGGCGGCAGTGGCTACGACGTGACCATCGACGACTTTTACTACACCTTCCCCATTGGCAACCGCATTGATGTAACCGTTGCGGCCCGTGGCCTGCAAGGGGATGACTGGGTAACAAGTACCATTGTGCCCTTTGATGGCCCCTCGGTGGCCGATGCCGGTGGCCCACAGTTCTATGACGTGGGGGGCAGCTCGGATGACGGGGCTGGGGTAGGGTTTAACTTTGCCCTCACCGATAACATTGTTTTGGATGCTGGATATACTGCCTCTAACTCCGGCGGTGCTATCGATCCGTCCATCGGCATTTTTAGCGCCAGCGACCAGAGCTACATTGCCCAGCTCAGCTACCTCAGTGACGGATTCTTCAACGCCGGTTTTGCCTACCTGCACAATGACCAGTCGGAGGTATTTACCGGCGGGGTGCCAGGGGCAACGGATACCTTTGCGGGCTTACTCAGCTTCAACTTTGGCAACTTTTTCGTGGGGGGCCACGGAGCCTATCAAACCTTTAACGGCGGCACCGACTTTAGCTGGACCGCTGGCCTAGGGTTTAACGACTTCCTCTTTGAGGGGGCGCAGTTGGGGGTTTATGGGGGGCAGCTGCCCCAAACCAATTTTGAAGGGGCGCTAGGGCAAGCTGTTGAGCGCTCTAACAACCCGTTTTTGATTGAGGGATACTACGAGATTCCCTTCAACGAGTTTGTCACCATTACCCCCGCCATTATTTATGGCGATGCTAATCTCAGCAACCCCGGCGGCACGCGCACCGAAGACACCACGTTTTACGGGGCGATTCGCGCTACCTTTCGATTTTAGGCTCCTCCTCGGTTAGGCTTCTCCTCTCTGGCTGGGTTTGAGATTTGCGACCCGCCCTTAAACCCGGCTGAGCCTAGCTCGTTAGTCTTGATGTTTGGTTCCTCTCTCCAAAAAGCCCCGCTCTAGCTAGAACGGGGCTTTTTCTTAGGTAGCCATAGCCACCACCATCAGGATGTTTTCCTCAGGTAGCACCTGAATCGTCGCCGCTACTTCCAACCGGCGCGGTCGGTAATCAGTAGGGCTTCAGGGTTATTTTCCCCAAAGACGGCGGCGTTGAGGGTGTCTTCCTTAAAGTCGCCAAAGCCAGCTACCACCGAGTTGACCGCCACCCCTTCAACCACGGGGTACTCGTTGTTGCCCTCGGCAAAGATCTGCTGGGCTTCGGGGCTGACCAAATATTCTAGAAACTGCACCGCCGCCGCCTGGTTGGGGGCCGTCTTAACCACCCCGGCCCCGCTGATGTTGACGTGGGTGCCGCGATCGCTCTGGTTGGGGAAGAACACCGCCATCTTGTTGGCCACCTCCTGATCGGCGGGGTCGTCCGACCTAATCAGGCGGGCCAGGTAGTAGGTGTTAGAAACGGCAATATCCCCCACTCCGGCGGCGGCAGCTTTGATTTGGTCGGTGTCGCCCCCCTCGGGGTCGCGGGCAAAGTTGGCGACCAGCCCCTCAGCCCAACTCTCGGTTTCTGGGGAGCCGTGGGCGGCAATCATCGACCCCACCAGGGACTGGTTGTAAATGTTTGTTGACGAGCGAATTAAGATCCGCCCCTGCCACTCCGGCGCCACCAGATCTTCATAGGTGGAGAGTTCGCTGGGGTCAACCGTATCTTTGTTGTACATGATGACCCGGGCGCGCTTGGTGAGGCCAAACCAGAGGCCATCCGGCTGGCGCAAATATTCAGGAATTGCCCCGGTCAGCACCGTCGAGGTAACGGGCTGAAACAGGCCGTCGTTTTCGGCCCGCCAGAGTCGTCCGGCATCCACAGTCATCAGTAGGTCGGCGGGGCTATTTTGGCCTTCGTTTTTAATCCGCTCGATCAGCTGGTCAGACTCGGCTTCAACGACGTTGACACGAATGCCGGTCGCCTCGGTAAAGCCGCTGTAGAGGTCTTCATCGGTGTCGTAGTGGCGGGCGGTATATAAATTCACGACATTGCCACGGTTGCGCCCAAACTGCGCCATGGCTGGTTGGGGTCGTCGCCACTGCCCCAGGGCAACAGCGGTGGCGGCGGTGCCCGCGCCTAAAAATGTCCGTCTGCTCAACTTCATAGAAAATTGCCTCAAAAATTGTATGCCTGGGATCGCGCCTCAGGCGTTGAAATATCGGTCTTATTGTACCGTTTGTTGCAATGATTTCCCGATAAAGGTGGATTTAAGGCCAGACTTATGATGGGTAGAGGCAGGTTGGGTCAGGTTTCATCTCAACCTTTGTAGAGGCAATAGCTTTACCCGATAGAGCCATGGCTGCTACGCTATAGAGCTGTAGGTGGTTTAGCGAAGCAACCATGCGAGAGATTCCGATCTGCCGGAGAGACGCTATTACTAAAAGCACATTGACATTGACTCCTGAAAAAGAAATCCCTGGCCCTTGGGATGCAGGTTCCTCGTTTTTAGGCTTGCCCAAGGTTTGGCTGGGGGGAGCTTGTGCCGTTGTGTCGCTCATTGGCCACGGCATTTTGCTTGGGTTGCCGCTGCCCGCCCCCGAGCCAGCTTCCCTCAGTCCTGCCCCCCCGGCTGAGCAAGCACCCGCCAGTCTGACCGTGTCGGTGCTGCCAATTCCCGCTGACGTTGATTCCCCGTCCTCGCCCTCTGCCCCAGAGCCTGCGGTAGAGGTTCCCGCCGCCCCCGTTCCTCAGTCTGCTGCAGCTCCGCCCCCGCCGCTGGCTCCACCGCCCCAAGCTGTTGAACCTGCCGCCCCGGCAACGGCACCTATTTCCCAAGTTGAAGCACCTAGCCCAGTTCAGGAACCCGTCGTCCCGCCGCCACCCCCCGCCGTTGAGCCCGATCCCTATGCCGACTTTCCTCACCTGGTTGGGGCTGAAACCTGTGGGGATCAGGCGAATTGCTGGCGTACCCCCACCAGCAACTGGCGGACGGAGACCAGATCGCTCACATCTCGCCTTGAGGCTCAGGGCTATGCCTTGACCGATGTCACCACTACGGTACTGGGGACAGATACCGGCGTTAACGTCTACACCGTGGCTAAGGCCGGAACGACCGAGTACTACCTGAATATGGTTTCGGTAGGAGACGGCGTGCTTTACACCATGACCCCGCAGCCCATTACCCTGGATGAACTCAGTGCCTTACAGCAGATTTAGGCCCTTGCTAGCTCAACGCCATCTCCAACGGCTGCTCCGCACTAAACAAAACTAATTCTTAAACATGCCCCTGGCCCAAGCCGGATGAAATGGGAACATTCTTTAATTAGACTGGCCTCACTTCACCCCAAGGCCCAGGCAGGAATGGCCGTTAGGGCTGAGGTGGTTTTGTCAGACGCCAGAAATACCAGTTACCCTAGCCTGGGTCGAGGGTAGGCAGACTCGCTCCCGATTCGGCCTGCCGCCCCAGGAGACAGGAACCACCACTGAATTTAACCCGGCAGAAGAGGCCGCCGCACCAGGGAAGGTTATTGAAAAACTATTGCATTAATTTTCGCGATTAGTTATTTTAGTAGTAATGAACTGCATTAAGTTGATTTTAAGGGCAGTTAGATGGTTCCGGCTTTTCATCCCAATCCCTTTATTCTCAGTGCTTGTAACCAATTTTGGGCTGTGGCACCTTAATCTAGCGGCGGGAGGGGGCAAAGCTCAGTTCAGAATAGCTGTCAATAAATTCTAGCCACCCACTCTCCCTCGGCCCTCTGGCCCTGTAATTTGTCCATCCCCTATGAAAATCGCTAACCCCAATGACCAACCCTGCCCTAGCCCCGTAGCGGCAACCTTCCTTGAACTCGATCGTATCCACCAGTGGAACGTGTTCAAGCGCCTTCAGGAACTTTCAATTCCCTGCGAGTGCGCCTGGGGGCAGCCGCTGCGGGTAACGGTGGCCACACCGGCGGCAGCCATCCAAACCTGGAGCGTAGTGCAGCACTGTACGGCCCCGACCGCCAACCTGGCCCAACATCTTGACCGCTGTTTACAGCAAAGGATTAAGCGATGAGTAAACTGAGTGCCTCCGATCTGCACTCCCCCGCCAGTACATCCGCCAGGGGGCAGGTTTTGAAGGGGCAGTACGTTGCCCCATTTCGATCTCAAAAGGGCAAGCTGAAGGGTCTGATACTCAAGCATGCCGGTGGCGAACAGGCGGTTAAGCTGCCTAAGTATCTGCGTCCTATGCTGGTAACGGAGCTGAAACCAGGCTGTTTTTTAGAGGTTGTCGCCTACCTGGATGAGAATATTTGGCAGGCCATTGACCTGCGCCCCTGGGCGGCTGACCCAAACTACGAAACCCTAGCCCCACCTGGAAACCAGACCAGTTCAACCGCCGCTTGTGCGGAACTATCCCCCAGGCCGACAGCCTCGAAGCTGTGCATTCAGGTGTGTCGTAAGGGCAAATGCTTTAAGCAGGGCGGGCAGCAGATTTGGAGCGTGCTTCAGGCTGAGGTAGACCAAGATCCCAATCTGGGTCACATCACCATCGAAGCGACGGGGTGCATGAGCGCCTGCAAACATGGCCCCAACCTGCGCCTCAAACCCAAGGGTAAAATGCTCAACCGCGCCACCCCAGAGCGGGCCTTAGCCCTCTTGGCCGAGGTACGATGACCGGCGAACCGTTTGATCCCCAGCGCTGGGATCACTGGCTGATCATCATTGTCTTTCTAGTACTGTCAGGCTGGATTATCTGGCAGGTTTACCTCGACCCATAACCGTTGTTCAGGCTAAGGACAGTTTGGCAATGCCGCCCAGCCAACGCTATGACCAGGGTGATGAACCCGGCCCACTCCCACAGTTAAGAGCCGTGGGGGGTGGTCCAGGGTTAGTCTACCAGCCCAGCTTCAGGCTATCAGGAGTCAAGAAATGCTCCAGATGATAGGCCCGCTCCTCGGTCTTCAGCAAAATTTGCTCATACAGGTAGCGGGTGGCCCGATCTCCCAAGCTTTCGGCCTGGGCGGCGAGGCGGCGAATCAGCTCGATGATGGCCTGCTCAGCCTTGAGGTCGTGGTCAACCATGAGGCGACAGCGGTACACATCGCTGGCTTCGGGCTCGAAGCAGCAAAGCTCGGCCAGCTTGCTAAACGACCCCGCCGGAATGCCCCCCAGCCCGTGCAGCCGTTCCCCGATGTCGTGGGCGTGGCCCTGAACGGCTTCGTAGCTTTCCGAAAAATACTCGTGGAGCATGTAGTATTCAGACCCTTCCACCACAAAGTGATGTTTTTGATACTGCAAATAAAGGCCCAAAAAGCTGGCATAGACGGTGCCAAGTCCTTCCACAATCGGCTCGGTGACCGACCGTTCCAGCAGAATGGGGTTGTCGGCTACTTCCCCGTAGGTTTGCAGCAGCGTTTCGGTAACAGGCATGGCGTTCTCCTTGGCTAGCGGTAGATTTACCGTCCTAATCGTCTTAGGTTTTCCTCCTGAGTCTATCGCTATTTTCAAGCTTTGTTTAGGGATTTTGGTAATTAACAAACGGTTTCGATAACCAGCGACAACTGATCGATTGAGCCTTTCTAGACGATTTTCAAACTAGCGAAAGTGACTTTCAGTAAACCCCAGAATTGGATATCGAAACTCTTTTTCAAGAGTCCCCGAAAATAATATTGAAAGCTATTCTCGATACGTTACCTTACCCCTGTAGATTTTAGCCGTGATGGAACCCGAAACGCTTGACCCCAGTAGGAATCAGCCGTTTGGTCTATTAAAATCCATTCTTAACCAAGAAGGGTTTCGGTTGACCAGCCAAAGGCAAAAAATTCTCGATCTTTTCCAAACGAGCCAAGAGGGTCACCACCTAAGCGCCGAAGAAATTCACCAAAGCCTCTCGGCCCAGGGCGAGAAGATCAGCCTCTCGACGATCTATAGAACCCTCCACGTCATGGTTGAGCTAGGGCTGCTGAACGAACTCGAACTGGCGGAAGGTAGAAAGTATTATGAAATTAGCGCTCCAGCCATGAACCAGCATCACCATTTAGTCTGCATTCAGTGCGGAGCCGTGGATGAGTTTGAGGAGACCACTGTCACCCAGGTCAGCGCCAGCGAAACCGAGTCGCGGGGCTTTGCCCTGCTGAACTGCCAGTTTACGGTGTACGGCATTTGCCCTGGCTGCCAGCGCCGCACTCAAGCCTTTAGCAGTCGGGTATTGGCCTAGGGGGTTTGCCCTGAAACCAGAAAGACACCGGCTGATCCCAAATCCGAGTCGCATAGCCCCGATTCCCAACTGGCCAAACCGTAGAGACGTTAGCGCAGCCTAGCCAGAGGCTTTATGGCATTCGCTCGATTGAATCGGGGGTTAACCCAACCGGATTTGGTATAAAGCGAGCCGATCACCATGGATGCCCGCCTGCGCGGGCATGACGCCGGTAGATTATTCAATGGCCTAGCCCGTAGCCGTACCGGGCTGCCGCAGCCGCTGCCAGAGCTCCCCATAGCTGGTCTGGGCCGCGTCGCTGAGGGGATGCAAAAACTCGCTGGACGCTGGCTCGCTCGTGGCGGCTAGTACTCCCTGCTGCGACTGCAATACCTCCGGTACATCCCCAGCGGCTATGCCCCACAGCCGGGGGGAAAGACCCTGGCTGTAGATGGCCATTTGGGTGGCAAAGTCACCCCCCAGGCAGAAATTCAGCCAGGCATTGGCCAGGGCCGACGGCAGTGGAGTGGCCTGGGGCTGCACCCAGAGATCGGCGCTGGCCAGGGTGCCCGCCGGGGGACTGACCAGCCGCAGGGTTCGGCGCTGCTGTAGGGCCGGCAGCATATCCTTAGCCCACCCCACCACCGCCGTGACGTCGCCAATCATCAGCGGTTCGAGGTAGCGGTCAGAGCTGTAGGTGCGTACCTGGCCGTGGAGCGCCTGGAGAAAATCCTCCAAACCGTTGACCCCCGATGGGTTCTCAACATTGGCAGAGGCTCCCATGGCCTGGAGCCCCAGGCCGATGACCAGGCGAGGGTGGTCAGGTAGAATTACCCGGCGGGTCAGATCGGGGTGCAGTAAATCTTGCCAGGTGGCCAGGGGGGTATCTTTAGCCTTGAGCCGAGCTGAATCGTAGAGAATTCCCAGGCTGCTCCAGCGGTAGGGGATGCCCCACACAGAGGCCGCTGGCGCTAAATTACCCTGCGGGTTGCGCTGCACCAGCGGCGACCACACCGGCGGCAGGTCGGCCCAGTTAGGGAGCGGGGCCACGTCTATGGGCTGAATCAGCCCCTGCTGAATGGCCGGGGCCAGCCAGTAATCGCCTAAGGTGACCCAGTTGGCGGGGGGGGGGGCCGAGCGGGCCGAGGGCGAGGGTTCGCTACTCGCCGCCTGGGTCTGGGTCTGCCAGGTTTGCAGCAGGGTAAACAGTTTCAGCAGCGAAGCCATAGCGGTGATGCCCACCTGGCCGGTTTTCATCTGCTGGCGCTGAAACGTTTTAATCAGCGGCACCGGCACCGAGCCTTCCAGCATGGCGACGGTGACATCCGCTACTGCCCGCTGGCAACCCGCCGCCAGCGCCAGAGATAGCCCCGCCGTACTGGCCAGAAATGTGCGACGATTCATGAGTCTTGGTGCCCAGGGAACATAAACAACGGGAAAATACGAATCAACCCATTCAAACCATAGCGTTTTAGCCTGTACCCATGAATTCTATTCGCGATATTGTCAACGTTACAATTGCCGTGGTGCTGCTGTCGTTTATTGGCCTGAGCCTGGCCCGGCTCGCCTATTTCTTTTTGCATAGCCAGAACCTTCTATAGGTCGGTGCATCTGTGTCTACCCTTCCCCCTTCCCTGGAGCAGGTCAGGGCCGCCCATACCCGCATCGCCCCCTACATTCGCCACACCCCCCTGGTGCCGACGGTGGCCCTGAAGCAGCCGATCCCCGGGGCGGCGGATCTGTGGTTGAAGCTTGACTGCCTGCAGGTGACGGGCAGCTTTAAGGCACGGGGGGCGGTGAACGCACTCAAATCCCTATCTGCCGAGGCGGTGCAGCGGGGGGTAATTACGGCTTCGGGGGGCAATCACGGCTTGGCGGTGGCCTATGCTGGCTGGCTGGCCCAGGTGCCCGCGACGATTTATTTGGGACGCGATGTGCCTCCGACCAAGGCCGCTAAGCTAGCGCAATGGGGGGCGCAGGTTGTCACCGCCGGGGAAGGCTGGGATGACGCCAACCAGGCCGCCATGGCCATGGCGGAAGCGCAAGGGCTGACCTATATTCACCCCTTTGCCGACCCCAGGGTAATTGCGGGTCAGGGCACCGTGGCGCTGGAAATCTTAGCCGACCTGCCCCAGGTGGATACACTACTGGTTGCCATCGGCGGCGGCGGGCTCATCAGCGGTGTGGCCTTGGCCGCTAAGGCGCTGAAGCCGACTCTTAAAATAGTGGGCATTGAGCCGGTGGGTGCCCCTACTCTCAAGACCTGCATGGAGATGGGGCAGGTTCAAACCCTGGAAAGGGTTGAAACCCTAGCCAATACCTTGGCTCCGAGAAAAACCGAGCTGCTTAATTTTGAGATCATCCGCCAGCACGTCGATCAGGTCGTGCTGGTTACCGATGCGGCCATGGCCGAAGCCTGTCGCTGGCTCTGGTTTGAGCTGGGAATTGGAGCTGAACTCAGTGGCGGGGCGGTGATCGCGGCGCTAATCACCGAACAGTACTGCCCTGAGCCTGGGGAAACCGTCTGCGCCTTGATCTGCGGAGCGGGCACCGACGGTTTGGGCTGATGGGGCTGATGGGCTCCATGCCCTGGTGCCACAAGTCTACGTATTTCAGATTGCTTTTCAATACTTAGAACTTTCGTTCCTGCCATCTAAACTCTAAGGAGATTTCCAGCCCAGAACTTACCTCGTCATTCCCGCGTAGGCGGGAACCCAGCCCAAAAGTCGGTTTATATCGGGTATCTTCTTGCCGAGAAATGGCCTCAACCGCCATTCAATCCGCGTCAGGGCTAGGCGAGGGCTCACCCGCTTTAGCCTCTAGCTCTTCCAAGGCCAGCCAGCGGCTCTCCAGCTCTTCCCGCTCCTGCTTCAGATTGCGCTCTAGCTCTTGAATCTCATCGCGGCGGGCGGCGGTTTCCAGGGCGCGCCGGTCGACCTCCTGGCTTTTTAGGGTCAGCGATTGCCGCCACCGCTCTGCCCGCTCTAGCTCCTGCTTTAGGGTGGCCGGGGTGACTCCGTGGGCCAGGTAATGCTCCACTAAACCTAAAATCCAGGGGGTGGCGTCTTGCACGGTCGAAATTTGGTTGAGGCCATCCAGCTCCACCAGCACCAGATTGCCTTCCTGAAACGCCAGCAGTCGGGTGGTCTCCACCAGGCGCTCCGCCGCCAGCAGGTTCCAGGTCGAGTGGGACGTGCGCTCGGCCAGCAGCAGCAACTCTGCCCCTCCCAAAAAGGCTTTTTTCTGCACCTTAGCCAGGTATTGCATCAGCGATTTGTCCTTGCTCCATGGCACGAGTATACCTAGATGTAGAATAAAACGGTTGTATTCAGCCCCAGTGCCTTGATTGAACGCTACACCCTGCCCGAAATGGGCGATCTCTGGACCGACGACTATAAATTTAAGACCTGGCTACGGGTAGAAATTGCCGTCTGCGAAGCCCAGGCCGAGCGGGGCTACATTCCCCCTGAGGCGGTGGCGGAAATTAAGGCCAAGGCTAAGTTTGACCCCCAGCGCATCCTGGAAATCGAGGCCGAGGTGCGCCACGACGTGATTGCGTTTTTAACCAACCTTAACGAGCATGTGGGGGAGGTGGGGCGCTACATTCACCTCGGCATGACCAGCTCTGACATGCTGGATACGGCTCTGTCGCTCCAGCTGGTAGACAGCCTCCAGGTGATTATGATCCATGTGGAGAACCTGATTCAGGCGATTCGCTACAAGGCCCAGGAACACCGCGATACGGTGATGATTGGCCGTTCCCACGGCATCCATGCCGAGCCAATTACCTTTGGCTTTAAGCTGGCTGGCTGGCTGGCGGAGATGCTGCGCCACCGCGAACGCCTGGCCCACCTACAGGACGCCATGGCCGTGGGCAAAATTTCTGGTGCCGTGGGCACCTATGCCAACATTGACCCCAACATTGAGGCCCTGGCCTGCCAAAACCTTGGCCTGCGCCCTGACACCGCCTCGACCCAGGTAATCTCCCGCGATATCCACGCCGAGTTTATGAACGCCCTGGCCCTGCTGGGGGCCTCTATGGAGCGGTTTGCGGTGGAAATTCGCAATCTCCAGCGCACCGACGTGCTGGAGGTAGAGGAGTTTTTCTCGGAAAAACAAAAGGGCTCGTCGGCCATGCCCCACAAGCGCAACCCGATTCGCTCGGAGCGCCTCACCGGCCTAGCCCGAATTTTGCGGGGCAATGCCATGGCCGCCTTGGAGAACGTCGCCCTGTGGCACGAGCGCGACATTTCCCACAGCTCGGTGGAGCGGGTGATTATGCCCGACAGCTGCATTCTCACCCACTTCATGCTGGTAGAAACCACGGACCTGATCAAGCGTCTGCTGGTCTACCCCGAAAACATGGCCCGTAACATGAACCTCTACGGTGGGGTAGTGTTTAGCCAGGGGGTGCTGCTGGCCTTGGTGGCCAAAGGGCTATCCCGCGAGGAGGCCTACGCCATTGTCCAGGGCTGCGCTCACACCGCCTGGAATACCGAAAACGGCAACTTCCGGGAGCTGATTGCCAACCACGAGCGGGTGACGGCCCACCTGTCGGCGACGGAGCTGGAGACCTGCTTTGACCCTAACCATCACCTGCGGAATTTAGACCAGGTGTATCAACGGCTGGGAATTTAAGCCTAACCCGGCCGCATCGCCCTAATTTGCCTGGGCGAACGGCCGCTCGCGGAGCTTTGTCCATTGGGTCGTTGAACGATTCTTGGCATGTGCCGCGCTTAACCGCATCATTCACAGGACACCGCTGAAGGTCTTGGCTGGTTAACTGACAAAAGTTTCTCGCGGAGGTTGGGTTGAGACGACGTAGCTGGCTTCCTGCAGGGTCACCCAACACCAGTAACGGTTTCATTAGGTTAGCGATAGCGTAACCCAGTCAGTCATGGGAAAAGTCAAGGGTTAGGCGAAGAAAATCTATGAGATTTACCGTCAATCTCACGTGCCATCGTAAGCCAAAGGAT
>DAIUJR010000066.1:0-28898 GCA_036848635.1 Nodosilinea sp. CTOTU7336
CTTCGTTGCTCTTCTCGAATTCTTCGTTGCTCTTCTCGAATTCTTCGTTGCTCTTCTTCAGCCTTTCGTTGTATTTCCTCAGCTCTTCGGTGCTCTTCCTCAGCTCTTCGTTGTGCTTCTTCAGCCAGGCGGTTTGTTTCTCGATTTCGACGGTTCCACTCAACGCCGAAATTAGCCAGTGCAGCCAGGATGGCTGCCACAGTGAGTCGGTTGCTCCAAAGTCTGGGCTGGCCGACGAGTTCGAGGAATCCGAAGTCTTGTTCGTCATAGAACCGCAGAAATGCCACAGAAATAGTCAGTATCGTCAGCCCGGTGGCTGGCAGCAAGGCCAAAAAATTAAGCCAGATTTGGCGTTTGAATAATTCCATCCTAACCGATTGGCTCTGGTGCTTAATCTATTGGAAGCATCCTGCGAGAGCGACAGTGCTGCTTTAAAGAGCATGCCCACACCGGTAAGAAAGATCCATTAGTAGCTAACGATCGCACCCAATGACTTCAGCATCCGCTCCTCGGTGTCTGACAGACCGCTGGCCTCGCGGATATTGACCCCTTCGTAGGGGCGATCGGGCCGTAGGGTTTGCTGGCAGAGGCCCGTATCTAGTTCCCAGACGCGAATTTCATCGTCATGGCTGGCGGTGATCAGGTGAGTGCAGCTGGGGCACACCGCGATCTGCCAAATGGCCTGGCTGTGGCCCTGGAGGGTGTGGCGGCGCTGGTTGGTGGCGACATCCCAGACTTCTACCTGAGCCTCTGTGCTGGTAACGGCGAGAATGTCGCCCGCCGGGTTTAGGGTCACCCCCTGAAGCCACTGCTCACTCGGGTGCCGCCACTGACCGAGGGGGCGATTCTCCTCGGTCGACAATCCGTGAACGCCGCCGTTGAGCGACCACCAGCACACGGTGCCGTCGTGGCTGGCGCTGGCCAACCTGTCGAGGCCCAGGGCCAGGCTGTGCACCTGGCCCTGGTGCCCCGGCAGGGTGTAGGCCCGACGGCGCTGGTCTCGTCGCCAGAGACTGATAACGCCATCGCGGCCTCCGGCCACAATCCAATCCCCATCGAGGCTAAAGGCCAGGGCACAGGGGCCGTCCACCGGGCATTCTAACTCCCCAACGGCCTTACCCGTAGCGGTGCTCCATACCGAAATGCCGTCGGCACTGCCGCTGGCCAACCACTGGCCATCGGGGCTAAAGCAGAGCAGGGCCGCCGGGCTGGGGGTAGCCCAAACCCACTGACTCTGCCCCGTCGCGGTCGACCACAGGCGCAGGGTTTGGTCGTCGGCGCTGCTGGCCAACCACTGCCCAAATCCCTCTGGGGACGCTGCGCGAACGGGGCTGAGGGCCACCGCTCGCACCGAGCTACCGTGCCCCTCCAGGGTGCGGGGGCCAAGGGCGTAGGGGCTGCCCGCCGCCACCTGCCAAAGCCGCAGGTGGGTGTCGGCGTGGCCGGTGAGAATGGTGCCGCTGGCGGCGCTAAAGGCGAGGCAGCGCATCGGGTGCGCCTGGCTGAGAAAACTGCGCCAGCACTGGCCTCGCTTGGCGTGCCAGAGCTTGATCGTGTAGTCGCTGCCGGTGACAAAGTAGCGGCTGTCGGCGCTAAAGGCCAGGGTCCATACCGGTGCCCCGGTGGAGGGCAGCGTATGCACCTGGCGGCGGCTGGGGATATCCCACAGGGCGACAGAGAAGTCTTGGCAACTGCACACCAGGTAGCGACCGCTGGGGCTGACCGCCATGGCAGGCAGGGCCTGCACGGCGGCGGGCAAAATCCAGCAGGGCAGGCCGGTGACTAAGTTCCATATGGTGAGGCAGCGGTCGTCGTAACCCGCCGCAAACGGGATCGGCTGGCAGCTGGGGTCGTTGGAGTCGGGGAGAAACCCGGCAGTGCGCAGGCTGGCGGTCGATCGCACCTGAAAGTATTTGAGCAGGGTGCGATCAGCTATCTGCCACAGACAGGCCCGCTGGTCGTCGCCGCCACTGACGAGCTGCCCGCCGGTTTTGTCGTAGGCCAGACTGTGGATTCTACCGCCGTGACTGGCCAGGGTGCCCTGCTTAAACCCAGAAGCCACTTCCCACAGGCATAGCTGACCGCTGTCGTCTCCAGAGGCCAGCTGGCTGCCGTCGGGGCTAAAGGCTAGGGCACCGACCGGGGCCTGGTGGGCTTCTAGCACATCGGTCTGGTAGGTTGCCCCCACTGGCCACAGCCAGATCTGACCGTTCTCGGTGCCCACCGCCAATAAGTCGCCCTGGGGGCTAAAGTCTAGGGCACAAATGCCCTGCCCCTCATCAAACATCCACTCCAGCTTGCCCCGGTGCAGGTTCCACAGCAGCAGGCGGCCCTCATGGTCGCCCGCCGCGAGCTGGCTGCCGTCGGGGCTAAAAGCTGCCACCGGGTCACGGCCCAGAGCGGTGGCAAAGGCCGTATCGTCAAACTGGGCCTGGCTAAAGTTGGTGCCCTGCAAACTCACCCGGCGCAGGTCGCCCTGCCAAATCGCCAGGTGCGAGAAGTCAACTCCGCTGAGGCTCAGCCCCAGATACTGAAAGAGGTGAATGATGTTGCCCGCCCCGTAGCCGGCCTGCCCCCGCAGGGGGCGCAGTGCCCGCAGCAGGTGATCACCTTTGTCCGCCAACCGCTCAACAGTAGGATGCCGTCGCCTCAGCTCATCTCCCAGGGGAGCCAGCATGGCGGCTCTTTGCAGCTCTTGCACGACTTCACGGGCGGTCATCGTCACCAGGGGCAAACGCTGGAGCCAGTCTAGGGTCTCGGCCTCTAGCTCAGCGGTGAGTACCGCCTGGAGTCGTTCTAACACCAGAGCTTGCACCACCGGCTTGAGGCTTAGCACCAGCCCCTGACCAGGAGCGTGGATGCCCTGCACCCAGCCACGACTGAGCACCGATTGCACGACATCCTCCGGTGCCGGGGGCTGCATGGCGGCATTGAGGTCATCTAAGGTGAGCGGCTCTTGGGCCAGGGCCAACCAGTACAACATGGCCCATTCCTCGGGCAACAGCCGCTCTAGCGCTGGGGCAAAGGTGCGATGCACTGCCACAGGCACGGCGAGTTTGCCGACGGGCAGCAGCGCCTGGGGCTGCCCCTGGTAGACATCCCCCAAAATGGCCCCCACCCCCCTCAGCACCAGGGGGTGACTGCCATAGCGCTTGACCAAAGCCGCCCAGTCATCTGAGCTAGGGTGCAGGCCCTTAGGCCCGCGCAGCAGGCAAACGGCGGCATCCATAGCCAGGTCGTCGAGGGCGTAGTCGCGCACCCTTGGCCCCTGCACCTGGGCAAAATCGGCGGGTTTCTCCCGGCTGACCCAGACCAGGCAGCTGCGGTGGTGACGCTCGGCCCCCTGGTGAAACAGGTACTGAATGGCGTCGGTGCCAGGGCGGTAGCTGCCCGCCAGCTGCTGCTCAGCAAAGAGCTGCTCCATGCCGTCGATCACCAGCAGGGCGCGGTGGGCTGCGAGCTGGTCAAGCAGGCGATCAACGGTGGCCAGCGGCGCGAGGGCTGCCGGATCAATGGCCAGATCTAGCCATTGGGCGATCGCCCCAATCACCGCCTGATCGGTGGCCTCGGCGGTCAGGGCCAGGTAGCCACAGCGATCTACCTGGGAGGCTAGGGTGGCAGCGATCGCCGCCACCAGCGCCGTCTTGCCGATCCCCGGCAGGCCCCAGAGCACCACCGTGCGGCAGGGCTGGCAATGCCCCTCTCCCAGGGCATTGCCCACAATTAGCTCAGTGAGATCGGCGAGTTCAGCTTCTCGCCCACCGCAGTCAGCCAGGTCAATGCGCGGTAAGTCTCGCACCACTAGGGATGGGCTCTGAAACGCCCCATTGGAGAGATTTATCGGCGCTGGCGGCACCGCCGGCTCCTCTGGGGCCTCGGGCGCAGCGAAACTCTGGGCTACCCAGGTTTGCAGCACATTTTGAATATTGCGCTTAGTGACCCGCATGCCCTGAATGTCGTCATCGACCAGGTCGGTCAGCAGCTGCCAAAGTTTCGGGCCAACGTCTTTTTTGAGATAGTCTTCGGTGTAGCCGGCGGTGGGGGTAGCCATGGCTGAGTAGGTCTTATTCTCCCAAGACCCCTTCAGCACCAGACGTTCTACATCTTTCAGGGGCCGCCCTTTACGCTCTACGGCAACCTGGTTGACGAGTACAGCAATTTCCTCAAAGTCCATTGGCTAGACCGTCTCAGATGACCCAGCCCAAGTTTAACCTGAATGTTCCTTTATCCTGAATTTCCCAGAACTATAGCCATCGCTACTGGGGGCGGCCATGGGCCAATGCGCTGCTCAGTTTTGGCTACCAGCAATATCTGATACCAAATCCGCATCGTATAATCCTGATGCCAAACAGGCGGCTTGCGTAGGGGCAAACGGTGTTTGCCCAGCCCAACCGGGGGTAGCCAAGGCGGATTCAGTATGAGGCGGACTGGGCAAGGCAAAGCTAACGCTGCCAAAAAAAAATTCCCCGACCCGAGGGCCAGGGAATAATCAGGGTGCATCTACCATTCCATATTTCAGAGTCAGCTCAAGGGATCAGGACGGTTTAGAACAGATTTTGCCAAAGGGTCGTGAGGTGGGGATGGGTGGGAAGAGTTAAGCACTGGGCCGACGAGGAACGCCCTGCCGTTTCGGTATAGTGAGGGCATCCCCCACCCTAAAGATTCTATGGCTGGCCTTCCCCCGGGTTTGCTAATTCGCACGGCCAAGCAGGTTTGGACGACCCTGTGGCAAACCATGATGGGCCAGATGGCCCCCAGCGGCAAAGGCGGCGACTACCAGCGCCCCGAGAGCGCCTTTCGCCACGAGATTGTACCCGACGGTACCTATCCGCCTGCCGCCCACCGCTATCGGTTGATCGTGGGCATGGGCTGCCCCTGGGCGCACCGCACCCTGGTAGCGCGGGCGTTGAAAGGTTTGGAGGAAGTGGTTTCGACTATTCCCGTAGTCCCGTCTCCTGACGAGGGCTGCTGGCTGTTTGCCACCCCCTTTCGCGGCTGTCGTACTCTGCCAGACCTCTACCGCCAGGCCCAGCCGGGCTATCAGGGGCGGGCCACGGTGCCGGTGCTGTGGGATACGCAGACGGCCACCATCGTCAACAACGAGAGCGCCGAGATCATTATGATTTTGAACGCCGCCTTTAGCGAGTGGGCCAGCGGGCCTGACCTCTATCCAGCATTCCTAAAGGCGGACATCGACCAGTGGAATGACCGTATCTATCACGCCGTTAACAATGGCGTCTACCGCTGCGGCTTTGCCCAAACCCAGGCCGCCTATGATCGCGCCGTCACCGAGCTATTTGAGGCCCTAGATGCGATTGACCAAGCCCTGGCCCAGCGCCCCTACCTCTGCGGCGACACGGTAACGCTGACGGACGTGCGGCTGTTTACGACGCTCTTTCGCTTTGATGTGGTCTACTACAGCCTGTTTAAGTGCAACCGCCGCCGCATTCAAGACTACGCCCACCTCGGCCCTTACCTGCGACGCCTGTATCAGCTGCCGGGGGTGGCCGAGACCTGCGACATTGCAGCGGTCAAGCGCGACTACTACGGCAACCTGTTTCCGCTCAACCCCGGCGGCATCATTCCCTCAGGGCCAGATTTGGAGTATCTAAAGGCTGTGGTCGAGGTGGGTGGTATTTTATAGGATCCGCTTGGTGTATGGGCAGTGGGCCTAGCGCATCGGTACAGTATGGCTAAAACCCCGTTTCTTCATCGCTGACTAACGGCAGGACTTGCGTTCTAGCCAAGAAACCGGGTTTCTGTACCGGCGTTCTAGGGGGAGTCGGTGGGTAAGGGGAAGAGTAGATGGGGTTTGAGGGATGGCAGTCTAGGATTATGATGCAGGTGGTCTGTGGACTGTTGAATTCTTAGCGACATCATGATTAGAACCAAAATAGTCGAGCTATCTACCATTGAAGCAGCGGCCTATCGCCAAAAGCTCAAAGGCGGTAAGGCCGGGGTGGTGGTGATGCGCTACGACACGGATCAGCCCGGTTTGGCGTCCTTCAGCCGCAACACTGGTGACCCTGTGCCCGCCGCTAATGTCAACCTAGATCTGTTTCCCCTGGAGGCGTTTAAGGAGGCCCTGGAGCTGACCTATGGCACGCCCTACTCGAAGCGGGGCAGGGTAAAGCTGAGCGGTAGCCTGCCGGAGGCCGAGGCTGAGGCAGAAGCCGATGCTCCAGAGGATGAAGCCACGGTAGACAGCGCCGAGTATGCCGCCGTCGTCGAGGCGTACACCAACAAAAAGGGCGAGTTGTCCTACGACTTGATCAACAAAGACTTTATTCAGTTTGCGCACTCTAGCAAGATGGTGGGCGATCTGGTGGCCAACCGCGCCTCGGAGGACGAAATTCGCGACTACGTCGTCAAGGTGAAGCTAGAGGGGCTGACGGGCAATCGAGAACTGACCACCGCCCAGACCCAGGGCATTGTGGCAATGCTCGACGAGGTCAGCCCTCGGTACGTGTTTCGAGAGCTCAATGACGAGATTCGCAGAATGCTGAGCCAGAGCAAGGGCTAGGGGATATTAACTAGATATCGAGACTGCCCCGTGCCAGAGGAGTCCGAGGTGGTGACGCTCCAGCGATCCATCCCGCTGCTAGCAGTCTTCTTGTAGCTGAGCGACCAGCAGCAGCAGCTGATCAATTTTCTCTCGCAGCAGGCTGGCGTGCTGATTGGAGTGGTTGATCACAATGCTAAACACCAGCGGCGCGTAGTTGGGCGGCTGCACATAGCCCGACAGCGACACATTCCCCGTCAGCGCCCCGGTCTTGCCCTGCAAGCGCCCCGCTAACGCGGTGCCGCCAAACCGATTTCTCAGGGTGCCGCTCTGAGCGGCGATCGCCAACGACTGCCGAAACACCGACCCCTGGGGGTGAACCGCCATCGCCTGCAAGGTTTCGGCAAAGGCCACTGGCGACACCAGGTTGTGGCGCGACAGCCCCGACCCATCCGCCACCCGCAGGGGCAGAACATTCACCCCCAGCTCGCCCAGCGCCGCCTTCACCGCCGCGCCGCCGGCCTGGCTGGCCTCTTGCCCCGCGCCCCCGGCCCTAACGCCCAGGGTTTTGAAGAGCACTTCGGCGGCGAGGTTGTCGCTATCACGATTGGCCACCAGCAGCAGTTCCCCCACCGGGGGCGACACCGTCGAGGCCAGTTCTGCGCCGGTAACGGGGGTCGGGTTTTGGGTAATTACCGTCTGCCCTATCGCCACCGACTGCTGCCGCAGCGCCTGCTGTAGAGCCGCCGCAAACTGCTGGGCCGGGTTTAGCACCGCCAAGTTGAGGGTGCGCATGGCCGCCCCCTGGGCCATCTGACCGGTCACCCGCAGCGTCGGCAAGTCGCCCGTGCGGCCCAGCGCCAGGGGCAGGGCCGAGGCCCCCGCCGCCACCGTTAGAGAATCGTTGACGATCGCCAGGGGGCCAGCGGGCAAGGCTCTGGCCGCCACCGCGCTGAGCGGGCTACCCGCCTGGGTCGGACTGATCTGCACGGCGATCGCATTGCGGTTCAAGATCAGGCTATTCACCGGGGCAGCGTAGGCAAACTGCGCGTCTTCCCACTCCCAGGTGGGGTTGGTGGCAAAGCCAGGAAAGTACGAGTCATCCACCACCAGCACGCTGACCTGGCTCACCCCCGCCGCCGCCACCTGCTGCGCCAGGGAGTTGATCTGGGCGTCAGTCAGGGTGGGGTCGCCCCGGCCCACCACCCGCAGCGCTGTGCTATCGGCGGGGCCGGGGGTGCCGTAGATCGAGGTGCGAATGCGGTAGTCGGCCCCCAGCCGGTGCAGGGCGGCAGCGGTGGTGAGCAGCTTGCCGTTCGACGCCGGGGTGAAGAGGCGATCGCCGTTGCGGTCGTACAGCGTACGAGAATTTTGCCCCTGGGTTTGCAGCACTATGCCTGTATAGGCGGTATCGAGGGGGGCCTGATTCAGCGCGGCATCGAGCTGGAACGTTAGCTGGGCCGGACACAGGGCGGCGTGGGCGGCGTCGCCGCCAGCCATGACGCCGCCCAGACCCGCAGACACCGCCAGCCCCAGGGGCAAAACCCATCGATTTTTAAGCATGGTCAACCCAGGAACTCGCAACAGATCTAGGAGATTTCTAGAAAAAAATATCAGGCTGGGCACTGTCCACCCTTGAGAAACTATTTTCCAGGAGCCGCCGAAGCAGGCTGCGCCAGCTTAGCCCCCTTCGGCCTGGGGAGACAACAGGGGCACATCAGGCGGGTCGGCCCCCTCGCCGGGGGTGTCGATCACTTCCACCACCCCGGTTTCGCCGTTGACCCGCACCCACTGACCGCTGTGCAGCCGCTGGGTGGCGTTGGTCACATCCATTACCGCCGGAATGCCGTACTCACGGGCGACGATCGCCCCGTGGGAGAGCCGCCCGCCCACCTCGGCGATCAGCCCCTGGGCGCGGGCCAGCAGCGGTGCCCACCCGGCATCGGTGTAGGGCACCACGAGAATAAACGGCCCCTCGGAGGCGGCGACCGGCTCCATCTGGGTCATCACCCGCAGCGGCCCGGTGACTACCCCAGCGCTGGCCCCAATGCCCGTGAGCTTTTGCTGCACAGTGGCCCCTGGGGCCAGGGCCACGTCGCGGCTGGGCGGTTCATTGCCAAACACCAGGTAGGGCACCACGGGCATTTGCCGGTCTTGGTCGTACTGGGTTTGGCGATCGCTCACCCGCCGCTGTACCCGCCGCCAATCGGTCTCGGTGCCAGCCACTAGCGCCTGCACCTCCTCCAGGGTGAGAAAGAAGACATCGGCCTGTTCATGGAGATACCCCCCCTGCTGCCAGTGGGCGGCGATCGCCAAAATGCTCCAGCGCAGCTCGGCCAGCAGCTGGTTGTAAAGCGTATTCACCTGGCCCTTGAGGTCGAGGCGACGCTGCACCCGGTTCGCTTTGCCCGTTGGCGTAGCTGAGGCGGTTTTGGGCGGGGGCGGCTGGCGCACAAACTGGGCCAGCAGCTCGCGCACTGGGCCGGGGCTTTCGCGCCAGGTGGCCACGGCGATGTCGGTGCCCACCGGGCTGAGGTAGCCATACTGGTCGAGAAACTGACTCATTTCCTTCAGCAGCGCCTCGCCGTCGGTGCTCTCGGCTAGGGCAGTCATCAGCGAGGGACCATCGCTGATGCGCTCTAGCTCGGGGGTAGAGAGCACCTGGCGAATGTCTTGGGCAATTGATCTCAGTTCTTCTAGTGCGGCAATCTCAGCATTTTGCATCGGGTCGAGACTTTCTTCGGGCACCTTAAACAGGGCGCGGCGCAGGGCAAAGCTCAGCGGGCCAAGAATGTTGTAGTAGGTGACCTGCTTGAGCAGCTCGAGAATGGTCTCGACTCGAGCCATTAGTTCCCCAGGGCTGAGTGACTCTCTGGGGGTGGCGGCGAGGGATTGCAGGGCGGTGGCAAAGCGATCGCGATTTTCTTCCGTAAACTGGGCCTCCAGCTTCAGCTCGCGCCCCACCAGGCGCAGCAGACCGGGCAGGTTGCGCAGGGTCGACCCCAACGGCGGGCGGCTAAACTTGGCCCCCCGAGTGAGAAACTCTAAACTCTCGGCGGGCAGCCCCATGCGGCCAAAGATATCCCCCAGCAGGGTGGCGTTGAAGTAGGCGTGGGCGTGGTGCAAGGTGGCGGTTTCTTCAAAATCGAGGCCCTGGGCGCGATCGCCCAACACCACCGTAAAGATCTCGCCCCATACGCCGCAGGTCAGGGGCCGGTTGATCGACCAGGTGAGCGGCCGAATGGTGCCGGGGATCACCTCGGCGGCAATTTTTCGCGTCCACAGGGGTTGCAGGGTGGTGATCGGGCGGCTCTGCAACAGCCACAGGGTCTCGCCGTCAAAGCTCCACTCAATGTCTTGGGGAATGCCCTGGTAGCGACTTTCTAAATGGCGGGCCAGGTAGGCCACCTGCTGCAACAGCCGCGATGGCACCTGGCCATCGCCCTCCACCGTCAGCGTCAGCGCCTCTGACAGCTGCCAGTCGGCGGTGGCGATCTCCGCCAGGGGCGGCACATCGTCGGGCTGCACCAGCACCCGGTACTGCTCGGGGGTGACCTGGCCGCCCACCACCTGCTCGGCCCCGCCGGGCAGCGCCTCAATCACTACCGCATCGCCGCAGCGGGCGATCGGGTCGCGGCTAAAGGCCACCCCCGAAAACTGCCCCCGCACCTGCTGCTGCACGATCACCGCCAGGCCCCGCTCAGGCAGCCCCTGGCTCTGGCGGTAGGCCAAGGCCCGCTGGGAGTTATAAGACGAAAACACCCGCACGATTGCCGCCGCCAGCTCCGCCTGGTCGGTGATATTGAGAAACGACTGGTAGATGCCCGCTGCCGAGGCGCTGCCGGTGTCTTCGTCCTGGGCCGACGATCGCACCGCTAGAGGCTGGGCCTGGGATGGTTTGGCAATTTCTAGCAGCGCCGTGGGGTCATCGCCTGCGGGCAGCACGTAGCCACGCGGCACGGCGTAGCCCCAGGCGGCCAGCTGGCCCAGGGTGGCGGCTTTGTTGCCGAACTTGGCAGCATCGAGGGGGGCGTCGAGGGCCACCAGGCCGCGATCGCCGCGAAAAAACCGAAACATGGTGCGAGACTCCAAGCGTCCTTCGTCGTCGGGCAAATCGAGATCGTCGGGCAGTTTTTGATAGATCCAGGCGATCAAAATGCTGAGGCAAGTCATCGCCAGCACCAGCGCCCCATCCTGGTGGCGCAGGGCGGTGATCAGCGGCAGCAGCACCAGCGACAGCAGCCGTCCCTGCCGCCGCTCGCGAAAGATCGTAAACCCCAGCCCGCTGAGAAAAAACGTCAGCACCGCCGTGGGCCAGTCGTAGGCCGCAATGCCCCACACCACATTGGTGGTGCCCGCCCCTTTGGCAAACCAGTAGCGCCCCATCACCAGAGCGATCAGGGCAATAATTTCCCACACCGGGTCAGTCGGAAAGTAGTACCGCGCCAGCAGCACCACGCCAATGCCCTTGGCGGCCTCTAGCAGCACGGCTACCACGCCCGCCACCTTGCCGCCGTGGTAGAAAGCCGCCGACACCCCCACATTGCCGGTGCCCACCCGACTCAGCCGCTGCCCGCTCAGCAGCCGAGTCGCCCACCCCGTCAGGGGCAGCCCGCCCACCACCGGAGCCAGCACAAAGATTAACAGGGCACCCCATACCTGGGTCAGGGTCATAGCGCTTCGAGAAATAGGGTTCGAGAAGTAGGGTTCGAGAAGTAGGGTTTGAAAACTCAGAGATTGGCCTAGCCTACCAGGCCAAAGCTCAAGCTTACCGCCCCAGTTGTGGCTCCCAGCTATAGCGTGACAAGGTATAGCGCCAGCTCTCAGGCAGTCATCAAGCTCTATTCAGGAGGCTCTCAGACTGTCGTGACAGTCTAGGGAATGTAATCGACCGCCCTAGGTAGCGGTTCCACCGATCTATATTTTCACCCAAATAGAGGTTTACTATGCGAGTCCAATATCTCGGGGCCGTTGCGATCGCCTCCATGCTTACCCTCGGTGTCGTCGCCTGCGGCAGCCCCACCGCCGTCAATCCAGACGGGGCCAGCCAGGTGGCCGTCGATCCCTGCGCCGCTGCTGACCCCTGCGCCGCTGCTGACCCCTGCGCCGCTGCTGACCCCTGCGCCGCCGCAAATCCCTGTGCTGCCGCCGACCCCTGCGCTGCCGCCAAGGCTGGTACCCAGCCCGAGGTCTACAGCTTCAATGGCCTGGCTATTCGCGGGGCCGACCCCGTGGCCTATTTCACCGAGGGCCAAGCGGTCAGAGGCGTAGCCGACTACGAAACCACCTGGAATGGCTCTACCTGGCGCTTTAGCAGCGCCGAAAATCTGGCGGCCTTTGAGGCTGACCCCGAGGCCTACGCCCCCCAGTACGGCGGCTACTGCGCCTGGGCAATTAAAGACGGCTATTTGGCCTCGGTCGATCCTGAGGCCTGGCGCATTGTCGACGGCAAGCTCTACCTCAACTACAGCGCCGGGGTGCAGCGCCGTTGGCAGGGCGATATTGCCGGCAACATCGCCAAGGGCGACCAAAACTGGCCCGCCGCCCTTGCCAGCGACACAGTCAATGAGAGTGGCCAAAGTTGGTAAATTACCCCATTGGCCCGGCCAAGATCACCTTGGCCAGGGCGTTGATCACCGCCTCGGGCGGCTCCTGCTTAAGGTCGGCGTACCACTGCTCGGTGGCCTCGGGCACGTAACCGTAGATCGTGCTGGTGCGCTTGCGGGCTTTCATCACCAGGTCGGCGGTGCGGTCTTTGCGGGCGGCTTCGTAGCGCTTGAGCGCGTCAGCCACGCCGATATTGGTGGTGGTCAGGTAGCGGGTCAGCACCACAGCATCTTCGATCGCCTGGCAGCCCCCCTGGCCCAGGGTGGGGGTGGTGGCGTGGGCCGAGTCACCCAGCAGGGCCACACGGCCTTTGACCAGATGATCTAAAGGGTCAATATCGCCAATTTCCAGTCGGTTGGTCTGCTCTGGATCGATAGCCTCAATCAGTTTTTGCACCGAGGCGGGCCAGCCCTGAAAGAGTTTAGCCAGCTCATCTTGGCGATGGATGGGGTCGACCTGGGTGCCTTCAGCCATGGGTGCGCCAAAGAAGAAATAAAAGCGATCTCCCCCCACCGGCATCATTGAGGCTCGCTTGCTGTCGCCTACGTAGAGCACCCACAGGTCTTTCTCGCATAGGGCCGGGTCGGCCTTGACCAGGCCATTCCAGTTGACGTAACGGGCGTAGCGGCGATTAACGCAGTGCCCCACCACATCGGCCCGCACCGCCGAGTGAATGCCGTCGGCACCCACCACCAGGTCGCCGCTGACTCGCTCACCGTTCTCAAAGATGGCGGTAGCGCTGTGGTCGTCTTGCTCGACCTCAACGCAGTTCATACCCAGGTGCACGTCATCTGGGCCAAAGGCGTCTCGCAGCATGGCTTGCAGGTCGGTGCGGGCCACCGGGTAGGGGCGCTGGCCCACCTGCTCAAACAGAGGCCGCAGATCGACGTAGCTGAGCGACTCGTCGTTGTGGCTACGGTATTCCATGGCGTTCATTTCGCCGCCGATGGCCGCCAGCTGTTCGCCCAGCCCCAGGCGGTTAAGCACCTTGACGCCGTTAGACCACAGGGAAATGCCCGCCCCCGCCGGGCGCAGCTCATGGGCGCGATCATAAATCTCGACCTGGTAGCCCGCCTGGCGCATGGCGATCCCTGTGGTTAGGCCGCCAATACCGGCTCCGATTATCACTACCTTCAGGTTGTACATTTGCCTCTCCTAGCTGTTGCGATATCTGGGTTGCGATATCTGGGTTGCGATATCTGGGCTGTGAAATCTGGATAGCGATCTCTAAAGAACGTTCCCTGATCCTAAATCTTGTTTGGTTATCCCCGATTCAGAAGGGCGAATGTCATAAAGCCGAGGGCAGGCTGCGCCAACGCCCCTCCGGGTTGGCCTTGAGGGAATCGGGGTGATGGGATGCGGATTTGGCATGAGACCATCCCACCTACCCAGGATGCTGTCGTTTACCCTTTCACTATAGAGAAAAAGCTGTATACAGTGTACATTCGCGCCGACGGAGCTAATCGCGCGGACGCAGATCGTCAACCGTAGAAGCTTGCTAGGTCGGTTTTCTGCTCAATCTTCAAGAATCTGTCAAATCATTTACCAATTCGTTAATCCAAGCCGTTAAAAAAATCTGGATTTTCCTCAATGGCGGAGAAAAGGTAATTGTCCAGATTTGGAATACCATCATGCAGCATCGTTTCTCTGTAGAGCTGGCCATTGTGGCTATGGTCAGCGTCATTAGCGCGGGCTATTTGGCGGCGGCTATGCAATCGGCATCTGCCCTATCTTCTGAGCCATTTTCTGGCGGAACTGAGGTATCTGAAGTGGCCGAAGATACCATTGCTAGAACCCACACGCGATCCAGGGGGCGAGGCACCGGACGTCGAGGGGTGCTCGGCTAGGGGCTGCCCAGGGCAGCCCGGAGCTGTTCTAGCTGGTACTGAGCGTCGTCAAAGCAGCCTAGGCGGCTGACGTCTAGGCAGGCGCTGGCCACGGTCTCTAAATCGGCGATCGCGCTTTCTAAGTCCCCCAGTTCCGCATGGAGCAAACCCCTGTCGTAGTAGGCGAAGGGATGGTTGGGGTTAAGCGCAATCGTCTGGTTGAAATCGACCATGGCTCCGGCCAAATCGCCCAGATCTTGGCGCGTCAGGCCCCGGTTATAGTAAGGCTCTGGGCTGCCCGCATTAATTTGAATTGCGATCGTAAATTCTTGGATTGCCCCTTGAAAATCGTTCAACCGCCGCTTCACCAAGCCTCGGTTTTCGTAGGCGAGGCTGTTGTTGGGGCGCAGGTTGACCGCCTCGGTACAGTCGCCGAGGGCGGCAGCTTGATCGCCCATATTAGAGATCGACAGGCAGCGGTTGAGGTAGGCTACGGCCTTGGTCTCAGGGTCGGTAGCCAGGTTGATGGCGGCGGTGTAGTCTTGCACAGCCCCGGCTTCGTCGCCCAGATCGGCGCGGGCACTGCCACGATTAACGTGGGCATCGACATAGGTGTCTTGGCGCTGGAGGGCATCACTGTAGTCGGCGATCGCCCCCTGTAAATCCCCTAGACGAAAGCGCAAGTTGCCCCGCTGATAGTACAGAGCGGCTGAGTCGGGCTGAGCCTGAATCGCGTTGCTCAGGTCTTGCAGTGCCTGCTCCGACTGGCCATTTTCCCACAGCAGGGTAGAGCGCTGGGCGAGGGCCTCGCTGTGATCGGGCTGCAGCTCTAGCGCCTGGTTGAGGTAGGCCACGGCGTCGTTGCGCTGACCTCGTTGCACCGCCGCATCGGCCTGACGCAGCAGCGTATTGACCCGCATACCCTGGGGCAATCGCTGGATGACAAGACCTCCGACGGCCAGCAGAGCCAAAACCACCCCAGCCCCCCAACCCAGGCGGATGCGGTGGTTTCGACGGGCGGCCGCACGGGATGCTGTGGCAGATGCCAGCGCGGCGGTGCCCCCACCGGGCACAGTTTCCTGGGCATCCATAGGGCTAGTGGCGGCCGCGCCTGTCCCAGTGCCATCGCTGGCGCTGGCACGGCTATCGTCAGGGGGGCTGGGGTTAGCGCCCCCCCCCAGGGCCTCCAGGGCCTCCAGGGCCTCCTTAGCCTGGTGAAACTGCTGTTCGGTGTCGGGGGATACCAGCCGCAGCAGCAGTGCCCGCAGCGGGCGGTCGAGGGTGGAGCACTCCTTGAGTTGGAGGCGCATCTGGCCGAGAAAGTCCTCCTGGTCTGCTTTGGGCATGGCGTCGTAAGATAGCCCAGTGGCCAGCTGCGTGGCCATCATGCCCAGGGCAAAGTGGTCAGAGGCAAAGCGCAGATACTGTCGGTGTAGTTGCTGGGGCAGGTAGCCCGAAGTGGGGCTGTGATACTGGAAATCCTGGCTATCGCCGTTGAGCTGTGCTGCCCCTGTATCTTGAATCAGGCCAAAATCAACCGCCACTAGGCGACCGTCATCGTTGTGGCGGATGAGGTTGCTGGGATGCAGATTTTGGTGGGCAATACCGCTGCGCTGCAGCACATCGAGAATTTCTAGGGTCTCCCGCAAAAAATCCTGCACCTGGGCTTCAGACCAGGGCTTGCCCTCAATCAGTTCGGCGGCCAGGGGCTGCCCAGGAATATACTCCCGCGCCCAGTAAAACCCTTGCTCCTCTTGTACCGTGGCCAGGGTTTTGGCGATCGTCCGATGGTCACCTATGCGCTTGAGCAGATTGATCCGCCTGGCCAGCAGACCGTTGAGAAACTTAAGGGTGATGGCGTTGTGGGTGGGCAGCTGCAAATGCTTCACAATGCACTTGGGCTTTGCGGCATCGCTGTGATCGGTCATCAGATAGGTCTTTGTGTAGGCCTTGGTACTGACAACCCGAATGAACTGGAACCGTCCGTCGATCAGTCTTTTTACAACCATTGAGTTTGCCGGAGTAAATGCACCGAGTCATGGGTAGCTAAAGCTACTCATAAGCTTGTTCAAGTTACTGATAATCTGCCGCTTGCGAATCCTCGATGTAAGCGTTTAAGTCATTTATTTTGTAGGCAGTTTTTCCCAGAGCGCTGAGAAATTGATTTAAGAAGCTGCCGCTGGTTTTACCCAACCATGGCCCAACGCGGCAACCGACTAGCTGACCCCAGAAATGTCGTTAGACAGAAAGCCGATTTATAAAAACCGATTTATAAAATTTTTTGAAAACAAAGTGCCTAGCTGAGCTGCCGCTAGCCAGAAACTTCAGGAACATATGTTTAAGATGAAGGTGACGACCTCTCAGTAGTCATACTACTATGTACTGTGTAATTTACGATGGTAACTGTAACCTCTGCGTCACTCTGGTGCAGATACTGGAATTGATCGATCAGGGTGCGCAATTTCAGTACGTGCCCATGCAAGATAGCCCCACGCTGGCCCGCTATAGCATTACCCCAGCAGACTGCGAGGCGGGCATGATTTTAATTGAGCAGCAGGCTCCTGATCGCCGCTGGCAGGGCAGCGATGCCGCCGAAGAAATCGGTCGGCTGCTGCCCTTGGGCAATCCCTTTGTGCAGGCCTACCGTGCCCTGCCAGCGGCTAAACAGATGGGCGATCGGGTCTATGCCTTTGTGCGTGATCGCCGCTACGACTTCTTTGGCAAGCGCGGTGATCGCTACGACTCGGCCTTTCCCCTCTGCGAGGATGGCAGCTGCGGGCCGTTTTCAGACCGTTCCCGCTAGCGACGGCCTTCTCGGTAAAGATCCCTAGGCCAAGCCGAGGCCAGCGTCCCGTCGAAATTCTTCCTCTGCACCTTTAGACCGTTAGAGCCTGTCACAATCAGGTTGGTCAAGTACTGGGCACCCGGTCTCTTTTGTGGTCTTTTGGAGGCAAGCACCGCCTACTCCGGGTTTACCCGCACTCGGGCAAACTTGAGGCCGCTGACCCCCTGGAGGGGTTCCACCGTGCCCTGCTCAATATCGGCCGCCACCATGCCCTCGCGGTGCAGGTAGCCCAGGTAGCGCTCGTACTCCTGCCACTCCTCACCGGTGGAGTACACCACCGTCAGCATGCCGGGCTGGGTAATGCGATCGCCCGTCTTCGCGTCGCAGGCCTTATCGATGCGCTTTTTGACAATCTCGTAACGGGTGTCGCGAGTGCCCCGCACGTCGAACAGGCGCTCGGTGGTCTCGTCGTGGACGATATCTACGGTAAAAGCCTGCACCAGCACCAGGTGGGTGATGGTCATGTCGGTGTCGTAGGTGGCCTTGAGGGCAAACCCCTGGCGGGCGCAGTCGCACACCGCCCGCAGCTGCTCGTAGCGCAACGACTTGAGCTGAAAATCGGTAAAGCTGGTGTCGATCGCCTTGCCAGCGTAGATCATGTGGTCGATGCCGTCGGTGGCCTCTAGATCGCAGTAGTGGGCGGTAATCGCCTGCATCGACTGCTGCCACTGATTCCAGGTGTCGCGCAGCAGCCCGTTGATGTGGCCGATGGTCTGATCGTAGATAGCGCGGGCGGTATAGACGCAGGCGTGGTCGGGGTCGATGGCCGCTTTGTAGCGGGCGATCGCCGCCTCGACCTCGGCACTGTGCTGGGCAAAGTACTCAAAGTGCACCTCCACCTCCCCTTGCAAGTAGCGCAGCAGCGTCACCTCAGAGTCCACCGTCACCCCGTTCTCAAGAGCCATAATGTGGTCGACCAGATCGAGTGCCAGCTGCCCCATCAGGGCGTTGCTCACCGCCGCCCCCGCCGCTTCTACTACCGCCAGGGCTAGGCGAAACTGGGTCAGCAAATCTTCCTGAATTGCCCGGTTGCGCTCGTCTGATGAGCCGCGAATGTCAGAAATGCCGTAGAGCGGGTAGACGCTCTCAAACACCACCGGGGCCGGGGGCAGACCCAGGCTGAGGCGCTCAGACTCCTGCTCAAACCGCCATCGCACCGATGGGTGAATGTTGGTAAAGCGGTCTTGCACGCTGTGGCGCATGGCCGCCGTCAGCGCCGGAATCAGCGTGGTGGCGCGGCTGCAATCGGCCTGGTCAAAGGCGTAGGGTTTAGCGCTGGCCAGCCCCACCAGTCCCACCATCTGAGCCTGCCGCTCCCCCACCCGAGCAGTGCGCATGACCAGGGGAATCAGCAGCAGCGACCTAGCCCCCTGATTGAATAAATCCTGCTCGCCCTGGGTGGTGCAGTCGAGGGCCAGATCGGGTATATTGATCACCTCTCGCCGCTCGGTAGCTCGCAAAAACGACGATCCCCTCAGATCTTCTATGGCGTAGTTGACCGTTTGCCATTCGGGCTGATCTAGCTGGGTAAACAGCTGCGCCTGGTTGTCTTCAGCGCTGAGCAAAAAGCTGTCGGTGGCATCAAACAGCTGCTTCATTAGCCCATTGGCTTCCTCAAAGCGGCGCGTCCCTAGCACCGACTCATGGCCCACCAGCATCTCAATCAGCGCCTTAGAGGTCTCGCGCTCGGTGACATCGATTCCCTCAATCAAGATTTGGCCAGTGGCGTTGTAGTTGCCGGGCTTCAGAGCAGAGAGCAGCTGCTTAAACACCGGCTCTCTGCCCAACAGCTGGGTGGCAACCTGCTCGCAGCGGGGCGGCTCGGGCCAGCAGGCGGCCAGGCTGGCCTCAAGTTCGGGGGCGATCGCCGTCACCTGCAAGCCGCCATCTGCCGTGCGCAGGCGTAGCTCAATCTGGCGCACCTGACCCGTTTCAGAGTCGTCTAGGGCCACCACCAGAGGCTCGTGGAGCAGCCGCTTAGACACCAGATTGGCCTGCCCGTAGGTGTGGTGCAACACAGCCCTGAGAAAATGTCGCCGAAATCGCTCTTGCAGCGCCTTTTGGTCCACCGTCGAAAGGCGGTTAAAAAAGCTTAGGTCGAGGTGCCCCCCTTCGGGCCGAATGCCCATCAGGCGGCAAAAGTAGCGGTTGGCAAACAGCACCGGATGGGCTTGGGTCGGGGCGCTAATCTGGGTGGCCACATCGACCACCGCCATTACCAGGTGGCTGTAATGCTGAACCAGCTCCAGCCAGGGCAAGCTCGGTTGAGCAGTTTTTAAATTAGGGGTCTCACCCTCCTGGCAGCATTCATTGCGGTCGTCCAGAGTATAGGAGTGATCGAGCAAAAGGCCTCCCTCAGGGTTAGCTACCCGGTCGGTGTCAATGCAGCGAGACGATTCGTTAGCCATAGTTGCTCTTGGTGTACCCTTCACTAAAGTCTTACAAATCAACCTATTGGAATTCCGCAGTGGTCCTGTTATCTTTGCGAAATCCTAGGGATTGATAGAGATTCAGATAAAACATCTCTCCGCAGCGAAACTTTAATCTACTACCCGCACAGCCTACCCACGGCTAGTGCTTGTTTTTTATATCTATGCTACTCAATCGCGGTGGCCATGCCCAGAGGTGCTGGTTTCGCTCCTGGTTAGGGCCTTCACCCTTTAGAATAGAATTTCCGTCCCAGGATTATTCTCCCCGTTAAACCATGTTTGAAGCCCTGTCTGACCGCCTTGAATCTGCCTGGAAAAGCCTGCGTGGCCAGGACAAAATCAGCGAGTCGAATATCGACAGCGCCCTGCGCGAGGTGCGTCGCGCCCTGCTAGAGGCCGATGTCAACCTCCAGGTGATCAAAGACTTTATTGCCCAGGTCAAAGAAAATGCCCTCGGCATTGAGGTGGTCAAGGGGGTCAGCCCCGACCAGCAGTTCATCAAAGTGGTGAATGACGAGCTGGTGCGGCTGATGGGCGACACCAATGCCCCCTTAGCCAACTCACCCACCAAGCCCACCGTGGTACTGATGGCGGGCCTGCAAGGTACTGGTAAAACCACCGCCACCGCCAAGCTGGCCCTGCACCTGCGCAAAGAAAACCGCAGCACCCTGCTGGTCGCAACCGACGTCTACCGCCCGGCGGCGATCGACCAGCTGGTCACCCTGGGCAAACAGATTGACGTGCCCGTGTTTGAGCTAGGCACCGACGCCAACCCGGTTGACATCGCCCGCCAGGGCATTGAGAAGGCCAAGGCCGATGGCGTGGACACCGTGATTGTGGACACGGCGGGTCGTTTGCAGATCGACCCCAAGATGATGGCCGAGCTGGCCGACATCAAGACCGCCATAGACCCCGACGAAGTGCTGCTGGTGGTCGATGCCATGACCGGCCAGGAGGCCGCCAACCTCACCCGCACCTTCCATGACGAGATTGGCATCACTGGGGCCATTCTCACCAAGATGGATGGCGACGCCCGGGGTGGGGCAGCCCTCTCGGTACGGCAGATTTCGGGCCAGCCGATCAAGTTTATCGGCGTGGGCGAAAAGGTAGAGGCGCTGCAACCCTTTTACCCCGAGCGCATGGCCTCCCGCATTCTCGGCATGGGCGACGTGCTCACCCTGGTTGAGAAGGCCCAGGAAGCGGTTGACCTGGGCGACGCCGAAAAGCTGACGCAGAGAATTCTCGAAGCTGAGTTTGACTTCGACGACTTTCTCAAGCAAATGCGCTTCATGAAGAGCATGGGCTCCCTGGGCGGCATCATGAAGCTGATCCCCGGCATGGGCAAGCAGATCACGGGCGACATGCTGGAGCAGGGAGAAGCCCAGCTCAAGCGCTGCGAAGCCATGATTAACTCGATGACCACCCAAGAGCGCAAGCAGCCCAACCTGCTCTCTAGCTCCCCCAGCCGCCGCCGCCGCATCGCCAAAGGCTCGGGCCACCAAGAAAAAGACGTGGGTAAGCTGGTCAGCGACTTCACCAAAATGCGCACCATGATGCAGCAGATGGGTCGCGGCGGCGGCTTCCCCGGCATGGGCGGCGGTATGCCCGGCATGGACGGCGGCTTTCCAGGCATGGGCGGCGGCATGCCAGGGCTGCCGGGCATGGGCGGCGGGCAACAGCCAGGTTTTCGTGCCCCCACCAACAAAAAACAAAAAAGCCAGAAGAAAAAGAAAGGCTTTGGCCAGCTTTAGGCCGAGCGTGGGATACGTTGTCTTCTGTTGTACAGCGATGCCCACCCTGCGCTGGAGATGGAGGGAGCACGGTGATTGTACTGGCCTGACAGTAGGGTGAGTCAATTACTTTTATGGAAAATAAGGCAGCAGAAATTTCGGTTCAGGCTTGGCAGTCGGACGGCATTTTACTATGGCGGTCTACCTACACGTCAGGTGCCGTAGATCCGCTGACGAATTTTTTCTTGGGCGCTTCAAAGCATCAGTATTACTTTTATGCTGCTTGCCTAGAGAGCGTGACTGGTCATTGGTCTCTATTCTAGATTTGTAGTGGGATATTCTTTGACGGTTTGCCTGCTCAATATGCACCGCCGATTCTAGCTCAAGCGAGACTGCCATGTAGCAAGTGAAGGACAGCAGAAGCCTCGGCAGATAAGCGAGACCTGCAACGCTTATCTGCCGAGGACCTCTGAAGAAGCTATAGAAATGGCCTAGACATTAAATTAATTAATGTCTAGGCCAAGGTTGCTTGTGCAGATAGAAGCAGTGGTTCTCAAACTCTCGGTAAGCTTATGCTTCCAAATTGCACTCTTGGTAACCTTATGCTTCCATGAGGCGTCAGACTCCTGACGTGGTTGCGATGCTTGAGAGGGTTGAGCGGTACCTTTATGCTTCCATCCTCGGTACGTTTATGGGTAAACCCACACGGTGGAATTTCCACTGCTCCCTTTTTGCTGGTTCAGACTGTTGCTGGTTCAGAATAGAAGGCCTAAGAGCCTAGAAGGTGTAGCCCAGACCGACGGTACCATTGACCTGGCTATTGCCGTAAATCGACCAGTTGACACCGCCGTTGGCGACGATGCGGTCGGTGATGCGGTAGTCAACGCCACCAGTTACCAGCGGGCCAACAGCGCCATCGCCTTGGGTGGAGACCGAGAGGCCGCCGCCCAGGTAGGGCATCAGACGACCGTTGGGGGTGACGGGGTTGAAGTCGTAGGTCACCGGCAGCAGAAAGACGGTCTCGCCGTTGCCGCTGAAGTTGAGGTCAGAGATAGCTCCGGGGCGCACCGAGACGTTGTCGGCGACGGTAAATTTGCTGTTCACAGACAGACCAAAGTCACCGGTACCCAGGTTGCCGATACCGACACCGGCACCTACATAGTTGTAGTCGGTGGGGGCTGTTTGGGCGTTAGCGGCCATGGGTAGGGCAGCCATAGTAGCGGCGGTGAGACCCAAGGCGATCGCAGCGATAGAACGGGTTTTCATGGTGATTCTCCAAATGCAAACTGTGTGTTGTTGAGAAGCCCACTCAAAACGCTTTTAGGCTTTTGCCATCAGGTCGGGAGGGGGCGGCGGTGAAGCAGATTATGTCGCTTTCGCCATGACTCTGTTGTAGCGCTGGGGCCTAGGTACCCTTGGCCCTGGCCATGACAGTTTGTGTAGTGGGTGATACTGGCCTAACAGTCGCAGAGACGGCACCAGTTTTCAGAACCCCCGCGGCCAAGGGGTTTACGGGCTTTAAGTAGGCGAAACAGGGCGATCGCCAAGCCCCCTCACCCCGCAAAAGCAGCCGCCACTAGCAGGCACACACTCCAACTGGCACAGTCAACTGGCATAGCCCCTTCCCAAGCCCACCCCCCACCCATCCACCCACCCACCCACTTACCCACCCACTCACCCACCCCCCTACTCACCCACTCACCCACCCCAACCCCTAGCCCCGCTCTTGAATCAGCTCATTGATCTGGTTAAAAATTTCCTCAAACAGCTGCGGCGGAGCACCCCCCGGAATCAGCAGGTCATTCATGATGAACGACGGCGTACCCTGGAGCCGGAGCTGCTGGGCCAGCTCTAGGTCTTGCTGAATGGCAGCTTCGGCCTCGGCGCTAGTGCGATCGCGGTTGAACTGTTCGATATCGAGCTGCATCGCCTCAGCCAGCTCTAGGTACAGGTCTTCACCCAGGCGGTTTTGGTTCACAAACAGGCCATCGTGGTACAGCCAAAACTGCCCCTGCTGCTGCGCCGCCCAAGCTGCCTTAGCCGAGGGCATCGCCTCAGGGTGAATCTGCGTCAGCGGCAAATGCTTATAGACGTAGAGAATGTCGTCTTCGTGATTGCCCACAAAATCTCGCATGTAGCCCGCTGCCACCGTGCAGTAGGGGCACTGAAAGTCAGAAAACTTAAACAGCACAATGGGCGCGTTGGGGTTGCCCTTGGTGGCCGAGGTGCCTATCAGACTGGCCCGGTTCATCGAGCCAATCACCTGGGTCACCACCGCCTGGCGCTCCTCTGGGCTGGCCGGGGCAGTCGCCTGGTTGCGCCGGGGCACCAGCAGCAGTAAGGGCACCAGCATACCTACCCCCAGGGCCGCGATAATGACCCAGAGCATGAGCTTAGAGCCTTGCAGCCGTCCCCAAATCCTATTCATAATCAGTTCCTGTAGCGCTACCCCCATCATGCCGTCCTGGGGGTCTGCTAGCTAACTTCTTGGGCCAGGGTTGCGGGCCGGGGGGCCAGCCTATCGCTGCGGCCTGCAGGGGAGAATGTCCTTGGGGCAAGGGGTGCCCCGATGGCTAAGCTGACACGCTATATCTCGCAGGCGGCGCTTGGCCCGAGAGGCCCGCTGACGCAGGGCGGTTTCGTTAGCCACCGGCTGCCCCTCAGCGGCTAGCCACTGGCTAATTTGGCTCCACGACCATTGGCGCACCGTGCGCAGGTAGAGCAGGCAGGTGCCCTCGGGGTCTTCTTTGTGCAGCCTGGCCATAGCTTCGTACAGCAGGTCTAGCTCTTCGATCAGCACCTGCTGCTGCATCAGGTTCAGGCGGTTGTCAGGCAGCACCGCCTCGATCACCTGGGGGTCGGTGGCGCTACTGCGGTGCTTGCGCTTGCGCTCATAGATCACGTGAAACGCCGTCGATCTAAGCCAGGCGTAGGGGTTGCGAATCACCTCCCCGGTCTGGAGCTTTTTCTTGCCCCGCAGGTAGGCCTCGTGCAGAATTTCATGGGCTTCGTACTGATCGGTGAGGTGGTACTGCCTCAGGGTGCGTTGAATGGCGCTGAGAATTGGGGCCGCATGGGGATTATCTTTGCCAAGAATTTCACTCAGCACTTGATCGAACACATCTTGGGTAGGAGCGTCGGCGGGTGGGCAGAACTCGTTTAAACCACTGGTGTCGTCTGATTGGCGCATAGTCCCTTTAGCAAATAACAGCAACATCTCTCACTACTTAGTGATATAAGCTGCTCCAATGTGACAGATAAAATTCCGGAAACTCGCGCCCAAAGAACACTTAAAGAAATATTGCGCAACCCTGTCACAACCTCAGCCCCCAAGTCACTAATACAACAGTGCGGCAATTGCTAGGCTCTTTTAGGGCAACTGGGTTTGTCTGAGCACAATGCCTCGACAGCGGCGACCTGACAGCCCTTAACCGTCGCGCTAGTTCCGTCGCGTAAGGTCAGCGCCCCAAAAACGACCCCACCACTCAGCTCGATTTTGCCAGCACCATCTCAATCGTCTATTTTCTCGACAGAGACACGCGAGGAGTAATGAACACAGAACCTATGACAGCGCCCTTGGACGAACCACTAACCACCCCAGGCGCAACCCCCATCTCTGACCTGCTCACCGCCAGGGAAGAAGGCAGGGGAGAAGGCCCCGCCGCCGGCCTCATGCAGGCGCTCAGGCAGCACCACACCACGCTGATCGACTACTGCACCCTGGCGCTACAGCCCAGCCTGTCTGCTACCGACGAAGACCGTCTGGAAGAAATCTTGGCCCAGGCCGTGGATGACCCCCTGCTCAGCTTTTGGGTAGAAGAAGCCGACTGCTGGGTCGGCGAGCAGCTAGATCTGCTGTCTGAAGACGCCCTCAAACAGCAGCAGAACAAACTCAAGCGCATGATTGGCCAAACCTGGGTGGACACGCTGTGGCATGACTTGCAGCACCGCACTAAGGCTCTCCAGGCCTATCTCAAGCGGGTGGGGGTCTACACCGGTGCCATTGACGGCGTCATGGGGCCTAGCACCCAGCATGCGATAGAATCCCTCAAGACCGTTTATCCCGACGAACTTCCCCTGGGATACCTCTAGGAAAATAGGAAAATTCGCATGATTGGGCCACAACAGCAGCAGCCAGATCGTCTGCGCAGAGTTCTGCAGAATATTTTCCAGAGTATTGCGCGAACTACTCTGATGGTGCTGGTGTTGGGTTTGTTGGCCACGCTACCTATGGGCATGGGCACCGCATTGGCCGCCAGTGCCCCCGCCGAAACGCTGACCATTCACCTGGGCAGCACCGCTGGAGAGCTGCGGTTTGAACCCAATCGCATTCAGTTCACGGCCGGGCAGCGCTATCGTCTGGTGCTCGACAACCCCAGCCCCGAGAAACACTACTTCACCGCTAAAGACTTTGCCGATGGCCTGTGGACCCAAAAGGTGCAGGCTGCCGGGGTCGAAGTTAAAGGCGCAATTCACGAGCTAGAGCTGAAGCCGGGAGCGATCGCCGAGTGGGTGTTTGTGCCCGAGCGCCCTGGGCTGTACGAGTTGCACTGTGCGATCGCAGGCCATGCCGAAGCCGGTATGGTGGGTCAGCTCGAAATTTTAGCGGCGGGCAACGCCTAGCCTCAAGCATCTCACCAGAGCACCCCTAGTACTTGACCAACCTGACTGTGATCTAACGGTCTAAAGGTGCAGGGTACAAGGTGTACGGTTCAAGGACTGCCGTGAACCGTACACCGTACACCGTGCACCCACTAACCTGTCACCTTTGGCTTGGCAGACTGCTAGGGACGGCGTGCTTTAATTGAATTGAGCCTCGGGGCTGGGCCAGTCTTTCGCCCCTCGCCACCCGCTGCTCAACCAGGGACATCGCTTCTGTGCCGCCCATCACCCTTCACCGGAGATGATCTTTCAAACGCCCTCGGGCGCAACCTCCCTCAACAACGTATCTCGCGGGGCCACAATTCAAGCCGCCCTCGATCAGGTGGTATCCCAAGAGGCCCAGCGCAACGAGTTGCAGATGGCCTACATTCGCGCTGGCGTACTGCTGATTTCCCTACTGCTCGATGCAGCGGTGTTTCTGTTTCCCCAGGCGCTGTTAGGCAAAGATCAGGTGCCCCCCACAGTGGTGATCATTAGCTTCTGCGCCACCCTGGTTGCCCTGGGGCTGGTGGCGATTTTGCGCCAGGGGCTGACCATCGCAGCCCTGCACCGTTGGCAGATGGTGATTCCTGTTTTTGACAATCTGCTGCTGTGGGCATTTATCACCAACATTTGGCGCGTATTGGGCGAAACCCAGCCGCTGATTTTGACCAACGTAGTGGCCTTTTGCAGCCTAGTGGCGGTGTCGGGAGGGCTGCGCCTCAGCCGCCGCGCCGCCCTGCTCACGTCGCTGCTGGCCCTGGCCAACTTTGGCTATGCGGCGGCGTTGTTTAGACTCAACCTGGCCCTGGCCTTGTTTGCCGCCATTACGGTATTGGGCACCGGCTTTTTAGGCCTGCGCATGGCGGTGATTGTGCGCCGCTACGTCAAGAACGAGTCGGGGCGAGTGCTGATGGCCCACTTTTTGCCCAAAAGCGTGGTAGAAGCAGCCTTTGAGTCGCCCCTAGAGCTGCTGCAACAGCCGCAAAAATACGATGTGACGGTGGTGGTCACCGACCTGCGCGAGTTTACCCACTTTGCAGAATCTTTAGAACCCCAGGTCGCCCTCGACTTTCTCAACCGCTACCAGGGGGTGCTGGCCAACCTGGTGGAGCGCCACGGCGGCTGGGTTGACAAGTTTATGGGTGACGGCATGTTGGCGGTCTTTGGTGCCCCCGACCCGCTCGAAAACCATGCCCGCAGCGCGCTTACCGCCGCCACCGCCATGGTGAGGGAAGTCAAGCAAATTTCGCCCCTGGCCATGGGCATAGGGGTGCACTCGGGGCCTGTGGTAGCGGGCTGCCTAGGCACTGGCGGGCGGCTAGAGTTTACGGTGATTGGCGACACGGTAAACGTGGCGGCCCGCCTTGAGGCCCTGACCAAAGCCCTGGGCCATGCCGTGCTGATCAGCGAGACGACCCAGCAGCAGCTTGGCCCCTGGCCCATGCGATCTGTGGGGCCACAGGTCATTCGGGGGCGCACCCAGACCCTAGAGCTGTTTACCCTGGCGTAATGCTTACCCCGGTGGAGGCAGAGCCGCCGCCGAGCATTCCAAGCACTGGAACGAGGGGCAGCGAATACTGTACCGGCCTTCTAGCCGTAGGCTGTATTGCGTTAGCCCCATTGAATTGGAGTTCAAAAAGCAGGATTTGGTCTTCGACAGCTCAATCGTGCTAAAGCTTAGAGCTTGAGGAAATATGTGGGAGACAAATCTCTCTCAAGCACCAGCCTATGCCCTGGGATAGAGGTGGCTAGCGGAGTTTCTATGCAACGTATAGAGGAACTGCTGGCAGACCATCTTGGCCTACTCAGTTACTATTTTCAATGAGCGCCGCGACCGTAGTTTTGAACCACAATGCCTCCGGATCTTTCCCATGATTCCTTTGCCATCCTGGCTGTAGACGACTCCCCCGACAATTTGTTTCTGATTGAGTCGATTTTAGATGACCCCGATTACCACATCATCTGTGTGGAAAATGGTCAGGCAGCCCTCGATGCAGTGCAGCAGGCTCCGCCTGATGTGATTTTGCTCGACGTCATGATGCCGGGGATGGATGGCTATGCGGTGACCCAAAAGGTTCGCAGCGATCCTAACCTGCCCTACATTCCAATTTTGCTGATCACCGCCCACGACCAGTCGAGTCTGGTGCAGGGGCTAGATGCCGGGGCCGATGACTTTATCCGCAAGCCAGTAGATGTCAATGAGCTGCGGGCTAGGGTGCGATCGCTGCTCCGCCTTAAGCGCAGCATGGATGCCCAGACCGCTATGCTGCGCCAGCGCGATGACTTCGTCGCTCGGCTCACCCACGACCTACGCACCCCCCTAGTTGCCGCCAACCGCATGCTTGACCTCTGTCAAGGCGATGCCTTTGGCACCGTGCCCGATGCTGCCAAGCAGGCGATCGCCACCACCATTCAAAGCAACCGACACCTGCTCAGCATGGTGAATACGCTGCTCGAAGTCTACCGCCACGAGGCCGGCCACAAGGCCCTAACGCTATCGCCAGTAGACTTGCTTAAGCTGACTGAAACCGTGGTGATGGAGCTGGCCCCCATCGCCTCTGAGAAGACCCTCACCTGTCTGCTCTGTCGGGCCGATCCCGTCAATAGCCTGCCACTCTCTGCCCACAGCTCATCGGCCAAAAACAGAGCGTTGAAACCGACGGAGTCTGATGATATACCCTTAGAACCCAGTGCATCGAGTACGTTTGCCCTACGGGACGATGGCTTTACTGTGCCAGGTGATCACCTAGAACTGCGCCGAGTGGTGACTAACCTGGTGGGAAACGCCATCAAATTTACCGATACCGGCGGCATCACCGTCACCGTAGGCGTGTCGCCCCACCTGCCGCCAGAGTTGGAGATGCCCAGTATTTACGATCATTGCCACCCCTGGGTGTGGGTGTCGGTAGCCGACACCGGCATTGGCATTCCCGAATCTGATCAGGGGGCCGTATTTGAATGGTTTCGCCAGGGCAACCAGGCGAGGGCAGGCCATGGCCTGGGGCTGCACCTCTCCCAGCGCATTGCCCAGATGCATGGCGGCACTATTGCCCTGACCTCTGAGATAGGCCAGGGGAGCTGCTTTACCCTCTACCTACCAGCGTCAGAATAACCGGGGCCAGGTAACAGCCCTCAGGACAGGCCAGCAGCCTGTTTATCAAAGGACTTGCAGAAAAATAAAGTACCTACCGATCAAACTTTTTCCCTGGGGAAAACGCTGCGCGAACGACTTCGCTCAGCCCTTGATGACTGAAGGTTGAGCGGCCTCTGTCATCGTTTCGGCCACAGAGGGGCTAGCTAAGATCTGGGGTTACA
>DAIUJR010000067.1:0-27869 GCA_036848635.1 Nodosilinea sp. CTOTU7336
GAATGTCTCAACTGCCCTCCCCCGCTGCCGCCTAGATACTGTACCGCTGCTCTAGTACCAAATCTGGGCGTTGCTGGACGCCGGTATGACTCAAGCATACAACGTCCCTCGTAGGGGTAAACGGCCATTTGCCCCTACCCAAATTCAGGCCTTAATTCAGCAACACCCAAATCCGAGTCCCATCGTCCGATTCCCAAAAAGCCAACCCGTAGGGGCGTTGGCGCAGCCTAGCCAGAGGCTTTATGACATTCGCCTAATTGCTTACTGCCCATTCTGCTTGAGGACGATTCCCACCAGGGCAATAGCCGCACTAATGGCCAGTCCGGCGCTGATGCCACCCACCCATTTGACCACGTCCCAGGTACGATCTTGCCATTTGTGGGTTTGCTCTAGATCAGCCGTCAGCCGATCAATCTTGACGGCTAAGTCCTGAGCGGTTAAGCGATCAAGTTTATCGGCTAGATCTTGAAGCGTCGGTTCTTGGCTAGGGGAAGTAGTCATATTCGCGCTTACAGCTTTTGACCGTGACAAACTGCTCTTAGCATACTTGAGAAGCCCAATTCACAGCGTAGGGGATCACGCTTGACCCGTTTTATCACGCTAGGATACCCATAGCGACCTAAGTTTTGCCATGCTTCAGTGCCCCCGCTGCCAGGCCCCCATCGAGCCTTCTACGATTCAATGTCCGCGCTGCCAGCTCATTCTCAAGGCCCATGGGCACCCCGGTATTCCCCTCCACCGGCCCCAGGGGGACGAAGCCCTGTGTGTCACTTGCCAGTACGATGCCGATGACACCTGTAACTTCCCCCAGCGGCCCCAGGCCCAGACCTGCACCCTGTACCGCTCCACCAACCAACCCTCAACCCTTGACTTGCCGCCGATCTCTAAGCGCGAGGAGATCGGCTTTTGGCTTCGTAACCATCGTGGAATGATAGGTATTGTGGGCCTGTTGCTGCTTAGTCTAGCGCTGGTATTAGTAAGACAATGAGTGGCTTAAATATGCTGTTCTAGTAGTTCGGCAATGGCCCGATGCTCCACCGGCGGCTCCAGGGGAAACTCTTGGCGAGTGTCGGTGATCAGCCAGTCGAGGGCGGCGGCCTTCATGTCGATGGAGGCCCCGGTTTTATCGACGCAGTAGCGGCCAAAGACCAGCTTGTCTACCAGCCGCACCCCAGGGCCAATGCGCGAATATTCAAAGATCACGCTTTTATCGACGATGGCCCCGCTACAGATGGCGCAGTTGTTGCCGATGGCGCTGGGGCCAATGATGGTGGCCCCGTCTTCAATGTGGGTCATACCGCCGATATAGACCGGGCCTTCGAGGTTAATTTTATCCCAGTTGGCTTTAACGTTGAGCCCGGCATACACCCCCGGGCGAATCTCTTGACCAGGAATATCCACCAGGTTGACCACGCCGGTCAGCACGTCCTGGATGGCCCGCCAGTAGTCGGGTACTTTACCAATATCGACCCACTCAAAGTCCATCGGAATGCCGTAGAAGGGGGCGTTATTGGCCACCAGCTTGGGCAGTAGATCGCCGCCAATGTCGAAGGGCACCCCCGAGGGAATGTAGTCAAACACGTCCGGCTCAAAGATATAAATACCGGTGTTGATGTCGGTACTCAGGGCCTCTTCCACCGAGGGCTTTTCCTGGAAGGACTTGACCCGCCCGGTGGGGTCGGTGACCACTACCCCATAGCTGGGCACCTGCTTAATCGGCACCGTTTTGGTGATAATGGTGGCGATCGATTTTTTCTCTTTATGGCGACGGACAGCCTCGGATAGATCGAGATCAATCAAGGCGTCGCCGCAAAGCACCACAAAGGTGTCGTCGAAGAAGGGGTAAAAATCCTGGATTTTTCGCATTCCCCCGGCGGAGCCTTTGGCATCGCCCACTAGCTCGCCATCGACAATGCGCCCCTCAAAGGAGTAGGCCAGCTCGACCCCAAAGCGTTGCCCATCGCGAAAGTAGCCCTCGATTTCGTTAGCCAGGTGGCTGACGTTAACCATGATTTGGTTGAAACCGTGCTGGCGCAGCAGCTCCAGCAGAAACTCCATCACCGGCTTCTGCATGATTGGAATCATGGGTTTGGGGATCGTGTAGGTGATGGGGCGCACCCGCGTTCCTTTGCCAGCGGCCAGGATCATGGCTTTCATAGAAATAAAATCCTTAAAAAATATGATGGGGTAAGTCTAGATAAGAGCTTCGGTTAGAAATTGTCAATCTGCCACGTCCGGAGGCAAACGGGCTAAAGCACTGGGCTATGCTAGCAGTGCCCAAAAACAACTGGGCAGCCAACAGAGAAAAATTCGATAAGTTCTTACATTGCTCTAGCCAGTGTAAATAGGTTGCAAGGCGATCAACATTTTCTAGCCAGCGGTGGCCAAACCCGGTCAGTCGGGCCGCATAAATGACGGCAGGTCGGCCTCTTCGGCACTGAGCGGGGCATGCTTTAGGTTTCTGACCTTGAGATCGCCATAGAATTCCTGCTGGGCCAGCTCCACTTTAGATTGAGCCGACAAAAACAACAGCCCCCAAAATACCCCGACCCGCTCGTGCACCGCCGCCGCCTGGGCATTGTCGAACTGGTGAGCATCTTGCAGTTCGGCTGGCTTAAAGTTAGGCCACTCCTGCAGCAGGGTTTCAAAATCAAGCCACATTAGCGATTCCTCCAGCTCATCCCAGTATTGGTCGATAAACGTCTCCAGGGCGGCGGCGATTTCCGAGAGGTTTTCCTGGTGGGCGAGCTGGGCAATGGCCCGCACTGCCTGGCGTTTGGCCTGGGGTTTGGCCCGTCGTGCCCGTGACCGAGGAGCCTGTTCGGCCATTACCGTGGCCATGATTTCGAGCTGGTGAATCAGCTCTTTGAGCGTGACCTTGCGGCGCTTAGGCGGGGCGGCGACGGCCCGGCGGTGTAGATGGCGTTCTAGATGGCGCGGCAAGGGTACCGTGTCCAGATTGGCCTCTTCCCAGGCCCCTTCATCCTCCAAATCTTCGGCTTCGGCCTCGGCTTCGCTGCGCACCATAGTATCGGCCTTCAGCAGCACCAGCATGGAGGCGTAGAGAAATCCCTGACCCGACTCGGACAGATTGGCCTCGTAGGGATTACGCCCCTGGCTGGCCAAACTGTCGGCCTGGGCCTTGAGGGTGTTTAAAAACCGATCGATCACCTCGATGACTTTGACATCCCAGGGGTCGATTTCCCCCTGTTCGGCCAGGTCAATCAAGAAGGCGATCGCGGTTTGGGCCAGCGAAGAAGACATGAAACCAGCCTGCAAGGGGACTCAGACGGAGCCACCACCAGCCAGGAAAAAGCTAGCCGTAGCATTCAGATGACGCACCGTAGCTTTTAGTTTACTGGGCAAACGCCTCGTCGGCATCACCCCCGCTGGTATCAGACTTAGAAGCCGGTAGCATTAAGCTTTGCTCTTCCAGCTCGACCCGGTAGCGCTCCACGTCTTCTTCTAGCTGCTGAATCCGCACCTCTCGCTGCTCTACCTGTTTGCCCACGGTGAAGTAGCCCTGCACCTGTGCCCAGACGCTGAACACCCAGGCCAACACTGCCCCCACCCCCATGGCAACGATCAGCTCCACGCACAGAGGAGCCTCCACATCCAGCCCTCTGGCAATGTGAATTAGAACCGGCTCGGTGTTTTCAATGCCAAACAGCACCAGGGCCAGGGCAATAACAAAGATGACAATAAAGTTAATCTGTCTCATCGGGCTGCGCCTCAAATCGCTAGGTCTATTTAACCAGGCTGGCTTTAATTTTGAGCAAAGAGTATTAAACGTTGTTGATGGAAAGTTTGTCGGGTAGCTGGGATGGCGTTACGCCTGCAACCGGCACCCCGAGACCTGATACCCAGCACCCGGCACCCCAAACCTGATACCCTCCTCACCCCAACAGTCGATAGCGCAGGAAATACCCCCCCAGCACCATAACCAGGATGATTACCGTGCCGATGCCCACGGCGTTGGGGAGCCAGAAGTCAACATCAATATGGTTAAGTTCCCCCGGCTGCAGCTGCCAACGGGTTTCGGTCGGTAACTGGGTAACCGGCCGCAGAGAAGTCGGCAACACCTGGCCAACACCCCAGGGGGTCTGGAGGCTGAAATAAAGCTCGGCCCAGGGTCGCTTGGCACCGCTGCCGGGGATTTCGTTGGCGGGCAGTTCCCGCAGGTCGAGGTCATAGGTCAGGTGGGTGCGGCTGGCTACCCCCCAGCTGTGTTGGTCGACCCCGAGCCGAAAAGGCACTGTCCCCAACCTTGGAATCACCAGTTGGGGGGCGGCATCGGAGAACTCGGCAGGAACGGTACCAAACAGCTGATCAAACCGTTCAACCAAGTCTTGGCTGGTGCTAAAGGGCACGGATAGCGCAATGGTTTGGGAGTCTTGGCGGAGGGTGCCCCCTAGCTGTTGCACGGGTTGCTCTAGGCTGGCCAGCCACGGATTCAAAGAGTCTCTGGCCAGGGCGGCCCCGCGCTCGCTGAGATTAATGGACTGAAGGATTTGCCCGTGGGTCTGGTGGTCAAACCGCAGGGTTAGATCTGACTGAAGACAGCTGCTCAGCAGAATCAGCAGGGGCAACAGCAGCAGCCTAAGTCTTCGTCCCCAGCTTCTGAGCGGCTCAATCCCTAGCTTTTGGTGGTTCATGGTGTAACGGCACCCTCGCCCATACGCCCCCATAACGTCCCTTAGCAGGTCTGCGGAGGAGGGCTAATTCCCTACAGGGCGGCCTGCTGACTGACGTACATAGCCCGCAGCACCAGGGCCGGATCGACCCAGTTGCCCTGGTATTTAAGCCCCCAGTGGAGGTGAGGGCCGGTGGTGCGGCCAGTCATGCCGACCCGGCCAATGCGGGCCCCAGCCGGAATTTGCTGGCCTTTGCGAATTTGTAGCCCCCCTTCCCGATCCATCATGAAGTCGCCCTGGCCATCTGATTCGACTTGGCCATTCATGTGGCAGTAGATATGGGTCCATTCCCCCGATTGAATAGCAATGGAGGTGCCACAGGCCCCGTCGTCTTCGACCCAAAGCACCTCCCCGGCCCACCAGCTGCGCACGTAGCTACCGGTGGGGGCAGCCAGGTCGAGGCCGTAGTGAAAGCGCTGACCGCCGCTGTAGGGGTCGTCGCGATAGCCAAAGGGCGAGGTATAGGTTTGAAAGTTCTCGACGGGAAATGAGGCCCTCGTCCAGAGGGTGGCAACGGTGGCATTGGCGACGGCTTCCTGGGCATCCACAGAACCAGAGCGGGGGATCAGCGCCACCGCGCCCCAAAGACTCAGGCTGGTCAGGCCCAACAGCGCCATCGACCGAGACGAACCGAGAACACTACTCCACGGTCGATAACCCTTGGCTATGGCTGGCTGACGCTGGTCAGCTGAAGGGACTATCGACAGGTTACGAAGGTGCCAATTCATAAGCGAACGCAGAAATTAGGAGCAGCGCACATAGCCAAATAGCTTATCCCAGATCCCGTCCCTGGGATAATTTTTTCCAATTTTTTAACCCAATCGAGCCCTGGGGTATTTTTGGGGTACCAATGCGCCAAACCTGGCGTCAATCTCTCCCCAGGGGCAGCATACCCACAAGTGCTGGCTCATGCTGCAGCCCATCACGATAGCAAGCCTTGTTACCGGCCAGGTGGGCCGTGGCCTCGTTCACCTTGGTAAAGAAAGGCAAAGGCTGCGGCGACCGGCTCAGTGCCGTGGCGAGGCCGTGGCGAGCGGCGAAGTCGATTTCAGCTGGCAGCACCCCTGGGTCATATGCGTGGGGCGCTAGGGTGCTGCTGGGGGTTAAGTGGCACAGGCATGAACCACAGTGCTCTCCTGCCGGGGGGCTTCAGGGTGATCAGAGTAAATGGTAACGCCAACCAGGCTACTGACCTGGTAACGGACTAATTCTCTCAAAGCCTCAGCGGCCAAGTTGACCGCCAAGGCTTTTGGCGCTGAAACGTTGGCTGGGGGCTAGACCCGCGCCGGGGCCTTCGTCCACTCGGTGTGGAAGGTGCCTTCTTTATCGACCCGTAGGTAGGTGTGGGCGCCAAAGTAGTCGCGCTGGGCCTGGGTGAGGTTTTGGGGCAGGCGATCGCGGCGGTAGCTATCGAAATAATCCAGCGAAGCGCTAAACGCCGGTACCGGAATGCCAAAGGTAGCCGCCATGGCAATTACTTCCCGCCAGGCGGTTTGGCGATCCAGAATGGTCTGCTTGAACTCTGGGGCCAGCAACAGGTTAGGCAGAGTCGGGTTCTCGTCGTAGGCGTGCTTAATTTTGTTCAGGAAGCGCGCCCGAATGATGCAGCCCCCCTTCCAGATCCGGGCGGTTTCGCCCAGGTCGATGCCGTAGTCGTAGGTGTTGGAGGCGGTGCCAATTAGCGCCATGCCCTGGGCGTAGGAGCAAATCTTGGAGCAGTAGAGGGCATCGCGAATTTTGTTGATGGTGGCCTTCACGTCCCCATCGAAATGGGCGGTGGGGCCGCTAAGCTGCTTCGACGCCGCGACCCGCTCTTCTTTAATGGAAGACATAATCCGGGCATTCACCGCCGCCGTAATGGTGGGGATGCCGACGCCCAGCTCTAGGGCGCTCATCACCGTCCAGCGGCCGGTGCCCTTCTGCCCCGCCGCATCAAGGATGAGTTCTACCAGGGGCTTACCGGTTTCTGCATCAAGATTGGTGAAGATGTCGGTGGTGATCTCAATCAAGAATGAGTCGAGTTCGTCGGTGGTGTTCCACTCGGCGAACACCTCGTAGAGCTGGTTGTGGTCGAGGCCCAGCACGCTCTTCATCAGGTCGTAGGCTTCGGCGATCAGCTGCATGTCGCCGTACTCAATGCCGTTGTGCACCATCTTGACGTAGTGCCCCGCCCCGCGGGGGCCGATGTAAGTGACGCAGGGGCCGTCGTCGACCTGGGCAGCAATTTTTTTGACAATCGGCTCAATGGAATCGTAGGCGGCGCGAGTGCCACCGGGCATCAGGCTGGGGCCGTTGAGGGCACCCTCTTCGCCGCCGCTCACCCCCATGCCGATAAACCGCAGGCCGGTGGATTCTAAATCTGTCGTGCGGCGCTCGGTGTCTTCGTAGAGGGAGTTGCCGCCGTCGATGATCATATCGCCATCCTGCAGGAGCGGGCGCAGCTGGTCGATCACGGCATCCACCGGCCCACCGGCCTTCACCATCAGCAAAATACGACGCGGACGATCTAAGGACTCAACAAATTCTTCTAGGCTGTAGGTGGGCTTAACGTTTTTGCCGCCCGCCCGTCGCTCCATAAAGCTGCGAGTGACCTCGGCAGTGCGATTGTAAACCGCCACCGGGAACCCGTTGCGCTCGACATTGAGGGCCAGATTCTCACCCATGACGGCAAGACCGATTACACCAAAACTCTGTGCCATAGAAATCTCTCGGTAACTGTTCTGTCGGAAACGTTCTGTCGGAAGCTGTCTATCGGTACCTATATTCTCTTTGGAACTATGGGGCTTGCGGATTAATGGAACATTAATGGCACGCCGAGGCCAACAAATCTGACAACAGCGTAAACAACTTTTTGTGAATGGCGGGTCTCCCAAAGGTTTTTTTTAGGTGAAGCGCCCCAAAGTTGAGAACCCCTGACCTGGAATCGCCTGCGATGGTGTTTTGGTAGATAGTTGAGAGGAAATTGGCCAGGTTTGCTGTAGCCGGCAATGCTTTTTGACTCTCATGCCAAAGCGACTCCTCCGGGCTTGCGGCTTAAGGCGTATAAAAAGTTACATCTCTTCCTTGTTTAAAAGCTGTACCTCTTGCCAGGCTTTGCAAAAGCTTATCTATCAACGAATACCCAGAAGAACTAGGATGTCAGGATAAAGATTTCTTCTACAAAGGAGCTGTCAGCTCACAATAAGAGTTTATAGTTTTATCCAAAATAACCGCAGCCCCAAAAGATGCCACCATGGCAAGTACAACTGGATCTGTCATCCAATATGGATAAAGAGCGGCTATAACACTGGCAACAACCTCAGTAATGTCTTTTATAGCATCTACTTTCGGCTTTAGAAACCTGTATTCATCACAAAATTGCTGTATAAAGTTCTTCTTTTTAAGATATTTGTCTGCTACTGAAGCTAATTCCTTATTCACTCGAAGAGCATCTTCAACATCGTTCAACTCTCCTTGCTTTTGCTGTAAACGTATTATCCTGTATTCATTGATAAGCTTTTCCGCCTCTAAGCTATCTATCCGACGCACCAAGACCCGCAAAAGCTCTTCCTCAGACATTCTAGAAGAGGAACCGTTTGGCTTAAAATTCACGACACCTATATCTCCAGGGCTTCTGCTATAGCTTCTATCATAAGATCCTGGCCTTTCATGGCAGAAATCTTTTCAAGCATCTGAGGTGTTAATTTTGAACTGTTGGTCAAACCAAAACCATTAACAATGTTCTTCAACTCCCCATACGCCTCCCTGAGCTCATCATCAATTTCAACCTGACGCTTTCTCAAAATAGCCAACTGAGAGTCAATAGACTTATCATCTGAACCACCTCTAGAAAACTGCGCGGATTCAAGTCTTTGCAATTTCTTCTCTATGCTGTTCATTTTTTCAATCGCTGTGTTACCCTCGGCCTCAAAAAGTCCCAACTGATCATATATTTGAACTATCTCATCGATCTTTTCTTTGCACTCGTCGGAGAGATTTTCTAAGCCTCGTTCTGTATTCATAATTAACCTATCAGGCTCAATGTCGTCTTCGCTATCATTTTCTTCCAAACCACCTTTTAAGTCCTCAGTGCTTGAGGAGATTGAGCTTGGAGAGTTAGGGAGAGAAGCTGTACTAAGATGCTGAAAAATAAATTTTGAAACAGCTGATGTCGGCTTTAGGGGGCTAGCTGCACCTTTTTTACCGTAAGCCTCAAACCGTGCAACGATCATTGGAGATATCTTTTGGCCTGTTTCTTTAGAAAGCAACCTTGCAAAGTTTTTTTCAGACATATGTCCAAAGACATTATGCCTTGCATTGCGCACGTCCTTACCAGTAATCTTATTAGTTAAAGCCACTTTAAACCTCCCTTAGAAAAATCCCTTGAACCGTCTTTTCCATTTTTCCAAGTATATTCCCAATCACTTTCATAAGAAGATACATGTCGGCTAGCTGGAAAATAGTATTCCATGCAGTAATTTAATAAAAATTTACAATACACAGGGCTTGGCGAGAGCGCTCTTTTATAAACGCCACTTATTTTTAGGATATTTTGATGACCCTAACATAACTCGCATGAGTACATCCCTTTCATGAGGCCTGTGCAAGAAGTAGGGGCGGGCTTACCTTTTATCTGCCCAGCGGTCTTTAATCTTTCGGGATGCTAACTGCTTTATCACTGATTCACTCTACTCAATGGCAATCAGGGCATTTGCTAAAAAGGACTTCAAAAATGCTTCTCTTATTGAGAATGACAACGAAATTTCAATAGTTTTGGGCTTTTAAGATTCTCATTAAGGCAATTAATCGAGATGTCCTAAATAGAGCCTTAGATATTTCTCTTCAAATCTACGGTCGTTACTATATTGGGATATAACCCTGAACTGTTATGAGGTGGTGGAAGCCATAAACCTTTGTCAGGCACTAGGTTTCAGCACTTTTTTTGGCATCGTCTGACAGCCTTTTTGAAACTGAATTTCAGCCACTCATTACCTTTATCACACCCCCTAAAGCGGCACCTCTACAATTTCCTCAATCCTAGGCAGCGCCTGAACTGGCTCTACGCCATAGCGCTCAGAGAGTCGCTGGCAGCGTACCGCAAAGGGGCAGCGCTGGCAGTGCCCCTGGGCCTCGTCCACCTGGGGTAAATCTCCCGATGTGGTCATGAGGGCCGTGAGGGTGTTGGTTAACCGTCGCAGATCTCGCTCGGTGCGGCGGTGCTGGGCCGCGGAATAGGTGATCGGCACATGGCTGGGGGAGGATTGTCGAGCTGACGGGCTAGGAGAATCGTCGGGGTTTGCCCCCTGGGGCTGCACAAACCAGTAGTCCATCGACACCTGCCTAGGGGTGAGGTCAGTGGTTTCGACCAGCACGTATAAGTAGAGGCGAGTTTGCCAGTCCTGGGCTAACTGGGCCGGGCTAGAGGGGTTGAGGTAGGTCTTCCAGTCAATGATTTGGGCCTGAGCGGGGGTCATAACCAGCAAATCGTAGATTACCGTTAGCCCATAGCCGTTAAAGGCCAGGTGGCGGCGGTGCTCGCTTTGGCGGAAGCCATCGGGGTGGGCGACAAACAGCTCTGGGGCCGCCGCCAGCAGCCCGTTCACGGCGGCCTCTAGGGCGGCATCCTGGGCTAGCAGGGGGGCTACGGGTAGCCCCAGCTCCCGCTGCTGCATGACCTGGTGAAATTGGGTGCCCCACCGCTGCCGCTCCAGCATAGCCGGATCGCTGGTTACCGCCAGTCGCTCTAGGTAGGTGTACTGAAACTGGCGAGGGCATAGCTCCAGCCGCTTCAGGTGGCCCTGGGTGAGGGTAAACAGGGCCGTTGGGTACAACGGGTTAGCCAACGGGTCAGCCATGATTTTTCCGGTAATTCAGCAGCCAGTTCGTCATGGTGGCGCGGCGCGTGAGCCGGGGTACGAGCTGATCGACGGTGTAGCCCTTGAAGCCTAGCTCGGTCTTGAGGAGCTGTTTATGTTCAGCGGGAATCGACCGGGTGAGCTGCACCGTGGCGGGGCGGCTAGCGATAAAATCCGGCGGCTCAGGAAAACGCTCGGCCCAGGCGGGGGGCACCGCTGAGCTATCCCACTGGCCCTGAGCGGCGTCGTAGCGGTAGCCTAAGTGGTGCCACACGAGGCGATTCACGGTGTCATCGGCCAGTTCGTCGTTGAGAATGGCCCATAGGGTTTCGGTGGAGAGAGGCGGTAGATTGTCCATGCAGACGTGGGGTTGTGGGTGGCGGCCGAGGGCGGCGGCAATTTCAGAGATTTAGTGAAGTTGGCGACGTCCCAGCCTGCCGCCCCTGGGGCTAGGGTACGATACGAACGTGTCCCGGCGTTGCCCCGAGGCTAGAATTTCCACCCAGAGCCCGTTGCTGATGACGTCTTGTCGTTTTTCGCCAGTCGCCCTCTGCCCTAGCCTGAGGAGAGGGTAATGCGACTACTTCAAAAGCCTGCCTTACGCGGCGCGGCTTGGACGGTCATAGGGTTTGGGGCCAGTCAAACCCTGCGATTTATCGGCAACTTAATTTTAACCCGGCTGCTGGTACCCGAGTATTTTGGCATGATGGCCGTTGTCAACAGCCTGAATATAGGTCTCAACCTCTTTTCTGATATTGGCATTCAGCAGAGCATTGTTCAAAATAAAGCCGGGGCCGAGCCTGAGTTTCTGAATACGGCCTGGACGCTGCAAATTTTCCGAGGCTGGTTTATTTTTGCGCTGATTTTGCTGTGCGCCGGGCCGGTGGGCCACTATTACAACGAGCCGGTGCTGACGCCAGTCATTATTATCACCGGCTTTTCGACGGTCATTAACGGGTTTATTTCCACCAAGCTGTGGCGGCTCAACCGTTCCCTCAAGCTGGGCTGGTTGATTAGCCTGGAGCTGATCAGCAGCTTCTTAGGCCTCACCGCCATGGTGATTTGGGCCTGGCTATCGCCCAGCATCTGGGCGCTGCCCATTGGCAGCGTGGTCAGCGCCACCGCCAAGGCGTCGATGTCTCACCTGGTGCTGCCGGGGCCGAGCAATCGACCCCAGTGGAACCGCAAATTTTTAGACGAAATTGTCAACTTTGGTCGCTGGGTGATGGTGGCCAGCGGAGTGATGTTTCTGGCTAACCAGGCCGACCGCTTCATCATGGCCAAGCTGCTGTCGTTTAGCGTGCTGGGGGTGTACACCGTGGCGGTGACCCTGGCGGAACTCCCCAAGCAAATTGTCGGGGAGCTGAACTACCGGGTAATTTTTCCGGTGGTTTCCCAGAACGCCGACTTGCCTCGCCCCACCCTGCGGGCCAAAATTTTGACCCAGCGGCGGCTGATTCTGCTGGCCTTTGCGGCGGGCATAGCCATATCTGCGGCCTTTGGAGATTTGCTGATTTCTACCCTCTACGACGAGCGCTACCAAGAGGCTACCTGGATGTTTTCGATGCTGTGCCTGGGAGTCTGGTTTTCGGTGCTGTTTTACACCTCCGTGCCCTGCCTGATGGGGGTGGGAAAGCCGATTTATTCCGCCCAGGGTAATGTTTTGCGCCTGCTGGTGATCGTGATTGGCATTCCGCTGGGCCACCACTGGGCCGGGGCGTTCGGCGCTATTTTAGCGATTGCCGTCAGCGACTTTCCAGCCTATGTGGGTATTCAGTACGGGTTATGGCGCGAACAGCTGTCGTTTCTGCGGCAGGATTTGTTGCTCACCACGGCCCTAGGGCTGGGCGTGACGGTGCTGCTGGCGGGGCGCTACGGCCTCGGTTTAGGGACACCTTTTGATCGGCTGTGGGCGTAGGGTTTGGCCCACTGGCTATTCAGTTCCCCAGGGGGATCCGCCACTGTCTCCCCGGCTGCCGCTGCCGATCCTATAGGACTTGCCCAGCGAGTTCCCAGAGGAGCCAGGGTTGCCAGACGAGTTGTTCTGTTGATTGTCATCAGATCTTGCTAAACCCCTATGACCGGAAGCAAAAAACCGGGGATAATATAACCCCTGTAATCCACTAATAGGGAATTGACCATGGGTCGCGCAGAAAAAGTAGTTTTAGCCTATTCCGGCGGGGTCGATACCACCGTCTGTATTCCCTACCTGATGAACGAATGGGGCGTTAAAGAAGTCATTACCCTGGCGGCGGATCTGGGCCAGGGGGATGAGCTTGAGCCGATTCGCCAAAAAGCCCTGGATGCCGGGGTGAAAGAGTCCCTAGTTGCCGATCTAACCGAAGAATTTATCCGCGACTATGCCTTTCCGGCCATTCAGGCCAACGCCCTGTACGAAAACCGCTACCCCTTGTCTACGGCCCTGGCCCGCCCGTTGATTGCCAAGGCCCTGGTCGAAGCCGCCGATCGCTACGGGGCCGATGCGGTGGCCCACGGCTGCACCGGTAAGGGCAACGACCAGGTGCGCTTTGATGTGGCGATCGCGGCCCTTAACCCCGCCCTCAAGGTGCTCACCCCCGCCCGCGAGTGGGGTATGGGCCGGGCCGAAACCATTGCCTACGGCGAAAATATGGGGCTCACCTTTCCGGTTAAAAAGTCTAGCCCCTACAGCATCGACCGCAACCTGCTGGGCCGCAGCATCGAGGCCGGGCCGCTAGAAGATCCCATGACCGAGCCCCTGGAAGAAGTCTTCGCCATGACCCAGGCGATTGAGGCCACCCCCGACCAGCCCGACTACCTCGACATTGGCTTTACCCAGGGCCTGCCCACCCACCTGAACGGCACCGCCCTGGCCCCGGTGGCGCTGATTACCGAGCTCAACGCCATCGCGGGCCGCCACGGCGTTGGCCGCATCGATATGATTGAAAACCGTCTGGTGGGCATTAAATCGCGGGAGATCTACGAGGCCCCGGCCCTGCTGGTACTGATTGACGCCCACCGCGACCTAGAAAGCCTCACCCTCACCGCCGACGTGACCCAGTACAAGCGGGGTATCGAAGAAACCTACGGTCGCCTGGTCTACAACGGCCTCTGGTATAGCCCCCTGAAGCTGGCCCTGGATGCCTTTATTCAGCAAACCCAGGAGCGGGTAACCGGCACCGTGCGGATGAAGCTGTTTAAGGGCACGGCCCGGGTGGTCGGCCGCCAGTCTGACCTGGCCCTTTACAGCGACGCCCTGGCCACCTACAGCGCCGACGACCAGTTTGACCACCGGGCCGCCGAAGGGTTTATCTACGTCTGGGGGCTGCCCACTCGGGTGTGGGCCGAACGGCTGCGCGGCGGTTAATTTAGTTAGGCATTGCCATACCACCTACCGCCAATCGGTTACCGACTCAGCTATCTCGATGCGCTCAGGTCATTTCTCGACCAGAAAATTCTTCTCTGGGGCGAATAGCCGTTCGTCCCTACAAGGCTGCCTTTTTTGAGTCGGGGTCATGCCGTTCGGATTGGGTGCGACTTTCCCATTAGAGTTGTTGTGTAATAAGCTGGAAAATCCTTGGAAGCCTTTCTTGGCATGCGTTTCAGCGATTTTGTCGAAAAATCCTTGAAAGCCAGTCTATATAAGGGTTTCAGCGATTTTTATCGCTATTTCCCAGCAGGTCTATTGGATGACTGTAGGAGATCGTCGGCTGTGCTCCTACAGCCACTGTCACAGGCTAGGCAATCTACCGGTGCCGGATCCAAAGAGGGAAAACGCTATATTTAGCGGTCGAGTGGATCGATTTGAGAAAATTTCGCTATGGTTTGGGTCAATCATTTCCGGAACTGTCCCCCAGAACGGTGTAGTTAGTCTTATCCCATTGACAATCGAATAGTTCCTTGTTGGCCACCTGACTGATCAAGTCCCAAACCTGAGTCACTCATCAACCATGGAAATCCTCATCATCGTCACCGTTATTCTGATTTTTTGGACTAACGAGGCGTTATTTGGTAGCCCAGCGGTCAAGCCGAAGAAAGCCAAGACCAAAGAAGATAAGCTGGCCGACGCCCTGGCCGATTATCTAAAAGACGGTATTAAAACTAAATAAACTTGACCGGCTACCCTGTTGTTAAGTGCCGGATCGTCCTAAAAACTGCCTCTAGGCAAGATGATTTGGATAAGGTTGCCGCCACCATTCGTGGCATTAGACTGGCTGATCTCTCCCTTGAGATGGGCCACCATCCGCACCGCTAGCTGATAGTGAAACTCAGGAGACACTGCTGTCATTGAGACTCCTCGATCCGAAGGATCTGGGACTTGTTCAGATCCTTCGGATATCGGGCGATCGCACCCTAGGGCCACCTCTACCTGGTCGTCATCTTGGGCCTCGATCGCCAGGTTGATGGCGGTACTGCCCGAGCCTAGGGCGGCGTCAATTAGCGTTACCAAAAGCTGTCGCAGCCATTGCACGTCGCTCTCCGCCAGCAGTTCTGGATCGATCTCCCCGATGGTGAGGCGGCAGTAGCGGTTGACGCACTTCTTTTCGACCAGCTGCTGCACATTGGCCACCAGCGAGGCCAGCAGTACCGGCTGAAGCTGGGGCTGTACCGTGCCAATATCGAGTTTCGAGAGGTTGATCAGCAAATCCAGATTTTTCAGCACCGTTTGCATGGTCTGATTGGCCTGGGTGAGAAACTCTCGCTCTTCGGCAGGGTTTTCACACAGGTCTTCGAGAATCAGCTGATGCAGGCTAATGATTTGGTTGATGGGCGCCCGTAGCTCGTGGGAGGCCGTGCCCAGGAAACCGGCCTGGAACTGGGCCTGCTGCTTCAGGCGGTCGTAAGCCAGCTGTAGGGCCTGGGCATCTTCAGAATGATCACCGGAGGGCTGGGGCATAGGGATACATATAAGGAAATATTTAGTGCTAGCCTAAGGCCGAATTCTCTTAATTTGGGCGGTTCCGTAGGGTCTTCAAGAAACTCTTGTTTAATCCTTAACATTCAAAATTACGGCCCCCTGGCGCAGGATCTCCCATCCCTGCCCCTGCCAGCGGGCGACGGTAGAGGGTAACCCCGATCCCTGGGGTTGGTCAGCCGGGGGGGGCGGCATGCCGATCAGAGCGGAATAAATCTCTTTCAGTGCCGCTGGGGCCAGGGTGAATGCCTCTGGAAACGCTGCTTCGATGGCCGCCATAGCTTCGAGGGCAGGGCTACCGGAGCGATTGGCGCTGGTGGTGGCCAGCGGCCCGGTGCGCTCCAGCACGTATCGAGCCAGGGGATGGTTGGGGACGCGAATGCCCAGGGTGCCGGTTTGATCGGGGTTCATGGCCGGGGGTAGGCGATCGCTGGCGGGCAGCACCAGGGTGAGGGCACCGGGCCAATGAGCCTGGGCGACCTCAGCCCACTGGGCCACCCCGGCCTCGGTGCCCCCCACGTAGGGAAGTAGGTCAGCCAGACTCGCCCCCATCAAAATCAGGGGCTTGGTGGCGCTGCGCTGCTTTGCCTGGTAGATCCGCTCCCCCGCCGCTGGCTGGGCCGCCAGGGCAGGCACCGTATCGGTGGGAAAGCTCACCAACTCCCCCGCCTGCACGGCGGCGATCCAGTCGGCTAGCAAAACCTGGGGCATGGGTGAAGGTGTATGGGGGCACCGGGAGACTTGATTGGGGCCGCTTTATTGAAGTACCACAAATTTAGGCACAGCGCTACCGGCTGTGGCCCCCCGGCCTGTACGACGGGCGGTTAGCAGCAGTTGCCAGGCTGGCCGCGACAGCAGCCCCGGCCAGCCTAGGGCCAGGGCGGTGCCAAGTTGACGTTGTTTAAGGGCCACCATGGCCCAGTGCAGGTGCAGGTATTGGGTGGTGGTAGCCAGAGACGGGAGGGCAGGGCGGTAGCGATCGCTTACCCGCTCATATATCCGCGCCTTCATCAGCACATTCGTTTCTAGCCGCCGCCGCAGCTGAATTTTTTGGTCATAGCCCCCCGACCAGCAGGTACGGTAGGCCAGACAGTCGTTGATGAACAGGGCATCGCCGTACTCGGCGACGCGAATCCACGAGTCAATGTCGTCGCAGCCGGTCAGGGCCAGATCCCACCCGCCCGACTGCACCAGAGCCGAGCGCTTGACCGCCACCTGGGCCGGGGTGCCAAAGGGTACCTGCTCTAAAAACATGCCGTAGTGAATCGCCACCTGGGGCACGTAAAACACCTGCCCTGGCCCCATGGGTGGGGTGCGGCTGAGTTCGGTACCGGTGCTGTCTACCTGGGCGGCCTGGCAGGAGCAAATTACCGCCTCGGGGTGGCAGGCGATGGCAGCGGCCATGGCCTCAATACAGGTGGGGGCGAGATAGTCGTCGTCGTCGAGCAGCTTCACCCAGTCGCCGGTGGCCAGGGCTACCCCGGCGTTGACGGCTCCGGCATGGTGCAGGTTGGTGGGGTTGCGGTGGTAGAGGACGCGATCACCCAAACTTTCGACATAGGTTTGGGTGTCATCCGTAGAGGCGTTATCGGCAATCACCACCTGGCAGGGGACGGTTTGGGCTAGGGCCGATTCTACCGCCCGCTGTAGCCAGGGCAGTCGGTTAAAGGTGGTAATCACAATGCTAAAAGTCATCGGCCATGCCCCGGAGTGTCAACCGAACTCGCCCAGGGTAAGAGCCCCCCTGAGCAGTGCCTGCGGCACCTTCCACAATAGAAACTGTTCCCCCCCGTCGCCCTCGAGCACCGGCTAGGCACAAAAATCCCTGCTTTTTTGAGGGAAACCAGCGAAGTTGTCACCTATTTACCCCAAAACCACCCCCATGTCCCAGATTATCGATCATTCCCAAACCGCCGAAGCCCTGAATGGCAAGGGCTGTGCCCTATGCGAACAGACCCAGTTTAAGCCCGCCCTAGCGGCGTTTGACCAGGCTATTGCCCTCGACGGCACCCATTGCACCGCCTGGAACAATCGCGGCAACGCCCTTTGCGGTCTGGGTCGCTATGCCGAGGCGCTATCAGCCTACGACCGCGCCATTGCCCTCAACCCGCAGTACCACCAGGCCTGGTTTAACCGCGGCAAACTGCTAGCTGATATGGGTGCCTACGGCAATGCGGTGGAATCCTACAACCGCGCGATCGCCTTGGAGGCCGATCCCCGTTACCTCCACGCCAAGGCGGATATCTGGGTTAAAAAGCAGCTGGTGGCCACGATCTAATCTCAAACCCGGCTTCAAAAAACCAACTATAAAGAACAACCTCGGTGGGGCTGAGCACTGCTCAGCTCCTTCAATTTGAGCTATCTAATATTTATTAAATCCTGCTTGGCTACCCCCGGCTTAATCGGGCGTAGCCCTTAACCTTTCGGCGTCAGCGCCGGTTGAAAAGGGGCCTGTACCAGCTGCCAGCCCTCTACGGTGGCAATGACGGTATAGCTATCGTCTGGCAGAGGGATCAGATCTGGGTTGCCCCAGGCGTATTCCTCCGAGGCAAGCTCGCTCCAGTCTCCCAGGGCCTGGCCCAGGTGGGGAGTGTAAAAGGTCAGGGAAATTGCCTCGGGGTAAGCCCCCGGCTGAATAAAGTGAATCGGCTGCTGCGCCAAGATCGGGGCTATGGGTTCAGTCTGTAGGGCCTGCTTGAGACCGGGGCTGTAGTCGCCAAACAGGCCGGTTAAGAACGCGGCGGCAATCCCTAACCAGAGGCCCATCAGCCAGCCAAACTGCCAAAGCTTCTGAATTTGAATCGTCACCCGCCCCTGTCGATTGAGCGCGATGATCCAGGGCACCAACCAGCCCACCCCGCCCAGCAGCCCCAGCCAGCCGTAGGGGCGAATATCGGCGGAAATTAGATCTCCCGGCGTCAGCAGTAGCGAGAGGCCCGCAGATATAAACAAAATCGCCAGTACCCCAATCGCCCAGCTTATGCCCACGGCAATCCGGTAGCGGCGCGGCGCCGCCGAGCGAAATAACCGCCCGGCATGGTCGAGCCCCACCGCCGCCAGTAGCGCCAAAAAGGGATAGAGCTGCAGCGAGTAGTACCAGGTGCGGGTATCAAACAGGGTTAGCAGAGCCAGTAAAATCGCTGGGTAGCCCAGCCATAGGGTGCGGCGCCCCACCCGTGGGTGGCGCCAGACCAACCAGGCCCCCACCAGGGCAAAGGCCACCCAGGGAAACGTGGTCAGAGGAATATGCCAGACGTAGTAGGACGGGGTAGAGGTGGACTGAAACGTTTCCGCCGTGGCACTGGCGGAGGTGGCCCGCGCCAGCAACAGCACCTTGCCAAATAGCTGCTCCAGAGGCAAGCGGCCATAGCGCGCTACACTGCGCCCCAGCCACACCACCGTCGGAATCGCCCCAAACATCAGCCCATAGTACAGACCCAGATTGGTCAGGTGCCGGTGCGACCGGTGCGATCGGATCAGGTAAGGCAGCAGGGCCACCACCGGCAGCACAATCATCACGCTTTTGGCTAAAAACGCCAGGCTAAGGGCGGCACCGGCCACCATGCCCCACCCCATCCGCTGCTGGGGATGCTCTTCGCTGTGCAGCAGGGCCCAAACAGCCAGCAGTTCTAGGCTAACTAACAGAGTATCCTGCGCCCCCAGGCGGCTGGCCTGCATCCACAGCGGCAGCACCGCCAGTATCCCCGCCCCCCACAGCCCCACTGAGGGGGGAATCAGCCGCTGCCCAATTCGCCAGGTCAAAAAAACTGCCGCCAGGGAGGCCACCAGGCTGGGCAATCGGGTGGTCCACTCGCTGCGCCCAAACCAGTGGTAGCTCAGGGCGATCAGCCATTGGAGGCCAATCGTGCGATCAAAGGCGGGCTGCCCCCACCAGCCCACCGTAACCCAGTCGTTGTGATCTAGAATCCACCGGGCCTGCTGGGCGTAGTAGCCTTCGTCATTGGCCATGAGGCTCTGGGCCGGACTGCTGAGCACCAGTAGCCCTCCCGTCCACAGCAGAAGCCACAGCCAGGGCTGCCGCAGCAACCGGCGGGAACCATATCGAAAACGCTTTAACAGCATGGGCCACCAGAGGGGGGAACGTAGGGGCTCAACTCAGCCCCAGAAACCTAGCCCGAAGCCATACACCCTATCAACAGGTCAGGGATAGGGATTCCTCTAGACTGGATTTAGCACCTTATACTAAACCTATTCCTCAAATATGGGGCCGCTAATTGGGCACTTTGGTTTGGCCCACGGTCGGCTCAACGAATTGGCGTGATGATTATGCTCTCAAGCTGTCTGACAATGAAAGCATGGGCATTGGTGAGTACTAGATTGTAGATTATTTGGGTATGGGGGGGCACTGCTACAGGGGCGCACCCCAGCCGCCTACCGTAACGGTTTGTACACTCATGGATGGGCGGACGAAATCTAGTGGTTCCGGATGGCGGCGGCCTTCTTGCTTCCAATTTTCTAGATTCAGAGCTTAGGGTTGACCCGATTTTTTAATTTAGGTTTATGACCATCATCACGGCTATGTCTCATGCGGTTTAAGAACAAGCTACAAAATTCTCAGATCCCCGAGGTCAACCTGGTGCCCATGATGGACGTATTGATGACGGTGCTGACCTTCTTCATCATTATCTCCATGACCCTGACCGGGCAGCAGCTGATTAATGTGCGCCTACCCCAGGCCGTAGCGGGGGATGAGTCCACCGATGAGCCTCAGGTAGTACAAATTGAGGCGCTAATTGTGGGCCTCGATAAAGACGGCACCCTAGTGCTAGAAAACGAAACAATTAGCTTCAACCAGCTCTCCCAGCGCATGCGCGCTTACTTTGCCGAAAACCCTGACGGCAAGCTAATTCTCAAAGCCGATCGCGATCTCTCCTACGCTGAAGTGGCCGCGCTGCTGACCGATCTGCGGGCCATTGGAGGGAACCGCGTATCGTTAGCGGTGGAGTAGCCCCGCCGCAAGACCAAGCCACATTCTCCGTCGTGTTTGTGATGCTTTGGAGTTCTATAAACCCTTTAATTCGGCCAGTACGGCCCCAGCTAGACGATCGGAGTTGTGTCAATCCTAGCGCTTCAAGTCTTATTCAGGCCCGGTTTCCGCACTGGGCCTGATTCCACATTTAATCTAGGGGGATAGGTGAAAAGGTGCTTCTGGGTCACCTTAGATACCTCCGTTTAGGCATGAACTCTGAGCCTGGGGTCATCAAGCAGAGGGAGTATCGAATTTGATGACCCGGCTCAACTTTTTAAATATCCGCCTATCCGCGCCGATTTTCCTGCTACTATATCGGCTTGATTGATCAATCCTCAAAGCTAGTAGCAAAATACTTAATCTATGTCATGCTTTTTTGATGACAGATTGCTATCCCGTGATTATAATTAGTGGTGCCAATAACAAAGACCAATTATTTCCGCTAAAATTTTGTCAAGGGCTACGCGGTGGCGGCATTGCCGATCAACGCCGCCACCGCCAATAGTGAAGACCGAATATTTTTTCAGATTTTAGCTCTATCCCTTTCCCTGAAGGAAGTTCCCTGACGATGGCAGAAAAAACGACCCCCCTCACCGGCAAAGCCCTACTGCAAAAGGTGAAAGAACTTGCTCACCTCTCTAAACGTGAAACCGCTAAGGAATGTGGCTACTACACCCTGACCAAAGATAACCAGGCCAGGGTAAACCTTTCGGGATTTTACGATGCTTTACTAGAAGCTAAAGGTATTAACCTTGATCCCGACAGCGGTAAAGATGGCCGCGGTCGCGAGCCCACCTACCGGGTAAGCGTCCATAAAAATGGCCAGATTGTGATTGGCTCCACCTACACTCAGGAAATGGGCCTGCAGTCGGGGGATGAATTTGCCATCAAGTTAGGCTATAAGCATATTCACCTCAAGCAGCTTGACGCCGATTCTGACGAAGAATAGTTTGCAATGACGTGGGTGGCCCCGGACTAGAAGTGGAGTTTTTCCCTAGGGAAAAACTCCACTTCTAGTCCGGGGTTGATGCTTTATGGGGCTTTAAAAATTACAGCGCCTACAGAGCTTGGCTCAGATTCGATTCAGATCGAGTAGCAGGATCGAGCCCTCGACTCAGAGGGTGTGAACTAGCCCATAGGCCCTGTAAAAGCATGAGGCTGAACAGCTTGAAGCTTCGCTAGTGCAATTGTTCTCAATGGCCTAACGGAAGGGCTCTGCGGGAGCCGTTAGGCCATTAGACGCCTAGCAGCCGATCATGGCCGTGCAAATGGGCAAAAATACCTGTAGTACAGGAGTGGCCAGCAGAGGCTTTACCTACGCATGACTCAAATTCCTCCCACAAACCGCCCAGGGCTAAGAATATTCAGAGGGTCAAACTGACGCTTGACGGTCTTCATCAACTCCAGAGCTGAGCCGTCGTAGCCCCAAACATCAAGTTCCCGCTTGAGGGCTTTAGGGGCCTGTAACACCGTGAGATATCCCCCCGCTTCGGCGCACAGGCCGCGTAGGGTGGTGATGGCGGCGGCGGTAGTCCATGCGCCTTGCAGTTGCAGGGTGCCAATGCCGCTGCTAGCGTGGATGCGGCCCAGGCTAGCGGGAGAGCCAAAGACTAAAAGTTTTTCCAGCACCTCCAGGGCCACCGTTGGGCGAACGCCGATTTTGGCGATTACCACCTCTGGATTCGCCGGGCTGGCTCCATCCGTCGCCGGGTCGAAAAATAGCATCTCCCCGGCCCGCTGCCAAAATTCAGCCTCCTCGGAGCCGGTTAGAAGTGCTGGGGTAAGGTCAGAGGGAATCAGCCCCAACAGGTGGTTAACCTGCTCATCCACCCCGGGGGCAATGGACTGGAACCGAGCCGCCAAGGTGAAGGTATTGGGGTAGCCCAGGCGGTTCGCCAAGCCCGGGGACAACAGATCGAGGGCCACAGGGGTAAGGGAGGAGCGCCGCAGGGCATCGGCCAGGGGGCGAATGACGCTGGCGGCACCCGACACCAGCACGGTTTTAGAGACATCCTGAATCGGATAAAGACGGAAGGTGAGCTGAGATAGGATCCCTAGGGTGCCGTAGGAGCCGGTCATCAGCTTCATTAGGTCGTAGCCCGCCACGTTTTTAACCACTCGGCCCCCGGCCTTGGCCACCTGGCCATCATGGCGTACGAAGGAGAGGCCAATCAGCATATCCCGCACGCCGCCGTAGCGCTGCCGTAGGGAACCAGTGTCGGCGGTGGCGACAATGCCCCCCAGGGTAGCCTGGTCAGGAAAGGCCGGATCGATCGCCAGGAACTGGTGGGCCTGGGCCAGAATCGGTCGCAGATCTCCCAGCCGCAGGCCCGCTTCGGCGGTCAGGGTCATATCTCCCACGGCATGGTCAATGATGGTATTGAGCGCGTTGGTGCCGATAATTACCTCGAAGTCGTTAACCAGGCCGCCCCAGTTCAGCTTGGTGCCGCTGCCGCAGGGCAAAACTCGCCAGTGGTGCTGGTGGGCACAGGCCATCACCTCGGCCAGTTGGGCTTCGGTTTTGGGATAAACGGCGGCCTGGGGCCAGCGCTCTTCGTCAGGGTTGGGGGAGAGGGGCGTTCCCAACGGTAGCGCCTGCTGGATCAGCGCCACCACCTGCTCGGCCCCCAGCCGTGATATCAGGATGTCGGCAATTTCGTTCATGGTTCAAGATCCCTTGGGCCTTAGCTGCTATTATTCATCACCAGTAGGCAAGACCCGTCATTCCCGTGGCTACGGCAACTCCCAGGAAGCACCCGTCTTGAGCGCATTTCGGCCGCCGCGGCCATGACAGAGTCAGGCGATTTCTGGGCCAGAAGATCCCCGATACCGCCAGGCTCTGGGGCTGGATTCCCACCTAAACCTGCCCCCATGGAACCGGGGGCGGGCGTGACAGAGTCAGTTCTGAGCAAGAAATCTCCTGAGTCAAGACTCCTTAGTCAATACTAATGGCGGTGGGGCCAGAGGGGGTTGCCCCCGGCCCAGACATACCGCCAACCCTGGGGGCACGGAAGTCTTGGTAGAGGCGATCGCGCCACTCAAAAAAGGGCCGATATTCGGGCACATCCGCCAGCCCCGGCACCCCCTTGCCGCCAATATCCCCCGGCAGATCTACGTAAAGGCTGGACGGAAATTTAATGTACATGGTCGCCCCCGCCACCGCAAAATCGGCCAGGCTAGGCTGGTCACCCAGCAGGTAGGGGCTGGTTTGCAGCATCAGGCCCAGGGCTTCAAGGGCCTGCTTGAGGGTACCGGCGGCGGTTTTAATATCGTCGGGGCCGAACCCCACGCCCAGGCCCACCAGGTTGAGCACGTCCCCCGGTAGGGCACCGACTAAATTGCGCAACAGGTCGGGGGTAAAGCTGGGCAGCAGCGCCGTGCGAAAGTTGGGGTGCTGCTTAAAGGCCCCAATCATCACCTTGCGGCCATTGGGGACAATCACCTCGTCGGCCCAGGCTTCGAGGGCCAGACAGAGGCCCCGCGGCCTAGCATCGGTGGGCAGCAGGGGCCGCTCGGGGTAGGTGCGCTCCAGGTAAAGAGCAATGGCCGTAGAATCGGGGATGATCTGCTCGCCATCCTTCAGGACCGGCACCTGCCGCTGGCCCGACATTTGGAATAGCTCTACCTGGCCAACCCCTGGGGTAACTTCGACCGTGCGATAGGGTAGCTGCTTGTAGTCGAGAATGAGGCGAATTTTTTCCGCAAAGGTGGAGGCTTCAAACTGGTATAGCTCTAGCATAATGGCTTTCTTAGGGGCGGTGACCGACGAGTCATTCTGGACTCGATATCACTGTATCGCTATTTGTTGGGTCTGCACAGACGGAGCTGTCCGGCGGCTGGGTGGTAACAGTAACGGTCTTAAACCCGGCGGTGGAGAGCAGCTGGCTGACGGTTAGCTCGGCCCGGCGATTGGCCTCTTCAAGCAATCCCTGGGTGCAGGCGGCGGCCTCTAGTTTGGTGAGCGCCTCCTGCTGGGCCAGCTCTTGCAGGTCAGGGGCGTTGTCGGGGCCAAGGCCCAAAAAGCCCCGGTTGTAGTCGTAAACCTGCGACTGGCTGAGGTCTAGCTTGCGGTCTAAAATTTTGGGCGGCGGCAGGGTGACCTGGATTGCGGTTTCCCCCTCTGCCCCATCCATCTGAACGTCAGCGACGGAGATTTGGGACAGATCTACCCCGGCCCGCACCTCGCCATAGGCAATGTAGAGCAGGTTGGTGGAGCCAATGACGTAGCCTGCCAGGCTGCGATCGCTGCGGGCGGGCACCACCGCCTCCATGGCAAAAATCGCCGTAGTGAGCTCGCTAGCCCCCCGCAACTGCTGCACCACGATGGTACGCACGTCTACCCGAGGCTCCTGGGGGGCCGGGGTGAGCATCATCCGCGCCCCCTCTAAAAACCGGTTGCCCGAGCGCCAGACGCCCACCCCGGCCACCAGCCCCACCATCACCGCGCCGCCCAGAACGGCATTGGCCAAAAGACGCACCAGGCGAAAGGGGCTGGCCCGGTAGTAGCCCTGACGTTCGGGCTGGGAGGTCGGCCAGGGTTCAATATCCCCATCCATAGGGTCTGGCCGCAGGGGATCTAGCGGTTTTTGATCGGAGGTGGCGTGGCGCATGGTTAACCCAAGAATGCTCCATCAGGCTAGCAAACCTTTCCTTGAAATCTTAGCCTGGTTATCCGCCCTGGGTTAACCGGATGGCTACCGCCACCTCGAAGGGTCTCAATGGGGGGGCTGGGGCCAGCGAAATGGCCCCAGAAGCGGATCGAGCTAACTGCCACCAATCTCTAGCTCTACCCCCAAGGCCGTGGCGAAGAATACTTTTTTTATGGCTTAGCCTTTCTAAAATGCAGCCTAAATAACATTACGACTCCCAGGGCCAACACCTATGACTACCACAACGCAGCCCCCGCTTAGCAATCAGAGCAATGTATCGGAGGATTACCCCCTCAGCCCCGTGCCCGTTACCGCCCGCAAGCCGCTGATTTCCCTCGCGCCGATTCTGGCCGGGTTTACCCTCTACTCGGGCACGCTGTTTGCCGGGGGGCTAGTGGGGCCATCCTTTCAGTTTTGGCCCGACCTGGTGGGGCTAATTGTAGTGGGCAACCTGATTTTGGGTCTCTACGCCGCCCTGCTAGGGTATATTGCAGGCGAAACGGGGCTCTCTACGGTGCTGATGGCGCGGTTTAGCTTTGGCAATGTGGGCTCGCGGTGGGTCGATTTTATTCTCGGGTTTACCCAGGTGGGCTGGTACGCCTGGGGCTCGGCCCTGATGGCGGAGCTGCTGAACAGCCTGGCGGGGGTGCCCGAGTCGTGGAACTGGCTGATAATTCTCTTTTTTACCTATTTCTTCTGCACCACGGCCTACATGGGCTATAAAGCGATGGACTGGCTCAGCCGCTTCGCCGTACCGGCCATGGTGCTGCTAATGCTGCTCAGCCTTTCCATTGCTGCCGGAGATGTCGGGGGCCTGGCGGGGCTCCAGTCCCAGGCGATTGGCGACCCGCTGCCGGTCAGTGCCGCGATTACCATCATCGTCGGTACCTTCGTGTCGGGTGGCACCCAGGCCACCAACTGGAGCCGCTTTGCCAAGTCGGGCCGCATGGGGTTTATCGCCACGCTGATCGCCTTCTTTCTAGGGAATGGGTTTCTCATTTTTAGCGGCGCGTTCAGCGCCAAGGTCTACGGCGAGCCCGATATCGTCAAGGTGATGGCCCAGCAGGGGCTGCTGCTGTGGGGGCTGGTGCTATTTTTCCTCAACATGTGGACGACGCAAGACAACACCATCTATGCCTTCTCCATGGCTGGGGCAAATATGTTTCGTAGCCACCGCCGCACCCTGTTTGTGCTGGGCGGGGCTACGGTGGCCCTGGTGCTGGCCTGGGGCGGCATCTATGAAATGCTGGTCAGCTACCTGATTTTGCTGGGCACATTTATCCCCCCCATTGGCGGCATTATCATGGCCGACTACTGGATCCACCGCCGCGGCCAATTTCCGGCGCTGGATGCCCCTCAACCGGCCTTTAACTGGGCGGGCATAATCGCCTACCTGGTGGCATCAGCCATTGCCTACGTCACTAATTTGACGGGCTGGGGCATCGTGCCGATCAACGGCATTGTGTCTGCGCTGGTGATCTACGTAGTGCTGAGCAAGGTGATGCCAACGGCGGGGGCTGAGAGTTAGGGACGCCAGTAGGTGGGAACCATCGGCGGTCACGGGTGCTGACTCTTCACCTGGGACAGGGATAAGCCAGGAGAAGGGATGAGGGGACAAGGGTCGACAGCTGTGTCAGTTAATTGGCCTAGAATAGAACGTATTCTAGGCCAATGTTTCTGCTCAGGAGGCTTCAAAGCAGATGGAAGCCATCAATGAAACTAAGCAGGTCAAACCTGACAAAACTCGCGAGCTTGAGCCAGATATTTTGAGATCTGCCGCCCTCTTGTACATTATTGGGTTTTGGCATTTATCTGAATATGCAGCACCCCATACATTCCCTGAGCGGCTAACCAGTGGTTTGGTTACCTATGGCGTGCTCGGCATTTTTTGCTTTATCTCAGGCTATCTGTTAACCAAACATACAAGATTTCATTATCCTCGGCAGATTCTCCATTTTTACCAAAAAAGATGGGTCAGAGTTTATCCGATGTATTTGCTCACGCTGACATTATTCCTATCCTTAAACTTGATTGACGGCAGAACCTATCTCAAGTCTTTTTTTGCCACCAACATGATTTATTACGAGCCGGTAATGACGCTGTGGTTTGTGAGCCTGATCCTAACTCTGTATCTGCTGCTGCCGTTGTATGTCTATCGTTATAGCCTCAGCAGAACGGTTTTCTTAACCCTTGGCCTTAGCCTGTTATTCTGGCTGATTGCCACCTCTGGGCTACCCTGGATAGACCACCGACTACCGCTCTTCCTGCCGATTTTTGTCTTGGGTATTATGGCGGCAAAGCACTCGTCAGTTTATCGACTGATCCGCCAACCCTGGTTTGTTTTAATTTGCGCTTGTGTTCTCGTCGCATTGGTAGCCTTGGGTGCGAACCTACCCCAAGAGCCCCTAGCTAAGTTCACCATAGTCTATGGCGTGATGGCGATTAGCATTCCCGCCTACTACGGATTGGCGGGCGGGCTAGCTAAGCTAAATATTTCTAGCTTTTTGCCGTTTCTGACCTATTCGAGTTTTGCCGCCTACCTGATTCATCGCATTGTATTTCATTTTGGTGTACTGGTTTATCAACCGTTGACCCCAGTCAGTTCGTGGCTCTATCTAGTATTTTTTCTGCTGCCCCTTACTCTAGTTTTAGGGTATTTCTATCAGAAAATGTATGATTTCATCGTTAGCACAAAGAAACCCGGTTTTTTGAAAAAACCGGGTTTCTAGTTGTCCTTGAATTTAGGGTCTTATAGCCTACATTCCGCAGGTTGACAAATAATTAACTCGATGCGTAGTAATAGCGCTC
>DAIUJR010000068.1:0-27597 GCA_036848635.1 Nodosilinea sp. CTOTU7336
CGAGAATGTCGAACCATCCTCGCTGGGTTTGCGCGCGTCCCATTGCTATGGTCATGTCAAATCCTCTTTATATGACATCCAGTCCATAAGGGTTAAGCCCTGCCAGCATCCAATGGGAATTCGACGCTGGCAGAGCATTATCTCAGAGCAGGGGGTTATAGCTACCAGTATTCCAGATATTAGAGCTAGGGAGAATAATCTTTTGCTCTAATTTTATCGAACCTGCCTAAGACAACCCATCCACCCCGGAAGCTGGGCTTCAGCGGGACAGGTTTCTATTTATGATAGGGAGTGTTCTAAATTTTTACAATCTGATACGTAACTTCTAAGAAAGCCACGGTCTGGTTTAGACGCTGAAAGGACAGGGGCAGCCCGGGCAGCCTTGGCGTTCTCTCTGACAAGGTTTGATAGGATTTATAAGGGCTATGCCAGGTTAGGCTAAGGTTAAGTTCAGCCGTCTCCAGCCATGGCTTTAGCTCAACCTGACGCTAAATCTTAAGATTTTTTTTGTGATTAAACGCCATGACCGCCTCTGCTCGATCCACTGAACCCCAATTGCTCAAGCGTACTGTCCTGGGTGCCCGTCGCCTCAGCAACCTGTTTTGGGCCGTTGTGTTGACCCTGGGTGGGGCCGGGTTTTTGTTGGCGGGTCTTTCTAGCTACCTAGGGGTGAATCTGTTACCATTCGCGGATCCGACTCAGCTCATATTTATTCCCCAGGGCATTGCCATGGGGTTTTATGGAGTAGTGGCCCTGGCCCTAGCGACCTACCTCTGGCTGATTGTTAGCCTGGATGTGGGCGGTGGCTACAACGAATTTAACAAGACAGTTAACCGGGTTCGCATTGTGCGCAGCGGCTTCTTCGGCAAAACCCGTCATATTGAAATTGAGCACCCCCTGGAGGACATTACCGCCGTGCGGGTTGACATTAAAGAGGGACTCAACCCCAAGCGCACCCTATACCTGCGGATTAAGGGACGCTCTGATATTCCTCTCACGCGGGTAGGCCAACCGATTGCCCTGTCTGAGTTAGAAAACCAGGGGGCGGAGCTAGCTCGCTTTTTGCAGGTGCCTCTCGAAGGGCTTTAGCCTTCAGTGTTTGTAACCCGAAAGCAGGATCGGTCATTTCCGCACAGGCGGGAATCCATAGAGAGAGTGTCGCTTCAGATGGATGCTCGTTTAGGGCCGCTGACCGCGCTGAACGCTTGCAGGCATAACCGCCTTAAGCTCTGAATCCTAACGACCACCTAACGACCAGAATAATGACAGAGGGAACTTCGAGGCTGAGCCGTCTCGTCATCCACCGAAGAGGCTGACAGGACTCAAGACCTCGGGTTTGGCCGTTGGTCTCTGTCTTTCAACCTTTTAACCCAGCTTCTAAGGAGTAATCGGCCGGAACGAAGATGCCGAGGGCCAGGGTTGTTTATGATAGGAGGCTGACTGTACAAATTGATACTTAACCGTTGGAGTAATGCATTGATGGGACTGAACACTCGCACCTTTACTCTGGCCCTAGCGGCAGCTTTAGCCCTGTGGCTAGGGGGCTGCGGCACCGCCGCGACCCTAGAATCTTCCACCGCTGAGTCGCCCGCAGATCAGGGCGGTGCTGAAACCGTGGCCGAGGCTCCCACTGTAGAGGCTCTCGCTGCCGAGAACCTGCCCAGGCTGCAGGGCACCGCCACGGTAGAGCTAATGGTGAATGGCTCTCCCATTGTGATTGCAGTGGACGGCACCAACGCCCCGATCACCGCGGGCAACTTCGTCGATTTAGTCAATCGCGGCGTTTATGATGGGCTGGCGTTTCACCGGGTGGTGCGCGAGCCCCAGCCCTTTGTAGTGCAGGGGGGCGATCCCCAAAGCCAGGATCCTGACTTTCCCGCCGAGCAACTCGGCACCGGCAGCTTCATTGACCCCGACACCCAGGCTCCCCGCTACATTCCTCTAGAAATTAAGCCCGAGCGGGCCGCCGAGCCGATTTACAGCAAAACCTTTGAGGAGGCCAGCATTGCCACCAATCCTGAGCTCCGCCATACCCGGGGGGCGGTGGCCATGGCCCGCTCTCAGGCGGTCGATTCGGCCTCGGCCCAGTTTTATATCACCCTGGCCGATCTGTCCTTTTTAGATGGTAGCTATGCCGTGTTCGGCTACGTTACTGAAGGAATGGACGGGGTCGATGGCATTCAACAGGGGGATCGAATTGAGTCGGCGCGGGTGATTGAGGGGCTGGATAATCTCAAGACCCCGTAGCCCGATGGTCTTTGTCACCGGTATCGGGCTGGTGACCGCCCTGGGGCCGACGGCCGCGGTGAGCTGGTCGAGACTGCTGGGAGGAAATTCTGGCATTCAGCTGCGGCAGCCTTTTGCTGACCTGTCGGTGCGGCCCCTGGCCATGGTGGGCAAGCATCCGGCTGAGCTAAGCGACATCCTCAGCCAGGCCGTTTCTGAGGCTCTGAAGGACGCGGGACTCACCCCGCCCCTGCCCGACTGCGGCGTGGTGATCGGCTCAAGCCGTAGTTTTCAGGGCGCGTGGGAAAGGGCTGGTCAGGAATGGCTTGATCACGGGCAACTCCCCGCCGGGGCCGACTGGCTGATGACGCTACCCCACATGGGCGCGATCGCAACGGCTCGACAAATCGGGGCCACCGGCGCGGTTTTAGCCCCGATGGCGGCCTGCGCTACCGGGCTAACGGCCATTTTTCAGGGCTATGAGCTAATTCGTCGGGGCCATTGCCACCAGGTCATTGCCGGGGCCGGGGAAGCACCGATTACCCCCCTCACCCTGGCCGGATTTGAACGCCTGGGGGCCTTAGCGAACACCGGCTGCTACCCCTTCGACCCCTTTCGGGAAGGCCTGGTACTGGGGGAAGGGGCGGCGGTGCTGGTGCTAGAGTCGGCCGCATCCCTGGTTCAGCGCCCGTCGGTGCAGCCCTATGGCCGCATTTTAGGCGCCGGGTTGAGCGCCAATGCCTACCATCGAACCGCCCCTGACCCTGGCCAGCGGGGCAGTCGGCTAGCCCTGGCGGCCTGCCTGCGCCACAGCGGCCTCACCCCTGGGGCGATTGGTTACGTTCATACCCACGGCACCGGCACTGCGCTCAACGATGCCCACGAAGCGATCCTGCTCAGCGAGGCTCTGCCCCAGCCCGCCGCCAGCTCTACCAAGGGGGCTACGGGCCATACCCTGGGGGCCTCCGGGGCAATTGGCGCGGCCTTGACTCTGCTGGCCTTACGGGATCAGACCCTGCCCCCCAACGTCGGCTGGCGGGGGAAGTCGATCTATCCAGCCCTGGTCACCGAGGCCACAGCCCTGGCCTTTGACACCGCCCTTTGCGTTAGCTTTGGCTTCGGCGGACAAAATGCCGTACTGGCCCTGGGACGGTAGGGGCCAGCACGACCTGTGAGATCGAGGCAGGTCGAAGCCGCGGCCATTTACAGTCAGGCCGCTTTAATGCAAACTAATTGCATCTAGATCCCATCGTCAATCCATGACCTCAGCCCCCATCCTCAGCCTCGACGCCATTACCAAGCGCTATGTCCCTAACCTGCCCCCGGCGGTGGATCGGGTCAGCCTTGCCCTGCACCAGGGGGAAATTCTAGCCCTGTTGGGGCCGTCGGGCTGCGGCAAAACCACCCTGCTGCGGCTGATTGCCGGGTTTGAACGACCTGAGGCCGGCACGATTTTTTTAGGGAGGCAGCCGGTATGTGGCCCCCACTGGCTGCCCCCAGAACGGCGAGACGTGGGCATTGTGTTCCAGGACTATGCCCTATTCCCCCACCTGACTGTGGAGAAAAATGTAGCCTTTGGGCTAAAACAGTCCTCCCGGCGAAGCCAGTCGGCCCCGCCTGCGCTGGCGGCGCGGGTGGCAGAATCTTTGGCCCTGGTGGGGTTGACCGGGCTAGGGTCGCGCTTTCCCCACGAGCTGTCGGGGGGGCAGCAGCAGCGGGTGGCTCTGGCGCGGGCGCTGGCCCCCCAGCCCACCTTAATTTTGCTCGACGAACCCTTCAGCAACCTGGACGTGCAGGTGCGTCTTTACCTACGCCAGGAGGTGCGCGACATCCTCAAGCAGGTGGGGGCATCAGGGGTATTTGTGACCCACGACCAGGAAGAGGCCCTCTCCATTGCCGACCAGGTGGCGGTGATGCGCCAGGGGCGTTTAGAACAGTGCGGCCCCCCCGAAGCCATCTATGGAGAACCGGGCTCGCGGTTTATTGCGGAGTTTGTCACCCAGGCCAATTTTTTGTCGGCCCACCGTAACTCTCAGGGGTGGGAAACGGCGGTTGGCTGCTTCGACCTCAATGTGGTTCCCCACGCCACCCTGGCTGGTGCTAAGCTCACCCAGGGCGACCTGATGATTCGCCAGGAGGATCTGCATCTGGAAGCGGATGAGGACGGGCCGCTGCGGGTGCGCGATCGCCAATTTCTGGGTCGCGACTACCAGTACCGCCTCCTCACCCCCACCGGGCAAACCCTCTATGCCCGGATGCCGGTGGGGCAACCGATTTCCATCGGATGTCAGGTGAGGCCTTTGATCAAGGACGCTCAGGTGTATTTGTACCCCGCCCACTCGGGGATTGAGAATGCCACTGACGATGCACCGGCCATTTCAAAGCTTTCTGCTGTGTAGGTGGTTCTCCCTCAGTTTGCCCGATAGCTTGGGGGTCTTTCTCCAAGACGTTACCAGGATGGTTCGGCGTCGGTTATCCGCTTGTAATACTAAATCCTGTTTGGTTCGCCCCAATTCAATCGGGCGAATGCCATAGAGCCTTGGCTCGGCTACGCCTACGCCCCTGGGGTTTGGCCGATTAGGAAGCGGGGCTATGCGGCTCGGATTTGGTATAAGTTGGCTTTGCGATATTGCAGAGACGAGGCTTTGACGCCTTTTCCGTAAGTCTTGAAAAGCAATATACTATTCCCTTCTGATGCATTGCGGTTAAACTAACCAGCAGCATTTAAGCCACGTCAGTGCAGTTACTTTAAATGCTTTTATGAAGATTTTTGCAGGAGCTATCATACAATTTAAATGCTTAATAAGCTATCAGAGAGGCTACTAAAAGACTGTCAACGTACCTTTTTCACGGCATCTCACGATGCCGTGAAAAAACGGCTGGGACATTCAGTGTAATAATGGCGAAGCGGTTCTTGAGGAAGCATAAAAAATATTCAAGAAAGCTTAGCCACTTCCCCTTCAAAGCCTAGGAAATTCGTGTCCAGAGAGGGGCATTGATAGTAAGACGAGGTTGAATAAATCCCGGCCTAAAACCAATAGTTCCATCAGGATTAATTTGATTTCTGGTGTTGGAGACAAAAGTGCTTACTACAAATTGTCTATTACCAAAGAAATCAAATCGAGATTGAACATTTTCAAATCGTCTCTCAACGCCATTGGAGAAGAAATAAATGTCTGTTAAGGCGCTTATTGTTCCATCCCTCTTAAAAGCAAGGATACTCCCCCTGACGCTTCTGAAAACAACCCAGCTTGTAGGAAGATTGATTACTCCAGATGCTTGTTCCAAAACCACATCACTGCCATTAATTTCCAAGGAAATGTGATCGTCTTCTGCTCTAACTGAATCTAAATCAAAGTTAAAGCCTCTAACTAGGCTTAAGAAAATCTCCCCCTCGTCACCGTAGCTATCTGACGCGTTTAAAACATTATCAAGGTAATGACCCCATTCTTCAACAAGTACGTTCGCAACATTGTCGACATTTGACTTATGCTGCTCAAGAAATGTTTCTGAAAAATAGATTGTGTTGGTCTCTGCAGCAAAAGCCCCACTCGAAATAGGGCTACCCCCGTCGACTATTTCCACAGCAATGTCAGCACTTCCACTGATAATTTCTCTGATAAAAGTTGTGAGTTCATCTAAACTTATTTGCTCTCCAAAAGCGACTTTTGATTTCTCGAAGTAGCTAGAGTCATTTAAAAAATCTGCAAGTATATTGACAGCCGCGTGAGTAGCCTCTGAAAGAACATCCGCTGTCTTGCTAACAGAGTCCCAAATGGCGGCATTAGAGTTTACGTCGCCAGATAAAGTTCCCAGCAAATCTGTAGTAATGCCCTGCTCTTCTAACGAAATATTTTCATCACTCAAGAAAGAGAGTGAATCACTAATAACAAAAGAGCTAATATCGGAAAAATCAGTCACCATAGACGCTCTCTCTACTACTTCAGCGATAGCATTTGAGCCTCTGAATGAACTATCAATTCCTGCCAATCCTGAAATTGAAAAATTACCTAAAAGCATTGAACTCAAGTCAAGGCTGGACTCATTCGACTCAAAGCTATAGGATAAATCTGGGCTATGCATTTGATGTGCTCCAAAAACAAAGGATGACCCTGACATAAAGCAAAGGCATTCCAAAAATACTTTGAGAATGAACCTTATATGACTTTAGTCTTCGCTTTTGAGTTTACCTCAAGGGGTAAATCCCTACATGTATTAAAGATCACTACGTTAAGGCCTTATCTTTGCCAAGCTTGATTCTTAAGTAGGCAGTTGAGATTAAATGTAGGATGGTAGGGCTTAGTAGGGCAGAAAACTCCTGAAAGCCTTGGTATTTAAGGAATTTTATGAAATTGGTACTTTCTGCGATTTGCCCAAATTTTAATAGCTGGGAAAGCTTTTGACATGCCGACAAGACTACCTGCCGATTAACTATTGCGCTCACTGTAGCGATCCGGCGTGAATCGTGAAAGCCTACAGGACAGGCGCCTGTTTACCGCGAGCAAATCGGTTGTTGGCTTGGGCTAAACCCGCTTCTAGCCCATCTCAAGATGAGAATACTGGTGGCGGTCAGGTTATCCTGACCGTTTTTAGCGGTGGTCAGTCCGTTGATGACTCAAACCGCCTACTTGCAGTCAGGTATCCTTGCGAGCGATGGCGCCAGACTGCTATTCTCGATTACCTTAAGTCCTGCGTCTAGCCCCTGAGGCGATGTCCTATGCTTTCAATGTTTCATCGGTTTAGCGCCCCTACCGTCCAGGCCTTGGCTTTCGCGGCTGTGCCGCTGACCCTGCTGATGGCAGCGCCTACCCTGGCCGCTGGGCCAGAAGCCGAGGCTACAACTCCCCTCACCCGGCGGAACAATCTGCTGGCTCAGGAACCCACCGTTGAAACCGTTCTGTCCTTCGAAACCGAAACCATGGCGGTGCGGATCTTTCGCCGGGGCTCAGACTTGTTGATGAACCTTTACAACAAAACCACCGACGTGGTTGAGGTCAACGGTGCCCCCGCCGAGTTGGTGCCCAGCACCCGCGACCAAACCGTGTACAAGAGTTCCCAGGGGGAGGTCGAGCGCTTTGCCCGCCTCAACATTCGCGGTGAAACTGAGCTAGAAATTGTCGGGGCCAATGGCTCGGCGGTGCTCAAAGAGCCGGGCTTTAACGCCTTAGTTGGCATCCCTCCTGGCCCTACCAGCCTTAAGGGCAATAACTTCGCCCCCGGTACCGGGGCCATTGTGCTGTCGGCCCAGGCGGCTAAGCTGCGATCGCAACCCCGCCTGGGGAGTGAAATTGTCGGGTCGGCTAACCGCCGCGAGATCGTAGAGGTCATCGAGCGGGTGGGCAACCCCGAAGATGGCTTTATCTGGTATAAGGTGGTTTACCAAGATACCACCGGCTGGGTACGGGGCGATTTGCTCCAGGCGGCCTAGGCCAAAAAATCATGCACCGCCTGGGCGGTGGGCTGGGCGGCAATGGCCCCGGCTTTGAGGGTGGTGAGCGCTCCCACGGCGCTGGCGTACCGCATGATTTGATCGATGGCGGCGGCGGTTAGCCTGTCCTCCGGCTCTATCTGGCCCAGCTGATGAACCAGGCCCGCCACGAAGCTATCCCCTGCCCCGGTGGTGTCGATAACGGCGACCTCAAAGGCTGGGCAGGCGCCCCGGTGGCCCGCGACCGAATAGATGCAGCCCTGGGCCCCATCAGTGATAACGACCCCCATCGCCTGGGGCAGGCTCGCAGCAATATCCTCGGGGTCAACCGTATCAAACAGCCAGAGGGCCTCTTCCTTCGACAGCTTGAGCAGGTCAACCTGGGGCAAATGGGGCCAAATCATCGCCGCCGCCTGGTCGGGCTGGGGCCAAAATCGGGGCCGCCAGTTAACATCCATCACCACCCTGAGGCCGTGGCTTGCAGCCAGGGCTAGGGCGCGTTCGATCGCCCCCCGGCTATCGGCATGGGCCAGCCCCAGGGTACCGAGTACCAGATAATCTGCGGTTTCAAACAGCGCCTCGGGCAGGGCGGCGGCCCGCAGATGGGTATCGGCAAAGGCGGCGGTGGGGTGGGGGCCGAACCCAGCAAACTCGCGATCGCCCGTGGCCGACCGCAGCACGTACACGCTTCGGGTCGGTGCCGTGGGATGGCGCTGGAGGCCGGTGATGTCAACCCCCGCCTGCTGGAGCACGGCTTCTAGCGTCTGGCCCCAGGTATCCTGGCCAACGCAGCCGATGAACCCCGCCGCCGTGCCTAGCTTAGCCAGAGCACAGGCCACATTAGCCGGTGCTCCGCCAGGGAAATCTGACCAGGACCGTACTGCTTCCAGGGGCAAACCGGGCTGGTCGGCCAGCCGATCCACCAGAATTTCGCCTAAACATAGAACGCGGGGAATCACCATGGATGCAGCTCTCCCGAAAGTTACGGCGCTGGCCCGATCTCGGTTAAAAACATGAATTTTCGTCCCATCGTTCCTACGTTCAGCGTGGGAATACCTCTGCTGGCGCTCCTGCGCCCCGTCTTGAGCAGACGCGGAAGCGTCGGGGGAAGCGTGTCAACGCGGGAGCGTTGGCATGATGGGTCTAACCTAATCGTTGTCCCAGCTACAATTTACTATGACAACCTGACGGAAAAACTACCCCCCAGGCAGACTTAGGCCTATACCCAGAGGCAAGACAGAACCTTCCTCTAGACGGTCGCCTAGGCCCCTTGGCATCCGATACGGTCAACGGACTGTGTTGAATTGCTGTGTCGAGGTAGGAATATCCATGCTACTTAACCTCTCAAGTCATCTTCTAGGGGCATCTAGCGGGGTTGAAATGGCCCCTAGCCCAGTACATTTTTCTGGATCTGAGGGCCAGGGACCTCCCATTGCCCTAATTTCCGTCCATGGCGACCCCGCCATTGATATTGGTAAAGAAGAAGCGGGCGGCCAAAATGTCTACGTACGCCAGGTGGGCAAGGCCCTGGCCAAGCTGGGCTGGCGGGTTGATATGTTTACCCGCAAAACCGACTCCCAGGCCCCCGCCCAGGTACAGCACTCCCCCCGCTGCCGAACCATTCGCCTGAAGGCTGGCCCCGAGGGGTTTGTGCCCCGCGATCGTCTCTTTCAGCACCTGCCAGAGTTTGTGCAGGGCTTCAAAGCCTGGCAGGGGCAGAACCACTACCGACTGATCCACACCAACTACTGGCTGTCGGGCTGGGTGGGGCACCAGCTACGGTTAGATAGTGCTTTGCCCTGGGTGCATACCTATCACTCCCTGGGGGCAGTAAAGTACGAGGCGACGGATGACCTGCCCCCCATCGCCGAGACCCGCCTCAGGGTAGAGCGCGATGTTCTAGAACAGGCCGACTGTGTGGTGGCCACCAGCCCCCAGGAGCAAGTCCACATGCGGCACCTGGTTTCCACCCAGGGGAACATTGAGGTCATTCCCTGCGGCACCAATGTGGATCACTTTCAGGTCGTTCCCAAGACCGATGCTAAGCTCGCCCTGGGAATGCCGATAGAGGATCAGGTGGTGCTCTACGTGGGCCGGTTTGATCCGCGTAAGGGCATTGAAACCCTGATTCGCGCCTTTGGGGAGTTGGATGTTCTGACCCATCCTCACCTGCGCCTGGTGATCGCCGGGGGCAGTGACCCGACCCAGGCGGATGGGGCCGAGCGCCGCCGCCTGGAGGCCATTGTGCAGGAACTGGATCTGGGCGATCGCGTCTGCTTCGCGGGCCGGGTCAGCGACCATGACCTGCCCTATTACTACGCAGCAGCGGATCTGTGCGTGGTACCCAGCCACTATGAACCCTTTGGGCTGGTGGCCATTGAGGCGATGGCCTGTGGCACCCCGGTACTGGCCTCGGCGGTGGGGGGGCTGAATTTCTCGGTGGTGTCAGAGGAAACCGGGCTGCTGGTGCCCGCCCGCGATGTCCAGGCGTTTGCCGTCGGCATCAAGCGCATTCTCACCCAGCCCGACTGGGCCCAGCAACTACAAAGTAAGGCGGCCAGGCGGGTGCGGCAGCACTTTAGCTGGGTGGGGGTGGCCAACCAGCTGGGCGATCTCTACGGTCGGTTGATTCAGTCTCACCCCCTGGTGACCTCCCCAGCCGCCGCCCGACGGATTTAGGAACTGTGATCTCGACGGATGGGTCGTTGCTATTGAAAACCCTGGCGAGTATTGTAATGCTGCGCTAGGGTCTAAATCGCCAGCCCAGGTTGAGCACCGGGGCACGGCCTGGGGAGTCCTCCGGCGCCAAAACTGGACTTGGCATAACGGCCAGTTTGCCCGTAGCCACCGTAACCGCCACGATTCTGCAAAGGAAGCCCATGCAAGATCTCATTGAAACCATTGTTAACAGCGATGCCCGTGCCGACCTGCGCCAGTTTTTCGGCGAGCTGCACCAGCAGGATAAACAGTATCTGCTTCGCAACGACATTCTCACGGCGTTTGACCAATATTGCCAGCAGTCTAATCAGGATCCGTTATCCTGCGCCAGCACCGACCTGGGCCGCCTGATCGCCCAGACCCAGGAAATCATCCTCAGCGAGGAGAGTCTCTGTATGGTGCTGCGCCCCAGCATCGCCCATGAGGTGGCGCTGCGCCTCAACGACGACCTCACGGTCGAGCCCATGACCATTCAGGATCTGCTGGATCTGCGCGATCGCCTGGTCAATCGCTACGACCCCAGCCAGGGGGACGTGCTGGAGCTAGACTTCAAGCCCTTTTACGACTACTCCCCCACCATTCGCGATGCCAAGAACATTGGCCGGGGGGTGCAGTACCTGAACCGCTATCTCTCGAGCAAACTATTTCAGTCGCCCCAGCAGTGGCTGACCAGCCTGTACGAATTTTTGCGGCTGCACCAGTACCACGGGCGCACCCTGATGATTAACGAGCGCATTCAAAGCGAACGGCAGCTGTCGCAGCAGGTCAAGCAGGCCCTGCGGCTGGTGGGTGGGCTAGGGGCCGAGGAACCCTACGAACAATTTCAGTTTGACCTGCAAAATCTAGGGTTTGAGCCCGGCTGGGGAAATACGGCGGGGCGGGTGCAGCAAACCCTGGAAATGCTCGACGAGCTGATCGATTCCCCCGACGACTCGGTGCTGGAGAGCTTTTTGTCGCGCATTCCGATGATCTTTAATATCGTGCTGGTGTCGGTGCACGGCTGGTTTGGCCAGGAGGGGGTGCTGGGCAAGCCCGACACCGGTGGCCAGGTGGTGTACGTTCTCGACCAGGCCCGCAGCCTAGAGCGGGAAATGCTCCAGGAGGCCGAACTGGCGGGGCTGGATATCACCGACTTTCAGCCCAAGGTGCTGATTTTGTCGCGGCTGATTCCCCAGGCCGAGGGCACCACCTGCAACCAGCGTCTAGAGAGGGTGCACGGCACCCAAAACGCCTGGATTTTGAGGGTGCCCTTCCGCGACTTTAACCCCGCTGTGACCCAAAGCTGGGTTTCACGGTTTGAAATTTGGCCCTACCTGGAAACCTTTGCCCTGGATGCCGAGCGGGAGCTGATCGTGGAGTTTGGCGGCTCCCCTGATTTAATCATCGGCAACTATAGCGACGGCAACCTGGTAGCCTTTTTGCTGGCTCGCCGCCTCAAAATCACCCAGTGCAACATTGCCCACGCCCTGGAGAAATCTAAATACCTGTTCAGCAACCTCTACTGGCAAGACCTGGAGGAGCAGTACCACTTTTCGCTGCAGTTCACCGCCGACCTGATTGCCATGAACGCCGCTAACTTTATCATCAGCAGCACCTACCAGGAGATTGTGGGCACAGCGGACAGCATTGGCCAGTATGAGTCTTACAAAGCGTTTACCATGCCGGAGTTCTACCATGTGGTAGACGGCATCGAGCTGTTTAGCCCCAAGTTTAACGTGGTGCCGCCGGGGGTGAATGAAGCGGTTTACTTTCCCTACTCTCAGTCCGCCGAACGGTTGCTCAATAGCCGCGAGCGGCTGGAAAAGCTGCTGTTTACCGATGAAGATCCGGCCTCGATTTTTGGCTATCTAAAGCACCCCGAAAAACGCCCGATCTTCTCCATGGCCCGGCTCGACCGGATTAAAAATCTGGCCGGTCTGGCGGAATGCTTTGGCCGCAGCCCCGCGCTACAAGAGCGGTGCAACTTGATTTTAATTGCGGGCAAACTGCGGGCCGAAGACTCGACCGATCACGAAGAAATTGAGGAAATTGGCAAGCTATATCAGATTATTGAGCAGTACAACCTGCACGGCAAAATTCGCTGGCTGGGGGTGCGGCTGCCCAAGACCGACTCGGGGGAAGTCTACCGGGTCATGGCCGACCGCCGCGGCGTTTTTGTGCAGCCCGCTCTGTTTGAAGCCTTTGGGCTGACCGTGCTAGAGGCCATGATTTCGGGATTACCCACCTTTGCCACCCGCTTTGGCGGCCCCCTGGAAATCATTCAAGACGGCAAAAACGGGTTCTACATCAACCCTACCCATCTAGAGGAAGTGGCTCAGCAGCTGCTAAATTTTGTAGACAAGTGCGAGCGGGATTCGAGCTACTGGCAACAAATTTCGGAGCGAGCCATTGAGCGCGTTTATAGCACCTACACCTGGGAAATCCATTCGACTCGGCTGCTGTCGCTGGCTAAAATCTACGGTTTTTGGAACTATGTCTCAAAAGAAATGCGGGAAGACCTGATGCGGTACAACGAAATTTTGTTCTACTCGCTCTACAGGCCCAGGGCCAAGGCCCTACTAGAGCAGCATAGCCAGCGGTCTTAGCCTGGATTATTCACCACAACGGGCATCAACAACTGGCATTCCCGTGGCAACGGGAATCCATGGGAGGCAACTCACCCTCGAATGGATTCCCGCCCCCCGCTTTCGCGAGGGCAGGCCACGCGGGAATGACGGGCCTTTCCAACCGCTTATGAATAATTGAGGTTAGGGCTTCGTTGTGAGCCCAGGCTTCGACGGCTCGGCTGAGCTCACGAGTCGGCGAGCTCAGCCGACTCGCCGAACGGTGAGGGCAGATAACTTTTGCCGGCGCAGTTGCCTCAGTCCTGTCCTTTTTCTCAAATAGACATCTTTGAGATGCCAGCCGTCTGGCCACCGTAGCCCCCCCACTACGGGTCGTTGCCTAGGGTGAGGTGGCCCGATCTATTGCCAACCAGGCCACTACCTTTTTACTTCAAAACTATCCCCAGGCCCCTGTACCTGAGGTGGCGGCCGCCCAGCTTTGGAAGCTAGCCCTAGAAGAACGACGGCTGATGGCGAATCAGGCTGAGGAACTCTTCGCGGGTCTTAGAATCTTCCTGAAACACCCCCAGCATGGCGCTGGTCACCGTCCAGGAGCCGGGCTTTTGCACCCCGCGCATGACCATGCACATGTGGCTGGCTTCCACCACCACGGCCACGCCCTGGGGGTCGAGAATTTCCTGAATCGCCTCCGCCACCTGACGGGTCAGGCGCTCCTGCACCTGGAGACGACGAGAATACATTTCGACAATGCGGGCCAGCTTGCTCAGCCCCACTACCCGCTGGTTGGGAATGTAGGCCACGTGGGCGCGGCCCATAAACGGCAGCATGTGGTGCTCACACAGGCTGAACAGATTAATGTCGCGGATCAGCACCATTTCATTATGGCCTTCGTCAAAAATGGCCCCGTTCACCAGTTCCTCCAGGGACTGCTGGTAGCCGCTGGTGAGAAACCGCATGGCGTCGGCTACCCGCTTCGGGGTTTTCAGCAGGCCCTCGCGATCCGGGTCTTCCCCCACCGATAGCAGCATGGTGCGCACCGCCTCGCTCATGTCCTCAAAGCTAGTTTCGGGGATGGGATATTGCTTCGCCTCTCCCCCATGGCTGTGGGTGCGGTCGGGCCGCACGATAGGCTGCACCGCGGCGGGCTTAGCGCCCAGCCCGTTGGTCGAGGCTTTATCGTTGAGGTTGTTCGAGGATGCGATAGTCATAGGATTCTTCAAAACTCCAGATGTTCAACAAAAATGAGACCACGCCCGAGCCGTGACGCGCCCTGGGTGGCAAAAAACTCACTACAGGGCACCACCACTGGGCATCAGGGTGAGTTCCTCGATGACGGCCTCGGGGGGCAGCAAAACTGTGTGCAGAATGGTCTGAGCCACTACCTCAGGGGTCAGCATTTGAGAGCGGTCAAAATTGGCCTGAACGGTTTCGGTATCCCAAAGCGGGGTATTGACCGACCCCGGCGACAGGGTAACCACCCGAATGCCGTGGGGCCGCTCTTCCACCGCCAGCACCCGCGACAGCGCCACCAGGCCCGCCTTGCTGACGGTGTAGGCCCCCCAGTCAGGAAAGGCCGCCTGAGCCGCTACGGAGGTGACGTTGACGATGGTGCCGCCCCGCTCTCGTAGAACGGGCAAAACCACCTGGGTACAGAGAAACACGCTGGTCAGGTTCAAGTCCATCACCCGCTGCCAGTCATGGCGGGGCATAGTGGCCAGGGCACCGGTGTAGCCCATCCCGGCGTTATTAATTAGCACATTCACCGGGCCAAAATCGTCCAGGGCCTGGGTTAGCTCAGGCTGAATCTGGTTCAGATTGGCCAGATCGATAGCATAGGCTTTGGCGGTGATGCCATACTTCGCCAGCTGCTCCGCAACGGGTTTCAAGTGATCCAGAGAGCGGCTTACCAGGGCCACATCAAAACCTGCCTGGGCTAGGGCTTGGGCCGTTGCTTTGCCAATGCCGCGGCTGGCACCCGTAATCAAGGCGCGACGGGGTAAAGCCGAGGGAAGATCATTTTCCAATTCAGAGTACCGACTACCAACAAAGAGCTAGACAGGGTGAATGGATCGATAGGAAACGAACTAACCACACCATGTGGTTCAAAGCGACCAACCCACCAACCTCAATCATGTTAACAAATGTAAAGGATTTATGAGAGCGACTGGCCGTAAAATCAAAAATTGGGATGCCATTACCCTAGCGTTGTCCCCGGTAGCCCACATTAACCTCGCCTTAAGCCCCCCTGAGAAGGGGGAGAATCAGCGGGTCAGGGCTTCCTCAAAAACGCCAATCTGTCGATATTTTTGGTATCGCTGCTGCTGGAGCACCGCCGGGGTGAGTTGCGACAGGGTAGCCAGTTGGTCTACGATCGCCTGTTTGAGGGTTTCGGCCGCCTGCAGCGGCGCGGCATGGGCACCGCCGACGGGTTCAGGCAGCAACTGATCAAGAATACCGAGCTGCTTTAAATCCCAGGAGGTGATTTTGAGCGCCTCGGCGGCCTCAGCGGCGCGGCCCGCATCCCTCCACAAAATAGCGGCGCAGGCTTCAGGACTGGCCACGGTGTAGACCGAATGCTCGAACATCATCAGGCGATCGCCGACCCCAATGCCCAGCGCCCCACCGGATCCGCCCTCCCCGATGATCGTACAGATAATTGGCACCCCCAGGGCGAACATTTCCCGCAGGTTATAGGCGATGGCTTCCCCCTGGCCCATTTCCTCGGCCTCGTAGCCGGGGTAGGCCCCAGGAGTATCAATAAACGTAATGATTGGCATTGAAAATCGATCAGCATGGGCCATCAGGCGCATGGCCTTGCGATAGCCACCGGGGGAGGCCATGCCAAAGTTACGAACCACATTGTCTTTGGTGTCGCGCCCTTTTTGGTGGCCCAACACCACTATGGGCTGGCCCGCCAGCCGCGCTACGCCCCCCACCAGGGCCGGGTCATCTTTGCCCGAGCTCCGATCGCCGTGCAGCTCAAGCCACTCGTCGGTAATGGCCTGGATGTAGTCGAGGGTGCTGGGCCGCCGGGGGTGCCGGGCCACCTGCAAGCGCTGGGCCGGGGTCAGGTTAGAAAAAATTTCCTGCCGCAAATGCACGGCCCGGGCCTCAAGCTGCCGCAGTTGGGCCGACACATCGACGTCGTTTTCCTCTGCCAGATCGCGAATTTGAACAATGCGCGACTCTAGCTCAGCCAGCGGTTTCTCAAAGGACAGCAGAATGGACTTACGCTCGGTGGGGGCCATGGCCAGGGGATAAACGACAATTCAGGGGCACGGTCAGCGATTGCCTCACCCGGCCAGAGCATTGATGTAACTCATATCGGTGCGACGCTTGCCAGGATGACTGACATCACTGCGATTCTTAGAATACCAAGTCAGCGTCCCCATTGCCTAAGCCTGGCGACCCAACCCACGCTGGGGGAGAATTGACTTGGTTCAGAAGACAGGGCACTGGCGTAAGCGTTTTGAGTCGCCAAAAACCTTGGCATACTCTAGGGCAGGCATGACCCACCGGCTTCATATCGGCGCCATCCAGCTCAGGAGGCCTTCACCGCCAGGGCGGTAGGCGTGAAATCCAGCAGAGGTCGAAAGCCATGCCTTACCGAAGACTGGCCGATCAAATCCATGTTTTCTAGCGTAATTTGGTTACGCCCCCAGGAAAAATTGGTGTACCACTTCTCAAACTCCAGCAGCATCGCTTCGGCAAAGCAGGCAAACAGCTGACGGGCAGGCACATCCATGTTCACAATGCTCATGATCCGCCAGTCGATGTCAAGGGAGTGCTCGACGATGCCGCCCTTGAGCACGTGGATGCCCTCGTAGTTAAACTGAGTATCCAGGTTTTTCGGGTAGCCGCCATCGATCATCAGGCAGGGCCGCTTCAGGGTATTGGGGTCGATTTCAACCCCCTTAGCCATGCTGGCCACCCAAACTACAATGTCGGCTTTGGCCAGGGCGGCATCTAAATCTATCGCTATGCCGCAGCCCAGTTCGTCCTGGAGCCGCTGCAGGCGTTCCTGATTGCGGGCAATCAGCAGCAGATCTTTGATGTCGGTGCGGGCGGTTAGCCAGCGGCATACCGCACTACCGATGTCGCCAGTGGCCCCACAGACCGCCACCGTGGCCTCCGAAAGGTTTATCCCCAACTGCTGCGAGGCGGCCTTGACCTGTTGACAAATGATGTAGGCGGTGTGGGTGTTACCCGTGGTAAACCGCTCAAATTCGAGGGTGAGGTTGCGCACCTGCTGAATCTGATGCAGGTTGAAGTTTTCAAAAATAATCGACGAAAACCCCCCTAGGGCCGTAATATCAATGCCGTGCTTTTGGGCATGGGCCATGGCGTTGATAATTTTGCGCGTCGCCGCCTTAATGCGCTTGGCGGCTAGCATTTCTGGCAAAAAGCAAGACTCGACGTAGCGGCCCTCGATCTGCTGCCCCGTGGCGCTGGTGACTTTGATGGTATCGACGATTTGAGGTGGGGCGCTGCACCAAAAATCGAGCCCCTGGTCGGCATATTCTGGGTAGCCAAGATCGCGGGCTACGGATTGGGCATGGTCAAGGCTGGTTAAGTGTCCGATTAGGCCAAACATTGCAAATCTACGTCACTGCTGATAGTGCACCAGGGGAAATGGTGCGGGTTGATAACTTACCTACAATAAACCGCCCTACCCCAAATTAGATAGATCACTGACTCGGACACAGAGATAAACGTCGGACGGACAAAGACTTGTCGAGGCAAGGGAATTTTTGAGTTAATCCGTAACCGTCGATACGAGCTTTAGGTGAAACTACTTAGATAGGACTTAAGGGGCCGCAAACCCGGTGGGTTCGCAGCCCCTGCTCTTAACATCTGGCATGCTTGAGTCGGCTAGAACTTCCCTAGACGGCGGCTAACCCCTGGGCCGACAGCTTCATCACTTCGCGACTAGAAAACCCGATGTTGCCCAGGGCTTCCCCGTAGGTAATCATAAAGTCTTCAATCAGGGCGTCTTTTTCCATGCCTAGTACCCTGGCATCGTCAGCCACCTCGTTGAGCATGGCCCAAACAATGGGTAGATTCTGGCGATTGGCCTCTTCTAATTCGGCCTTAGAGGCTTCAAAATTAGCCTTTAGCCACTCTTCCCCAAAGTTGAGGTGACTGTACTCGTCTTTGACGACCCCTTCCGTAATTTTGCGGGCAAAGTCATCGGCGACGGGAATGTAGATGTTGTAGGCCGAAATGGCAAAGGTTTCAATCACCAGCGACTGAATCAGCAGGCAGGTGACAATTTTGCCCTCGGCCCAGGCCTGCTGGAAGTTGTGGTTAAGCCGACCGAAAAACTCTGCCGCAAAGGCCATGTCGGGGGTGACGGCCAGGTTTTTGCCGCAGGCTTGAAACCCCTTCATATGGCGGGTTTCCATCTTAGCCAAACGGAGGAGCTCATCCTTTGACTCGGGCAGGCTCTCGGAGAGCTTGCAGTAGTTGTCGTGAGCCTCTTGCTCACCTTCTATGACGATGGCATTGATGCGACTATAGGCATCTTTGTAGCTTTCCGATTGATAATCAAGGGTAGAAGTGGTCTTTAACTGTTGCATAGCCATAGGTTCCTGCCGTCTAGCTAATAAAGTCCTTAATGTTGATCGCAATAATACTATGCCAAAGTCTACGAATCGCAATTTTGCCCATCCACAAAAAATCTGAACCCCACCCGCCCTACAACGTAGGGTCAGCGCCCTAAAAAAGACAAGTCCTGATAGAAAAGTCTAGGGGAATAGGGGGCTTAGACATAAGTATTGCTGATGATCTGCTCCTGAGGCATAAAACTAGGGAGGGGCCAGCTTTGCACCATATCCGCCTAAAAAAATATCGACAGGGGCGCGGGCACCATATCGCCTCTAAAATCCAGCAGCTGCACTAGGGCGAGGTAGCCAATGGCCAGCAGCAGCGAAATGGCCCCGGTAATAATGGCAACAATTTTTGATCGATCCATAATTTGAAAACGCGTATTGATGATTATCATAGGCTCTATACCAGTCTAGGGTCATTGTCTAAGGACAGATCCTTTGGGGAGAGAGGGCGGGTACCCTAAACCATGGCAAATCTCAAGGCCGAACGGTTTCAAAGCCTATGTACCCGACCCATGCCCCCCGCCCCCTCGATGCAATCAATGGCAATCGCGCCGCCCCGTCGACGGTCATCCAGGCCGAGGGGTTAAGCAAGGCCTACCGCACTGGGTTTTGGCTCAACCAGCGTATTGTCTCCCTAAAAAACTGCTCTCTAACGATTTATGCCGGGGAGACCTTCGGCCTGCTAGGCCCTAATGGGGCCGGTAAGACCACGTTGCTGAAGACGCTGCTGGGCATTATCCGCCCCACGGCGGGTACGGCCCAGCTGCTGGGGCACCCCCTGGGGCACAATGCCGTTAAACAGCGCATTGGTTATCTGCCCGAAAACGCCTATTTCTATAATTTTTTGACCGGGTGGGAGTTTTTGCAGTACACCGCTGGGCTGTTTGGGCTATCGGCAGCGGCCCGACAGCGGCGGATTATCGAGCTGCTGGAGCGGGTAGGGCTCTCCCAGGCGACGGCTAAAAAGAAGCAGCTGCGCCAGTATTCTAAGGGCATGCTTCAGCGCATTGGCATGGCCCAAGCGCTGATTAACGACCCCGACTTGGTGTTTCTAGACGAGCCCATGTCGGGGCTTGACCCCACCGGGCGGTTCCAGGTGAGGGAAATGATTTTGGCCCTGAAGCGGGAGGGTAAGACGATTTTCTTTAACAGTCATATTCTGTCGGATGTGGAGGTGATCTGCGATCGCGTCGCCATTCTCGACCAGGGGGAACTGATTTGCCTGGGGCAACTAGATGACCTGCTAGGCACCGCCGACCAGTATCTTGCTAAGGGGCGCGGCGGTCATGTTGCCAGCCTCGAACCCTGGCTAGAGCAGCTAGTCGTCCAGGGCGATTTATGGTGGGGGCATGTTAAGGGCAATCCCTATGAGTTTGCCCAGCAGATTCCCACCATGGGGGGGCAACTATTGAGCCTCCAGCAGACTCGCCCCTCGCTAGAAGAGTTCTTTATGGCCCAGATTCGCCAGCGGCGGGGTTAAGGGTTTTAACTCTCCCTGGCTCCTTTAGAAACCGCCAAAACTTTCTTAGCTCGCCGTGGCCACTAGAGCCGAGCGCGGGGGTAAATGCAGGCTGTGGCCATCCCACCGGCCCCCTTGGTAGGTAAAGCTAGGCTTGAGCGTGCGGTTCGCAATTTGGAGATCTTCGGCAGCTAGCGACAGTGACGTGGATGCCCCAACGTTGAGGGCGACGATTACCTGGTCATTCCCGAGGGTTCTGGCCAAGGCGTAGGCCTCAGCTTGAGCGTAGAGCACGGTGTAGGTACCGGTTCGCAGGGCCGGGTGGCGGTGGCGAAGGGCAATCAGGTCTTTGTGGATTTGCAGCAGCTCTCGATGCCAGTCGGCCTCGGGGGGAAAGGTGCGGCGGCAATCGGGATCCATTTCTCCCAGAAGGCCCACTTCGTCACCGTAGTAGAGGCTGGGGGCACCAGGAAAGGTCAGCAACAGCAGGGTAGCCAGCACCACGCTGGCCAAGTCTTCGCTGACGACAGAGTAAATGCGGGCAACATCGTGGCTAGAGAGCAGGTTGAGCTGGGTAAGCTGAATTTCCCAGGGGTAAAGCTGGAGCAAGTGCTGAATTTTGTCGGCATAGCCGGGGGCATCGAGGGCGGGGTAGGGGTAATAGTGGGGCCGTTCGACCAGATCCATCCGCACCCGGTCGGCGGCGGTAAAGGCCAGGGTGGGGCCAGTGAAGGGGTAGTTCATTACCCCATCAAACTGGGTGCCGTCGAGCCACTGGGTGGCATCGAGCCAGACCTCGCCGACAATGTAGGCGTCGGGGTTGATGCGCTTGATGCGATCGCGAAACTCCTGCCAAAAACCCTCAGCTTTAATCTCAAAGGGCACATCCAGCCGCCAGCCGTCGATGCCCTGCTGCACCCAGTATTCGCCTACTCGCATCAGGTACTCGCGCACCGCCGGATGGTCGTGGTTAAACTGTGGCAGAGCACGGTTGCCGACCCAGCTCGTGTAGTTGGCCGGTAGCGAACCGTCGTAGGCCGCCAAGGGCCAGCTCTCGATGCCAAACCACTCCAGCCAGGGGGAGTTCGGCCCGTTTTCTAAAATATCGTTAAAGAAGAAAAACCCCCGGCTACAGTGGTTAAACACTCCGTCAAGCACCACCTTGAGGCTGCGCTCGTGGGCGGCGTTGAGCAGGTCAAAAAAAGCTGGGTTGCCCCCCAGCAGCGGATCCACCCGGTAGTAGTCGTGGGTGTGGTAGCGGTGGTTGCTGGCCGACTGAAAAATTGGCGTGAAGTAAATCGCGGTGATGCCCAGCTCCACCAGGTAGTCTAAATGTTCGACCACGCCCCAAAGATCGCCGCCTTTGTAGCCTTCAGGGGTGGGGGGCGACTCCCAGGGCTCTAGGGTAACCGCCATGGCCGGATCGTCTAGGTGACGGTGGGTACGGGCAAACCGATCGGGAAAGATTTGGTAGAAGACAGCGTGCTTGACCCAGTCAGGGGTTTGAAAAGCCATGGATTTTGCCTCGGATTCTGCCCATAGGCTATCGTCATCTGCCCAGCCTGGCTACCGCCCCGGGGAGATTTCTACGTCTCCACCAGGCTCGTATGAAGGGCCACGTATTGGCCGCTGGGGTGGCGTCCCACCAAATACAGTTCGACCTCGACTTTGCCCACCCGGTAGCTGTGAAGATTGGCTAGGTTCCTGTTGATCAAATCCTGCAAACGCCTGTAGCCCTGGGCCAGGTTTTTGCCCTGGGCAGTGCGGTAGACGGGGTTAGCCAAAATGGGGCTGAAAAACCGATCCGCTGACTGCTCTTTGACGGCGGCGGGCGATACCCCCAGCTGTTGGCTGAGACCAGCCCGATCTAGCTCTGGCAACACCCAAACCAGCACCTCCAGGGGGGCATCGGTTTCGCTGGGGTACCAGAGGTCAGCCACCAAGTCCTGAAGCTGATGGACATAGGTCTCTAGACGGTCGTGGTGCGGCTTAGGGATCATTGTAGGGCGCTTCTGAGCAGACTTAGTGTGAGGTAAGAGCCTATCTGCCGTGGACTTTGGGTTGCCATGAAAGCACAAACTGGGTGGCAGCCTTTCTGGCCCCTACCCATAATGTAGGCACTAGGCCCAGGGGCAGACCCAGGATAGAATGGCGCGGTCCTAAAGCTGGTCGGCCGTGCCCATCTTGCGGTAATCTATGCCCCGGCAGACCCAGGGTACCCGTGACGTATTTTTAACACCTAACTCCCCATGTCCGTTCTCGTTTGGCTTCGCAATGATCTTCGCCTGCACGATCACCAGCCTCTCCAGGCCGCAATCAAGACTGGGCAGCCGGTGGTGCCGCTGTACTGCTTTGATCCTCGGCAGTTTGGCCAAACGGCCTTTGGCTTTCCTAAAACCGGGGCCTATCGGGCTCAGTTCTTACTCGAAAGCGTAGGGGATTTGCGGCAATCGCTGCGTACCCTGGGGAGCGACTTAGTCATTCGCAGGGGCCAGCCCGAGGTAGTGATTCCAGCTCTGGGCAAGGAGCTGGGCGTCACCGCCGTCCACTGGCACCAGGAAGCGACAACCGAAGAATTAGCGGTGGAGCAGGCCTTAACCGAACAGCTAAAAAGCCTGGGTATTGCCACTCATACCGATTGGGGAGCCACCCTCTACCATCCCGACAACCTGCCCTTTGACCTGACGGATATGCCCGAGGTCTTTACTCAGTTTCGCAAGCAAGTGGAGCAGCGCAGCAGCGTGGAGAGTCCTCTCGTCCCACCCTCATCGCTGCCCCCCCTGCCCCCCCTCGATAGCGGCGCGCTGCCGGAACTTAAGGATCTAGGCTTAGAACCTCCCATCCCTGATCACCGGGCGGTGCTGGTTTTTAGAGGGGGAGAAACCGCTGGCCTGCAGCGGCTTCAGCACTATGTTTGGGAGACCGACAGCCTTAAAACCTATAAAGAGACTCGCAACGGCATGGTGGGGGCCGACTATTCATCCAAACTCTCAGCCTGGCTGGCCCTGGGCTGTGTGTCGTCTCGCCGAGTGCATGAAACTGTGCAGCATTACGAAGCCGAGCGCATCCGCAACGACTCGACCTACTGGCTGGTGTTTGAACTGCTGTGGCGCGATTACTTTCGGTTTATTTGCGTCAAGCACGGCGCTCGGGTATTTTATCCCTCTGGGCTGCGGCGGCTGAGCATTAGCTGGAAGCAAGACTGGCCTCGCTTTGATGCCTGGCAGCGGGGAGAGACGGGCTTTCCGCTAGTGGATGCGAATATGAAGGAGCTGAGTCACTCGGGCTTTATGTCGAACCGAGGCCGACAGAACGTGGCCAGCTTTTTGACCAAAAACTTGGGTATTGACTGGCGCATGGGGGCCGAGTGGTTCGAGTCGCAGCTAATTGACTACGATGTGTGCAGCAACTACGGCAATTGGAACTACACGGCCGGGGTGGGTAACGACGCCCGTGGCTTTCGCTACTTCAACATCCCCAAGCAGGCTAAGGACTATGACCCCGAGGGCACCTACGTCAAGCACTGGCTCCCCGCCCTACGATCGGTTCCAGCGGCCAAAGTTTATGAACCGGGGAAGCTGCAAGCGGTGGAGCAAGAGCGATTTGGCCTGCGGTTGGGGGTCGATTATCCTTGCCCCGTGGTGGATTTGCTCAAGTCAGTACAGGCCAATGAAGCCATTTACAACGCCGCTCAGCCGCTTCCCTAGGGCGAGGCTACTGGGTACACATAGGTCATCTGGTGAGGAAAAATCCCTGACCTGGCCCTGGCCCCCTAAAATCCCCCTATTCTGGTGAACTTTGAACTCCGCCCCCCGGAATTGGAGGGCGCGGGGGGCGAAATACAGCTTTCAAACGTTATGCACGAGCGTTATTCAAAAGATGTGAGTAATTAGTAGCTAGGGCGAGGTCAAGAACAATCGTAGTCTTTGTAACCGAAACCTAGCCTGAGTCAGCCTAGACTTAACGCAGTATCAACAATGTCAGGAAATGCTAACTTAACTCTTGCTAAGGTGCGGGGGATATTAGCTCCTTGCTGCCATTGCGGTACTGGTTACAAATCAATAAATCAGAACGTTAAATCAAAACCTTAAATCAAACCTTTGAATGAATCCTTTAGATTCGACCCAGCTTTGGACGGCTGGGTTTTTTTTGCATTCAGAGAGTGGCTCTCAATCCTTGCACTGATACCCTCGCCCCGGGAACCGGGCTCCTGGGACTGTGATGTCGGTCATCTGGTTAAAACTCTAGCTGCTCGCGGATGAGCCCTTTGACCAAGTTGTCGAGCTGTTCGTCGGGGCAGCAGTCGATCAGGGCATAGAACGCTTCCAGCAGCTTGGCGGCGCTGTCGCCCATCAGCGGGCTGAGTCCCCATACGTCATCTACCCAGTCTTGGGGAGCGGTGGCTTCAAAAATCATGCGTTCGAGGAGCTGCTTGGCCTCGGTCTTAGACACAGCCATGGGAAATCACTCGGAAAGCGGCATCGCCATCTTAAGATGGTTTCTAGCTAAAACTTTACCCTGTCATTACCGTCCTCCGCCTTCGCGGGGGACAAGCTCCAGGCGGGAATCTAATAGCAAGCGGATTATTTCAGATGGCTTCCCGGCGCTAAGGGAATGACCCGCCTATCCGCTTGACGCCCCCTAGGGAGAAAGGCGGGTAATCGTCCAGGACGGTTGTTGATCGGCGGTGAGACTGTAGAGAAAGCGGTCGTGGAGGCGGTTTGGCCGCCCCTGCCAGAACTCAAAACTGCGGGGAGTGACCCGGTAGCCGCCCCAAAAATCGGGTAGGGGCACCTCCTGGTTAAGAAACTTTTGCTGCATGGTCTCGAACTGGGTTTCAAGCTGTTGCCGAGAGGCAATCACGGTGCTCTGCTGGGAGACCCACGCCCCAATTTGGCTACCGCGCGGCCGGGAGGAGAAATACTTCAAGGATTCCGCCGTAGAAATCTTGGCGGCGGTGCCCCCAATCGCCAGCTGTCGCTCTAGGGGATACCAGGGAAACAGCAGCGACACCTGGGCATTGGCCTTAAGCTGCTGGGCCTTGCGGCTGCCGTAGTTGGTAAAAAATACAAAGCCATCGGTATCAAAATATTTGAGCAGCACCGTGCGCGAATAGGGCGCGCCGTCTGGGGCAACAGTAGACAGCACCAGGGCATTGGGCTCTAGCAGGTCGGCCTCGCAAGCTTGCTGAAACCAGAGAGCAAACTGGTCAAACGGGTCAGCAGGCAGGTCATCCAGGGTAAGGCCCCGTTGGGTGTAGTCGCGGCGGAGGGCTCCAATATCCATGGGATTAGGCGTTGACAATGTCCATCAGAGCATCTTTGACCTGCACATATCGGTACTCAAACCCGGTGGCTGCGGTGCGCTTGGGCAACACCTGCTGGCCTTCTAGCACCACCTGGGCACCGTCCCCCAGCAGGGCTTCGAGGGCAAAATCGGGCACCGGCAGCCAGGAGGGGCGGTTGAGCACCTTGCCCAGGGTTTTACAAAATTCCCCCATCCGTACGGGGTTAGGGGCGGTGGCGTTGTAAAGCCCCTCCATCTGCGGGTCGGTAAGGGCCTGAAGAATTAGGTCAACCAGGTCTTCGCGGTGAATCCAAGAAAACCACTGGCGACCGCTGCCAATCGGGCCACCGGCAAACATGCGAAAGGGGGTCAACATTTTAGCCACCGCCCCACCCATACCGAGGACGATCCCCAACCGCAAAATCACCAGCCGGGTGTCGTAGTCTTTAACCGGCTGGGCGGCGGCTTCCCAGGCCTGGCAGACCTGAGACAGGAAATCATTTTGAACAGGGGAGCTGGTTTCATCGAAGGTGGCGGTTTCGCTGGTGCCGTAGTAGCCAATGGCGGAGGCGTTAACCCACACCGAGGGGCGCGGGTCGGCCTGGGCCAGGGCTTCGACCAGCTTTTCGGTGCCAACTTTGCGGCTGTTCATAATCGCCCGCTTATGCTCTTCGCTCCACCGTTCGGAAATCGGGGCTCCGGCTAGGTTGACTACCCCATCGCAGCCCGACAGCGCTGTTTGCCAAGGGCCTGACTCCAGCGGGCTGTATTCCACCACCTCAACCTGGGGAAAGGCTATTTCAGGAAACACCTTGCGGCCATGGCTAACGCTGCGGCTCAGCACCATCACCGTATGACCTTCGGCCAATAACCGTTCCACCAGACGGCTACCGACGAACCCCGTAGCTCCCGTTATGGCAATTTTCATGGGCACCTGATTCTGTCTATAGGTTTAGCTTTAAGTTGCCCAGTCTGCTGGGCTATCTGCTGGGCTAGATTAGCTAGGGGTTGGCGCGGCAACAAGACACCGACTTAGCGAGAGGTTCGCTATAGATTCCCGCCTACGCAGGAATGACACTGGGATAGTATGGATTGCTGACCCCTAAGCGAGAAGCCAGGCTCAGCTTTCTCAGACTGGTCCTAGATTCGGGTTTGAAACTAGGCCAGCTCCGATGAGATTTAAGGAACTGTGACTAAGGCACAAAGTCCTGATCTATGGGCTGAACTGGCTATAGGATAAACTATTCTGCTGACCACGCCAGGGGTGGTTGCTCAGGGGCGGGGCTATTCCCCCAGGCGGTACCCCCGACCGTACACGGTGTGGATCAGTGGCGGCGTGCCCTTCGGCTCAATTTTGCGCCGCAGTAGACGAATTTGGGCGGCTAGCACATTGCTGTTGGGGGGCTCAACTTCTTCCCATACGCTCTGGTAGATTTGCCCGTGGGTCAGCACCTGGTTAGGATGTTTGAGCAGGTAAGCGAGTAGCTGGGTTTCTTTCTCGGATAGCTCAATGGCCTGCCCCTGGCGATAGGCGAGCTGATTAGCGGGGTCTAGCTCTAGGTCGCCAGCGCCAAGGCGGGCAGAGGTATTTGACCCTTCTAGGGAAGGAGAGCGCCGCAGCAGAGCTCGCACCCGAGCCAGCAGTTCGCGCAGCTCGAAGGGCTTGACCAGGTAGTCGTCGGCTCCGGCGTCAAGGCCGTTAACCCGGTCGTCGAGGGTGTCTTTGGCGGTGAGAAAAAGAACAGGGGTGGTATCGGGACGAGATCGCAGCCGCCGACAAATTTCTAGCCCGCTGAGCCCTGGTAGCATCCAGTCTAAAATCAGCAGGTCATAGCCGCCCTCAGCTGCCAGGTTAGCCCCTGCTTCGCCATCGGTGGCCACATCTACGGCATAGCCTTCGCGGGTGAGTAGCCGACTGAGGGGGTCGGTAAGCTCCACTTCATCATCGACGAGCAGGATTTTCATGACTTCTGAATTGCGCAGGCAACAATAAATAGATAGGCGGAATCAAATGCAGCAGGGATTAGCGCAGCGTAACCCCTGCTGCAAAAGGATTTTATGCTCTGTGAAGAGCGCTCTTCAGCCTCATAAACAATCGCGCTTTCCTACCTAACGAGATCGTCGACATATATCAAAGATAAAAGATTTTCTTACCCAAAAGGGTCGAATTGTAATGCCCGCAAGGCAATCTGAAGCTTCACGGCGATGGCAAGAGGCACAGACAGGGGATCGGTTATCTTGGGTCGTCGCCATTAAACCTTATCGGAAATTGAGCCTGTAGAATCAATAGCAGGAGCAGAGACC
>DAIUJR010000069.1:0-26897 GCA_036848635.1 Nodosilinea sp. CTOTU7336
CGCTGCCCACCAGGCCCCCGTGACCGGCGATGTAGATTTTAGAAGAAGTATCCATAGAAGTTAGGGTTAGCACGCTAGATTAAGTTTTGGGTCAGATCCCCCGCCCCAGGTTTCTAAAATAGCCCGATTAAAGGCCATTGCCACATCTAACATAGCCCATGGTTTCAGCCCCCCAGTCTGCTTCACAACCCCAATGGCAGTTTTGGATTGATCGCGGCGGCACCTTTACCGACCTCGTGGCCCGCCGCCCCGATGGCCAGTTTGTCGTCCACAAGCTGCTGTCCGAAAACCCCGACCGCTACGCCGATGCGCCAATCCAGGGGATTCGCGACCTGATGGGGCTAGGGGCCGATGAACCCATCCCCGCCGACCGCATTGAGGCAGTCAAGATGGGTACCACCGTGGCCACCAACGCCCTGCTCGAGCGCCGGGGCGATCGCACCCTTCTCCTCATCACCCAGGGCTTCCGCGACGCCCTGCGGATCGGCTACCAAAACCGCCCCGACATCTTCGCCCGGCACATTCAGCTACCGGAAATGCTCTACGAACAGGTCATTGAGGTCAACGAGCGAGTCAGCGCCCAGGGCGAAATTTTGACACCCCTCACCGCGTCCGAAGAAGACCGCCTCAGCCAGGTACTTCATCGCGCCTATGCCTCTGGCCTGCGCGCCTGCGCCATCGTGCTCATGCACGGCTATCGCTACCCAAATCATGAAATTCGTGTCAGCCAGCTCGCTAAGCAGACTGGCTTTACCCAAATCTCCATCTCCCACCAGGTCAGCCCCCTGATCAAACTCGTCAGCCGAGGCGATACGACGGTCGTAGATGCGTATCTCTCACCCATTCTGAGACGGTATGTGGATCGAGTGGCGGAGCAGTTGGGGAAAGGGGAATTCAAAATTCAAAATTCAAACCTCAAAATTCAAGGCTCACCCCCTTACCCATCCATCTCCTCACCGCTTCGCCTCATGTTCATGCAGTCTAACGGTGGCCTCACCGATGCCGCCCTGTTTCAGGGCAAAGACAGCATCCTCTCTGGCCCGGCGGGGGGCGTGGTGGGGGCGGTGCAAACCAGTCGCCAGGCCGGGTACGACCGGGTGATCGGCTTTGACATGGGGGGCACCTCCACGGATGTCTCCCACTACCGGGGCGGGTACGAGCGCACCTTGGCCACCGAGGTGGCCGGGGTACGGCTGCGGGCACCGATGATGGCCATCCACACCGTAGCCGCCGGGGGTGGATCCATTATTAGCTTTGACGGTAGCCGCTACCGGGTGGGGCCAGCTTCGGCGGGGGCCTATCCAGGCCCAGCCTGCTACCGCCAGGGTGGGCCATTAACGGTGACCGACTGTAACGTCATGGTGGGTAAGCTTCAGCCCGAGTATTTTCCTCCGGTGTTTGGGCCAGAGGGGAATTTGCCCCTGGATGCAGAGGTGGTACGGCAAAAGTTTGCCGCCCTGGCCGCCGAAATCCACACCGCCACGGGCGACTCCCGTAGCCCTGAACAGGTGGCGGCGGGCTTTCTGGCCATTGCGGTGGAAAAAATGGCCAACGCTATCAAAAAAATCTCGGTGCAGCGAGGCTACGACGTGTCGGACTACGTGCTTTGCTGCTTCGGCGGTGCGGGGGGGCAGCACGCCTGCCTAATTGCCAACGCCCTGGGCATGACCGAGGTATTTTTGCACCCCTACGCCGGAGTGCTGTCGGCCTACGGCATGGGGCTGGCGGATGTGCGATCGCTCAACGACCAATCCGTGGAGCAGTCCTTGACGGCGGACAATTTACCTGCACTCCAGGTCATCCTTGAAACCCTGGCAACGAGGGGACGGGAGGATTTGCTGGCGCAAGGGTTTTCCATCGCTCCAACTCTCTCTGGGCTGGAGGCCGAAGGGCCGGTACAGGTCATCGCCAAGCTGCACCTGAAGTACGAGGGCACTGACTCTACCTTGGCGGTAGATTTTGCGGCAGAGACGGCGATGCGATCGCGGTTTGAAGCCCTGCACCGCCAGCGCTACGGCTTTGCCCTAAAGGATAAACCGCTGATCGTCGATACGGCCTCGGTCGAAGTCATCGGCCATACCCCCCAGCCCGAACCTGCCGCGATCGCCTCGCCCCGTACCGCCCCCCTAATGCCCCTGGCGACCGTTCCCCTCTATACCGCCGACACCTGGCACCAGGCCCCTATCTACTCCCGTGAGAATTTACGGCCTGGAGACACCCTCTCCGGCCCCGCCATGGTGATTGAGCCTACCGGCACCAATATTGTCGAACCAGGATGGAGTGCGGTGCTGACGGAAAAGGGGGATTTGGTTTTGAGGGCGGAGGACGGAGGACGGAGGACGGAGAAGAGTTTGATTTCCACGTCGCCCTCCGCCTTCCCCGCGCGCTCCCCTGACCCGGTTTTGCTGGAGATCTTTAACAACCTCTTTCGGGCAGTGGCGGAGGAAATGGGGGTGACGCTGCAAAACACGAGCCACTCGGTGAACATTAAAGAGCGACTAGATTTTTCCTGCGCGATTTTTGATGGCCAGGGGCAGTTGGTGGCTAATGCGCCCCATATTCCGGTGCATCTGGGGTCAATGGGGGAGAGCGTTCAGAGCTTAGTACAGGCCAAGGGCAACCAGCTTAAACCAGGCGATGTGTATCTATTGAACAATCCCTATAACGGCGGCACCCATCTGCCGGATATAACAGTGATTACGCCAGTGTTTGAGGAGACTGAGCAAAGCGCAGCAGGCGAAGGGCAGAAGGCCGAAATAAGTCAAAATTCAAAATTCAAAATTCAAAGTTCCTCTGACACTCCCACGCCCTCACACCCTCACACCCCCCCACGCCCCACACCCCTCTTCTTCGTCGCCTCGCGCGGCCACCATGCCGACATCGGCGGCATTACCCCAGGGTCGATGCCGCCCAATAGCACCACCATCGACCAGGAGGGGGTGCTGCTGGACAACGTGCAGTTGGTAGACCAGGGCCGCTTTTTAGCGGCGGATCTGTTAGAGCGCCTGACCTCGGCTGCCTATCCGGTGCGGAACCCGGATCAAAACCTGGCGGATCTGCGGGCGCAGATTGCCGCCAATGAGCAGGGGGTGCAGGAGCTGCGAAAGCTCATGGATTCCTACGGTCTGGAGGTTGTACAAGCCTACATGCAGCACGTTCAGGACAATGCCGAAGCCTGCGTGCGGCAGGTCATCGACGGGCTTCGGGATGGGGCGTTTACCTCCACCATGGACGATGGCAGCCAGATTGTGGTGACGATTACCATTAATTGGGAGGCCCGCCGCGCCGCCGTTGACTTTACTGGCACTACTGCCCAGCGGCCCAATAACTTCAACGCCCCGGCGGCAGTGGCTAAGGCAGCGGTGCTTTACGTGTTTAGAACCCTGGTAGATGACGACATTCCCCTCAATGCTGGGTGTCTGAAGCCGCTGGATATCCTCATCCCTCCAGGATCGATGCTTAATCCTGGCTACCCGGCGGCGGTGGTGGCGGGCAATGTGGAAACCTCCCAGGCGATTACCGATGCCCTGTACGGGGCGCTGGGGGTAATGGCGGCTTCCCAGGGTACCATGAACAACCTCACCTTTGGCAATCAGCGGCATCAGTATTACGAAACCATCTGCGGCGGTTCTGGCGCTGGGCCCGGGTTTAACGGCACCGATGCGGTGCATACCCACATGACCAACTCCCGCCTGACCGACCCTGAGGTGCTGGAATGGAGGTTTCCGGTGTTACTCAGGGGCTTTGAAATTCGCCAGGGCAGCGGCGGGGCGGGGGAATTTCGTGGCGGCAACGGCATTGTGCGCACCCTGGAGTTTCGGGAACCAATGACGGCAGCAATTTTGTCGAACCATCGCCGGGTGCCGCCCTTTGGCCTGCAAGGGGGGGAACCGGGGCGGGTGGGGGAAAATACCGTGCATCGCGCTGATGGCGGAGTGGAGGTTCTGGCGGGACAGGCCACGGTTTCAGTGCAGCCGGGAGATCGGCTGCAAATTGCTACCCCAGGGGGCGGGGGGTATGGAAAGTCTGGCCCGGCTGACATCGACTCGGGTTAAGCGACTGATCCGAACCCAGCAGGGCTAAACAGGGGTCTAGACCAGGGTAGGGGCGAACGGTTGTTCGCCCTGCGGTAGGTCTTAATTCATTAATTCAATAGATCCTCGGCACAAAGAACTGCTCGTTGAGCGGCGGGCGCACATAGTCAACGGGGGCGGTTTTGCGGGGGGGCAGTTCCAGGGGCTCGGGGGTCATATCCACATAGGGAATTTTGCTGAGCACATGGCTAATGCAGTTGAGCCGCGCCCGCTTTTTATCGTCGGCTTCGACCGTAAACCAGGGGGCTTCGGGAATGTTGGTGTGGGCAAACATGTTGTCTTTGGCCTGGGAATATTCGACCCAGCGATCGCGCGATTCCAAATCCATCGGGCTGAGCTTCCAGCGGCGGGCCGGGTCGGTGGTGCGCGACTGAAAGCGTCGCTCTTGCTCGTCGTCGCTGACCGAAAACCAGTACTTCAGCAGAATAATGCCGGAGCGCACCAGCATCCGCTCAAATTCGGGGCAGGTTTGCATGAATTCCTCATACTGGGCATCGGTGCAGAACCCCATTACGTGTTCGACTCCGGCCCGGTTGTACCAGCTGCGGTCGAAACAGACGATTTCACCAGCGGCGGGCAGGTGAGGCACGTAGCGCTGAAAATACCACTCGGTCTTTTCGCGATCGCTCGGTGTACCTAGGGCCACTACCCGGCAGCCGCGAGGATTGAGGGCTTCAGTCAGTCGCTTGATGGTGCCGCCCTTGCCCGCCGCGTCTCGACCCTCAAACAAAATCACAACGCGGGTGCCGGTGTGCTTGACCCAGTACTGCATTTTCACCAACTCGACCTGGAGGCGAGCCAGCTCTTTTTCGTAAACCTTGCTCGGTAGCTTAGAGCTGCCTTCACCCTCAGACGTATAGCGAAAAACAGGTGGCTCATCCGGTTTGCCTTTGGCCTTTTTCTTAGCTTTTTTCTTGTCTTTCTTGGGGGTGGCTATGGCCAAAAGCTGAGCTTTTTCTACAACAGCCTCAGGGCTTTTCCCGTTTTCAGGCTTAACTTTCTTAGTTTTCATTGGGACAAGAGGCTGTATAGGTTAGCAATTCTGCCTATGGTAGAAACCCCAAAAGGCTTGATTTGTATTACAAATCACTAAAGGCCCAAAGGCCACAAAACTTTAGGCCAAGGCTGGGCCTGACTGCTAGGGAAGTCCAGAGTTCTGTTTAACCGCTGCTTCCTAACGCACTCCTATCAATATTATTGCGTCCCATCCTCCACGGGGCTACGGGAAAGATGAGACGCAAGCGTACAGCGGCAGCTCTTGTAAACCAGGCAGAATGCCCAACTTAAAGGGCTTTTAGAGGTTCGGGTGAATTCCTAGCGGCCTGTCAAACCTGAATTGGTAGGTTTAGTTAAGGGTGGGCTTGGCGGACTCTAAATTGCTGCCGTCGATCACTTCAGCCTCAATGTCGTCGGCCCCAACGCCTTCTTCGATGACCTCGGTGGCTTCGGTGGTCTCATCTACCGGCGTCGGTTTTTCTGAGGTTTCGTCCACTACCTCAGGGGTTTCGGTGGTTTCTTCGCCCACTACCCCAGGGGTTTCAGGGGTTTCGTCCACAACCACCTCAGGGGTTTCGGTGGTTTCTTCGCCCACTACCCCAGGGGTTTCAGTGGTTTCGTCCACAACCACCTCAGGGGTTTCGGTGGTTTCTTCACCCACTACCTCAGGAGTTTCAGTGGTTTCGTCCACAACCACCTCAGGAGTTTCGGTAGTTTCTTCTACAACCTCGGCGGGGTCTGTGCCCTCAACAGCTTCGACGGGGGCGGCTTCAGTGGTTTCCTGAACGGCTTCGGGAACGTTCTCAAGGGTTTCTACCCCCTGGTTAACTTGGGTTTCGATGGTTTCGGTGCCCCCACCGAGGGTGGTCTCAGCCTTGACGGGTAGACCCAAGGCTAGACCCAATAGAGTAAGACTTCCAGCAGCTAAAGCTAGCTTACGGTTGATAGTCATTGATGTTTCTCCTTAAACAGGCGTCTTAGATGACGTCGGCCACCGCCTGCTATGGGGTCGGCCAACGTCTCGGTGAGACTATCACAGCGACTCTGACCCTGTCAGCAGAGTTAAGTAAGAAATATGAAGTTCAGGTTAAGCGATTGGAATAACTTTGGTTAAGACGAGTTTCGGGAACCTGAGACCATAGTTGTTAGTCGGGGGTCGGTCGCGGGGTGGAAGCCTAACCGGGTCGAGGTAACCCAAAGCCAAAAATCCTACAATGACAGTGTCAAACTGGTAGCCCGCTTACTTAAATCGATGATGCCCTCAGTCTTGCAGAACCCACAGTATGGCGATCAGGCGATTTTAGCCGCCCGCCACAAGCCCCTGGAAAAATGGCCCAATCCTTCCGAAAACCGCTACACCATTCATCTTGAGCATCCAGAATTTACCGCCCTCTGCCCCCGCTCGGGCTATCCCGACTTTGGCACCATGGTGGTGGACTACAGCCCTGGGGAATGGGTGATGGAGCTGAAGGCGTTTAAGCTTTATCTCAACGCCTTTCGCAACGAGCGCGTTAGCCACGAGAACGTTACCAATCAGATTATTGACCGGCTCTGGCAAGAGCTTGCTCCCAGGGGCATACGGGTGATTGGTGATTTTACCCGACGGGGCGGGGTGAAAACGGTAATTACCGTCAAAAAAGGGGACTGCGGCGAATTTGAACCTTACCAGGCCAATGTGCTGTAGGCGCACAACAGTGTACCCCTATAAATCGGGGATAATTGAATAGGATTGCGGGTTAATGGCCTTCCCTTCCCTACACAAAAAAGTGGCCGTTGCGTTGCAGCGGCCACTGAAGCGGTGTGTGGAGTGATGCCCCTTCTACTTTGGGCTTACCTACACAGAGGGTTGTGAGTCATCAAGCACTTCGATTTGCACGGGCTCAGCGACATCGGGAGTGCTGGTTTTGGCAATTTGGCGATAGGCGAGGTTGATGAGCGATCGCAGCCCCTGAACCACCGGCTGAAAGGGTCGGTAGCGGTCGGTATATTCCTTCGCCATATCTGCATCGAAGCGCTCGACTTGGGCCTGCAAACCAGCCAGAACCTGCTCGGCCCAGTCGGCTTTGCGATCGTTAGCAAAGTGCAGCAGGTCGGCAAAAATTTGCTGCCAGGTCGGAGCCGTGGTTGCCGGTTCACCTTCTTCGGCCTCGGTTACAGCGGGTGCGGTGCCTTCAACTGCCATGTCTGCATCGACAACGGTTTGTTCTGTAACAATGACGTCGGCTTCAGCGGCTTCCTTAGCCTTGAGCTGGGCGATCATATCAGCCAGGGTTTGACGACCCATTGATTCGATTTCGGTGGAGCCGCCCTTGAGCTCAGACAGGGCCTCAGAGGCCGCCGCCTTGACAATTTGTCGAATCCGCTCGGCCCGTTGGCCACCTTCTTTTTGAGCTTTTTGCCAGTCGGCTTTAACTTTTTCCTGCACGGTGTTGGACATGGGGTTACTTCCTTAAAAAAACCAAAAAACAACGCAAAACTTTGTTCTCGCTTAGCTGAGATGCCCGTAGGGCTACGGCGTGAGCTCAGATCGAAAGCTCAGGCAAACGCAGGCGAAAATGGCTGTATGGGAACACTGGTATGGTCATGGCCTGAAGGTCTATGCCACCTAGCCAACCGTAACGGAGTCCACATCAACCACGGTGCCGTAAACCTCGGGGGTAGGGGCAGAATCGTCGACCTGACGGAGGTTGCGCTTGCGGTCGATTAAAATTTGGGTGATTTCGGTAATGGCAATCGTGGCGAGCAAGCCATCATCAACCCAACCTAAAATAGGGAACACGTCGGGGGAAATATCAAAGGGGCTAACCAGATATATAACCGTGCCCAGCAAAACGACCCAACGATATTTAGAATTACGAACTAGCTTACGATACCAATTCATCACAGGTGTACCAAAAAAACGCTTTGCCACTGCCATCTCCTTGAGCTAACATCCTTATCGTGCCAGAGGTTATGGGTTTACACAGGTGTGGCTTACCCTTGAAACAGGCCGGGTTTTTCACCGAATCGACCGTATCGCAAAAGCCGAAATATTATCCTTCACAGCCCATCGCTTAGCTTGCAGTGACGGTTAGAAAGAATTACTCCTGGAATGTTTCAGCCACCCATTTTGGAGGATTAACTTAACGCGGAAAACAGTTCTGGCAGACAGCCGAGCGCTAGAAACAGAGTATGATGTGGCAGATTTGGCTGAGAACTTAAAGGCTATGGCTCCCCAACTGCGTATTTTTGTGCCGCCTCATCCCCTGATTAAGCACTGGCTGGGGGTGGCGCGGGATGGCGAAACTCCCTCTGCTCTGTTTCGGTCGGCCATGGTCGAGCTGGGTCGCTGGCTCACCTACGAGGCCATTCGCGAATGGCTGCCCACCGTAGACACCACCGTCAATACCCCCCTGGGAGAGTCTCCCGCTACCTTTATTGATGCCGACGCCCCGACGATAATCGTGCCGATTTTGCGGGCTGGGCTGGGGCTAATGCCGGGCATTCAGGAGCTGCTGCCCCTGGCCGCGGTATACCACGTGGGGTTTGTGCGCGACGAAGAAACCCTGGAAGCCAGCTGCTACCTCAACAAGCTACCCGACACCCTCGCCCCCCAAACCAAGGTGATCATCAGCGAACCCATGCTGGCCACTGGGGGCACGATCATGGCGATGATGGCCGAACTGACGAGTCGGGGCATTGACCCGACGGCGGTGCGCATTATTTCGATTGTCACTTCGCCCCCGGCGCTGCAAAAGCTAGCGGCGGCCTACCCTACGCTGACCATCTTTACCGCTGCCATTGACGAAGATCTAAATGACCAGGGCTTTATTGTGCCGGGGCTGGGGGATGCGGGCGATCGCACCTTTGGGACGTGATGCGTTAAGTCTAGCTACGGCGGGCTCAAGGGGTGGCTAAATCCGTCAGAATAAGGAAGGTGTTCTGGGGTTTGGTTTCTGGATAGAAATTATTCTGAGGGCTTTCATCCCGAGGTCTGCATGCTGGGGTGGAAGATAGAAGACTAATCCAGCCTGGCAGTAGCCCTGGATTAGGGGGACTAGGTTGAACTATGGAATCGCGTATGAGTCAGCAAGATAATTTTGTCGGTGGGTTTTTGTTGGGTAGCCTGGTAGGCGGCGTATTGGGCGGAGTAGTGGGGGTGCTCGCCACCTCTCGCATTAAGTCCGGCGGCAAGCCCAAGCCGCTATTGTCCAAGGTAGATAACCCCCTGGCTTTTGGGGAGTTCGATGACGATACCGAAGCCAGCATGGAGGCCGCTCGCCTGGGTCTAGAGGCTAAAATCGCCCAGCTCAACGAAGCCATTGATGAGGTTCGGCAGCAACTGGGTGGCATCAATGGCCATGCCGAGCACCCCTGGGAAAACCCTTCCAGAATAGACTCCTAGCCTCAGCAGATCAAAAAATAGATCGCAAATCCCTCGCTGGCCGTTCTCCCCTGCGGCTGCTCTCAGCTCGAAGCCCAGCTCCGCCTCCCGAACGGCAGGAGCAGGGGAGTTGGAGCAGCTCAAAGCCTCTCTCCCAAGGTTGGCAGAGGGGTTTAGGGGGAGGGCACATTCAATGTCCCACGGCTCATTTTGGTCTACTGGAAGCAGCTGGTTTACTTTCTGCCGGGGCCGGGCCGGGGCATTAATCCCCAGCCCTCGAATTCTGGAAATATTCTGCTGAAATGCCCCCCTGCTCAGCAATCCGTTACACTTGTACTGACAGGTTTTGATAATGCCTGTATTGTTGGTAACGACCACCGCCGAGGTTTTCAGATGAGCATATTGGTACAAACCATTTCGACGTTTTTATCGATCTATACGATTCTGTTGATCATCCGCATTTTGCTGAGCTGGTTCCCCAATGTAGATTGGCTGAGCCCGCCGTTTTCGGTATTAAGCCAGCTTACGGATCCTTACCTAAACATTTTTCGATCGATTATTCCTCCCCTGGGCGGCATTGATCTGTCGCCCATTCTGGCCTTTTTGCTGCTGTCGTTTCTGCGCCAGGGCATTGTGGCCCTCGCCGTGGCCGCGTCGTCGTCCTACGCTTACTTTTAGGGGCTTTTGTGTCTTGAACCTCCCTGCTCGGGTAGGTTGGGTGAACCAATGTAGAACTCCTAGGGGCGCAGCATGCTGTGCCCCTACTGGTTTGTGCCCTAAGGTTAAATTAAATAGGACGGTTGAATTAGGGTTGGGTAGCGGACGTTACCAACTTCTAGCAGGCCAAGCTGTTTCTCTCCTGGCTGCCTGACACAAGTCCCAAAAGCCTTGAAAACACGTTGTCTCAGAGCTGAAGTCTATCGTTCATAGCCTGGAACTGAAAGGCTTGTTCTAAGGGGCTTTCGGGCAAAGCCTCCGACGAGAAATCAGGGGGTTCCGGAGATGTGTCAGGCAGTCAGGTTTCTCTCTGCTTAACTTCATCCACCCAGGGAACAGGGTCTGCTACTGCGTGACCGCTGGAGTTAAAACCATGGTTCAGTTCACCTCTCCCCAGGAGCGGGTCAAGTTTTGGCGAGATCCGGCCCTGCAAGGCCTGGATATTTTGCGGGCCAGGTACGTTACCCACAGCTTTAGCCGCCATACCCATGACGGGTACGCCATCGGCGTGATCGAGGCGGGGGTAGAGGCCTTTGCCTATCGGGGAGAAACCCACCAGGCCCAGGCGGGGCAGCTCGTCATCATCCATCCTGGGGAGGTGCACACTGGGCAGGCCGGGGCACCCCAGGGGTGGGCCTATCGGATGCTATACCCGGATGTGTTGCTGATGCAGCGGGCCGCGCAGGAATTGGGTCTGACCCGATCCGCAGAACCGTACTTTCCTGCCGCTGTGATCGTAGACCCGTGGCTGGCCCAGCGGTTTCGGCAGCTACACCTAGCCCTAGAGCATGCTGACCTGCGACTAGAGCGCGAATCTCGCCTGCTGGGGCTAATGACCTGCCTGATCGAGCGCCACAGCGAAGCCCCACCCCCCGCGACGGCTCCAGGGCCAACCTCCCCCGGGCGAGATCGCCTTAAGCCGGTGCGGCAGGTGCAAGACTATGTGCGGCAGCACTATGCGGAAAACCTATCCCTAGATCAGCTCGCCACCCTGGCCAACCTGCCGCCCCTGAAGCTACTGCGGCAATTTCGACAGTTGACTGGCCTGCCGCCCCACCGCTACCTGGTGCAGGTGCGGGTTCAGCAGGCCCAGCGGCTACTGGGTATGGGAGTCGCGATCGCTGATGTCGCCACCGATACGGGCTTTGCCGACCAAAGCCACCTAAATCGTCACTTTAAGCGGCTGGTGGGGGTGACCCCGGGGCAATATGCCCAAGGCTGCGGCGGCCTCCCCTAGAATGGTCACATACCCTGGTTGACTCACCAATTTGATGGCCATGTTTCGGCTGTATACCACATCCGGTGGCTGTACTCCCGATGCAGGCGGGCAACCGCCGTTTGCCCCTAGACAAGGCGGCGGCTGGCCGGTAGGGGTGAGCGATCCGAACTTGGGATGATGCCGCTATCCCTTGCCAACTCTGACCTCATGCGTGACACTACCCTCAATACCATTGCCGTGGTGGTCTTTGCCCTCACCATGGCCAGCCTGCTGGGCCCGCTGGTTCACCTTTCCCCCTCTGTTGTGGCGACTTTTGCCGCCGCCGGGCTGGGGATGTTTACCCTTGACCAGCTGGGCCTGCAGGGGCGAATTGGCGATATTCTAGCCGATGCCCTGGCCTGGATATCCCCGGAACATCGCCAGCGGGTGCTGCACCACGAGGCGGGGCACCTGCTGGCGGCAGTACTCCTAGAGATACCCGTGGCAGGCTACACCCTGACCGCCTGGGAGACCTGGAAGCGCGGCCTGCCAGGGCAGGGAGGGGTAGTGTTTGGTCTGGCCAATCCCGAGGCTGAAGAAAAGTCGGAAACCCTCACCCCCCAGGGGATTGACCGCTACTGCCAGGTATGGATGGCAGGCATTGCCGCTGAGCAGATCACCTACGGCAGCGCCCTCGGCGGCGATAGCGATATCCTTGCCCTGGGCCGCTTTTGGCAGGCCCTGGGGCGTTCCCCCGCCGAGGGGGTAATTAAACAGCGCTGGGCCACGCTGCAGGCTAAAACCCTGCTAGAAACCCATCAAGCGGCCTATGCGGCCCTGGTGATGGTCATGGCCGAGCGGGCTTCGGTGGAAACTTGCCGCCAGGTCATTCAGCAGCACAGCCCGATTCAAGACAGCCTAACGTCAGCTCCTGAGGGGTTGACCATTCAATAACATCCCATTTTCAATCCACCACTGTGCTCAGGGCGCACAGCCGGAAGCCTTTACAGCGGGTATGTTCCCTATCGCATTCCAGGATTCACGTTTATATCTTTGGATAGCTGACACCCCCAGCCCCCCTTGCTACGGTGGATAGCGCTGACTCTGCATTGTCCCGATTCACTTCTACCGTAATGACAGACTATGGATATTGGCGCAAGATTTAACAACGGCTGCGAGTTTACGGTGTGGGCACCGCTGCTAGAACAGGTAGCGGTCAAGATCTTAAATCACCCGATTCCACCGATCCCAATGACAAAGGATGAGCGGGGCTACTGGCACGCCAGTGCCCCTAACCTGCCTGCGGGCACCCGCTACCGTTATCAGCTTGACGGCGAAGCCGCCTGGCCTGACCCCGCCTCCCAGTTTCAGCCTGAGGGGGTGCATGGCCCCTCCGAAGTGGTCGATCACAGCCAATTCTCCTGGCAGGATGGGGGCTGGGCGGGCATTACGCTGAATAACTACATCATCTACGAGCTGCACGTTGGTACCTTTACCCCCGAGGGCACCTTTGCCGCCGCCATTGCCCGCCTGCCTGACCTAGCCGAGCTGGGCGTTACCGCCGTTGAGATCATGCCCGTGGCCCAGTTCCCCGGCCAGCGTAACTGGGGCTACGACGGTAGCTTTCCCTTTGCGGTGCAAAACTCCTACGGCGGCCCCGAGGGGTTAAAGCACCTGGTCAACGCCTGCCACCACCACGGCCTGGCGGTGATTATGGATGTGGTCTACAACCACTTTGGCCCCGAGGGCAACTACAGCGGCAAGTTTGGCCCCTACACCACCGATCGCTACCGCACCCCCTGGGGTAGTGCCATCAACTTTGACGATGCCTACAGCGATGGCGTGCGGAATTACTTCATTCAAAACGCCCTCACCTGGCTGCGAGACTACCACATCGATGCCCTGCGCCTGGATGCGGTACACGCCATCTATGACTTTGGGGCCAGGCACTTTTTGCAGGCCCTGGCCGAAGCCGTGGCTGACTTTGCCAGCCAGCGCCCCTACCCCGCCCACCTAATTGCCGAAAGTGACCTCAACGATCCCCGCCTGATTCGACGGTTTGACCAGGGGGGGTACCAGCTCGACTGCCAATGGCACGATGACTTTCACCACGCCCTGCACAACCGCCTCACCGGCGACGCCATGGGCTACTACGGCGACTTCGACAGCATGGAAACCCTGGCCACCGCTATCAAAAACCGCTTTGTCTACGCCGGGCAGTATTCGCACTTTCGCCACCGCGACCATGGCGCTCCGGCGCTAGATTCGCCCTCCCAGCGGTTTGTGGTGTGCAGTCAAAATCACGATCAAATCGGCAACCGAATGATGGGCGATCGCCTCTCCACCCGCATTTCCTTCGAGGCGCTCAAGCTGTCGGCGGGAGCCACTTTGCTGTCTCCCTACATTCCGCTGCTGTTTATGGGCGAAGAGTATGGCGACCCGGCTCCGTTTTTGTACTTTGTGGATCATGGCGATGGCGACCTGCTAGAAGCCGTGCGGCTAGGACGCCGAGAGGAGTTTAGCGACTTTCACAGCGATGTCGAACCGCCCGATCCAGGCAGTTTGGCGACGTTTAAAGACTGTATTCTCAACTGGCTGCCGGCGGGCCCACCGGCTCCCGATCGAGTTCAGCAAAGGATTCTGAGGCAATTTTACCGCCGCTTGATCAAGGTGCGAAACCAGTGCCAGATTATGGCGGCCTCCTTCCCTGAGGACTTCATGGTGGAGCACACCGAGCACACTCTCTGGTATCGGCGCACCATGGCCGCTGGTGACCTGCTCTGCCTGATGAATTTTGGCCCCCAGCCCGCCGATATCGGGATCTCCCTGGATCCTAAAACCTGGTATCAGCACATTAACTCCGCCGCCGCCGAGTGGGCGGTGGAGGGCACGAGCACCGACTCGCTACCGCTCAAGCTGGAGGTGCAATCCCCAGCAATACTACGCCTAGAGGCCCATAGTATCGCCCTTTACCAAGCAGAGCCAGCCTGATGGGATATCAAGAGGTGGGCGACGCCCATCCTACGACTTTGGGCGTTTAGTGCTATAAAACGTGTATTTTAGTGCGGTTCAATTCTTCTACCCCGGCCTCGTCCCATGCGTATTCCCATTGCGACTTACCGGCTTCAGTTCACCCCTGATTTTGGCTTCAGCCAGGCCAAGGCCATTGTGGATTACCTCGACCAGCTTGGCATTTCCGACATCTATGCCTCGCCCATTTTTACAGCCCGCAGCGGCAGCCAGCACGGCTATGATGTGGTCGATCCAACCCAAATCAACCCTGAACTCGGCGGCGAGGATGAGTTTGAGCAACTGGTCGAAGAACTCCAGGAGCGGGGCATGGGCTGGCTACAGGATATTGTGCCCAACCACATGGCCTACGACGGCCAAAACCACTACCTGATGGACGTGCTGGAGCACGGCCCCGCCTCTGCCTACATTGACTACTTTGACATCGAGTGGGAGCACTCCTACGACGACATTCAGGGCAAGGTGCTGGCCCCTATGCTGGGCGACTTTTACGACCGCTGTCTGGAACGGGGGGAAATTCAGCTCAGCTACGGCCCCGATGGCCTTAAGGTAAATTATTACAACCTTCAGTTTCCGGTTAGGGTCGAGTCCTACGCTGACTTTTTAACCCATGATATCGCCTGGTTGCAGCGCCAGATCGGGCGCCAAGACCCCGACTACATCAAGCTAGTGGGGATTTTGAATACTCTGGAAACCATTGCTGAGCTAGCCAGCGACCAGCGCAAAATTCAGGCGACCTTCGTTAAGCAGGTGCTGTGGGAGCTGTACGAGTCAAAGCCCGATATTAAAGCCTTTGTCGATCAAAACATTGGCGCGTTTAACGGCCAGGCTGGTAAGGCTAAGAGTTTTGACCTGCTCGACCAACTGCTGCTGCAACAGTTTTATCGCCTCTCATTTTGGAAGGTGGGGGCCGAGGAGCTCAACTACCGCCGTTTCTTTACGGTGAATGAGCTCATTTGCATCAAGGTGGACAACCCAAACGTGTTTGATCAGACCCACGATCTGATCATTAATAAAGTCAACGCCAAGCAGTTCACCGGCCTGCGCATTGACCACATCGACGGACTCTACGACCCACTCAGCTATCTGGAGCGGCTCAACGAGAAAACCGGCGGCGTCTACACCGTGGTTGAGAAAATCCTCGAGCTGGATGAGCAACTACCCACCCACTGGCCGATTCAGGGCACGTCGGGCTACGAGTTTTTGAACTATGTCAACGGGGTATTTTACCAGCAGCAAAACCAGCGCCAGTTCACCAAGCTGTATCAACAGTTTACTGGCCAGCGCGAGGGCTACCACCGGCTGCTGCTAGAGAAAAAACAGCTCATCGCCGACACCAACCTGGTCGGCGACATCGACAACCTGGCCCGCTTTCTGAAAAAGATTGCCAGCCAATATCGCTATGGCCGCGACCTCACTGCCAACGGTCTGAAGACGGCGATCCAAGAAGTGCTGGTGTCGTTTCCCATTTACTGCACCTACATTAACCAGCAGGGCAGCTCTAAGCGCGATTTAGACTACATCCACGCGGCAATTATCCAGGCGAAAAAGCGTATTCCCCAATTGCTCAACGAGCTGGAGCTAATTGAAAAATTCTTGATGCTGCAATACGAAGACTCCCTACCCTCGGAGGAGCGCTCCCAGTGGCTGCACTTTGTTATGCGGCTACAGCAGTTTACTGGCCCGCTGATGGCCAAGGGGGTCGAAGATACCCTGTTCTACGGCTACAACCGCTTCATCGGCCTCAACGAGGTGGGCGGCTCCCCCGATAATTTTGGCATCTCCCTAAAAGCCTTCCACGACTATAGCCATTACCACCAAGAGCACTGGCCCTATGCCCTCAACGCCACCTCCACCCACGACACCAAGCGGAGTGAGGATGTGCGATCGCGCCTCAGCGTGCTGTCGGAGCTGCCCGACGACTGGGACGCCCAGGTCAAAGCCTGGAGCCAGCTTAACGCCGACAAAAAACTCACCGCCAATGACCAGCCCAGCCCCGACCCCAACGATGAATATTTCCTCTACCAAACCTTAGTGGGGGCTTACCCCTTTGAGGCTAGGGATCTGCCGAGCTTTCAGGAGCGGATTAAAGCCTACGTGGTTAAAGCCGTGCGCGAGGCCAAGGTGCACACCGCCTGGCTGCGCCCCGATGCCGACTACGAAGACGGCTACGTTAGCTTTGTGGAAGCCCTGCTTACCCCCGGCAAAGACAACGTCTTTTTAGAGCAACTCCAGGCGTTCCAGGGGCGGGTGGCCGAGTACGGCATCTATAACGCCCTTTCCCAACTGCTGGTGAAGCTCACCGCCCCCGGCATCCCCGATTTCTACCAGGGCACCGAGCTGTGGGATCTGAGCCTGGTCGACCCCGACAACCGCCGCCCCGTAGACTACAAAACCCGCTCCAAAGCCCTGCAAGACATTCAAACCCGCTGGTCGTCAAAACCCGTGGCCCTGGTTAAGGAACTACTCAGGCAGCGGGTAGACGGACGGATTAAGCTATTTTTAACCTGGCGCGGGTTGGCGGCCCGCAACTCCTTCCGTAACGTGTTTAAGGATGGCAGCTACCAGCCGCTTACCGTAACCGGCGAGCACGCCGAGCGGGTGATCGCCTTCGCCCGCTACCAGGGGGAGCAGACCGTAGTCACCCTCGTGCCCCGCTGGTTGACGGGCCTGGTAGAACCCGGCACTCTGCCCCTGGGGCCAGCCATTTGGGGCAATACAACCCTAGAACTACCCGGCGGCGAGGCCGCCGACTGGAAAAACTGGCTCACCGACCAGCCCGTTAAAGCCGCCCAACAGTTGCCGGTGGGGGATGTGCTGAATCAGTTGCCGGTGGCTTTGCTGGTCAGCGAAAACTACGGCCTGGTTGAGTCAGGCGTCGTCACAGGCTAGGACACAACGGCGGCAGTCTTCCTGCCCTTGCCGTGAACCGTGAACCTTGTGCCCCACACCTCAGTTATCGCTAATGGTGTTCATCGTTACGCCGCACTCTACTTATAGCGGTTCTCGATTCGGTAAGTTAAATACTGGCTCAGTTTTAAATCCCCCAGTTTCTGGCTGTCTAGTTTCCCCAGACACCCCCCTTATTAAGGGGGGCAGGGAAGGATCCTATGGATGTACTTCATCCGAGTGCAATCCGCTATAGCGCTATATCCAGCCTTATTGTTAGGGTTCTCAAAGTGGACAAAATATAGCGCTGGCCAGATAGCTTAGGACAGGGTTGACGGATCGAGCCAAAGCTGGGAAGCTAACTGGCTTGCCATCGCCACTCTGATCGCGCCGGGTTGGCTATGTCCTAACCGAGGTGGCGACGGCTATACTAATCAGATTCAGCCGTCGAAGCCTTCACACCCAGCCCCCGCCAGCCCTGTTGCAGCCGCAGAGTCAGCACCTCGCGCTGGTTGATCAGGTAAATGCTCACCAGGGTAAAGCTCACCCCTAGCCACTGCAGCGGGCTGAGGGTTTCTCCCAAAAACAGGTTGCCAAACAACAGGGCAAAAACCGGCGTCAGAAAGGTCAAGGCACTGAGGCTGGTAAGGTTGCCCTGAGCCGCTAAAAAGAAGAAGATGCCGTAGGCCAGGGCACTGCCAAACAGGGTGGAATAGGCGATAGCGGCCCAGTCTAGCCCGGTCAACCCCTGCCAGGGCTGGGGTTCTACCAGGGCCGACAGGGCAAACAGGGGAATGCCGCCAATCACCATGTGCCAGCCCGTGGCCACCACCGGGTCGGCGTGGCGACAAACGTAGCGAATCAAAATTGTGCCGGTAGCCATCGAGAGGGCCGCCAGCAGCATCAGCCATTCGCCCCCCTGCAAAATTACGTCCAGGGCCTTGCCCTCGGCTAGCCAGTCGGCGTTGCCCCGCAGCAGCGCCAGCACCCAGTCATCGGGCAGGCCCAGCAGGCTAATGCCAAGAATGCCCCACAGCAGGCCAAGCCACCCCAGGGCACCGACCTGTTCGCCAAACAGGCCCCGCGCCATCACCGCCACCGCCAGCGGCTGCGAATCAATCATTACCGAGCCCAGCCCGGCCCCGGTGCGCTGTAACCCCGCCGCCAAAAACCCTTGAAACAGGGTGCCATCCACCAGGGCAAACAGCCCAATCCACAGCCACCCGCGCCAGCTAATCGCCTGGGGCCGACTCAGCCACAGACAGGCCAGCAGCACCACCAGGCCCGCAGGCACCAGCCGCATCCCGGCCATAAAGAAGGGAGCGGTGTGGGGCATGGCCCCCTTCATCGCCACCATGGCGGTGCCCCACAGAAAAAACGGCGCGATTACAATTAGCGGGTTGCGCGTAGCCTGCGGGGCGGGGGGAGAAGCATCCATGAATGGGGGGATCGCAAGGAGTAAAGAATATCTTAAGGAATGTTAACGCAGTTCGGTAGTGGGTGCCGGAGCGGCGGGCCGTTACCCCACCATTGTTGTATTCGCTACAATAAAGCTCCCTGGGCGGTCTAGCCTGATCATTCATAATCTGAAGAAAATGCGCGTCATTTCCGTGTACGCCTAGCGAGGCCAGCAGCCTTAAACGGGAATCCATCGGCAGAACTATACTCCCGTATAGATTCCCGCCTGCGCGGAAATGACAGCCATCGACTCTCGTCTTAGCGAATCACCCAGACTAGTGCCCCAGGTTTTGTCAATTGCTCGCGTTTTATTCCCCGTTGTTTGCAACCCTATGATTTGGCCGCTGCCTCCCCGCTCTCGCAAGTCCATCGCCCGCATTGAAGTTACCGGCGTGATTGCCGCCGCTACCCGCAAGCGCGTCCTAGAGGCGCTTAAAGTTATTGAAGCCAGGCGCTTTCCGGCCCTGCTGCTGCGCATCGACAGCCCCGGCGGCACCGTGGGCGATTCCCAAGAGATTTACACCGCCCTGGGGCGGCTACGCGACAAGCTCAAAATCGTGGCCAGCTTCGGCAATATCTCGGCTTCTGGGGGGGTGTACATCGGCATGGGGGCCGAGCACATTATGGCTAACCCCGGCACCATTACGGGCAGCATTGGGGTTATTTTGCGCGGCAACAACCTGGAGCGCCTGCTCGATCGGGTAGGGGTGTCGTTTAAGGTAATCAAGTCTGGCCCCTATAAAGACATTCTGGCCTTCGACCGTGAGCTGACCACGGCGGAGCAAACCATTCTGCAAGAGCTGATTGATGTCAGCTACCGTCAGTTCGTTAAAACCGTAGCCGAGGCCCGCCATCTCAGCGAAGACACCGTGCGAGGCTTTGCGGACGGGCGCATTTTTACCGGCGAACAGGCCGTACAGCTCGGCGTGGTGGATCGCCTCGGCAGCGAAGAAGAGGCCCGCTACTGGGCGGCGGAACTGGTGGGCTTAGATCCTGATAAAACCGAGTGCATCACCTTTGGGGAGAAAAAGGCTGGTTTACGTCGGCTGCTGCCGGGGGGTGACAATGCGATGGCAGGGGGGAATTCTAGCCCAGGGGGCGGGGCGCTGGTGGGACTATCGCTGCCTGCCCTCAACGCCACCCTGGAGTGGCTAGAGTTTGAGCGCTCAACCAGCGGCCTGCCACTCTGGCTCTATCGTCCCTAGACGGAACTAGCCTGGTAGGATGGGAGCGGGAAAATCAGCTAGGCTTGCGATTTCAACCCGTTGATGCCCCTAACCAAGCGGGCCGAGGGGCCGCAAACTTAGCCTATTGGAGGACTCAGCGTGGACGGGCGAGTGTGGGCAATACGAGGTGCGGTGACCGTGGCAGAAAACACCGCTGCGGCCATGGCAGAGGCGGTAACGGAACTGCTAGAGGCCCTGGAAAGCCGTAACCAGCTCGCCCCGACCTGCATTATTAGCGCCACGTTCTCCGTCACGCGCGATTTAGATGCGGTGTTTCCGGCGGCCATTGCCCGTCAGCGCCCCGGCTGGGGCGAGGTGGCCCTGCTAGATGTACAGCAGATGCACGTAAAGGGCAGCCTGCCCCGCTGCATTCGGGTGCTCGTATATGTGCAGCTCGGGGCCATGCACCCCAAAATTCAGCACGCCTACCTGCGGGAGGCCCAGGATCTTCGCCCCGACCTGGCGATGACGAGTTTAGAGCGGGTTTAGGGCGAGGCTGCGCCCCTGGCGCTCGCTCCATCCCTAGGCCCGTCTTCGCTGGCAGACCCAGCACCGAGGTGGGCCTCAGAGGTAGCGGCATCACCCAGACCGATCGCGGCAGATAGGGCTCCAGACCCCAGCAGCGTTAGGGACTGCGACAGGGTATGAACGCTCTGCTGCGATAGCGCGTGCAGCAGAGCCGGGGTGCAGCAGGGGCAAAACAGGGCTTCAAGGGCTGGCAGCATGGCAGGGGCTCACGGAGATAACGAGTAGAGGAGCATGAATTAGGAGTAAGCCTAATCCCCTAGCGCAGGGTGTTCTTATAGATGTTGCCGTCCTTCATAATTATAGAGAACTTGTAAGGAACCAAATATGGGAACTTGTAAGGAACCGATGGGGCCTAATCAGGACGCTCTCCTGAGTCGTATGGCTGCATCAGAACCGGATCACGCACCAGCAGGTACAGATACAACAGACTCTACCAGTCCTGAGTCGTATGGCTGCATCAGAACCGGATCACTCCCCCAGACTGCACCTGCCAGAGGTCGGCGTAAATTCTACCCAGCGCCAGCAGTTCGTCGTGGGTGCCGTGTTCTACGATTTGCCCTCTGTCCATCACGTAGATGCAGTCGGCCTGGCGAATGGTGGAGAGGCGGTGGGCGATCACAATCGTTGTCCGCCCCTGGGTAATCACCCCCAGGGATCGCTGGATCGCCGCCTCGGTTTCGTTATCCACCGCCGAGGTGGCCTCATCCAAAATGAGAATCGGTGGGTCTTTGAGAATGGCACGGGCGATCGCTAATCGCTGTCGCTGTCCTCCAGAGAGTTTTTGACCTCGTTCTCCCACAACGGTGTCATATCCCTGTGGTAGATCTTGAATAAACTCATGCGCTTCCGCTAATTTTGCCGCCTGAATGATTTGTTCATAAGTGGCATCGAAACTACCATAACGAATGTTTTCCGCCACTGTGCCATGAAACAGGAAGACATCTTGACTGACCCAACCAGTACACTGTCGTAAATCAAATAAATTGATGTTTTGGATGTCAACACCGTCAATCAGAATGCGACCGCTTTGCACTTCATAGAAACGCAGCAGGAGTTTGACAATCGTACTTTTGCCTGATCCGGTTACGCCAACAATACCAACTGTAGCTCCAGCAGGAATAGAGAGAGAGAGTTGTTTTAGAACAGTATTGCGACCATTGTAGGCAAAGGTAATGCCATCAAACTGAACTTCACCTTGAACAGTTTTGAGTGGTAGTGATTGACCACCATGTAGAATGGCGATCGGCGTATCGAGTAATCCCATCACACGACGCACGGATGCCATGGCTCGTTGGTACTCATCCATCAGTTCACTCAGGTCTGTAAAGGGCCACAGCAACCGTTGAATGATAAACACCAGAAAACCATAGGTGCCTGCGGATAAACTTCCATTAGAAACGGCAAGACCACCCAGAAACAATGTGGCGGTGAACCCAACAAGAATGACAATGCGGATCAGGGGCACAAAGGCGGCGCTGAGGGCGATCGCCTTTGCATTACTGCGACGATAGGCTTCACTCTCTTGGGCGACGCGATCGCGCTCATAGTTTTCTGCGGTGAAGCTTTTGATGGTGGCAATAGCAGAGAGATTATTGGTCAACCGACTGCTGATTAACCCGCTTTTTTCGCGCACATCGGCATAGCGGGGCTCCAGCTTAGATTGAAACGCGATCGACCCCCAGAGCACAAAGGGAATGGGGAGCATTGCCCACCAGGAAACACCGGGAGCCAGCGCAATGAAGGTGCTGCCGACAAACAGAACGGTGGTGAGAAAATGGAGGATGTTATGCGCTCCAAAGTTAAGGAATCGCTCTAGCTGGTTGATGTCATCGTTGAGGATCGACAGCAGCATCCCAGTACTGCGTTCTTCAAAATAGCTCAACTCCAACTCTTGCAGATGACTGTAGGCATCGACGCGCAATTCGTGCTGGAGGGTTTGCGCAAGATTTTGCCACAGACGGCTGTAGAGGTATTCGGTGAGGGATTCTAAGCTCCAGATTAGCAGCGTCAGCAGGGACAATACTGCCAGTTGTCCGGTGATGCTGGTGATGCCGAAGCGAGCGATCAGGGAGTTTTCTTCATTCACAACCACATCAATCGCAATACCGATCAGGTAGGGTGGGGCGAGGTCGAAAATGGTGTTGAGAATCGAGCAGGCGATCGCACTCCAGACCTGAGTTTGATGGGGCTTACCGTAGTGCAGTAGACGCAGTAGGGGCTGAGCAGAGCGAGTGGGCATTGGTTATGATGAAAAAGCGAAGGTTCAATAAGACTTGAAACCTGTTATACACTGGCAGTGAGTTAAGCGAGGTTTCTGTATGCAGTTAGAAGACTATTTCACTGTGCTTGCCCCGGATGATATTCGGTTGAAAGGAACCCGCATTGGCATTGAGACAGTTTTGTATGAGTACATCTTTCGCTGCAAGACCCCAGAGGAGATCGCTAAGCAATTCCATACGCTGACCCTTGAGCAGGTTTACGCCACAATCTTGTACTACTTGCATCATCGTTCGGAGGTTGATGCGTATTTAGCAGATTGGCTAGAGTTCTCTCGAACAATGCGGGCAGAACAGGAACAAAACCCTTCTCCTGCCAGAAAAAGGTTTCGGCAAATGCGGGAGGAACAGACTGGCAAACAGTTACAGGAAAACTAATGGCGATTCGGTATTTGTTGGACGAACATCTGAGTCCGGCATATCGTTCCCAACTGGTGCGACGTAATCCTGAATTGATTGTGAGGATTATTGGGGATTTAGATGTTCCACCCAAGGGCACAATCGATCCAGAAATTTTGATTTGGTGTGAAATTAATGGATTTATTTTGGTAACAAACAATCGAAAGTCAATGCCAAAACATCTGGCTGACCATATCGCTTTGGGTCGCCATATTCCTGGAATCTTTACGATCAATATAGACCATGGTATTGGGCAGATCGTTGAAGAGTTAATTATCATTGCGGGTACTTCGTTTGAGGATGAATACAGGGATCGAATTGAATATTTACCCATAACCTAGTCGCATAGATTTTGTAGGATGCGTTAGGCGATCGCCGTAACGCATCAATTCTTTGTTACGTATGCCTAGCTTTCATCGGTATGTGGCAAATGGGGTTTATGCGGTTGATGGGGGATGGCAGGGAACGGTAATTTTGTCGATTGATGTTGGGGATGAGGATTGATACTGTTAAGGTGATGCGTTACGCTGCGCTAGCACATTTCACAAGATCTGCGTTGGCAGAGCCTGTGCAAAGCACAATCGCACTGCTATCATTGAATCACTTATTGGTCTTTGTAATATGACAACTCTTACTGATATTGGAACACTCATCACCACTACTCCGGGAGTTTGCGGCGGACGACCTTGTATCGCAGGGAGCCGCATTACTGTGCAATATATCATCACCGAAGTGAAAGCTGGAATCACACCCGAAGAAATTCTTGAAGATAAGCCTTTCCTCAGCCTAGCCAGCATTCATGCTGCGATCGCCTACTACTACGCGAATAAAGCAGACCTTGATGCATCATTTTTAGCACAAACAGAGGAAGATGCTCAATGGGAGCGGCGATCAGGTCGGTCAGCGTAATTTGCGATGATTTGCCTTTACCTAGATGAGGATACGATCAGATCAGCTTTGATTAAAGCGCTCCGCAATGCTGATTTGGATGTCCTGACGGTGGCAGAAGCCGATCGTTTAGGAATGACCGATGAAGCACAATTAGTCTGGGCAACTGAGCAACAGCGAATCACCTACAGGCGATCGCTCCCATTAATGCGATCGCCATCAGCAGGTTAATATTCGGGGTGCTGTTGCCTGATCACTGAAGCTGATAAGGTTTGGCATATCGAAGCAGGCGCAGGAGTGGACGGGTGGGGACGGCCATAGACATCGGATGGGTAAGCTAGTTGGGTGAAGCTATACTGAGGAGGGACACTAGCGAAGGTGAATTACATTCTCAGCGCCCATGCTCAAGAACAGTTAATAAAACCAGAACGAAAAATTCCACGGGATGTTTTTGAGCGCATGATGGTGAGTCCAGAGCAAGTGGTTTTCGACGAATATGGTGGAATAGTCTATCAATCTAGATTTGTTGCACAAAGTGGAAAGGCATATTTGCTGCGAGCATTCATTAACAACAGTGTTGAGCCAGTCATCGTTAAATCTGTTTACATCACCAGCAAAATCAAGAAATATTGGGAGGAATCATGAAAGCAACCTATGACGAACAAGGAGATAGCCTTTGGATTCGCTGGAATGAGCAACTGATTGAAGAGAGCGACGAAGTGGTGCCTGGAATCGTTCTCGACTATGACAAAGATGGCAATGTAGTAGGTGTTGAGGTTGTCAATGCCTCCAAAAAAATCAAGCGAACATCAGGAGAATCTTTGCCAATTACGCTGCTCGACAAAATTCAGCAGTAAGTTATTTCTTTAACAAGTAAATCATCTTTTCAATCTGTCGCTGATGAGGCGGTTTGGGGAGTTGCCTCAAGCGGTTAGTTTTGTAGGATGCGTTAGGCGCTAGCCGTAACGCATCAATCTTTTGTTACGTATGCCTAGTTTTCATCGGTATGTGGCAAACGGGGTTTGTGCGGTTGATTGGGGATGGCAGGGAACGGTGATTTCGTCGGTTGATGTTGGGGATGAGGATTGATGCTGTTAAGGTGATGCGTTACGTTACGCTGCGCTAACGTATCTTACAAGATCGGAGATCGTACTTAAGTTCCAGATTTAAACGTGTTGATATTTAGTCTTGTAAAGTAACTACATCAAATCACACAGTGTCAGAGAACTAGAATGTTTCTGCGGCTTCTAATAAATGTCTGGAAAGCAGTTCTAGAAGCCGATTCACGCCAGATGGTCCATATACGTCAAATGTATCTTGACCATCTATGACATAAGCACGCTTATTTTTAACTGCTTTGAGTGTAGCAACAAGCGGTTTTTCTAGTAGAGAATTTACTGGCTCATTGAAGAAGTTTAAGGACTTACTAAAAGAATTAAAGATAAACAGGATATCAGAATCATAATTATTAATCAATTCAATACTAAGAGATGAAGACCAGTCTCTTTGCATTGAAAATATTGGCTTAATCTTAATTCCCAAATCATCTAAGATTTGAAACCAAATAGCATATCGTGGCGGGACTGAAAATTCCTTATTACCTGCATGACCATACAGAACCGCAGAAACCTCTACATTTTTAAGTCGATCGCCTAGTTGCCTTTTTACTTCTGAAATCTGAGTTTGATATTGCGAGATAACCTCTTCTGCAACATCTTCACGACCAGTGACCTGAGCAATGTGTCGAAAATAGGTTTTGAAAGACAAATTCCAATCATCGCTCCAATGTAGGAGTACAGTAGGTGCAATATTCGATAGCTGCTCGTAAGTTGGTTCCATCCAATCTAAGCCCAAAATAAGATCTGGCTTTAGAAGAAGAATTTTTTCTAGAGAGGGTGGATAAGAGCCAATGCTCTCCACGTCTTTCAGTTGATCGGAGGGTACACCAAAGGGAAAGCATTCTTCAGATGCATATGGAATTGGATAACAAATTGTGCCTATAACAGACTTCTTGAATCCAAGGGCAAATAGGGAGTCGAGAAACACAGTTTCTACCGCAATGATGCGCTGAGGGTGAACAGGCATACAGGTTTCGCCGAGAGAATGCTCAACAACTCGGCACTCGGCGATGGTTTCTGCACGCTGCATTGAAGTATTGCTTAGCTGATTTTCTGAGTTGTGACAAGCTGTGACCAAAATAAAAAACAGAGCCATTAATACTAACAGCTTTATTAGCCTGCAATTAGTCAGATATTTCTTCGCATTCATTTGAAGAGATAGTAACAGCATTGATTCTATGGCTGTTTGTGCTAGTTATTGGGCCAATTCAAGGTTGAAGTGCAGCACCTACTCAAAACCGCTTGTAGTATAGGATCTGTCACTGAACTTATAAGGGGCTACAAGGCTGACCGCTACTGGGGCATGCAGAGTTCTCTGCTGAGGCAATGGCATCAAACGCTGGCAGCGGTTCTGAGCTAGGTTGATGCACTTCATTTTTGAATCCGCGTTGTTTAAGTAGTACAACCACAATTTAGAACTCCCAACTGATAGAGCCAGTAATGGTCAGTGGTTCTCCTCTACTCATAAAGAGTCTGTCGAAACCAGGAGAACTAACATAGTTAGCGTCAAAGAGGTTACGAACATTGATCGCCGCGTTGAACCTATCTTGACGGTAATAAATTGCTGCATCAGCCCGCAGATAATCTCCTATTTGAAATGAATTTGCTAAATTACCTTGACGATCACCCACATAAAATAGCCCAAACCCAAACCCTAGCCCTTCTAACCTACATTCCGCAGGTTGACAAATAATTAACTCGATGCGTAGTAATAGCG
>DAIUJR010000070.1:0-26531 GCA_036848635.1 Nodosilinea sp. CTOTU7336
AATTAGGCCAATGGAGGCAATGACTAGGCCAATGGCAATTCCTAGACTGAGAATGCTGGCTGCCTGACACAAGTCCCAAAAGCCTTGAAAACACGTTGTCTCAGAGCTGAAGTCTATCGTTCATAGCCTGGAACTGAAAGGCTTGTTCTAAGGGGCTTTCGGGCAAAGCCTCCGACGAGAAATCAGGGGGTTCCGGAGATGTGTCAGGCAGTCAGCTGAGAATGTCGTTTGTGCCATCCCAGGTCACTACTTGACCGGTAAAGTTGACGGCCAGCAGCACAATCACAACCCCGATTAGAATCACTTTCAGCTCTTCAAATTCTTCAATTTTGAGCCAGCGGGGTAGATGAATCGTGCTGTTAATGAACAGGTGATAAAGTCCAAGGGCGGTAATATACAGCACCACACCTAGAAAGAGCAGGTCAATGACTTCAATGAAACTGAGGGCAACTTCCTTCGATGCTTCTACGGTGAAGGCCCGTTCCATAAACATGAGGCCAATTACATGGATCGTGACCAACGCTCCATAGATGAGAATGGCCGCGGCCCCTACCAGGGCAGCCAATACAGCCAGGTTAATCAGGTAGCGAGCGCTTAATAGCAGGCGTTCCATAGAGGTTCCTTTTGGGGTTGAGGGTTAAAGACTAGGGGGAGGGCCGGTGCCGGGGGTTTTCTAGCTCGAACAGCAGATAGCCAATGAGGCTAGGGATGGTCAAGGTGGTGGCCAAGATGGTGGTGGTGGCACTCAGTCGGCTAGAGAGGGTGCGAGCTACTTCTAGCCGCTCGAATAAAAAGTTGGCGGTGACGGCGAGACTAAACAAGCCGAGGGTGAGGGCACTGTCCCGAGCGAGAAACTTGTCGAGGGGCGGTACGCTGGTTTTGTGTAGCTTACGGCCCAGTAGGGCTCCGGAAATAAACCCGGCCAGACCTTGCAAGCCCAGAATGATCAGCCGATCGCGAAACTCTAGCGGGACGGCCCCTCGTCCAGGCTGCCCTTGACTACCAAGGCCTGTCCGACCGTGATGCCTGCGATCGCCCCCGTGCCCATCCACCACAGCAGGGGACGGCTCACCTGGGTGCTGAGAAAGGAGAGGCTGGCGATCTCGATCTCGCTAATCAAAGCCGCCTGGTCGATGGGTAAGAGCCGCAGAGCTGTGAGAGTAGCGCCGGCACTGGCAATGGCCCCCAGCAGCAGATAGATTTTGTCGATGGGGCCAGGATTGGGGATGAAGTCTTGCAAGGGTTTTCCTCACTTAAGGGATGAGAGGGCTATTGGTTAATTACACCCAGGTAGCGAAACGAGGCCAGAATAAACTCCAGGGCCAGGGTCGCCTGCAGGGCCGCAAACACCCACCCGACAATCAGCAATGGAATCAGCCCAATCCAGCGCACAATCAGCGGCGTAAGCAGCATCCCCACCAAATTCATGCCCATGATCAGCAACAGCAGGGCCACGATCGATAGCTCTAGCCCCGTTCGGCCCTGGGCATTACCCATAAACGCCAGGATCGCCACTAGGCCGTAGGGCGTCACAACGGTAGGAATGGCCAGGGGAGAAATCGCCAGTTCCTTGGGATCTTTGTCAGACATCGGCGGGTGCTCTTGGATGCGCTTGGGCAGCGAGAAGTTAGACAGCAGCTTGAGAGCCGAGGTGAGCAGCAAAATGCCCGCCGACAAGGCCAATGCGCTAGGCGAAACCTTCCAGTTGGTAATGATGTTGCGCCCCACCCCAGACAGCATTAGCACAATGATGGTCGAGATCAGCGTCGCTAAACCGGCCACCCGCAATCGATAGGCTGCGGTGGCGTCGTGGGTAAGACGATCGAACAGGGGAATGATTTTTAACGGCCCCAGGGTTAAGAAGAAAATCGTAAAAATATACGGAATGTTCTCCATATTTTCCATAACCGGTTAGACATCCACAACGGCAGGAGTATGGGGCACCCGCACAATGCAGCGAAAGCCCATGTGGCAGGTAGAGGTGTCGATGCCCTGGGCCATGCGGGCGGCGGGGCGATAGCGTTTGCAGTAGTCGGGTGTACACAAAAACGACCCCCCCTTCACCACCTTGCGGGGAATCTGCACCCCCTTGAGGTTGGTGTCGTAGCTGGCCTCAGGGCTTCCCCCCCGAGGATTGCTCATGGTGCAGCAGGGGGGCTTTTGAATCCGATTGTGCTCCTGGTACCAGTCGGTAGTCCATTCCCACACATTGCCAATCAGGTCGTAGAGGCCATAGCCATTAGCCGGAAAGCTACCCACTGGGGAAGTGCGCTCATAGCCATCCTCACCGGAGTTGCGATAAGGGAAGTGGCCCTGGAAGGTGTTAGCCATAAATTTACCGCTGGGGTACAGCTCATCGCCCCAGGCAAATTCTTTGCCCTCCAGGCCGCCGCGTCCAGCCAGCTCCCACTCGGCCTCGGTGGGCAGATCCTTACCGACCCAGGCGGCATAGGCCTGGGCATCGGCAAAGGTGACATGGACCACAGGATGCTTTTCTCGGCCCTTAATCGTGCTGCCTTTGCCCTCGGGGTGCCGCCAGTTGGCCCCAGGCACGTAGGTCCACCAGTTGTAGTGGTTACCCATATCGACTGGCTGAGTGGGCGGGGTAAACACAATGGAAGCGGGCTGGAGCAGAGCCGGGTCGGCACCGGGATAGTGGTCCGGGTTGGCGGGTCGCTCGGCAAAGGTGACATAGCCCGTGGCTTTGACAAATTTTTGAAACTCAGCATTGGTGACAGGGTACTTGTCCATCCAAAAACCATCGACCTTGACGTTGTGGGCCGGAGCCTCTTCGTCGTAGTGGTGGTCAGAGCCCATCCTGAAGGTGTCGCCTGCAATCCAGGCCATGTCTTTGGCGGGGGGGCGACGGGTTTGCACGGTAGAAAGGCTGAGGGTCGGCATGGTGAGGGTGAGTGGGTAATGGACTTAACCCTAGACCTGAGACCTATCCCTTTTGTAAGAGCGCTGGCGGGTCGGGAGGAGAGATCTAAGAAAGATATAGGGGGTGTCTGTTTTTGTTATGCCGCTCAGTCCTCGGTAGGGGCGTAACCTGCAAGTGATCTGTGAGACAAGACCGCTGGATTCCTCATGCAGTAAGATAGGAGCTTTCATGTTTAATGTTTCGGATTAGAAACATTTTGTGGTAACGGCAGAAATAAGCAGGCAGACTGGATGGGATCAAGCTCTGTTTCTGCTCCTACGCACTGTATCTTGCACTTAAATGACCAATACACTGAGTAACATCAAGGCTTTCGTTGATTACGTCCGTACTTTGAAAGGGGATGAGAAGGGTGAAGCTCAGGTATTTTGTGATCGCTTATTTCAGGCATTTAGTCATGCAGGCTACAAAGAGGCAGGAGCGGAGTTAGAGTTTCGTGTAAAGGCAAAGGGTAAAACCACCAAATTCGCTGATTTACTGTGGCGACCCCGACTATTACTGGAGATGAAGAAACGGGGCGAAAAGCTAGAAAAGCACTATCAGCAAGCATTTGAATATTGGTTAGAGTTAGTGCCTCAACGACCTAAATACGTCATCCTCTGCAACTTCGATGAGTTTTGGATTTACGATTTCGATGCTCAATTGCGGGAGCCTGTTGATCGGGTTCAGCTAGAAGATCTGCCTGACCGCTTTACAGCGTTTAACTTTCTATTTCCTGAAAATCGCAAGCCACAATTCGATAACGATCAGGTTGATGTTACCCGCAAGGCAGCAGATAACGTTGCTCAGGTTTTCAACCGACTGGTAGAACGGGGTGAAAATGCAGAGGTTGCTCAGAGGTTTATCCTTCAATGCGTTGTGGCTCTATTTGCAGAGGATATCGACCTACTTCCACGCGGATTATTTACTGAGCTGCTTGATGAGTGCTGGTCTGGGGCAAGTTCCTACGATTTGATCGGCGGATTATTCCGGCAGATGGGGAATAATCGCTCTGCGCCCAAAGACAGCCGTTATCGTGATGTCCCTTATTTTAATGGGGGAATTTTTGCAACGATTGAGCCTATAGCCTTTACCCGAAGTGAATTGGAGCTACTTTTAAATGCAGCCAAGGAAAAATGGTCAAAAGTAGAACCTGCGATTTTTGGTGCACTATTTGAGTCCAGCATGGGCAAAGAGGAACGTCATGCTTTGGGTGCCCACTACACCAGCGAAGCTGACATTCAAAAAGTAGTTTTGCCTACCATTATTCGTCCCTGGCGAGATCGCATAGATTCCGCGAAGACTCTGAAAGACTTGCTGAACTTGCGCGAGGAGTTGATCAACTTCAAAGTACTTGATCCAGCCTGTGGAAGTGGCAACTTTCTCTATGTTGCTTATCGGGAAATGAAGCGGCTAGAAGCACAGCTATTGACCAAAATCCAAGAAAACTTTAGTGGTAAAGCCGCTGCTGCGATCGGAACATTATCTCTGGTCAAAACGACCCAGTTTTACGGCATCGACATCAAGTCCTTCGCGGTAGAACTAGCAAAAGTCACTTTGATGCTGGCGAAGAAATTAGCGCTGGACGAAGAAAATCAGTTGCTCGACATGGCGCAGATGAATCTGCCTTTAGAACTGGATCGGGCGCTGCCTTTGGACAATCTGGATCAAAATATTCGTTATGGTGATGCTCTATTTTGTGACTGGGAAGAGGTAGACGCAATCATTGGAAATCCACCCTACCAGTCGAAAAACAAAATACAGAAGAAGTATGGCGCGGCTTATGTGCGTCGAGTTCGAGCGAGATTTCCTGACGTTCCTGGCAGGGCAGATTACTGTGTGTACTGGTTTCGTCGGACCCACGATGAACTCAAATCCAGTCAGAGGGCTGGATTGGTCGGGACAAACACCATTCGACAGAACTATTCCCGTGAAGGGGGATTAGATTATATTGTTGGCAATGGTGGGACAATTACCGAAGCCGTTTCTACCCAAGTTTGGTCAGGAGATGCGGTTGTGCATGTCTCGATCGTGAACTGGATCAAGGGCGAGCAATTGGGGAAGAAGAAGCTCTTTACTCAAGTTGGGGATGATAAGGACAGTCCATGGGAGATTAGTGAACTTAATTTCATTAATTCCTCGCTATCCCCTAATGTACTAACTCAAGAACTTGATTTCACCAAGGCAAAGACAATAAAGATTAATTCAAGACCGAAAGTTTGTGATCAAGGACAAACACCTGGACATGATGGGTTCATATTGAAAAGTGTTGATGTTGGCGGAGTGATACAAAAGTCCCCAAAGTCGTTAGAGGTCATTTTTCCCTATCTAATAGGAGAGGATTTGTTAGACAACAAGCCTACTTCTCCTAGTCGATATATTATCGACTTTTACCCTCTCGATTTATTTGGTGCAAGCCAGTATAAAGAACTTTTAACCCATATCAGAGGGACTGTTCTCCCTAAAAGAGAGGAAGCGGCAAGGGAAGAAGAAATTCGCAATCAAGAGGTCTTAAAAGAAAATCCTAAAGCAAGGGTTAATCAACATCATCGGAATTTCTTGTCGAAGTGGTGGTTATTATCGTATTCTCGTCCAAAATTAATAGACAAAATTTCTGCTCTACCTAGATATGTAATATGCAGTCGAACTACTAGAAGAGGTGTCTTTGAATTTGTGTCACCTAGCATTCATCCTGGAGATGCGCTACAAGTGTTTCTCTTTGCTGATGATTACTCATTTGGCATCCTTCAATCTACCTTCCATTGGGATTGGTTCAATGAGAGATGCTCAACCTTAAAGCGAGATTTTAGGTATACATCTAGCACAGTATTTAATACTTTCCCTTTTCCTCAATCGCCCACATTAGCACAAGCCAGGAAGGTAGCAGCAGCAGCGGTAAAACTGAGACAATTGCGGCACAAAGTAATGACCGAAAATCAGTGGAGCTTGCGGGAACTCTATCGCACCCTTGATTTACCCGGAGACAACCCACTCCGCAAAGCTCATGCAGAACTCGATACTGCCGTCAGGGAAGCGTATGGTATGAAAGCCAAAGAAGACCCGTTACAGTCTCTACTAGAATTGAATTTTGTAGTAGCAGAGCGAGAAGCCAAGGGTTTGCCTGTGGTAGCTCCAGGCTTGCCCCCTGTAGTGACGAATTCCAAGGAGTTCATGACAGATGACTGCGTGAGGATGCCGGAATAAAAGTATCAAAAGGTACGGTTATCCCTACTCCTAGTAATACGCATGTATGAATCAGGAAGCTAGAACCTCAAAAAACTCTGCATTTAGCGTTAAAGCCTGTGAGCGAAACGCTAAATCTGAAATAGCCTTTGAGGTCCAATGCACCAGGAGAAATATGCTTAAAGCAGTTAACGAAGCTTTTGAGGCAGTCCATCGGGGATTGTGCTGAGGGCGTTGTTGAGCCCTGTGATCACAGCGGCAGGGAATCTGCCTGTGGGGGAACGGCTAGGGACAATGAGCCATCCCCCCGCAGGCAGGGGGCTTACTCGTGGACCATCATGTCGATCGCAACGGTAGCAGCCAAGATCAGCACGTCATGCTGGTCCGGTTCAATTTCCACCCCATAGGTATCGCGGAGGCGGAACCAGCGCTTCGAGACCTCGGCCAATTTGTTGCGGCCCGCTTCGATGGTGTATTCGTGATCCAAAATGTTGCCCTGCACATCCAGATCGGGGCCATCGCCAATTTTTACGACCCAGCGATCGCGCAGGGGAGCGATCAGCGCCTTTTTCACCATCGCCAGTTGTTCGCCGTTGGGGCCTTCAATTTCCATCGAGTCTTTGACCCGCAGCACCTTGGCCTGGAGTTTGCACAGTTCCCGGCCTTGTAGGTCTTCAAAAATGAGGGTGTCACGCACGCGCAGGGCTTTGCCGTCGACTTTGAACACGCGATCGCCCGCTTCATTTTCAATGAAAAAGCCATCGCCAATAGCCACCAGCCGCTGCTGCATTTTGTAGCGGGTATTGCCGCTGTGGCGGCGGCCAAAGCTGCGATCTTGCTGGTTCTCGGCGCGGCGCTCTTGGCGAGAAGCTCGGTTAATCATGGTAGGGGTTCCTTAATTTAGAAGTGGGATTGAATTAGCCAGAGGATTGAACGGACTTTCAGTCAATGGCGGGTGGACAATGCCCGCCCTAGGGGCTCTACTGCCAGGAAAATATGGTCTTCCAGTCAGTTTTCATGCTGACCACCTGCCAGCCGTTTTGGCTGGCGGCGTTGAGCGAGGCGTTGTCGGGTTCGCTGTAGGCAAACTCACGTACGGCATCATCGTGGTTGATCAGCAGTTGAAAAGAGGGGTAGGGCACGCTCTGGCTGTAGGTGAGCATGGCAATGTCGCCCCCCGATCGCACATTGCCGCAGGCAAACACGGGCGGCTGGCCAATGGCGCGATCGATGCCCACGGGTTTGCCCTCTTTATCGTTCACCAGGTCAATGTCGGGCAGTCGCCAGATCACCCCTTCGCCATTGACCTGGCGGTATTCTTTCTCCAGCGAGCTGCCAATCACCTGCTGGGGCATAATGCCGTACATCGTCTCAGAGAGCAGGCGAACAAAATCGATGCCGCCGCCGGAGCAAATCCAGGTTTGAAAGCCGTTGGCCTGTAGATAGGCCAGCAGCTCTACCTGGGGCAGATAGCCCATCTCGGTATAGTGAACGTTGAACTGGGGATGGGTGGCCGTTTCCAAAAACGCCACCGCCTGCCGATCAAACTCCGCCTGGGGCATGTTGGCGCTGAGGGCACCGAGCACCTGCACCAGCTCGGCCAGAGCGTCGGGCTGAGCAAAATGGTCCTTGTTCCCCTCAAGGAGGGCGACGATCACGGGCTGTGTGGCCAGGGCGGGATTGGCCTCTAGCTGAGCCTTGAGCTGATCGACGACAAAGACCCCCTGGGCCAGAGGCTGTTCGCACCATAGGGTGCCGTCGTTGTCAAAGGTGGCAATGCGATCGCGCGGCGGAATACAGCCTGGGCCACCCTCGGTAGTCGCCTGCTGCACAAAGGTTACGATTGCCGCCTTAACGGGGCTATCTTGCCAGGAGGGCAGCGGGTCTGGGGTCGCAGCAGCGTCTGTCGAGTGAGTGAAGGGGTGAATAATCGGAGCTAGACCTGTGGCTAGGAATAGTTTTAGAAGATGCGATCGCTTAAGTTGCATGGGCATCTACAGATAGAGGAAAGAGGAGTTTGGTGAGTTTCTCTTGAGCAAAATAATGTTGAAACTATGAAATAAATTCATAAGAAATCAATAGGGACTCAGCCCTAATTCATATTGCGATTCTCAATCAAATAAGAGATTTCAACGCAACAAAAATAATCTATGAAAGCAACCATCAATTTCCTAGCGCTCTCACCTGCGGGCAGCAAGCTACACCTCGGCAGGTCGCCCTCGCTTGCCCATTTCTCCCGCCACGGGCATGAGAATCACCAGCATCAGCAGCGCCCCGACCAAAATCATGGTCAGCACGTTGGGGTCGTCGCTAAAGTTGCCGGTGGCTACCACCATCGCGGCGGCAATGTTGCGTTGGGCGGTGCCCAGTCCCATCACCGGGCGGGTCGGCGTTGTGGGGCCAAGGACGTAGCCGATCGCCAGGGAAATCACAATAAATAGAATGGCGGCAATGATCGCGCCGCTGCCAATCGCGCCCACCATAGTTTCAAAGTTGAGGACCAGCATCAGCACAAATACAGCGATTAGGCTAGTGCTAGACGCTTGGGCCATGTGGGGTTGCAGCCCCCGCGCAATGTCGCCATAGCGAGCGTTGATCAAGAGCCCAATGGCTAAGGGAATGAGCATCAGAACGATCAGCGATCGGGCAATATCCGCCGGGTTGACCGAGACCCCCGGCAGCAGCAGCGGCAGCACTACGGGCACATACACCACCGTTACCACCATGAGCAGCACCATGAGCCCCACACTAAAGGCCACATCGGCCTTGGCCGCCTGGGCCAGCTTGGGCAAAAAGGGCGCTCCCGCCGCCGTCGCCAGCAAAATCAGCCCAATCCCCAGGGATGGGTCGAGGGGAATAATGGTCTTGAGGACATAGGCGGCCAGGGGCACCAGCACAAAATTCGCCCCCAGTGCCCGCAGCACCAGCCCCACATCCTTTAAAGGGTCGAGAATTTGCTTGACGGTCAGGCCCAGGCCCAGGGCCAACATGCTGCTGATCACAAACACCAACGTGGCTAGGTTAGATAGTACGGTTAGCAATTCGGTCATGGTCAACATCTCTCGGCATAGAACCAGGGTGAAGACCGCTAACGGCTGCCAGCCATAACCCTAACGCCCAACCTACGCAGTTTGTGTAAGGGATTTGTAGGCGTTATAGCCATAGTCACCTGGGTTAGGACATTCAGAAACGTTTGAACGTTCAAACGTTTGAACGTTTTGAGGGGAAATGTCTTAACCAGACTGGCTACAGCTATAAGTCACCAACCAGAACCGAAGGTCAGCTATCCCCAGAACCTGGCAATCTCAAGGGTTAGATCAGGAAAGCTCAGAGGGCTCACCCCCCCAGATTTGACCGCCTCAATGGATGTATATCTGCCGTCTGTAGGATAGCGATGGAGCCAGAGGGTTTGGTGGGGAATATCGGCCACCCAATAGTCTTGGATGCGATCGCGGGCGTAGTAACTGGCTTTATCGCCCAGGTCGTAGGCCAGGGTAGAGTTAGACACCTCAATGAGCCAGTAAATATCGTCTGGCTGGGGATGGCGATCGTCGTAGCGGGCTTCCGGGGGCCTGACAATGGCCAGGTCGGGCTGCGGTTCGCCATCGCTGGGCAGGGTTATGGGGGCAGCAGAGAACACAACGGCGCGATCGCCCAATTGGCTTTCTAGGTATTTGGCCCCTCGGCGATAGGTCGCTCGATGAATCGGTAATTCAGGTGCCATGTCAATAATCTGCCCACCCAATAACTCCACCTGCCGCCCCGCCAACACCCCCGCCGCAATCATGCGGTGATAATCGTCTAGAGTCCAGGTGGTGAGGGTCTTAACCATAGGGTTGCTGGCTTTCTCGCTTCAGGGGTAATTGCCAAAACCTCACCAAAGCTGTCAAGCTGCTTGGCAATTAAATCTATTGCTAGTGTACGATACCTCGATCAGCTATCGGGGTCGCCAGATGTCCTGGGCCGTGCTGTCAACGGCTTAAAGAAACCTCCCTGCTCCAAAAACTGGAACAGGGAGGCATGCTAATCAAATGTGGGCTTCGCCAAACGGCTCTAGCGTCCCATCCAGAACCCAGGGTTCTAGAGCGCTAGGCGCTGGTAACGCCCGCTTCCATCTTCGCCATCACGTCATCCAGGCTGAAGCTGGCGGCCTTTTGACGGGGTGGATATTCCGCGAAGGTAGCCAGAAACTGAGCCACATAGGTCTGGGCTGGCACCAGCAGAAAGGCGTGGTCTAACATCCAGTCCCAATAGGTGTTGGAGGTGATATCCGCCCGCTCGTAGGGATCGGTCAACAGATTAAAGATCTTGGGCACCCGCAATGGCGTAAACGGTTCTGCCCACACCTGCAACGTTCCGGTAGCCCGTTGCTCCATAAACACAATCTTCCAGTTGTCGTAGCGCAGCCCGGTCAGGTCGCCGTCGTCAGAGAAGTAGAAGAACTCGACGCGGGGGCTCTTGTCGGTGGCTCCTTTGAAGTAATCCAGCTGGTTATAGCCATCCAGGTGAATCTTAAAGGTCTTATTGCCGACCTGATGCCCTGCTTTTAGCTTGGCTTTGATGTCGGGCTCACCGGCTGCAGCCAGCAGGGTGGGCAACCAATCCATATGGCTGACGATGCCCGTGCGTAATTCCCCCGCTGGGAACACACCGGGCCAGCGCACCATAGCGGGGACGCGATAGGCTCCTTCCCAGTTGGAGTTTTTCTCGTTGCGGAAAGGGGTCATGCCCGCATCGGGCCAGGAGTTCATGTGGGGGCCGTTGTCGGTGCTGTACATGACGATGGTGTCTTCAGCGATGCCCAGTTGATCGATCAGATCCAGCATTTCGCCGATGGCTTTGTCATGGTCGATCATGGTGTCGTGATATTCCGACTGCCAGCGACCGGACTGCCCTTTGCTTTCGGGCTTGCAGTGGGTGCGGAAGTGCATGTGGGTCGTGTTGAACCACACAAAGAACGGCTCATCGGCATTCTTCGCATCGGTGATAAACCGCTTAGCTTCGACGGTGACTTCATCGTCGATGGTTTCCATCCGCTTTTTGGTCAGCGGGCCGGTGTTCTCAATCCGCTGGGTGCCGTCGCCGTTGGCCCAGCAGTGCATGACCCCGCGAGGCCCGTAGTTTTGGCGAAAGTTAGGGAAATCCTCGGGCTGGGGATAGTCTGGCAGTTCGGGTTCTTCCTCAGCATTCAGGTGGTACAGGTTGCCGAAAAACTCGTCGAACCCGTGCATGGTGGGCAGGTGCTCGTCGCGATCACCAAAGTGGTTTTTACCAAACTGGCCGGTGCGGTAGCCCAAGGGCTTCAGCAGTTCAGCGGTGCTGGGGTCTTCTGCCCGAAAGCCCAGCTCGGCACCGGGCAGACCCACCTTGCTCAACCCCGTGCGGAAGACCGATTGCCCGGTAATAAAGGCGGCTCGACCGGCAGTACAGCTTTGCTCGGCGTAGTAGTGAATGAAACGTATCCCTTCTTTGGCAATGCGATCGATGTTGGGGGTTTGATAGCCCATCAGGCCATCGCTGTAGCAGCTCAGGTTGCTTTGACCAATGTCATCGCCCCAGAGAATGAGGATGTTTGGCTTACCTTTCGGCATGGTGGCTCTCCTAAGGAGTGATTGTTCTACCTCGCCGAACCTAGCGCTAACATCTAAGGAATTCCTAGCGACCGACGCACCCATGTCTAGGGAATTTCTAATGTTAAAGAAAGCCTAGAATTTTGTCCGGGTCATTTAGCGCTGAGGCAACAGCCTTTAGCCCTAACGACAGCATAAAAAACCTCTCTTGCCTTGTGGCAAGAGAGGTGGGATTAATTTCAGTTGTAAATAGGGCAACCCTGAATCCAGGGCTAACCTATTTACCGTGGTGTGTAGACCTGAATGTACGCCCAAGTTATCTGGTTTTTGTAGGGAATATCTGGGGGCCGCACAAAGCCATAAGAGAAATATAGGGAAACCCTGCTAGATCGTTAGCCCGTGCAAATTGATGCAGCGCGATCGCCGCGATCGCATTTATCTAAGCCATCCCAATACTTTTTTTCAGTAGTCTCAGTAAACTATGGGACTATGCGAGCCAGAACGAACCGTTACATAAACCCTCAGCCTGAACTCTCGTATTAGGATAAACAAGCGTCTTGCACACCCAGAACGCTGATGAACTGACAAGCTGGCTGCCCCGAAAACTCTCGCCCCCTATGATTCCTATTCCTGGATTCACCCTGAAAAGCAGGCTGTACGACAGCCAAACCTCGCTGGTATATCGGGCGGTGCGGCAGGCAGACAGCCGGGCGGTGGTGCTTAAGGTGCTGCGCCAGGAATATCCCAGCCCTGAGGCGATCGCCCGCTACCGGCAAGAGTATGCAGTGCTGCGATCGCTCTCGCTGCCAGGGGTGATCCAAGCCTACGACCAAGTGCCCTATGCCCACACCTACGTCATCGTCTGCGAAGACTTTGGTGGCCAAGCCCTCAGCCACTGGATGCGGCAGTGGCCCCAAATCTACTGTCCCATGCAGACAGCGGGGTTTCTCAAGCTGGCGATTACGTTGGCCGACATTCTGCACCAGGTACACACCCGGCAGGTAGTTCACAACGACATCAACCCCAGCAACATTGTGCTCAACCCGGCCACGGGGCAGATCAAGCTGATTGACTTTGGCCTTGCCACCCAGCTCTGCCAAACGGCCCCTGCCCCTGCGCCGCCCGGCCAGCTTGAAGGCACCCCGGCCTATATGTCGCCAGAGCAGACCGGGCGGATGAATCGCTCCATTGACTACCGCACCGACCTCTACTCCCTGGGCGTCACCTTCTATCACCTGCTGACTGGGCGTTTACCCTTTCCCACCGAGGATCTCCTGGAACTGGTGCACGGCCATCTGGCCATCTTGCCCCTGCCCCCCAGCGACCTCAACCCCACCATTGCCCCGGTGCTGTCGGCCCTGGTGTTGAAGCTGATGGCCAAGAATGCCGACGATCGCTACCAAAGCGCCGCTGGCCTCAAAGCCGACCTGGTTCACGCGCTGAAACTGTGGCAGGCCACCGGCACCGTTGCCGATTTTCCCTTGGCTCAGCAAGACTTTACGGGCAAGCTGCAAATTTCCCAGAAGCTCTACGGTCGCGAAGAGGATGTGGCGAAGCTACTGGTGGCCTTTGAGCGGGTGGCCACGGGGGAGAGTGGGCGGGTAGATCCCCCTGCGGCGAGCGCCCCATCCCCCTACCCTGAACTCTTGCTCATCACCGGCTATTCCGGCATCGGTAAATCAGCCCTGGTTCAGGATCTCTATCGCCCGATTACCCAGCAGGGCGGCTATTTTATCAGCGGTAAGTTTGACCAGTATCAGCGCAATATTCCCTACACAGCGATTGTGGAAGCCTTTGGGGGGTTGGTGCGGCAGATCCTGGGCGAAAGCGAGGCGGCGTTACAGCGGTGGCGCGATCGCATTTTGGCGGCCGTTGGCCCCAATGGTGGCCTGATTGTAGAGGTGTTGCCAGAGGTGGGGCACATCCTTGGCGACCAGCCTGAGGTGCCCCAACTGGGGGCACTGGAGAGTCAGAATCGGTTCAACTACGTCTTCCAGAACTTTGTGCGGGTCTTTTGCCGCCCAGAGCATCCGTTGACGGTGTTTCTGGATGATTTGCAATGGGCGGATACCGCCAGTCTGAATCTGCTCCAGCGGCTCTTGTGCGATCGCACCCTTCAGCATGTGTTGGTACTGGGGGCCTACCGCGCCAATGAAGTCAACCAGGCCCATCCCCTGACCCTGATGCTGGGCTCCCTCAAGCAGGCAGGGGGGTGCCCACAAACCTTGGTTCTGGAACCCTTGACCTCCACCCAGGTCGGTCAACTGCTATCGGATACCTTAAATCAGCCCGTGGAGGCCATCGCGGAGCTGACCCACTGGGTGATGCAAAAAACCACCGGAAACCCGTTCTTTATCAATCAATTTCTCAGAACCCTGTACAGCCGGGGGTTGCTTACCTTTGATGGCGATCGGCGACGCTGGCAGTGGGATATTGCCCACATTGAGACCGTGGGCTTTACCGACAATGTGGTGGCCTTAATGGTCGAGAGTTTGCGAGAGCTACCCGCCGACACCCAGCGGCTCTTGCAGTGGGCGGCCTGCCTTGGCGCTGAGTTTGAAGGGCAAACCCTGGCCCAGCTGGCTGGGCAATCTGCCGATGCGTTATTGCCCAATCTAGCCATGGCTACCCAGCAGGGGTTACTGTTGCCCCTGCGCGACCAGACGGGTACCCGCTACCGCTTTGCCCATGACCAGGTACAGCAAGCGGTCTACGAAGGCATTGACCCGCCGCAGCGCTGTCGGCTACACCTGCAAATTGGTCATCTGCTGTGGCAAGAAACAGCCATCGACAAGCTCTCCGATCGGTTGTTTGCCATTGCAGACCAATTCAATCTGGGGTTACAGGCGGTCGAGCTGGCGGCGAAGCTTTCGGGGGCAGAGCGTCAGGCGCTTGCCGATCTCAACCTGCAAGCCGCGGTCAAAGCCAAGACCTCGCTAGCCTACGATGCCGCCCTGGCCTATGGGCAATCGGGGCTGGCGCTGCTGGGGGTGCATCCCTGGCGAAAAGACTATCGACTGGCGCTAGCGCTCTACGAAGCAGCCGCCGAAGCCGCCTACCTGAGCGGCAACATGGCCCAAACAGAGCGCTACTTCAACGCTGTGCTGGCCCAGGCGACCACCCCGCTGGATACGGTTAGAAGCTATGACATCAAAATTCAAGCCCTGGCCAGTCAGGGCAATCTGCAAGGGGCGATCGCAGCTGGGCTGACCCTGCTAGCGGCGCTGGAAATTTACCTGCCCCAGTACCCGACCGTCGATGAGGCCCAGGGAGCATTACTGCATCTCAACACCCTCCTGGCTGACCGCAACTCAGAGGAGTTGCTGAAGCTGCCAACCATGCAGGATGCCGTGGCCCTGGCGGCGGTGCAGGTATTAGCTAAAATCGCCAGTGCCGCCTACATTTCAACCCCAAATTTGCTGCCCCTGATTTTGCTGAAGATCATAGAGCTGTCGTTGCAGTACGGCCATGCCCAGGGCTCAACCATCGGTTATGTCGGTTATGCGTCGTTTAACTGCGGTATTCTTGGCCAGATTGAGACGGGCTATCGGTTTGGTCAATTGGCCTCGCAACTGGTGACCCAGCTCCAGGCCCACCAGTTTCAGGCCAAGGTGTTTAACGTCGTGGGCGGGCATGTCATTTTTTGGCGGGAGCCCCTGCGGAACAGTCGCTCAATTCTACTAGCGGGCTATGACAGCGGCATTGCCACCGGGGACTTTGAGTACGCTGGCTATGCCTTGTTCCACCTCATCACCCATCTTTACTTTAGTGGGGAACCCCTGAGCGATGTGATAGAACCGATGCAGGGCTATGTCGAAGCCATTCGCCAAATTCGTCAAGATGTGGCGCTGGGCTGGGCGTCGGTGTGGCTGCAATCGACGCTTAATTTGGTTGGTCAGGCTCACCAGCCGACTCAGTTAATCGGGCCAGCCTACGACGAAACCACCGCTCTCCCCCTTGCTCAACACCAGGGTAATCGTACCGAGCTACACCACAGCTATCTCGCTAAACTGATGCTCTGCTATTGGTTTGGGGAGTATGACCGGGCGGCTGAAAACGCTGACCTGTCGCGCCAGTATCTAGATGCGGTGGGGGGCATGGTGGCCAGTGCTGTTTTTTGCTTCTATGATTCGCTGGTGCAACTGGCCCTGCCTGCCGATGTGACTGACCTCGATCAGGTCAACGCCAACCTCGAAAAGCTTCACCTCTGGGCAGCCCACGCGCCCATGAATGGTTTGCACAAAGTACACCTGGTCGAGGCTGAAAAAGCGCGGCGACTGGGCCAGGCGCTGGAGGCCGAAGACTACTACGAACGGGCCATTGCCGGGGCCAAAGCCAACCAGTACCGGCAGGACGAGGCCCTGGCCTTTGAGCTGGCCGGTCAGTTTTACCTGGAGCGGGGCCGCGATCGCATTGCCGCGACCTATCTGCAAGAGGCCCACTACACCTACCGTCTGTGGGGGGCCGCCGCCAAGGTCCATCACCTCGAAGCCCAGTACCCTAGCTTGGTCACCCGTAACCTTCAGCCCAGTTCCAGGCAACCCACCGAGATCTCCCAGACCAGCCTGACTTCCCAGCGTACACTCCAGCAAGCGATGGATCTACAGGCGGTGTTTCGAGCGGCCCAGGCCATTTCTAGCGAAATTGAAATGCCCCGGCTGCTGTCATCGTTGATGAAGACCCTCCTGGAAATTGCCGGAGCCCAGCGGGGGTGCATTGCCCTGCCGATCGCCCCAGAGGCGGAGCCAGACGCGTGGTTTATTGAAGCCGTGGGCTCCGCCGAGAGCGCCGATTCACCTCCCGCTTCCCTGGCGGTGGATGTGCTGCAACACCTGCCTCTGGATGGGCAACTGCCGCTCTCGCTGATCAACACCGTGCTGCGCTGTCGAGACAGTATCGTGCTGGATGACGCCGCCCAGAACCACGAGTTTGCCGCCGATCCCTACCTGCAAGCCCATTCCCTGCGCTCCGTTCTCTGCGCCCCTCTGGTCAACCAGGGGATCGCCGTCGGTCTGGTCTATTTAGAAAACAATCTGACTCCAGCCGCCTTCACCGTGGAACGGTTGGAGGTGGTCAAACTGCTGTCGGGGCAGGCGGCCATTTCTATCTATAACGCCAAGCTCTATGGCCAACTGCGCCAGAGTGAGGCCCAGGTGCGCCAGAGTGAGCAGCGAGTCAAGCAGTTTTTAGACGCTATTCCGGTGGGGGTGTCGGTGCTCGATAGGACGGGTCGGTTTGCCTACACCAACGCCAAAGCCGAGATGATTCAGGGTATTGGCTCCCCCGGTGCCGATCTCGATCGCATGGTCGAAGACTTTCACATCTATCGGGCTGACACCGACGAACGCTACCCCGTTCAGGAGCTACCGGCGGCCAAAGCCCTGGCCGGGGAAATGGCCTACGCCGACGACATTGAGCTGCGCCAGGGTCAACGGCGGGTGCCCCTGGAGGTGATTGCCACCCCGATTTTGAATGACCTGGGGGAGGTTGCCTACGCGATCGCAGCTTTCTCTGACATTACCGAGCGCAAGCAGGCCCAAAAGCTGCTGGCTGACTACAACCGCACCCTCGCAACCCAGGTGCAGGAACGCACCGATGCCCTCACCCGACAGTGGGAAATGCTGCAAACCCTGGTTGATCGCATTCCCATCATGCTGGCCTTTTACGATGCCGGGGGTGAGCTGATTTTGGTCAACCGGGCAATCGAAGACACCCTGGGCTGGTCGATGGCAGAGCTCAGCCAGGCCGACTGGCTAGAGCAGATCTACCCTACCGCTGACGATCACCAGCGCGCCTTGGATCACTGGGAAACCGCTGACGGCACCTGGATTGACCTGACGATTCTCGATCGGGAGGAGCGGCGGGTCGAAACCACCTGGGCCCACATTCGCCTCAGCGATGGCCGCATCATCGGCATTGGGCAAGACATTACCGATCGCAAGCGCATGGAAAAATCGCTGCGATCGCAGGCTGAAACCGAGCGGCTCCTCTCTCTGATCACCCAGCACATTCGCCAGTCCCTCGATCTAGCCGAAATTCTCTCTACCACGGTCACTGAGGTGCAGCGCTATCTCAAGGCAGATCGGGCTCTAATTCTCAAATTCAGCCCTGAGAACACCGTACGCGTGATTCAATCCGTCACCGATCCCCAATACACGATTCCTGGCAGCTTCCCTTGGACACCCGACTGCGACCTCAAAGCCTGCTACGAAAACTGTCTTCAGGGTCGTCCTGGCATCTACCCCACAATCGATGCCAACGGCTGCCTATCGCCGTTCGTGCAAACCCTGGGGGTGCAGACCGAAATGGTCGCTCCTATTCTCTACCCCCGTGGTAGCGAGGGGAATGGCCACAAACCTCGACTTTGGGGACTGCTCATGGTGCATGCCTGCCAATTCCCCCGCCAGTGGCAACCGGCCGAGGCTGAGTTTTTGCAGCAGATTAGCAACCAGCTGGCGATCGCCATCTACCAATCTGACCTTTACCACCAGCTCCAGGCCGAGCTCCAGGAGCACCGCCAGACCGAAGCCGCCCTGCGCCAGAGCGAAGCCCGCCTGACCGCCGCCCAGGCGATCGCCAACCTGGGCCACTGGGATCTCAACGCCGAAACCGGCGCAATGACCTGGTCAGACCAACTGTTTGAGATCGCCGGACTACCCGGCCACCAGGGGGCACCTGGGTATACCGACTTTCTGGCCATGTGCCACCCCGAAGACCGCGACCCTCTGAACCAGCAGGTGACCAACGCCCTAGCCCAGGGCACCCCCTACAGAGCCGTCTTCCGGTTTATCCGCCCCGATCAAACCATCCGCCATGTCGAATCCCGCGCCGAAACTGCCCGAAATGCCGCTGGGCAGGTGGTTCGCATTTTTGGTACGGCCCAGGATATTAGCGATCGCTACGAAATTGATCGCCTGAAAGATGAATTCATCGGCATTGTCAGCCATGAGCTGCGCACCCCCATGACCGCCATCCAAAGTGCCCTGATGATGCTCACCGCCGGTGCCTTCGATGACGACCCCAACCAGGCCGCCCAAATGCTCCACATCGCCCAAACCAACACCGAACGGCTGGTGCGCCTCGTCAACGACGTGCTCGACCTGGAACGGCTCGAATCCGGCAAAGCTGAACTGAATATCGAACCCACCCCCATCGCTGACTTGGTACAAGACTCCATCGCTACCCTCCAACCCCTCGCCAACCAGGCCGAGGTCAGCCTCCTATGGGAACCCTGCCCTGCCCAGGTTCACGCCGACCCCGACGCCATCATTCAAACCCTCACCAACCTGCTCAGCAACGCCATCAAGTTCTCAGAACCGGGTAGCTGTGTTGTGGTAAAAGCTAGGGAACTGGGGCGTGATGGCGCGATCGAGATCGCCGTCGCCGACCAGGGTCGAGGCATTCCTGCCGACCAGCTAGAGAGCATTTTCGATCGCTTTCATCAGGTTGACGCCCTCGATTCGCGCCAAAAAGGCGGTACCGGCCTGGGCTTGGCCATTTGTAAAACGATTGTGGAGCAGCACGGGGGCCAGATTTGGGCTGACAGTGGGCCAGGGCCAGGCAGCACCTTCTACTTCACCCTGTCCTTAGCTACCGGGGAGAGCTAGCGATGAAAGTGCTCATCATCGAAGATGATCAAGACATTGCCAGCCTGCTCTCGGCCACGCTGGCAAAACACAACTGCGTTGTCGATCTCGCCACCGACGGCGAAATGGGCCTCGCCCTGGTGGACGAGTGGGACTACGACATCATTTTGCTCGATGTGACCTTGCCCAAGCTCGATGGCATCACCGTCTGCCGCCAGCTGCGCCAGCGGGGCTGTGCCACCCCCATTATGATGTTGACCGCCCAGTCATCTACCGAGGCCGTGGTTACCGGGCTCGACGCCGGGGCCGACGACTATGTAACCAAACCCTTTGACCCCCAGCAGCTGCTCGCCCGGCTCAGGGCATTGCAGCGTCGCCAGACCCCCGCCGTGGCTACCAATGCGCTCACCTGGGGCGAACTGGTGTTTGATACGGTGCTCATGCATGTCACCTATGCCCAGCAAGAGGTCGTCCTCAGCCCAAAGGAATACGCCCTGCTTGAACTCTTGCTGCGCAACCCCAAGCGCCTCTTTAGCCGCAGTGCTATTATCGACAAGCTGTGGACCATCGACGAAGCCCCCGCAGAGCCCACGGTCACTAACTTAGTCAAAGACCTGCGCCAAAAGCTGAGACGGGCCGGGTTGCCCGCCGACCCCGTTGAAACCCTGCACGGGTCAGGCTATCGCCTCAAATCGCCCCCTAACACCTCGTCAGCGCCAGAGCCGCCTGTATCCCCGCTGCCTGTCGCTCCATTAGAGGCCGGGCTGCCAGAGCCCCCCGACCCCGCCGCACCGCCGCCCACCCTGGAGCAGGTGGCCGAGCAGTTTCAGGCTAATCTGAACCATCATTTGGCCGTGCTGGAGTCCGCCCAAGCCGCCCTTAGCCAGGGGCAGTTAACCGCTGACCTCCAGGCCGAGGCCAGGGCGATCGCCCATCGTTTGACCGGCAGCCTGGGCACCTTTGGCTATAGCCTGGGGTCAGACACCCTGCGGGCGATCGAGCACCTGCTGAGCGAACCCTTTCCCCTTGGGCCAGAGCAGGCCCAGCCGTTGGCCCGGTTGCTCGCTACCCTCAGGCAGCGGCTGAGCCAACCGCCCAGTTTTGAGCCCGACCGAGAGCCCAGCGACGCCACCCAGCACATTCTGATTGTGGATGGGGATGAGGGGTTTACCCATGACCTGGCTGCCGTGGCCCATGATCTAGCCTTTACGGTGCAAATTGCCCCCGATCTCGCCACCGCCCACCACCGGCTGGCCAATCAGATCCCTGATGCGATCGTCGTCAATTTGGGGGCAACAGTTCCCAGGGCTGCAACCCTGACCTTTTTAGCGGATCTGACCACCGACTTTCCCGACCTGCCGGTGCTGGTGCTAGCCGATCGCGATAGCCTGAGCGAACGAACGGCGATTACGCCCTATCGAGTGCAGCGGTTTATCGCCAAACCGATCCAGGCCATGGCGTTGCTGGCCATTGTTAGCCAAGTGCTAGCCGAAACTCAGCCCCATACCGCCACCGCCATCATCGTGGATGATGACCCCATGATCCTCAAAACCCTGAGCGGGTTGCTCTTGGCCCAGGGGGTGCAGACCACCTGCTTACTGAATCCCAGTAATTTTTGGCCGCTGCTCAAGGCCATCAACCCAGCCCTGCTGCTACTCGATTTAGCCATGCCCGGCTGTAACGGCCTTGAACTCTGCAAAACCATTCGCCAAGATGCCCAGTACCGAGACCTGCCCATTCTGGTGATTACAGTCCACACCGATGCAGACTCAATTCAGCAAGCCTTCGCCGCCGGGGCCGATGAGGTGCTGTCTAAACCCATCCCCGAAGCCATGCTGCTAACCCGCATTAACCAATATCTAACCCGCCGCCGCGTCAAAAACGTAACCCCCTAAGCCATGACCCCTAAGCCATGACCCCTAAGCCATGACAAAACGGATTGTAGTCATTGATGATGAAGCTGATTTGAGAACGGTAATCCAAGTTGCCTTGCTCAAGTACGCCGGGTGGCAGGTCAGCACGGCAGCGACCGCCCTGGCCGGGTTGGAGTTGGTAAAAACCGAGCAGCCTGACCTGGTGCTGCTCGATATTTCGATGCCCGACATGGACGGCTACCAGTGCTTTGAAACACTGCGGGCTGAGCCATCTACAGCAAAGATTCCGGTGATTTTGCTAACAGCGCGGGTGCTGCCCCGCGATCGCCGCCAGTTTGCCCAGATGGGCATTGCTGGAGTCATTACCAAACCCTTCAACCCCCTCACCCTGTGGCAGCAAATCGAAAAAATCGCCTGGGGCGAGCCTAAGTCTGACTCACCAGGCCGTTGATTCACGAGATGGCGGCCCCCGCAGATGCCAAAGCATGACCCCTGGGTAAAACGTTTAAATTTCAAACCAGACGCCGTTGGTTAGAAATTCCTTATAGAAAGCGCATAGAGTAAGCGACATCCTTGGTTTAAACGCGATGCACTCTTCTATGCCCCAATCGAGACGTTTGTTGTTTGGTGCTCTGGCGTCTGTGATTGGGGCCACCGCCCTGGGCCTAGGAGCAGGTCTAATTCGCCCCCAGGCCGCCCATAGCGCTGAACAGATTAGCGTTCGAGCCACCGGGCCATTTGTTTTCACCCTCAACATTGACGATTTAGAAACCTTTGCTGAAACCGGCGAAGTGACCAAAAGCTTTAAGCTCTACGCCCGGTTCTTAAACGACGAACAGCTGTCAACCCTACAGACGATTTTGCAACAGCGGCTACCGTTGGATGTGGTCACCGTCAGCCATCTCAGCTACTCGCCCCTGGGTCGCGATGCTATCACCAACGTGGGCAAAATTTTGCAGTCGGTACCCGGCGAAAACGGCTTCTACGCCCTGCGGGCGGCGGTGATCAACGCCGCCGCCCAGGCCGACCCCGAGGGCTGGACGCTGATCGACATGATGCGCGCGTTTCCTGGCCAATCTATCGAGGTGAGCTTAGATGGGCTAGCGGAGTTGCACCGAGAACTGGCCATTTACGCGGGCTACAACCGGGCGGCGGTGCGGGCCATTCTTGAGCAGGCGGTGGCAGAAGCCGCTAGCCAACCGCAGATCACCCCTGCAGCCCTGCCAGATCTATCGCAGCCTGGCCCTTACGGCGTGGTTCGCCGCACCATTACAGTCACTAACCCGGCCCTGCGGCAGACCGGCCAGGGGCTGACGGTCAACTACGACTTTGATGTCGATGTGTACTTGCCGGAGGGCAGGTCTGGCCCCGCCCCGATCGCCATTGTGTCCCACGGCTTTGGGGCCGTCAAAGAAGACTTTATTTTTCTCAATCAGCACCTGGCCTCCCACGGCTATGTGGTCATGGCCCCCGACCATGTGGGCAGCAACCTCAGCTATCGAGAGTCGTTTTTGGGCGGGCGGCTCAATACCCTGCTCAGCCCAATTGAGTTTGTCAATCGACCCCAGGAAATTTCGTTTTTAATTGACGAACTAGAGCAGCTGGTGGCCCAGTCGCCCGAGTGGGCAGCCCAGCTTGACCTGACCCAGATTGCGGCGATTGGCGACTCCCTGGGCAGCTCTACGGTGATGGCCCTGGCGGGGGCGACCATTGACCAAGCTCGCCTGGCGGAAATCTGCGATCGCAATACCCTGATCCTTAACTTTGCCCTCTACCTCGAATGCCGCGCCCGGTTTTTGCCCCCCAAAGACTACAATCTCGCCGACCCTCGCATCAAAGCGGTGATCGCGGCCCACAACCTGGGGGCCGGGCTCTATGGCCCTGAGAGCGTGGGTCAGATCGACCTACCGCTGCTGATGGTATCGGGCAATGCTGACATCGTTGCCCCGGTTGTCACTGAGCAGTTTGCCCCCTTCATCTGGCTCGACACCGAACCTCGCTATCTGGCCCTGCTGAAAACCGGCACCCACTTTTCCTCCAAGCCCGCTGGGGAAGGGGCCGATGATGTGCCCTCTCTGCTGATGGGTGAGCATCGAGATGTGGGCTCGACTTACTATAAAACGCTGGTTACCGCCTTTTTAGGAGCCCATCTGCAAGGGCAACCCCAGTACCTGCCTTACCTTACCGCCGCCTACGCCAAGGCCATCAGCGAGGGCCAGCCCATGACCGTCGATCTGATTACCGACCTCACCGCCGAATAGGTCAACACCTTCTACGAGGGCACTCCTCCCGTCGCCCTTATCCCCCCGCCCGCCCCCTCAGCACCGCCCCGGTCAGAGTCTATTCTGGCCGCCATCGAGCGTACCGGCGAACTCAGAATTGCCATGCGCCGCGACGCGCCCCCCCTCGGCTACATCGACAGCGAAACCGGCTGGACAGGCTACTGCCCAGCCCTGGCGGTGGCTCTGCGCGACTATGTACAAGAGGAAGCTGGCCGCACCGTAGCCGTGGAACTGGTGGAACTGCCCTCTACCCTGGGCGATCGCTACGACCTGGTGCGCGACGGCCAGGTCCATCTAGAGTGCGGCCCCAACACCGTGCGTACCGACATTGAAGGCATTGAGTTCTCCAACCTGATCTTTGCGACCGGCAGTCACTTTCTTACCACCGCCGCCAATGCCCCCAACGTGAACCCGGCTTTGTCTCTCGATGGCGTCAACGTCGGTGTTTTAGCTAACTCCACCAACGAACAATTCCTGCAAGAGCGCTACCCTGCTGCCACTATCACCCGATTCGATGGCCCTACCGGACGCGCCGATGCCATCCAAGCCGTCAACGCCGGTCAGCTGGATGCCTTCTTGGGCGATGACATTCTCACCCTGGCGGAGGTGGCCCAGAGTGGTCTGCCCACCCAAAATCTTACCCTGGTTCCCGATCTGCCCCTCACCTGCGAATACTACAGCCTGGCTTTGCCCAACAACGACCCCCAGTGGGTGGCCACGGTCAATGGTTTTCTAGAGGCCCATGCCGGACAAAACATCTGGAATGCCTGGCTGGGTAAATTTGCCGACAGCACCAGCCTCAATACCCTGGCCTATTGCTTGAATCGATAAACAAGCTGCTAAACAAAACATGGCTAATGATAGTCAATCCATCCACAGTGAACTGGACAAGCAAGGTACCAGGACAAAAGTGATGGAGATAGCCGAAAGCTAGGGCTGACGGGCATTTGACAAAGTGAGGGGAGAGGAGGTGAGCTAGAAATTACCACACCCCTAGCATCGACCCCCTCATGAACGAGATTACCCGAATTCAAGCGGCACTGCGACCCCACCTGCCCTGGCATGGAGCCCGTCTAAGCTTTGTAGCGCTCTTCCTGGTGGCCGTGTTTCGCGTCGAGACCGTCAACCTAGACAAGCTGGCTTCAGTCTTCGCCAATCGGGCTCAAAGTGCCTCCAGCCACAAACGGCTGACTCGCTTTTTCCGAGGCTTTGCCGTAGATTTCGATGCCATTGCGCAGGCTGTGGTGAGTTGGAGTCAGATTCCCCAGCCCTGGACGTTGAGCTTAGACCGCACGAATTGGAGCTTCGGCAGCGTCCATTTCAACATTCTGATGCTGGGCATTGTCCACGAAGGGGTGGCCTCTCCCCTGCTATGGACGATGCTCGATAAGCGAGGCAACAGCAGCAGCGACGAGCGGATGGACTTACTGGAGCGTTTTGAGCGTCTCTTCCCTGACGCCCAGATTCACTGTTTGACCGGCGACAGAGAGTTTGTGGGCCAAGTCTGGTGTAGCTTTTTGCTGTTGCCCAAGGCCATGCCTTTTCGCTTGAGGCTACGTCACAGTGACCGCATCAGCTCTCGCTCGGGCAAACGGCGACAGCGGGGTGAACGAGTCTTTGCCAACCTAGCCGTCGGCGAACAGCGGGTGCTGTCGGGCAAGCGGTGGGTGTGGGGCCGTCGTGTCTACGTCGTTGCCACTCGCCTGGAGGATGGTGAGCTCCTGATTTTGGCGACCGGCCACCGCCCTCAGAGTGCGCTGGCGGATTACCGCTTGAGATGGGGCATTGAGACGTTGTTCGCCGCACTCAAAACCCGAGGCTTCAATCTCGAATCGACCCACTTCCGCCACGCTGAACGCCTTAGCAAGTGGATAGCCCTGCTGGCGTTGGCGTTCTGCTGGTCTATGCTAACCGGGCTCTGGCAACACCAGCAGAGCCCCATTGCGCTCAAGGCCCATGAGCGCCCGGCCAAAAGTCTCTTCCGCCATGGCTGTGACTTTCTGCGACGCACCTTCTGCGACCTCGCCCTCCGAACCACTGAATTTGATCAGGCGCTACAGCTTTTGTCCCCGTACCGAGCTGGACAAGTCATACCCCGACAGCTTTAAGCCCCTAACGCTCTATCCCTCTAAAGCCCGGCAGGCTCCTTTGCGGCTGCCCCCTCTGAAGCGCCTGAATCGAGACCAGGTCACTGCTCACATAATCTCAGTAGAGATCGGGGTAGATCTAAAATTTTCCCGTCACCGAGCAGTAAGGAAAGATGCGATCGATAGCTCGACTTGCAGACGAACTGTCTACCTCTCCAAAGATGTCCAACAATGCCCAAACACCCCTAAAGTTAGGCTTTTGACGCGGTATTGAGATAAAGATTGAGATAAAAGCTGATTTATAAATCTGCCTAGATGTTAAAACCATCTATTTACAAGGCTTTCAAAAATATGACCGCCCGATTCGTAATCGAGCGGTCGCGGGTTCAAATCCCGCCATCGGCTTAAACGCCAGAATGCTTATTTGACAAGGGTTTTAGGGTGAATCAATCCCTCCAAGATAGTCTTCGCTGCCTGAGTTTTGGGTGTAAGCATATCCTTCACTTGGGCGCTTTTAGGCAACTTTGGATGTAAATTGGGTTTAAGAGCAGGTGTACTATTATGCATTCGCCCGAAACGCCGAAAACGCCTTCTGGCAAGGCTTCTAAAGGAACTGTGAAGGTCATTGCTTCCCATGGTCGTTTGCAATTGCGATTTCGCTGTGGCGGTGAGCGTCATTACCTTTCAGTGCGGCTCTCCGATACTCCCACAGGTCGAATGGTGGCCCAGCAGAAGGCCAGCCAAATTCAGCTAGACATCCTCTCCGGCAACTTTGATACCACCCTGGCAAAGTATAAGACTGTGCCCGCCGAGCCAGTGAAGGCTAAGCCGACGGCCCCCACCTATTCTTGAGCTTTGGGAGAAATTTTGTGAGGTCAAGGAGCCCGTGGTTGCTCCCGGCACTTAGCGGAATGGATACTGCGTCAACACCTCTCACTTAGGGCGATGTCCCCACAAACAGCTCAAGGACGCTCAGCAGATTTTTGACTGGGCTATGACCCACCTCAATCCTGATCCCGCGAAACGGTTTAT
>DAIUJR010000071.1:0-26357 GCA_036848635.1 Nodosilinea sp. CTOTU7336
GCGGCACTGAGGCTCCCTATTTTTTGCCCCTCTATTGTCTCGAACCCTTGTACCGTATGATGGTGAGTGCCCTTGTCACCTGTTAAGCTCGCCGTGGGTTCCTGTTTAAGGCCGCTGGCCTCGCTCAGCGCCCATGGGAATGACGGACATCTCCGGCAGGTAACGCTGAATCGAGCCCTAGGTGCGTCTTGGGTATGCAATCCGAGGTATTCAATCCCTGATCTCCAGCCCATCAATCCGCTGGAATAACCCGCACGGTGCCGTCCAGTTCGATCCGGTCATCCAAAACGGTGAGACGTTGGATATCGGTTTCGGGGCCTAGGTCAAACCTTACTTCCTCAAGGGGAAGGGGGGAAGAGATCAGGTCAGGGCCCTTGACGGTGGCTACGGGCCGCTTCAAACACAGCCAACGACCGTTCTCCATGGCCAGGTCTGTCGTTACCGCTAGGGTTTCTTCGGGCTTTTGGGGAAATTGCCAAATCAGGGTCAACTGCCCTGCGCTGAGCTGAATCTGGGTCAACGTTGGGGGCTGAGGCCCCGGCAACCACCGCTGCATTGCGCCGTCGGGGTCGGGGTAGGTTTGCAACAGATGATTTAAAAGATCCCGTAGCCCCTGAACCAGCAGCGGTGCCCGGAGCGAGGCCTGGACATCTTCGCGGAGCAGGCAAAGGCTTCCCTGCACTGGAAACGGCTGGAGCAGTCGCAGGGGTTTGCCGCGCAACACCTGGCCCAGGTTGACGCGAATATCCTTAGCCGCCACCTGGGCCTGGCTGATCCGTAGACCCTGGTAGATTGCCCTGTGGGCCGCCACGCTGACCTGGGGCACATAGCCCGACAGAATTTGCCGATCTTTGCCGCCAATCGTTAGATCCAGGCCCTCGATATGGTCAAGCTGGGTTTGCAGCCACAGCCGTAGGGCTGGGGGCAGCAGACGGCCAATAATTCGACTGCCGGAAACCGGGGCTGAGTCTGGGGCTGGATCTGGGGCTGAGTCTGGGGCTAGCTCTGGAGATGAACTAGGGGCCGCATCAGGGAGAGTCATGGGCATGCTAACCGGCTCTCAGGCCGACAAGTCAAGGGAACAGATTGACTTTAGCAGAGAGTTAACCTCCGGAAGAGCCGATCGGCGACCCCTACGCTGAACCAAAATATCCGCGAACCCTGACGTAATTGTACTTATGGGGATCAAAATGTCAGAAATTCCTGACATTTTGATCCCCGAAACCCTGTGGCTGCGCTAAATAGCCAATAAAAGCCGCTTCAGGTGGTTGATCCCAGCCTTCTTTTTTGGCATATTGACGGGGAAAGATTGATCCCTGACCGCGCTCCTGAGCTGATCCCAGCCAGGATGGCTCCTACGGTCGGCGATTCCCAGCCCAGCGGGGATCGCTCAGGTCGAGATTTTTGCGATTAGCGATCCCCGCGTTAACGGCTGTCCTGATTAGGGCGGTTAACAAACGCCAAGCCGCATCCCCACTATTCTTTAAGCTCTTAAGGAGACCTCCGGCCCATGTTTCAGCAACGACCCCCATTAGAAGAGATGACCCTGCGGCAGCTCCGCAAGGTGGCCAGTGAATATGAGGTATCGCGTTACAGCCGCATGCGCAAGGTTGAGCTGATTGAAGCAATTCAGGCCATTGATGCCCAGCGGGCTCAGGGCACCACCGCCCCCGTACCGACTGCGGCCATGGCCACGGCGGTCAAAGCCCCTGAGTATGCCGTCGCCAACGTTCCTCCGGTGGCCGCGCTGGCGACGGTAGATGCCGGACTGCCGGATCTGCCCAGTGGTTATGGAGAAAGTCGCATCGTGCTGATGCCCCGCGATCCCCAGTGGGCCTATGCCTACTGGGATATTCCCCACGATCGCAAAGAAGCGCTGCGGCAGCAGGGTGGTGCCCGGCTAGCGCTGCGGTTTTACGACGTTACCGACGTCGACTTTAACTACCAGGCCCCCCACAGCCTCCAGCAGTACGAGTGCGACGAGATGGCACGGGAGTGGTATCTGCCGATTCCGGTTAGCGATCGCGACTACGTAGCCGAAATCGGCTACCTCTGCATCGATGGCCGCTGGCTGGTGCTGGCCCGCTCCTTGCCGGTGCACATTCCGCCGGTCTACCCCTCCGACTGGATCGAAGACCACTTTATGACCGTGGGCTGGCAGGCCGACCTGAAGGGTAAGACCCTGGTTACCCTTAAGCACCCCAGCCAGCGGGTGAGCGACAACGGCAGCCCCATCTATGCCGATATGTTTGCCCTCACCCAGTCCACAGAAGCCCAGCGGGTGGCCGGGTCGCTCTTTGGGTCGATGCAGCAGGTGCCTGGCTCGATGGCGCCGGAGAAGGTGGTGAGTTCCTACGTGTTCCCCTCTGGGGCGGGGCTGTGGGCGGTGCCCACGATGTCGGGGGTAACGATGACCGGGTTGAATATGTCGGGGCTCAATGTATCGGGGCTCAATGTATCGGGGCTCAATGTATCGGGGCTAACCATGTCGGGGGTAGGGTTCTCGGCGTCGGCTCCCCCTATACGTCCGCGTCAGTTTTGGCTGGTGGCCGACGCCGAGCTGATTGTCTACGGCGCCACGGAGCCCGACGCCACCGTGACCATCGGGGGGCAGCCCATTAAGCTCAACCCCGATGGTACTTTCCGGTTCCAAATGTCCTTCCAGGACGGCAATATTGACTACCCGATTTTGGCCGTAGCCGCCGATGGCGAACAGACCCGCTCGGTACATATGACCTTTGACCGCGAGACCCCTTCGCGCCACACCAACACCAAGGCCGAGGCAGTGCTGGAGTGGCTACCCTAATTCAGCGTTTTGCTTAACGGCAGAATCACAGCCAGGGAGTGCCGTCAGGTGCTCCCTTTTTTGGGCTTTATCCTCAATCCTGTTTGGCTATCCCCGATTCAGCCGGGCGAATGGCATAAAGCCTCTGGCTAGGCTGCGCCAACGCCCCGCCGGGTTGGCCTTTTGGGAAGCGGGCGGATGGGACTTGGATTTGGTATGACAGAATCTTTAGGTGATGTCTAGCCGAGCCTATCCCACCTGAAGCAGGGGGGACGGATCGGCTCCTAGGACTTCAGGACATCGGCTTCTAACCTTTGGTTTCAGCCCCGGAGGGCGGGTAAAATTTGGATTCGGCCAGACATCTGATTCCCGACGTTGACTGCGTCAATCCTCAGGCTACAAAAGACAAAACTAGAGAACCTCTTCCTATAGAGTAAAATCTTGGCGACCCTCGTATTTAGTTGAGACTCCACCGTGAAGCTATTTCTGTATCACACCCCCGAAGAAGTTCCCGATGGGGCTACCCCAGACTGTGCCATCGCCATTGACGTGCTGCGGGCGACCTCAACCATGGCCGCGGCCCTGGAGGCCAGAGCCGAGGCCATTCAGGTGTTTAGCGCCATTGATGAGTTGCTGACCGTGAGCGCGTCCTGGCCCGATGACCAGCGGCTGCGGGCGGGGGAGCGGGGGGGCGCGAAGGTGGAGGGGTTTGACCTCGGCAACTCGCCGCTGGATCATTCCGCTGAGCAGTCTGCGGGTAAGCGACTGTTTATGACCACCACCAATGGCACCCGCTGCCTCAAGCGCATCGAGCACGCCCCGATGGTGATTACCGCCGCCCTCACCACCCGCCAGGCGGTGGTCAATTTTCTGCTGGCGCGCGACCCTGCCACGGTGTGGCTGGTCGGGTCGGGCTGGGAGGGTACCTATTCCCTAGAAGATACGGTCTGCGCTGGGGCGATTATTCACGGCGTGATTGTCGCCACCGGGCTAACGTTCAAAGACCTGGCCGGTAACGATGCCGCGATCGCGGCGGTGAGCCTCTACCTCCAGTGGCAGGGCCAGCTGCTCGACCTGATGCACTATTCCAGCCACGGCCAGCGCCTTCTGGGGCTGGATAACGAAGCCGACCTCCAGTACTGCGCCCAGCTCGATGTTCTGGATATTGTCCCCATTCAGCGAGAAACCGGCGTGCTGGTACGGTAAAAGCATCGTTTGTCTGCACTATGGCTGCGTACCTAGCAAGTCGCTGATCCAACCCTCGCGGGTAGCCCAAGAGGTTGTCGGTGGCGAGCGCCTGGGCATTCACTCCCGCCTGGAGCGGATCGATCTTCAGGCCGCCCTTGGCCATGTCAGGCAGGTCATCGACACCATTCAGGTGCACGATTCTACCGAGCGGTTTGAGTCGCTTGGGGTAGAGGTGATTTACGGCCAGGGGCAGTTCACCGATGGGCGCACCTTTACGGTCAATGGTCGCACACTCAAGGCTCGCAGCTACATCATCGCCACCGGTTCCCGACCGGCGCTGTCCCCGATTGATAAGCTGCAAGCGGTAGGCTACTTAACTAACCTCACGGTCTTTTCACTCCAGCAGCAACCCGCGTCGCTGGGATGATTGGCGGTGGCCCGATTGGCTGCGAGCTAGGACAGGCCTTTGCCCGCCTGGGCACCGAGGGTACCACCATCGCCAGCCACAATCATCTCCTGCCCAAAGAAGAGCCTGAAGCCGTCGCCGTGGTCAACAGCAAGGCCGCCCTCCAGCTCACCAAGCAAAAGTACGCCCAGAACCACCGGCTCGAGGGAATTTTAGCGCGGGTTTTTGAATTCCTCCGCCCCGTGGCTTGAGGCGGCCCAACCCATGGGGCATGGGCTAGCTAAGAAAAAACACTGAAAAGTTTATAAAAACCTTATAGTTCACTTATTACTTCTTTACGTTTGATTCTCTACAGTGAGGGTGAGCCGCAAGGTTCCTATAGCAAATCCTCTATACCGAATTGATTATTTTGAAGGCTCCTGCCCTATTGGGCAGGGGTCTTTGAAGTTTTGACCGCTAGCCCCTGGTGATAACTTCTGGTTATGTCCTCGGGTTGCAGCCTCTGGGTGATCGCTACGGCCCCCTTGCAGTGGTTGAATAAGACATATCCCCCACCGCCCCTGGGCCTATGTCGTTACAGCGTTTAATCGTTAGCCCTGAGCAGGTCATGGGTGACCAACTTAGGCTTACCCCAGAGCAGCAGCACTACCTCTACCGCGTGCTGCGTCTAACCACCGGGGCTCGGTTTCTGGCCCTAGACGGCAGCGGCGACCAGTGGATGGCAGAACTTACCAGCCCCGGCACGGCGACGGTATCCGCTCGTCCAAGGCTGGCCCAGGCTGTTACCGCACCCACCATTACCCTGGTTATGGCTCTGCCCAAGGGTAACGGGTTTGATGCGGTGGTGCGGCAGGCCACGGAGCTAGGGGTAACCACCCTACAGCCGGTGATCACCGAACGTACCCTGTCCGCCCCCAATCTCAAAAAGCTCGACCGCTGGCAGCGGATTGCCGCCGAAGCCACGGAGCAGTGTGAGCGGCTGCGGTTGCCCCAAATTTTGCCCCCCCTGCCCTGGTCAACCTACCTGCAGCCGCCGCCTACCGGGCGGCGCTGGCTGTGTGTAGCCCGGCATCGGGTGCCGCACCTGCTAACGGTGGCCCAGCGGGGCGACCCAGGGGCACCGATTGTTTTAGCCATTGGCCCCGAAGGGGGATGGACTGAGGCTGAGCTAGTCGCCGCCCAGCAGGCTGGATTTAGGCTGGTCACCCTGGGGCCACACATTCTCAGGGCGGTGACGGCCCCCCTAGCTGCCCTGGCGATTGTAACCGCCGCTACAGCGGTTTTGGCCCCGCCCAGTCATAGCTCGTCTTCGGAGTAGTTCTCAATAGCAAAAAGCTATTGCAAATGTTCCTGGGGATTCGCTATAATTCTCATTAAGCGCAGATTATTGAAATTTCCCGGGGAGGACTTGGCTGTGGCTGCATATACTCCATCTGCCCTCAAAGCCGAGCTCAACGAGCGCGGCTGGCGCATGACTCCCCAACGGGAAACCATGCTCAAAACCTTTCAAAACCTGCCCGAAGGCACCCATCTCAGTGCTGAAGACCTCTGCGATCTTCTGGGCAAAGAAGGGGAGCCAATCAGCTTATCGACCATTTACCGCAACTTGAAGCTGATGGCTCGGATGGGCATTTTGCGCGAGCTAGAGCTGGCGGAGGGCCAAAAACGCTACGAAATTAACCAGCCCGCCCCCCACCACCATCACCATCTGATCTGCGTGCGCTGCAACAAAACCATTGAGTTTAAGCACGATTCGGTGCTTAAGGTCGGGGCCAAAACCGCTGATAAGTCAGGCTACCAGCTGCTCGACTGTCAACTGCTCATTCACGGCATTTGCCCCACCTGCCAGCGATCGATTGTACCGCTCTAGTATCGTCCCTGGGGCCAAATTAGGAATGAGGCTTAAATAAAACCCAAGTTTTGTAGGTTAGGCATCCTGCCCGACCATGGACAGCCGGGACGACTATCCTACGTTATTTAATTCTTGATCCTTAGCTGTGGCCTGGGCATTGATGGGTTTACAGCCGTCAAGTGGACAGGCCGCAGAGATATCAGGCGGTAAAACTCATCAAGAAAGTTGCCCTGAGCCTGGTGGTAGGCGGACGTCTAGCTGGCCTTGAAATTCCGGGCGCTGGAGTCATGCTTGGCTCAACCTGTATACCTGAGATCCGGCTAGAAAACCAGGCCGCCCAGGCGGCCTAGGGGCGAATCCAGGTGGTGAGGATGTGCATGGGCTAGTCAGAAAAATCACAACTGTAGCCAAAGATGTCACCCTTAGAACGGTGGGTTGGGGCCATTCTTAGAGCGTAGCCTTTACCTTGCGGCCATAGTTGTCGATCAACACGTAGACGCTAATCAGCAGGATCCACAGGGGAAAAAACAGCGCCACCCAGCCCAACCGATCAATGTGGCCCACCCGAAATAGCATGGTCAGCGCCAGACCATAGCCCAAAAACGATAGCCAGCGGGGCAGCACCCCAGTGCGCAAAAACAGAGTCGCAGTCGAAATCATAAACACCCCGGCCACCCTAATGGCATAGGTAATCATGATCTCCTGGGCAAAAGCCCGACCGATGGCATAGTAGCTGGCCGCAATCGCTGGGTTGGGCTCGTTGGCATAGAGCGTCAGCAAGCTGCCCGCCGCCCCCGCACTGGTAAACAGCATGGCGATAAATAACAGCCCGCTGCCAAAAAACACCGTCGAAAAGAACTGGTCTTCGTTGCGGCCCAGGCGATCGCGCACCACTCCCATAAACCAGAGAAAGGCAATCCCCGCAAAGGGGATCAGGTTTAGCCCTAACATCAGCGTCTGCCAATGGGCGTTAAACACCGCTGCGTTAGCCGTTTTGGCGGGGAGGGCCACTAAAAAGAGCACCAAACTGGTGATAAATAACACCGAAAACATAATCCCCGCAATGGCGGCGGCCTTCGGTGCGGTGAGCCGGGGGAGACGGGGCAGGGGAGCTTCTGGGGTCATGGCAGGCTTTGCTAAGGAATGCGGGGTGACGTTTTGAGTTGAGCGGTCAACTCAAAACTCAAAACGGATTAAGTCCTGGTAGTTGGGATCGTCACCGTGGCTTTGGCGGGGGGGCGACCGGGGGCTTGGCGGTAGCTGGGGTGGGTAGGGGCGATCACGCCATGGGGCATCTCCCTGAGATAACGTGCGATGGTCTGAGTCTACTGCCAAACAAAAATGCGGTTCCAGTCCTGTTGCATATCCACCACCACCCAACCTTGCTGGGGGGCTTCCAGCAGGGCTTGCTCTAGGCTGCCCATGGCCGATTTGTCGTAGGCAAATTCGCGATCGCCGTCGGTGTGCCGCACGATCAGCCCCAGGCTGGCCCCGGCCCCGGCGCTCGTCCACTGCAACATTTGCAGATCGCCATCGGAGTTGCCAAAGGCGGCGATCGGTCGACGGCCAATGTAGTGCTGAATGGCGGCGGGTTTGCCGTCTTTGTCGTCAAAGAACAGCAGCTCCGGCAGGCGCAGAATCACGGGTTTACCCTCGCGCACCTCAAACCGGGTTTTGATGCTGCTGCCAATCACCTGCTCGGGAGGAATACCGTAGACCCGCTCTGCCCAGGGGCGCATGAATTCTACACCGCCGCCGGAGACGATGAAGGTCTTGAAGTCGTGCGATCGCAGGTAGGTCAACAGCTCCACCATCGGCTGATACACCATTTCAGTAAACGGCTTTTGGGTGGTGGGGTGCTTGGCCGTCGCCAGCCAATTCCTGACGATCGTCGTAAACTCGTCGGTGGTCATGCCCGCGTGGGTTGCCATCACCAGTTCTACCAGCGCGTGCTCACCCCCGGCCAGGGCCGCTTTCAGATCGCCCTTCAGTACTGAGGCAAAGGGTTCCTGGGTTTGCCACTCGGGGTGCTGGGGGGCCAGGGTTTTGATGCGGTCAAAGACAAAAAATGCCTGCCCATACATGGGGTGCTCGCACCAGAGGGTGCCGTCGTTGTCGAAAACGGCGATGCGATCGGCAGGGGGCATAAAGGTGGGGCTGTTGGCCGTAGTGACCTGGGCCACAAAATCGAGAATCGCCTGCTTAGCAGCGCCGTCGTTCCAGGAAGGGAGGGGATCGCGCATAGATTCAAAATTAGGAAGTAGTAGGCTCTCCAGAACTATTTTGGCAGCCGTCCGTCAGGGGAGGACTCTGGCCTCAACCTCAAGCCTTCAAGCTGGCGGCGTAGACTCGTCAGAGCTGCCCCGCTTCTTCAAGCGTATCGCCAATCAGCCCGGACAGTATAGGAATCCTAAGGTGTAGAATCTATGAACGGCTACGGGCCGCTGCCATGCCGGTGGTGATGGTAATCGGGCGGTCGGCGGGGTGGGTGCATAGCCTGACCCACTACCTGCCCATGGCCCCAACGATGTCAGCCTGTTTGACCCGACTGCGTTCCCCAACTCTGTCGGGGTCGCAAATGTGAGGGATGACTGGGGGTAGCTCGCTTATCATCCGGCATGCGTGACTAACTGGCCTGAGGTAGACAGGTTTTTGGAGATAGTTGAGGCGTCGCTGGGCTGGGCGCAGGAATTAACTCTAGATTGACCGTAGATAAACCCCATACGTCAGGCTGGACTAAACTCACACATTGACGAACGAATTTTGCATAACACTAGAGCTCGTTCTTGGTCCTCAATGTAGCGGCCGTAACGGGGTCAACCATGGCCGCCAGAGGGAACATAGCGCTACCGGTGCCGTCTTATATCATAAGTAGCATACGCGATTCAGCCCAAGTTCTTCACATGAGTCCTACGACGGTCATTGAGGAATTTAAAAAAAGTTCCTATCTGGGGTTAATTAACCGATCAGTGCCGGAGGGTGTATCTTCCCCAGGGATCTCGGTAGCCGTCGTGCGGATTGACGATGCCGAATGGGATGAAATGATGCATGGGGAGCTTACCCACGCCGGATTGGGTCAAGCCATTTGACCGCCTCATCCACATATCTAAAACTCTACCCAATGGTTGGAGAATAGTCGCCGTTTCAGATTGATAAATTAGGTACAGTTGGTGCGGGTGCTCTGAAAATCTATAGGTACTTTTTTAACGAAGTTTGGCAAAAACTACTGACTGCGGCGTAAAGAGCTATGAAGCAGAAAAGTTCCCTAATTGCATTGAGTGCTTGCTTGGCCATTGCAGCCTGTGCGAGTGATGACCAAGCAGCCCCGACCATCTCTCCGAACGTTAGCTCAAGTCAGGAAAGTTCGCCAAACGTTGAAAGTTCGCCAAACGCTGGTTTAAGTCAGGAAGGTTCGCCATTAGAACAAGCAGATTCAGAGCAGGCAGTTAATCAGAATGAGCTCCCCGAACCGTCTACCCAAGCCGCGGCCAGCGATTTAACGTCGGCTGGCTCTCTTCAGACCAGCACCGGTAGCGCTTTGACCGCTCGGGTTAGTGACTTGAGTGGGCTAGTAACCGACTTAGGCGGACAAATCACGGAGACAGAAATCATTATTGATCTTCCATCTGATGTGCTTTTTGACTTTGATAAAGCCGATATTCGGCAGGATGCCGTTCCGACCTTGGAAAAACTAGCGCGTCTGATTGGCAGTACCGACAGCGAAAGGGTTCAGATCAACGGTCACACCGACTCAAAGGGGGCAGACAACTACAATATGGAGCTTTCTCAGCGTCGGACTGAGTCGGTAGGGGCGTGGCTAATAGAAAAGGGAGGAATTAGCTCAAATCGCCTACAGACAATCGGCTACGGTGAAACTAAACCAGTGGCTAATAATGAACTGCCCGGAGGTGCAGATGACCCAGCGGGACGTGCTAAAAACCGTCGGGTTGAAGTTGTTATTTTGAGATAGGGTATGTCGTCGGAGTAGGCTCTTGCAAAGATCTAACCCAAAGCTCAGCATGGTAACTGCTAGTCGGTAAGCTAGCTGAATTCCATTTTTCTTACGGAGAGAAAGATTTATGGAGGGAGACTATGTTACTTGCTATTATCTGGAGCGGCTGGGGAATTCTCGCCATCATCATTCCAGCGATCGCAGTTGTACTAATTGAACTACTGGCCAAATTCGTATTCGGTGAAGGCGCTGATCAGCAAAACAACGAATGGCTTCTTGCCCTGGGTTTGCTGATCGCCTCGCCCATTGTTTGGCTGGTTGGTCATCGTCTTAACCGAGCCCCGCCCCGCCAGCTAGTCGATCAAACCACGGGTGAAACTGTTACCTTACGAAAGCGACACGCTATGTTTTTTATCAAACTCGAATACTGGGCATTTGTTTTCATAGCAATTGCTGCCGCGTTAGTGATAAATGGCTGTCAGCCCGCTCAAGAACCTGATGCCGTAAGCCAGCCGCAAACGACTGAAATTGCACCCCCAGACTCTGCGGTTCAAGACGAACCCTCCACTCAAGACACGGTTCAGCGAGACAAAGTAGAGGACGAAATAGAGACAGACTCAGAAACTGATCTGCAACCTAGGCTGGCCTCTGAACCCGCTCAGACGCAGTACGGGCCGAAAAACTCTGAGGTAGATTTGATGGCGGCCAAGGTAACCGGAGACATCATAACGGTTACGCTGCGCTATCGCAGTATGCCTAGCGAAAGGCTAGCGACTAGATACTCCATTGAGGAAGTTAGCTACATCGACGATGCTACTTCAAAGCGTTATGGTGTCGTTCAAGACGAGTCAGGAGCTTGGTTGGCCTCTCCAAAAGACTCTGGCGGTGATGATGTTTACATCAGTATTTACGACAACGCAGAGATCGCCTGGTTTAAGTTTCCTGCCCCGCCGCCAGAGGCCCAGACTATTTCCATCAACATTCCTGAAGTCAGTCCGTTTGATGGCGTGAGCGTTGAACGCTAGATTAAATGAAAGCACCTAGCGCTGCGAACAAAAATCAAGCGCTCGGCGTGCAAAATCATTTGCTTTTTCAAGTCTATTTGGCGGCATGATGCTGTCATTGACTTGTCATCAATCGCTATGCATTCGGTCGGGCGATATGATCCGTTACGACCTAGCCCGCACGGCGCGAAACATGCCAAATCGACATAGCCCCGTGCCAAAGGCCAGGCGCATCAGCAGTAGCGTAGGCACTTCGCGCAGCGACTTAACAAATCCCGCTACACCAAACTTCACCAGCCCCGCCGGGCGGGCCACCCCCTGCCAGATCGAGTCGAGCCAGGAGGGCAGTGTTTCTTTCGACCAGTCGGCAGTCACCACCGGCCCCTCGACCCAGCCGGTGGCCTCTAGCAGTTCCGCAAAGCCCTCGATGCTGGCAAAGGCCGGGTGCGACCATTGGTCTAAGAGCTGCTGCATGACCGGCTTTTCCCAAATGTTCAGGGGAGTTTGGCGGTCGTCGCGCTGGTTCCAGTCGGCCACCACCAGCACTCCGCCGGGCTTGAGCACCCGCAGCAGCTCTTTGGCAAAAACGGCCTTGTCGGGCATGTGGGGGCCCGCCTCAATCGACCACACCACGTCAAAACTTGCATCGGGGAAGGACAGGGCCATGGCATCATCCACCAAAAACCGGGCGCTGAGCCCCGGCGGGGTCAGCTGCTGCGCCCGGCTCACCTGCTGGGGGCTAATGGTAATGCCGGTGACCGCAAAGCCGTAGTCGCGGGCCAAAATCCGGCTGCTGCCGCCGATGCCGCAGCCCACGTCTAAAAGCGTCGAGCCCGGCGGCAGGCGGTCGAGCCCGCCCCAGCGCACCATTTCGTGCACAAAGTCGGCCTTAGCGGTCAAAAAGTCTTTCCGGCGCGGCGGCGAGCCGTAGTGCCCCAGGTGAATGTGCTCGCCCCAGTAAAATTCTAAAATGCCGTCCTCGGTCCACTGGTCGTAGGCGTTGGCCACCGAGTCGGCGGACTGATACCGCCGGGCCGTGGCTAAATAGGTGGCCGCACCGGCCACCAGAACCAGGCCAAAAAGACCCAGAATGGTCAAAGTGCTCATGGGGTAACGGCTGATAGCGTCAACAATTAACTTTTTTTATTCTGACAAGGTTACCGGTTCCTAGCAACGGGGGCGCCCATGGCTAGGGAGATCCCCGTTATGCCTCAACTCGCCAGGGCGCGACTGGCCTGGAGTTCTCGAATGCGTTCTAGACTGCCCACCGGAATTGCCTTAATCAGCTGCTGGGTATAAGGGCGCTGGGGCTGGCGGTAGATGGCTTCGGCGGGGCCGATTTCCTCCACCTGGCCCTGGTTCATGACCATGATCCGATCGCTCATAAACTTCACCACCGCCAGATCGTGGGAAATAAAGATGTAGGTGAGGCCAAACTCCCCCTGAATTTCCTTCAGCAGGTTGAGCACCTGGGCCTGGACGGACACATCCAGGGCCGACACTGACTCGTCGCAGATAATGAACTTGGGATTCAGGGCCAGGGCGCGGGCGATGCAAACCCGCTGGCGCTGTCCGCCCGAAAATTCGTGGGGGTAGCGGTTTTGGCAGTTAGGGTTAAGGCCCACGCGCTCCAGCAGGTAGGCGACCCGCTCCTGCCGGTTGCGCTTGCTCTTAATCACGCCGTGAATTTTGAGCGGTTCGGCGATGGCGGCCCCAATGGTCATGCGGGGGTCTAGGGAGCTAAAGGGATCCTGAAACACGATCTGCATGTCGCGGCGCAGCTGACGCAGCTGACCCGGGGTTTGGGCCAGCACGTCGCGGCCCTCAAACCAGATCCGTCCGCCCAGGGTGGGCACCAGCCGCAGCAGTGCCCGCCCCAGGGTGGTTTTGCCGCAGCCTGACTCGCCCACCAGGCCAAAGGTTTCGCCCTTTTGAATTTGAAACGACACGTCGTTGACCGCCATGACGTGGTGGCGGGTCTGGCCAAATACCCCCCGCACCGGGTAGCCCACCCGCAAATTTTCCACCGCCAGCAGGGGGCCGCTGGCCGCTAGGGCCTTGGCGCGGGTCGCCAGATCTGCGTCGCTTAGCGATGCAAACCGGGCCAGGGCAGCCTCATCCATCACCTTTTCCTGCAGCACCGGGGCCGACCCGTTGGGGCTGGCTACGGTCATAAAGTCGGCCACGGTGGGCAGCCACTGGGCCCGTTGGTCGGGCCGGGGGCGGCAGGCCAGCAACCCCTTGGTATAGGGGTGCTGGGGGTTAGAGAAAATCTCCCACACCGGCCCGGTTTCGACAATTTCGCCCTGGTACATGACCGCTACTTGGTCGGCAATTTCGGCGATAATGCCCAGGTCGTGGGTAATAAACATGAGGGACATGCCCCGGCGATCTCGCAACTCCCGCAGCAGGTCAAGGATGGTGGCCTGCACCGTCACATCCAGGGCGGTGGTGGGTTCGTCGGCAATTAACAGGGCGGGGTTGCAGGAGATTGCCATGGCGATCATCACCCGCTGAATTTGCCCCCCCGACAGCTCGTGGGGGTAGCGGTTGAGCATGGCCTGCTGACGACGGGTGATTTCCAACCGTAGGTCGCCTTCTTTAATGCCGGGGGAGATGGCCAGCACTTCCGCCCGCAGGTTAGCATCGGTGGGCAACAGCTTCACCTCCTGAAGTCGGGCCACGGCCTGGGCGCGGGCCTCCTCTGGGATAATGGTTTGGTGCTGGCGAATCGCCTCCACCATTTGAAAGCCCACGGTATAGACCGGATTGAGGGAACTCATGGGTTCCTGAAAGATCATCGAGATCTGACCGCCCCGGTAGCCTTGCCGCTGCCGTTCTGGTAGGGTACAAAGATCTACTTTGGAGCCATTCCCAGGGTTGAACCAAATTTCGCCCCCTACCACCCGGCCCGGCGGCTCGGGCACCAGCCCCATGACGGCCAGGGAGGTCACCGATTTGCCGGAACCCGACTCGCCCACGATGCCCAGGGTTTGGCCCCGCCGTACCTGAAACGAGATATCGTTAACGGCCTTGATGTGCTGGTCGTCTACCTCAAAATGAACGGAGAGGTTGCTGACGTCAAGAATGGTATCGCTGAGATTGGTATCACCCACAATCATGTCGCTCATTAGAGTTATGTCGGCGTATCGCAGTCGTAGAGTTAAGTTAGATGGATCATAACAGTGTCTTCCCTCCGGTTTCGTTTGCCCCTAACTAACCCATGCTGAATCTTGCCCTGGCCATTTTGATCATGCTGTTGGGTTCCGCCCTGTGCTCGGGTAGCGAAGCGGCGCTGCTGTCGGTTTCAATCCTCAAGGTGCAGCAGCTGGCCCAGACCAAAAAGCCGCCGGCCCTGGCGCTGCTGGCGATTCGGCAAAAGATCAACCGGCCGATTGCCACCATCGTCATTCTCAACAACCTGTTTAACATCGTGGGCAGCGTCACCATCGGGGGGATCGCCGCCAACGTGTTTAATGATGCCTTCCTAGGGCTGTTCACCGGCCTGCTGACCCTGCTGGTGATTTTGATTGGGGAAATTCTGCCAAAAATTTTTGGCGAGCGCTATGCCATCCCCATCGCCCTGGCCATCGCCATCCCGGTACGCACGATCACCGTGCTGTTTACCCCCGTGGTTTGGCTGCTGGAGCAGGTCACTGCTCCCTTTACGGGCTCCGGCAGCCGCCCCAGCACCAACGAAGCCGAAATCAAGCTGATGGCCACCATCGGCCACCAGGAAGGCATTATCGAGGCCGACGAAGCGGAGATGATTTTGCGCGTGTTTCGCCTCAACGATATGAAATCCGTCAACATTATGACTCCACGGGTGGCGATTACCCACCTGCCCGGCGACCTCACCATCACCGAGGCCCAGGAGCAAATCTTTAACTCCCAGCACAGCCGCATTCTAGTCAGCGACAGCGACATCGACCACATTCTCGGCATTGTGCTTAAAGATGAGCTGCTGGCAGCTCTAATTCAGGGCCGGGGCGACCAGCCCCTTCGCGACGTGGTGCGGCCGGTGCGGTTTGTGTCTGAAACCGAGCGGGCCGATAAGCTGCTACAGGATTTTCAGACCGCCCGCGAGCACCTGGCGGTGGTGGTCGATGAGTACGGCGGCGTCTCAGGGGTGGTGACCCTGGAGGACGTGCTTGAGGTGCTGACCGGAGAAATTGTGGATGAAACCGACCGCAGCATTAACCTGCAAAGCCAGGCCCGCCAGCGGCGGCGACAGCTCTTGCAGAGCCGAGGGTTTAACTGGCCGGCGGATGGGGGTTAGGGCGGTTTTGAGCCCAGCGCTTGCCGGAATGATCCGGCAAACGCTGGGCTCCCGATTCAGATTAAAAGTTGGGGGCCAGGTATCGGCGTCCTCGTTTAGACGCTGAGGGTCAAAGGCCACCCGGCGGCAGTGACCTAATTCACTCCTTGGCCGGGTCGTAGAGAAACTGCGCCCTCACCACCCCATGATCCGACGTGCTTTGATCCGCATCCGCGATGTAATCATTCCACACTCGCATGTCCTTGAGCGACCAAATTCTTTGGTCAGAGTGGTCATAAAACTGCTCGGATACTAAGACGTGGTCAATGACCTCCTGAATGCCTTTGAACTCATGGGTATAGTAAACATCCCGCAGCGATCGCATCTCCTGCAGGATGCTAACGGTGTACAGCCCAATATCATTGCGATTGCCGACCCGGCTGGCCTCATACATGCGAAAAGGCGGCTGCTGGGTAATGATGGATAGGGTATTGCTCAGGGAGCCATCGTTCAAATCCCCCAGCAGCACCACTGGTCGATCCGTTTGCTTCATTTCTTTGGTCAACAAAACCCGCACGGCGGCGGCTTCAGCGGTGCGTCGGATGGTTGAAATAGCGCTGCCAATAGCGTCTCGATGCAGCTTTAAAGTCTCGTTTTTAGTTTCAAACACGGTGGGTCGCTTAGACTTCAGGTGAGCCGCAAATACCTCAATGGTGGGCAGCTTGGCCTGAGCCGTTGCATGACCGATGGACAGCTGAAGAATCGTGCGAGAAAACCGCTCAATGGTGATATTGAGTTCGTCATCTTCCCCATCGGTGCTGCGAGGCTTATTCAAATTAACGCTGGATGGAAAATTCTTGTGGTTCTGCTGCTTGATCACCTTCCAGGGTTTACGCACGGCGGCGGCCACCGCAATGTTGTACCACTCGTCTTTAATGAAGCAGAGTTCATAGGCCTCAAGCACCCCAGCTTTCTCAAACACATCAATCAGGCCCTGTTTCGACCACAGCTCCTGAAACGCAATCACATCAGCATCGAGCTGCCGCAGCGTTTGAGCCGACCAGGCAATTTTTTGATCATACTCGGCTTGAGAATAGGTGGTGTTATGCCAATCTAAGCCGGGCAGCTGCAAGTTGTAGAGATTGAAGGTGGCAAAGCTGATATTTTTGGAGTTCTGGCTAGCCATAGGTGCCTCTCAGCACGATAGATACCACTCCATAGGTAACCGACCAGCCTTAAATGAGCGTTAAGTTTAAGCCTACAAAAATTAAGGCCTCAGCCCACTACCGAGCGGTTCTCACTGACATGCGATACGTTGAGAAGCTTATAATGACTAGGCAGCAAGGCTTTTGCCATACTGCATCCGAGCGGGAACCGCTATAGCGAGGGCGAAGGCTTGAGAAGCATAAACTCAAACGGCCCTGGGGCCTGGGCATCAAAATAAGCCTGGTCGAGCACCTGCTCAGCTGCCCTGTCGTTGAGCAGGTAGCGATCAAAAAAGGCCAGGCCAACGGCTTCTAGATAGGGCCGAGCATACTCGGGTGATGGCCCTAATAGCGCCATCGGCAGGGGAATAGCCCCTGCCAGGGTGTTTCCTCCCAGAAACGAAAAATGGGTGCCATTTTCCATCACCACCAGGTAGCAGTGCTCGGTCTGTAACCACTGAAACGGCTGAATTTGTTCTGGAATGGCAGGCACGACAATGTCGGCGGTAGCCGCCACCATGAGGGTTGGTACGTCTATCTGAGACAGCCCGCTGGGGCCAAAGAATAGGCTGGTAGGGGGGCTAATGGCCAGCACCGCCTGAATCCGCTGATCGTGCAGCTGAAAGGGCGCTTCGTCAGCCAGATCCAGCAGGTCGCACTGCACCAGCAGCGACAGGTTGAGCGAGGGGCGATCGCGCTCCTCTAGGGAGCAGTTTGACCGCAGCGCCTCGAAATCAAACCCCGCCCCCGCCGCGGCCAAAACGGTGTAGCCTCCCAGGGAGTGACCCAGCACCCCAACCGCCGTTAAGTTCAGGTTGGCGTAGCCTTCATGAGTTTGGGCCAGGTTGTCCAGGGTATCTAAGGTGTGAGAAATATCCAGGGGTCGGCTAATTAGGGTAATCGGATTGGGCGGGCGATCGACCCCGGCTAAAAAATGCTGGTACTTCTGGGTATCGTCGTCGTGTTCTGGAATGGCTACCGCATAGCCATGGGAGGCCAGGTGCTCCGCCAGGTAGGTAAAAGAGTAGCGGTTTGAGGCCACCCCATGGGAAATCACCACCACGGGTATTGCGTCAGTAGCCGGGCGCAGAGGCCGGTATAGCTCAAACGGAATGTCCCCCTCTCGCAGCGGATTTTGGAAGGTGAGAGTCTCTTTTTGCCAAGTAAACCGCCCTGGGGCGACGGGGTCTTTAGCCAAGGACAGGGCCTCAACCGGGGTCGCGGCGGCCTTGGCTCTAGTCCGAAGCTGGGCCATGACCGTATCGCGGTTGGCAAAAAACGTCTGGTTTTCTTGAATCAACTGGGTGGCTAGGGCGTAGTTGAGCTGCACGGTATCTAAGGGAAACGCCTGAATCAGCTCCAGGGGGGTAACGCCGTCGCCATCCGCCGCTGCCGCAATCATGGCGGCGCGCAGGGGCCGCGACCCATTCAGCAAACTGTTGGTTTGTACCACCTGGCCCAGACGGTCTAAGAACCGTTCGCCCACCTGCCAGTAGGTGAACTGGGCAATGGTGCTGAGATTGGCATCTAAGCGCCAGTTTAAAAACGACTGGAGCTGTCGCCGTTGGTCATCATTCAGGTTGCGGGCAAACAGGCTAAACCGCTGGGTAATGGTGCCGTCAGCGGCATAGGTTTCTAAATCTTCGACCCAGACGGTGAGTTCCACTGGCCCCACAAAAAACTCAATACGTTCAGCCCCTAGGACCTCTGGAGTAATGGTCAACAGGCCGCCCAAACTGAGCCCAACCGAGCAAAGCCAAAAATTTCTCCCGATGAGGTTCTGGGCGACCCAGTGCCGCAGCTGATCGCACCAGCTGCGGCAATAACTATCACAATCCTTAGGCATGGGTGTGCGGTTCGTCGGTGATGGGAATGCGGCCAAGTTCCTAGCGAGCGAAGAGTAGCTCGTTGATCTAGAAGCTTTCTTTGATAATTCTCAGGCATCCTTGCCCTATGGTTCCTTAACTAAAGTTCAGATCAAAAGCTAGGTCGTGTTTTAAAAGCCCGTCAAAGCCTCATTCTCTCGTATGAGAAATCCAGGATTCCAGGGGGTTTTAAAGCAGACCCTAGTCTCAAATCTTGGCCTTATACTAGACCCCACCTCAAAAACCCCAAGTCAAAACAGAGATCCCGTAGGGGCATTGCAGTGCAATGCCCCTACGGGATCTAAGGCCTAGTTTCTGAGGTCGGGTAGCAATGGGGACAGCTGAGGCCAGGTTGATACTGCGGTGCCGCCCGATCAGCCGTGCTAACTGGGTAACCGCAGCCGCCGCAGAGGTCGTACTCCCCCGGCTGAAGGTGGTGATCCACCGCTACCCGCTGATCAAAAACAAAGCAGTGACCCTGCCACAGACTATCGGCCTCGGGCACCGTGTTGAGGTAATTAAGAATGCCGCCCCTCAGGTGGTAGACCTGCTCAAACCCCTGGTTTAGCAGGTAGGCGGTGGCTTTTTCGCAGCGAATGCCGCCAGTGCAAAACATCGCCACTTTTTTGTGCTGGGTCGGGCTGAGATGGGTATTGAGATAGGCGGGCAGTTCACCAAAGGCGCGGGTGTGGGGATTGATGGCCCCCTTAAACGTCCCCAGATCTACCTCGAACCCATTGCGGCTGTCGATGACCACCACCTCCGGGTCGGTAATCAGCTGGTTCCAGTCGCCTGGCTCGATATAGGTACCGCGCAGCTGGCTGGGATCGCCATCTGGCTGCCCAAAGCTAACGATTTCACCCTTGAGCTTGACCTTCATTCGCTCAAAAGGCGGCTGTGGGGTAGTCGATTCCTGATGGCTGAATACGCCAATTTCAGGGTTACCCTGAAGCCAGGCTAGAAGCTGGTCGATGCCCTGCCGCGACCCAGCCACCGTAGCGTTGAGGCCCTCTGCGGCCAACAAAACGGTGCCCCGCAGCCCCAAACTCTGGCAGCGCTCCCGCAACGCTGCTTGCCAACAGGCAGGCTGTGCCAGGGGCGTGAACTTATAAAAAGTGGCGACAACCCAATCCATAGGACGTTAACCAGGGCAGGGCAGCAGACCGTATCCTCAGTCCGGCATGCTCTGGTGAGATTGGCCGGAGGCTCAAGTCGATCTGCCGTTAACTAGCAGCACAATTGTAGCAATAGATAACGTTGCTCTGGGTAAACACTGCCCTGTCCTGGCCTGCCAGAGAGAATCGTCAGGTTCTTGCCGCAACCTACGTTTAGCGTCACTCAGCCCTAACGCCCACTCGAGGCTTGCGTGCCCCAGCAGTAGCCCCCGCTAGGGCCGCCACCAAGCCCAGCAAAGCGCCGAACAAGAAAGACCAGCCAGCCTTAGCTGCGTTAGCGGCATACTGCTGGGCTTCCGCAGCGGTGACGTCAGGAATAGCCGCATTGGGATTAGGTAGAATACCTCCAGGCTCTTGGGTTTGCTGAACAACTGCCCCAGCATTAGCGGCAACTATGCCAAAGGTGCCCGATACTCCGCTGGCCAGTAACCAGGCACTTAGGGCCAGGGTAGTGGCCCATAGAATGGCCCCATTTAGCATGGCGGTCTTATTGTTCATTGGCCCGCAGGCGTTGGCCATTACCCAGGCGCCCAAAAATAGCGAAATAAGCAGGCTGATAATGGCCCAAATGCCGACTCCTAGGGTTACCGCATCCGCATCAGCGCCACCTGCGCCAGCGGTCAACCCAACCGCTGTCCCCAACGCGCTAAGCACAAGCTGAGCGCCAATTGCAATGACAATGCCAGCGAAAATTGGCCCCCAGCGTACTCGATCGTGGTACTCAATAACCGGACTGACAACGGGCGCAACAGTGCCTGGATAGTCGGCATTTGGATTTGTGGGATAGTCGGCATTTGGATTTGACGTATAAGACATAATTGTTCCTCCAAAAAAGAATTTGATGATGCGATCGGTGTGCCATGAGAATAGCAGTTGAGATATTTTGGCTAGTCTGCCCTAGGGTAGAAAAGCCTGAGCGGCATCAGTATTAGCACAGAAGTTCACCCCTGAGTCTGTCTGATCATCTCTACCAATCGAGCGATCAGCATAAAGTCTGATGGATGATCGGCTACCGCTGTCAGCATCGACACTTAGGAATGAGGATTAAATAAAACCCAAGTTTTGTAAATTAGGCATCCTGCCTGACCATGGACAGCCGGAACCGCTATTCTACATGATGTAATTCTTGATCCTTAGCCTGAGTCGTCGGTGAATGTAATTAACGAAACGAGCAAGCTAACCATCGTTTCGAGCTTGATCTTGACCCTAAGAGGGCACCTCAATTAATTGCCATTTGGCAGATTCTGGGGGGTTGAAACCCTTGAAATCACGTTGTCGCGCCCAGAAAAATCTGGATTTTTCGAGGTGTCCTAAAGACTCCGCCGCTTCACCCTAATGGATGTGCGCTGAAATAGAGTACCGACTCAAGCAACAGACCCGGCATGGATTCCCGCCTCCGCGGGAATGACAGTGGGACTTTATTTGTTAGCCAGCCCCTGACAACTCCCTCCAACGACCTACTCCCCAGGCTAGATGTGTAAAACCGTAAAGTTCGGTCTAGTGGAGGGTAATTACCAGACACATTTGACACTGGTCGTTAAAGCTGATTTTGCTGGTGTCGGCTTCCCCAATGAGTTGGTTGAGAGCGACAATAACGGCAATTTGGTACATCAGCAGTAGCGACCCATCGGCCATCGCGCTGGGTCTAAATCAGGCATTTTTGACGCCCAAGTTTTTGACGCCTAAGTTCTCAACGCACAAAGTTAAAGGTAAAGCATCATGATTGAATTTTTGCCAGGGCTGCTGGGGTACAACCTAAGTCATCGCCTCCTCGCCCAAGTTACAAGCCCAGGGGTGAGTACCCCTGAAGATGCCGCCCTGATTTTTTCGGGACCGCAGTTTTTTATTGCCCTGCTGTCGGGGCTGGTGCTGACCTTTGGCTTTCAGCTCCTGCTCACCAACCTATCGGTGGCGGCGGGCCTGTCCTACGCGGGGCGGTCTTCCTCCGGTAGCTCTGGCAGCAGCCCCAGCATCAGCAAGGCCTTTGGCATTTGGACTCTGATTACCGTTAGCCTGGCGCTGTTTTTTGCCTGCCTGCTGGCGGTGAAGCTTAGCCTGTATAACAGCGTTCTGCTGGGAGCGATTACCGGGCTGGTGATTTGGGGTACGTATTTCTGTCTGCTGTTTTGGGTCAGTTCTACCACCGTCGGTTCCCTGATTGGCTCGGTGGTCAAGACGGCTACCTCTAGTTTTCAATCCCTAGTCGGCACGGCCACCGCAGCCCTGGGGGCCAGGGCGGCCACCAACCAACTGATGGAAACCGCCGAGGCCACCGCCGCTGCCGTGCGCCGAGAACTCACCGCCGGGTGGGACGGCAAAGACATCAAAGACACCCTACGCGACTATTTAATGACGCTGCAATCTCCCTCCCTCGACATCGAAGGGCTCGAGGCCGAGTTTGAGCGCCTGATTCGCGACTCCGACCTAACCACCCTGGCCGATGGCGACACCCTCAGCCAGCTTGACCGCGCCACCTTTGAGAAACTGGTCAGCAGCCGCACCGATCTATCCCGTCAGGAGACCCAGCGGGTGGCTGACAGGCTTTATCGCAGCTGGCGCAAGGCGTTGGGGGCATCCCCTAGCGGCGACCCGGTCACGGCGCTGATTGGCTATCTGCAATCGGCCAACCCCAATGAGCTGGTGTCTGAACAGCTGGGCGACCGTCTGGATCAGTTTTTGGCAGAGTATCGCCAGCAGCGCAAGGGTCAACAGAGCGGCCTGCTCAGCAGCGGCCTGAACACCCTGATGGGCGTTGTCATGGGCCGAGTTGACCTGTCAGATATTGATATTGAGAAAATTAGTCATCAGCTCCAGGGTCTACAGCAACAGGCGGGTGAGCAGATTAAAGCGCTGACCCCCAGCTCTGGCCAGGGCTACAACGTTGTTAAGGCCGACGTAGAAAACTACTTGCTAAACGCCTACCCCTGGCAGTTACAGCCCCACCGCATGCGGCTGGAGTTTTGGGATGTGCTATACGATCCCCAGGCCGACCCCGGTGCCCTGCGCCAGAATCTCATGCCCCTCAACCGGGCCTATTTTGCTGAGCTCCTGGCGTCGCGGGGGTTACTGACCCAGGCGGAGGTGGCCCAGGTATCTGAGCAGCTTGACGATGTGCGCCGTCGGGTGCAGGCCGAGGTGGCCGAACGCTACCGCATCGAGGCCGCCAAGGATCTGCAAACCATGGTTTACATCTTTTTGCGCCAAACCCCTAGGGAAGAACTGCTCTCCGACATGGGCACCAACGCCTTCCAAAGCCTTCTGGATGATCCCTATGCAGAACCCGGCGAGCTGCGAGAGCGGTTTACCCCCTTTGGCTACGAAGCCTTTCTGCAGTCCCTCAATACCCGTGGGGATCTGAACGAAACCGAGGCCCAGACTATCGCTAGCCGCCTGGCCAACGTGATCAACGTCGTGGAGGCCGAGGCCCAGGGCATGCAGGCAACGGCCCAGGCCCGCCTTGACAACCAGTGGCAGGCGTTGCAGCAGTACCTGCGCAACACCGGCAAAGCCGAGCTTAACCCAGAGGGCATTAAGGCCGATATTCAAGCCCTGCTGAACGAGCCCGATGCCGGTATTTATCGGGTGCGCCAGCGGCTCAGCCAGTTTGACCGCGACACCCTGGTGCAGTTGCTCAACCAGCGCCATGACTTGTCAGAGACCGAGATTCAGCGGACGATTGATCAGATTGAGGCCAGCTGGCATGAGACGATCAACGCTCCGGCGGCCCTCACCGCCCAGGCTAAGGCTAAGTACGACGAAGCCACCATGGCCATCGAAACTTATCTACTGCAAACCGGCAAGCCTGAGCTTAACCCCGACGGCATCAAGCACGATCTAGAACTGCTGACGAATAATCCTAAGCTGGGTCTGCGAGCGGTACGGCAGCGCCTGTCTGAGGTCGATCGCGATACCCTGGTGCAGCTGCTCAGCCAGCGCGACGACCTTACCGAGGCCGAGGTCAACCAGGCCATCGACGATATTCTAGCCACCATTCGCGACCTGCTGAAAATGCCCCAGCGGCTGGCCCGCCGTGCCCAGGCCCAGGTGGTCTCCTTTGAGGCAGCGATGGAAGATTACCTGCGCAGCACCGACAAAGCCGCCCTTAATCCTGAGGGCATCAAGCGGGACTTAAAGCTGCTGCTTAACGACCCTCGGCTAGGGGCCGACCGCCTGCAAACTCGCCTGGCGACGATCGACCGCGACACGGTCATCGCTCTGCTGGCCCAGCGGCAGGACATGACTCGGGAAGAGGCCGCTGCTGCTGTGGATCAGGTGCTGAGGGTACGCGATCAGATCGTGGCTCAGATTCGCACCGTACAGGAGCAGGTTAAGTCGGTGGTGCGCAGCATCTTCAATCGCATTCGCACCTACCTCAACTCGCTAGATCGGCCTGAACTCGACTATTACGGCATTCAGCGCGACCTGCGGCAGCTTTTGGACGACCCCCAGGCAGGCTTTGAGGCCCTGCGGAGTCGCCTTAGCCAGGCCGATCGCGGCACCCTAGTGGCGCTGCTCAGCTCCCACGACGCCATTTCCGAGGCCGACGCCGACCGCATTATTGGCCAGGTCGAAGAGGTACGCGATACGGCCCTATCTAAGGCCGAACAGCTAGAGCGCGAGGTCGAAAATCGGCTCAACGAGCTTAAGCACCAGGCCCAGCAGCAGGTCGAAGACACCCGCAAAGCCGCCGAGGCCGCCGCCTGGTGGATCTTTGGTACGGCAGCCGTTTCAGCAGTCAGTGCCGCCACCGCTGGTAGTTTGGCGGTAATTGGCTAAGGAATGAGGATTAAATAAACCCCAAGTTTTATAGGTTAGGCATCCTGCCCGACCATGGACAGCCGGGACGACTATCCTACGTTATTTAAGTCTTGATCCTAAGGCGGTGGTTACCTCGAAACATCACATCTTACCATGGGGGAACGTTCTGTGAGGGCGAATGGTGATTGGCCCAGGATCGAGATTCTCGCTTTGAGACCAGTGCCAATGGTAACCCGACCCGCCTCAAAAGCCGGGTTTCTGCGACTCACCTCGGCTATGCCAGAGATGAGATCAGAAACTCGGTTTTTCGACGTTGCTGGACATAGGTATGAATCAAGCATTCAACGTCCCTCGTAGGAGCAAACGGCCATTTGCCCCTACCCAAATTCAGGCCTGAAGTCAGCAACGCCGGTTTTCTAGGCATTCAGCATCGCCTGCACGAAGGTCGGCATCGCAAAGGCCGCCTGGTGAATGCCGACGTTGTAATATTGCAGGCCGTGGGCCGCCGCAAACGCCTCGGAGCGCTGGGCCGCAAAGCCCTGCAGCGGATGGGCCGCCCCCTTAGTGGCGTAGTTAAAGCTCCACATGCCGGTGGGGTAGGTGGGGATAAAGGCCAGGTAGCAAAAGACGTTTTCGGCCCCAAAAATGCCCTTCAGACAGTGGTGAATATCCACAAAGGCCCCCTGGTTAAAGCGGGGAGACTCGCTCTGGGCCGTAATTGCGCCGCCAGGTCTAAGGCAGCGGTAGACCTGCTGATAAAACTCAGTGCTAAATAGCCCCTCCGATGGCCCCACCGGGTCGGAGGAGTCAATCACAATCAGGTCGTAGCTAGCGTCGGGGGCATTGTGCACAAAGGCGATGCCGTCCTCAATGCGCAGGGTGAGCTTGGGATGATCTAGATCCTGCGACAAAGAGGGCAAGTGCTGCTTCGAGGCTCGCACCACGGCCTCGTCAATTTCGACCATGGTGACCCGCTCGACCTGGGGATGGCGCAGCAGCTCGCGCACGCTACCACCGTCGCCGCCACCGATCACCAGTACATCCTTAAAGCCAGGGTTAAGCAGCATGGGCACGTGGATGATCATCTCGTGGTAGGCGTTTTCGTCCTTTTCGCTGCACATTACCATGCTGTCGATGGTGAGCATTTTGCCGTAGGCGAAGGTGTCGAAAATCTCCACGGTTTGGTAGGGAGATTTTTCGCGAAAGACGCGATCGCCCTGGTGCCGAATCGACAGGGCAATGTCGTCGTTCTTGTCGGTAAACCAGACGCTGCGGCTTTGCTTGGGGGTGACCAGCTTTTGGGTGGCCTGATCCCGCAGTTCGCCCAGGTCGATGTCGATTCGCTCAAATAGCTCTAGCTGTCCCCGGTTGAGCTCCAGGGCCGAGCCGTAGTCGGCCTCGAAAGCAGCCTTGAGCGTATCAAAGGAAATCCACGGGTTGACCGCCGTGCCGCAGGTAAACAAATCTACCGCCGCATAGCGGTACTCGGGCCAGGTGTGAATGGCCAGATGGCTTTCTTGAATGACCACCACCCCAGATACCCCAAAGGGCGAGAAATGGTGAAACACCGAGCTAATCACCGTGGCTCCCGCCTCTTTGGCGGCAGCTACCATACTCGACTCGATCAATGGCACATCGTTGAGAATGTCCGACGAGCAGCCAAAAAACTCGACCAGTATATGTCGTCCTAGGGAATTCATGACCCGATGCTCCTTGAAAATAGTGGCCCCAACGGGAGTGGCCGTTCACCCAACTGATTTTGACAGATTAGTGCCCAGGATTTTAGAGGAGTTACCGGTTGATCCGTAATAGTCCAGGCTACCCCCGGTGGCAGTTGGCCGATCTGCAAACCCAAGACCCCAGGGATTTTCAAAAATCCCTGGGGTCTGCGCGGCTAGCGTTTACCCGG
>DAIUJR010000072.1:0-26227 GCA_036848635.1 Nodosilinea sp. CTOTU7336
TAATCACCGCCTTGCCAACCATGGTGACGGCCACCAACCCTAGCAAGACCCAGGCATTGGCCAGCAAAAAAGCAGGGTCAATCAAAATGCCAATGGAGGCAAAAAATAGCGTCGCAAAGACATCCCGCATGGGCAGCATGCGATCGAGCGCATGGTCGGCATACTCCACATTCGAGATCATTAAGCCCGCCACAAATGCCCCCATTTCAATGCCCAGTCCCAGGGCTGACGTGAGTAGAGCAATGCCCAGACAGAGCACCAAAATACCCAACAAAAACAACTCCTGGGAGCCGCTGCGGGCCAGCAACTGCACCACTAGGGGGATGACCCACTTCCCAGCCAGAATGGCTCCGCCTAGAAAGAACAAGGCTTTGAGCATCGCCATTGCCAGGGCGATGCCCATTGTGGCGGGGGGTTGGGTGAGAGCGGGCAGAATGGCCAGCATCAGACCCACGCCCAAATCTTGTACGATCAAAACGGCGAGCATGATCTGACCGTGGTTGGTCTGCACCTCATTGCGCTCAATCAGACTCTTGAGCACCACCGCCGTCGACGACAGGGACAGCACCGCGCCCAAGAAAATTGCAGTGGGAATCGTCTCCACCCATCCAGTCAGGTAGGCCAAGCTGCCCCCCAGGAAGATGGTGAGTATGATCTGGAGCGACCCGCCCCCCAGGGCAATGGTGCGCATCCGCAACAGGTCTTTGAGGGAAAACTCAATGCCCAGGGCAAACAGCAGCAGCGCCACGCCGATATTGGCGAGTACCCGAATATCGCCGTCTAGGGTGATCAGCTGAAACCCGGCAGGGCCAACCAGCATGCCGCCCAGCAGATAGCCGAGCAGCACCGGTTGCCCCAGGCGACTGGCCAGGTAGCCCCCTGTGGTGGCAGCCCCCAGCACCGTCACCATTTCTACAATCAGCGTTAATTCACCAGCCATCTCGGTCGTCTGCCAGAACTATAACGGGCCCTAATCAAATTCAGTCCAGCGGAACTCTGGCCGGGTAATCGTTACACTCTCGCTGCGTATCTTACGCCAGCGAGAACCGCCAGATCAGACCGCCCACAGTCAATATAACGGTGACTCTATGAAGGCCAGAAATACGCCAGAACAATTGTCGATGATCAGACCTGACTGGTGTTGCTGAATTCAGGCCTGAATTTGGGTCGGGGCAAACGGCTCACTGGCGGCGGTGCGGCCCATGGCCCAGGGGTACTTGTTACTGGCGGGGCGCAGCCGATGGCCCCATCGACTACCATAGGAAGAGGGCTACCGCTCACCCCATATCATCAGGCCCATAACTAAAGGGCGGCTCGTGGCCTGACGCTGGCGACCAACCCGGATCTGATCGGGCTACAACAGGAGTGTTGATATGGATGATCCATCCCCCCGTGCCATCCTCAAAAGCGATGTGATTGGGCGGCTCGGTCTTAACCTAGACACCGCCGAAGAACTGGGCACCCTGACCGAAATTTGGGTCAACAGTCGCACCCACCAAGTCACCGGCATTGGCTGCGGCGGTGGGCTGGGTCGCCAAAGCCGTCGGTTTTTGTGGTCTCAGGTGGCTTCCATTGGTCGCGATGGGGTGGTGCTCAAGGCCGCGATCGCCGCCGCTGAGGTAGAGCATCAGCTGCAAGATGGCCTGCCGCTGGCAGATTTAGAGCTGTGGTCAGACCATGGCGATCGCGTCGGCCAGCTGGTCGATTATCGCTTCGACCGCAGTACAGGCAATATTCTGCAATACCTGTTTATCGCTAACCCCGTCAGCGGTTTGGCCCCAGGTCGCTATGCCCTAGAGCCAGTGGCCATCATCAGCACCGGGCGGCGGCGGATGATGGCCGACGCCGAGGCGATTAGCTTGGCCACCCTGGTTGAGGCCGGGGTTGAGCCAGGGCCAGTACCTCCTCAGCCCCGTACCCCCTTTAATCGGGTGCCGTTAGACCAGATTCCCGACCCTCGCCAGGGCTGGGAAACCGCCGTAGAGGGCACCCGCCAGGTGCGTGAGCAGGTCGGTGAGCAGCTTCAAGAACACCGCCAAAAGCTTCGGTCTGAGGCCCAGGATCGATTAGGTAACCTGTTGGGCAACGTCAAAAAACGCACCCGCCGCCTCCGCAACCAGCTGCGAGAAACCGTCACCGACGTCACCGCTGGTTTGCCCTCCGGCACTCAGCTCCAAGACGACACCATGCCCACTATCGATGTAGATGCAATGGAGCTGTGGCCGGAGGAGGAGGAGAGGCCATTGTAGGTTTCGGGTCTTAGGTCTGATATTAAATCCTGTTTGGCTACCCTCGATTCAGCCGGGCGAATGCCCTAAAGCCTCTGGCTAGGCTGTGCCAACGCCGCTACAGGTTGGCCTTTTGACATCGGGCGTAGGGAACTCGGATTTGGGATGACGCATCTTACACGTGATTTCACTAAGGGAGTCGCAAGAAAATAAGCACCCATTAGACATCTCCAGAAATGTCCTGAAACTCCCGTGGTGTCGTGGCAAAATCTGGATTGTTGGAGAGGTCTATTGCGATCTTTCCTGTTAGTGCATTGCGGCGCGAATGCACCCTACAGTGATCAATGCTTCGAGTATTTTATTTAGACGCACGTCCCTAACCGACCTATCTAGCCCCTGCAACCCAGCACCTGGAACTTCCTAAATCAGCCGCGAGCGCTCTGCCTTACGGCTATCCCAGGACAACTCTAGGGCCCGGCGAAAGTCGTTCATGGCGGCGTTAGCGCCATTGCCCAGGCGAATGTTGGTGTGGCCGCGGCCAATGTAAGCTTCGGCCAGGTGGGGGTTAAGGGCGATGGCCTGGTTAAAATCTTCCAGGGCTAGCGCCCACTCGTCGAGAAAATAGAGGGCATAGCCGCGATCGCAGTAGGCCAGGGCATCTTGCGCGTTGAGTTCTAGGGCCAGGTCAAAGTCGGCAATGGCCGACGGGTAGTCTTCGCGGCGGCTAAAGACACGGCCCCGGTTAGCCAAGATCCGCCCGCAGTCGGGGTTGAAGCGTAGAGCCAGGGTGTAGTCGGCGATCGCCCCCTCCATGTCACCGACCTGGGCGCGCAGTAGCCCCCGGCTATCGTACAGGTCAGCCAGGCGAAAGCGCAGGTTAAGGGGGGTATCTTCGCTGAGGGTGACATCGGGGCTGTCGAGGGCCAGACCCACCAGCGTTTGATTGTAGGATCGATCCTGAAGGGAAGGATTCAGGTCGAGCACGGCGGTGTAGTCCGCAATGGCTCCCTGAAAATCTCCCAGCTCGTGGCGCAGCATGCCCCGGTTGATATAGGCTTCGGCGTAGTCGGGCTGACAGTCGAGGGCTTTATTAATGTCCAGGGTAGCCTGGTAGTAGTTGCGCAGCTGAAAATAGGCCACCGCTCGATAGTTGTAGGCTTCGGCATGGTGGGGCTGACCCTGCAACAGTTGCGAGAGGTCGGCAATGGCGAGCTGATAGGCTTCGCGCCGGTTTTCGGCAACGGCGGCGTGGGCGCCCTGCTTGAGGTAGGTCAAGCCCCGCCACAGCAAGATCTTGTAAAACTGAGGCTGAACGTTGAGGACTGTCGAAAAATCAGCAATGGCCCCGCTGTAGTCTTCTTGGTCGAGCTTAACTCGGCCCCGGTTGCCGTAGGCTTTAGTGGCCGATGGCCGTATGGCAATGGCCTGGTCGAGGTCAGCCAGGGCAGCGGCCAGGTTTCCTGCCAGGCGATACACCGCGCCTCGGTTAATGTAGGCGTTGACCAAGCCCTCATCCAGCTGAATTGCCCTAGAAAAATCCCTCAGGGCCGCATCAAAGTGATGCAGATCGCGATAGGCACAGCCCCGGTTGTAAAACGCCTTGGCGCAGGAGGCATCGCCGTCAATGGCCTGGGAAAAATGGGCAACCGCATCTTGAAAGTAGCCGAGCTTGGCTTGCTCGATACCAGCGTTGAGAATGTCGCTAATTGTCATAGGGGAGGGGAAGGCAAATGCCAATGGCCCTATTATGCAATGTTCGGTACCATAGGGGCTAGCAGAGCCTGATTTCTAAAAGCCATACAGGCATCCGCCGGTTACTCTAACCCGCCGCTACCGCCCCAGCAAGTTAGGAATTTCCCCACACCCCCCTGGCACCGTGGCGCGGGTGGCTGACCCACCCCAGGCGCAGCAGTACCAGCGCTGGTCGTCTGATAGGCGCTGCACCCCGGTTAAATTAATGCCTTCTACCACCGCGCCGGTATTGGCGCCGGTTTTGTAGTCGGGTAGGCCCGTGCGGGTGCGGGGGGAAGCGGTGGCCATTGGGCCGTAGAACAGCCGCGCCCCCATCATGTCGGCCCCGGAGAGGTCGGCTTCGCAGAGAATGGCACGGGCCAGGTTGGTTTTGACTAAATCGCCGTGCCGCAGGTTGGCCCGAATCAGGTTCACGTCGCTGAGGTCGGCCCAGCGCAGATCCGTGCGCTCCAGGTTGGCCACCGCCAGCATAGCCCCCAGGTCAATCACGCGGATACCGGTGCTGCGATCTTCTTCGTAGCCGCCGCGCCCGTCTAAAATGGCTCGGCCCAGACGATTGTCTCGCCGTAGGGGGGTGAGTAGCTTCGAGCGCGACAGGAACCGAATCACCTTGGCCTTGCCTCCGGCATCTACGCTGCTGAGAATAGCGGCGGTGCGAGCTTCGGCGATGATCCGCTCCTGGGGCCAGTCTTCGAGTAGCCCGTCTTCGTCAAGCACCAGCTCAGAAACGCCCTGGAAGTAAGCGTCGATGGTTTGCTGCTGGGTGATCAGGTTTTGCTGGGTGGTCAAGTCGCGGGAAATCACGTACTGCCGCCAGGCCACAAACAGCGCTAAAAAGGCAATAAAAATTTGCCCTATCGCCCCTAAAAAATCCCCCAGGGCACCGAGAATATCCCACCGCAGGGTTAGGCCCCAGGCCACGATGGCGCGGTTTAAGCCGGTGGTTTTGATCAGCCCCACCAGGCCCACCGCGACCCCCGTAATGGCAATCAGCAGCGACTGCTGCCGGGGCGATAGTTCGGCCAGTACTTCCTGAAAAATCGGCCACATTAGCCGCAGGGAAACTACCGTGGCCACCAGCGACCCGGCCAGAGTAAGCCAGACGCTATCGATAAATAGCCCAATGAAGATGACGACAACGGCCACCAGGGTAATGGCCCCTGCGGAGGCCTCGGTAGGGTCGCCCAGGCTCCCGCCGGAGTAAAGCACCGCGGCGGTGGCATCGTCCGTCGGTGCGCCATCGACCGGAAGCTGCCCCAGGGGCGGGGAGGATACGATCGCCGTTCCGTTTTCTTCCCCCTCAGACCAGTGGCTGGTCTCCCGCGGGGTAGCCGCTACCTGATCGGTTGGGGTAGCACCAGAGGCAGGATCCGAGCCGTTGAAGGGGGTCGAGTTAGGGGGAGGTGAAGTCATCGTGGCAGAGTACAGAAGGAGTCGCGGCAATCGCGCCGACCCCAGGGCTTAATCCTACTGGGCTGGGATGATTTTGTCTCGCTTCATTTATACCAAGTTCAGCCGTAAATCTGGCGGCTGCATCGGTGCCAGCCATTTTCCAGGCCCAGGGCAGTCAGGCTAAGCTAGTCGGCTACCGCCCAGCACGGTAAACTCAACAACGGTACCCGTTGGGATTTTGCGGCCCATTCCGGTGGCAAAACCGATGGGATCTACCGCCTTTTGCCCCGCTCAAACAGACGGCGATATGCGCCAGGTTAATTATGGTTATTACTGGATTGATTCTGCTGGCCGCGATCGCAATCCTCACCTGGGGCTACTTACGCGCCCGCCCCTACGGCACCGTGGGGCTGCTGGCCTGGCTGCAATCGGTGGTGCTCATGGGGCCGTGGCTGCTGTTTTTTGGGCTATTTACCCTGGGGCTCTACATCAACCTGGCCGGGGTGCTGGCGCTGCTACTGGTTTCTACCGGCCTCTATATATATTTGGGACGGCAACTGCGGGCCATTGGCCAAGACACCCTCTCGACCCAACGGCCCGCCCCCAGCATCGCCGATTCTCCAGATTCTCCAGATTCCCTCCCAGACGATAGCTCGACCCAGTCTCAACCGGCTTCCAATTCCGCTGAATCCCCAGACAGCCCTCCGACTATGGCCATCCCCGCGGATGACCTGATCCAAATCGAAGGCATCTTCGGCATCGACACCTACTTTCGCACCGAGACCCTGCCCTACCAGCAGGGGGCGATCTTTCGCGGCAACCTGCGCGGCCAGGCCGCCGAGACCCAAATCCACCTATCCGATCTGCTGGCCGAGCGCCTGGGGAATCGCTACCGGCTGTTTCTGGTGGAAAATATGGAGCAAAAACCCACGGTGGTGGTTTTGCCAGAAAGCACTATGGTCGCCAAAACCACCCCGGCGCAGTGGGCCTTAGCTGGGGTGCTGGCCCTCGCTACCCTGTTCACCGGCCTAGAGGCGGGGGCGATTGTGCAGGGCTTCGACCTGGTGCAGGAGGCTTCCCGCTGGCGAGAGGCCCTGCCGTTTTTAGTGAGCCTCTTGGCCGTGCTGGTTAGCCACGAAGTCGGCCACTGGGTCATGGCCAAAAAGCATGACGTCCAGCTCAGCCCGCCCTTTTTAATTCCGGCCTGGCAGATTGGTTCCTTTGGTGCCCTGACGCGGTTTCAGTCGCCCTTAGCCAACCGCAGCGTATTGTTCGACATCGCCTTTGCCGGGCCCGCCGCCGGGGGGCTAGTGTCGCTAGCCATGCTGGTGCTGGGGCTGGTCTGGTCGCACCCCGGTAGCCTGTTTCAGCTGCCCTCTGGGTTTTTTCAGGGGTCAATTTTGGTGGGTGCCTTGGCCAAGGTGGTGCTGGGCACCGCCCTGCAAGAGCCCCTGGTGGATGTGCATCCCCTGACCATCATGGGCTGGCTGGGGCTGGTGATTACCGCCCTCAACTTGATGCCCGCCGGGCAGCTCGACGGCGGCCGCATTGTGCAGGCCATCTACGGTCGCAAAACCGCCGGTCGCACCACCGTTTTTATCATCATCGTGCTGGCCCTGGTGGCCCTGGTTAACCCCCTGGCTCTCTACTGGGCGGTGCTGATTTTGATCCTTCAGCGCAACCTGGAAGGCCCCTGCCTGAACGACATCTCAGAACCCAACGATGCCCGCGCCGCCCTGGGGTTGCTGGCGCTATTTTTAACCCTCACGGTGCTACTGCCCCTTACCCCCAGCCTGGCCGGGCGGTTAGGGATTGGGGGATGAAGGTTTCAGGCGCCGGGTACAGGGTGACCATGTTATGCCTGAGACCCGAAACCCGAAACCCATGGATACCCAATCCCTCCTTGCCCCCCTGACCTCTGACCCGCCGGAGCGATTTTACTACTTTGCCTACGGCTCCTGTATGTGCCCGGTGGCTCTGATATAAACGTAAGCGCCGCCCTCGATAGGTGATGGGGTTTGTGGCCCTGGCGGCGGCTTCCAGGTTGCCCAGTTAGGCGACGACCCCACTACGGGTTGAAGTGCCGGTAAAAGTTTCCCATCAAATAAACTGGTATTCTGACGACCAACCTTTACAATTAGTGATTATTAACAGAATCTTTAATTTCCAGGGGCCTGACCCAGGTTTAGCCCAGTGCTCCTTATCCTGCTGATTTGTCGTCGATTTATTCTTTTTTATCCTTGCTTTGGTTTCCCCTTTACAGATACACATCCTGGCCAGGTCTTTCGAGGCGGCCCAGGGGCTTGGGCAGAGGCTGAACCCAGAGCGCTATGCCGTCCATACCACCACCGCCGTTGACGACTGTCTAGCCTGGCTGCGCGACCACCGCGATCAGCTTGACTGCCTCATTCTAGAAGCCCAGTTGTTTAACGAGGCCCTGCTGCACGGGTTTGTCGTCAATGGGGTACTGGTGCCCACGGTTATCCTAATGGCAAAGGCTGACGCGGCTACTAACCAGGGCCAGGGAGATGACAGAACCCCCGCCGACTTTGCCACCGCTTACCACAGTGCGGTGGTGCCGACCACCATGGATGCCTCTGACCCGCTGGAGGGGGCGATCACATCTGCCATTCAGCGATTTTTAGAGCTATCGGCTGATAGCTGTGCCCTGCCCGACCCCGCCCTGGTGGAGCAAATACCCATTCCCGACCTGCTCAGCGCCCAGCAGAGCCGACTGATGGATAAGCTCAAGGCGAGGTTGGGCTATCTGGGCGTTTACTACAAGCGCAACCCCGAGAATTTTCTGCGCAGCCTCAACCCAGAAGACCGCAAAGCTCTCCTAGAGCAGCTCAAGGCCGACTATCGCAGCATTATTCTGTCCTACTTTGCCGACGATGCTCGCCTCAACCAAACCATTGACGCCTTTGTCGATCAGGCGTTTTTGGCCGATATCTCGGTCTCCTACATCGTCGAAATCCACATGAATCTGATGGATGAGCTCTCTAAACAGCTCAAGCTAGAGGGCCGCAGCGAAGAAATTTTGCTCGACTACCGCCTTACTTTAATTGACATCATCGCCCATTTGTGTGAGATGTACCGTCGCTCTATCCCCAGGCAGCCCTAAATTACCAGGGTTACCCGATACAATCAAGCTGAATCCCTGCGAACCGAATATGTAACGCCATGAGCTCTGCCAAAAAGACCTACATCCTCAAGCTTTATGTGGCGGGCAATACCCCCAACTCCATTCGGGCCCTCAAAACCCTAAACAACATTTTGGAAGAAGAATTTCAGGGGGTCTATGCCCTAAAGGTGATCGACGTCCTCAAAAACCCGCAGCTGGCAGAAGAAGATAAGATTCTAGCCACCCCTACCCTGTCGAAGATTTTGCCGCCACCGGTACGCAAAATCATTGGCGATTTATCCGATCGCGAGCGGGTGCTGATTGGCCTAGACTTGCTCTATGACGAACTGCGGGAAGACGATTTGTACAACTGACCCTCCTTCCGTATTCAAGTTTCTCCTCAGCCGCTAGGCTAGGGGGGAGCTCGGCAAGGCCTCAGGTCAGGTCAACTCAAGGGTCTGACCCGTCCGGAGGGCCAGTTCGGGGTATGCTAGGGGCTCGATACCCTGGTGATGGCGGTAGCCGACCGACGCCAGGACTGATGTAATAAAAACCCATGACAAACTCTGTTCAAACCGATCCGCAACCCCCTGCTTCCCCCGTCGGTGTGCGCAAAATCCGCACCATGATCGAAGGATTTGACGATATCAGCCACGGGGGCATTCCGGCCGGTCGATCAACCCTGGTCAGTGGAACATCGGGCACGGGCAAGACGCTATTTGCGGTGCAGTTTATCTACAACGGCATTACCGATTTTGATGAGCCGGGGGTGTTTGTCACCTTTGAAGAGTCTCCCGAAGATATCGTTCAAAACGCCTTTAGCTTCGGCTGGGATCTGCAACGGCTGGTCGACGACGGCAAGCTGTTTATTCTCGATGCCTCCCCCGACCCCGAAGGGCAGGACGTGGTGGGCAACTTTGATCTATCCGCTCTAATCGAGCGCATCCAGTACGCCATTCGCAAATACAAGGCCCGGCGAGTCTCCATCGACTCGGTCACGGCGGTATTTCAGCAGTACGACGCCGCCTCGGTGGTGCGGCGGGAAATTTTTCGCATGGTAGCCCGCCTTAAGCAAATGGGCGTCACCACGGTCATGACCACTGAACGCCTCGATGAGTATGGCCCCGTGGCCCGCTTTGGGGTAGAAGAATTTGTCTCCGACAACGTGGTGATCGTGCGCAATGCCCTGGAGGGGGAGCGCCGCCGCCGCACCATGGAAATTCTCAAGCTGCGGGGCACTACCCACATGAAGGGAGAATATCCCTTTACCATCACTAACCACGGCATCAACATCTTCCCCCTGGGGGCGATGCGGCTGACCCAGCGATCTTCCAACACGCGGGTGTCGTCGGGGGTGCTCAAGCTCGACGAAATGTGCGGCGGCGGCTTTTTCAAAGACTCCATCATCCTCGCTACTGGGGCCACGGGCACCGGCAAAACCCTGCTGGTCAGCAAGTTTCTGGTGGATGGCTGCAAAAATGGCGAGCGGGCGATTTTGTTTGCCTACGAAGAGTCGCGCGCCCAACTCTCCCGCAACGCCTACTCCTGGGGCATTGACTTTGAAGCCATGGAGCAGCAGGGGCTGCTGAAGATTATCTGTGCTTACCCCGAATCGGCCGGGCTGGAGGATCATCTGCAAATTATCAAAACCGAAATTTCCGAGTTTAAGCCCTCCAGGGTGGCCATTGACTCGCTCTCGGCGTTAGATCGGGGGGTGAGCAACAACTCCTTTCGGCAGTTTGTCATCGGCGTTACCGGCTTTGCCAAGCAGGAGGAAATTACCGGCTTCTTCACCAACACCACCGAGCAGTTCATGGGGCTGCACTCCATCACGGAATCCCACATTTCCACCATTACCGACACGATTTTGATGCTGCAATACGTCGAGGTGCGGGGCGAGCTCTCCCGCGCCATTAACGTCTTCAAAATGCGTGGCTCCTGGCACGATAAGGGCATCCGCGAATACACCATCAACAGCCACGGCCCCGACATTAAAGACTCCTTCCGCAACCTAGAGCGAATCATCAGCGGCTCTCCCACCCGCATTGCCGTGGACGAAAAAACCGAGCTATCCCGCATTATTCAGGGGGTACAGGGGGATGGGGTGGAGTAACCTAACCTGCCTCAGCTGCTCAGATGGGTGGCTAGCTGCTTCAGTACTTGGGCCACCCGATGCAGATTGTTTTGTTCGTCAGAGAGCAGGGTGAACTTATTCGAGAGGGCATATTGGGCGGTCGGCTGGCGACTGAGTTTCAGGAATAGAAAGTCTTCTCCCGTGGTAATCAGACCATAGGTCAGGGATTGTCCCTGGGGGCTGCCCATCATGTAGGCCAAGGTTTGGGGAATACCCTGGAGAACACTAAAGCCAAAGTGCTTCGCTTCGATGAGCACAATCCACAACTGCCGCTGAATCACCACTACATCCATACGTCCCCGCAAGACTTGGGCATTGTTTTCAATGGCGATTTCAACGTAGCGTTCCCCCTCTACTCGCCAGGGCGGGTCGCACAGCCCCAGCAGCTCTAGCAGCGGTGAGACCATGATCACGTTGACGGTGCCCTCCGAGATGGCCCCATCGGTTGCATAGGTGAGGTAGCGGTCGCTGTATTTGTCTAGGGCGGCTTTTTCGTCAAGGGTCAGGCTAGGCAGGGGAGGCTGCCATTCAGAGAAAAAGGCTGGGTCACCACTACGACCCAGCCCTAACCGCTGGTGAGCCGTTTCTAGGTTAGTAATGGCTTCGGTAACGGCAATGGTTTGCACCATGGGGAAGGTTCTGGCTGAGAGGGTTCGCTAGTTCAGCATAACGCTGGAGGCACTCCAGATCACCGGGCCAGATCACCGGGCCAGATCACCGAGACAGAGGCCATATGACGCTACCCCGTGGCGCTCATCCAAGCCTTCTACGCCTATTGTTCTTGGCGCACGGTGATGTTATCCAGCGACTTACCCGGCGGCAGATCCACAAAGACCCGATCCCCCGCCTCAATGCCGCTGAGGATTTGAATCTGGTCATTGACCTGGGGGCCCAGGGTGACTGGCTGAAACACAATGTCGCGGTCATCCCCTGGCACCAGCACCCCGGTTTCCCCCGCCTGGGTGACCACGGCCACGGTGGGCACCACCAGGGCGTCAGCCACCTGGTCACCAATAAACGCCACGTTGACGGTCATGTTAGAGCGCAGCACCTCTTTGCCGCTGAGCAGCTCAACCCGGACCTGAAACAGGGTGACATTTTGCCGCTCGATTGCCTCCGGAGCCACCAGCTTTACTCGCCCCTCAAAGGTCTGCTCCGGGAAGGCGTCGGCCACCACCTCCACGGCCTGGCCGGGCCGAATCAGGCTAATATCCGCTTCGGGCACCTCCGCCAGCACCTCCAGGTCTTGGGCCAGGGCCACGATGGCGGTGGAAGTGGCCGATGACAGCTCCGAGGCGGAGGTCGTGGGGGTGACAAAGGCCCCCTCGGTGGCAAACTTTTGGGTAATAATGCCCCCAAAGGGGGCACGAATGGAATTGTTGTCAAGGCTAACCTGGGTGGCCTGGAGCTGAGCCCTGGCCTGGGCCAGCCGGGCTTCGGCCTGGGCGATCGCTTCGGGTTCAGGCAAATTGCGCAGGTCATCTAGCCCCCGCTGGGCTTCGGTAACGCGAGCCCGGGCCTGTTCGACCCCGGCCAGGGCGCTGCGCTGCTCGCGGGCGGCGTTGTCGAGTTCGGTGGTCGAAATCGCCCCCTGATCGGCTAAGCTCTGGCTGCGACTCAGTTCGCTGGTCGCTAGCTCCAGTCGAGCCTGGGCGTCGCGTACCTGGGCTTGGGCAGCGGCTACCGAAGCCTCCGCCTGGGCAATTTCTTCGGGCCGACTGCCCCGGCGCACCTCTTGCAGGGCGGCCTCGGCCTCGGCTACAGCCGCCTGGTTTTGCCGCATCTGGGCCTCAATGTCGGTGCTTTTCATGCGGGCAATCAGCTGGCCCGCCTCGACTCGATCCCCCTGTTCCACCAAGACCGATTCGAGAATACCAGCGTTTTCGGGGCTGAGGTTGACGGTTTGCACCGGCTGAACGGTACCGCTGGCGCTAATTCGCACCGTCAGGGGCTGGGTGGCGGCCGTGGTGGTCAAGGCCTCGACATCGTAGACCGGTTGCCGACTGCGCCACAGCCCAAACCCGACCGCCCCCGCCACTAGGATCATTGCGGCCAGCCCCGCCCCCAGCCAAGCCAGGGGACGGCGAATTTTGCCAAAAAAAGGAACCTGCATAGACTTAGAACTGCCAATCTACTGTTATCGGTCTGTTTTTATTGTGACGGCCTGGGCCTGGGTTGGGAATGCAACTCTCCGATTGTAAACAGCGACACCGGCCATTAACCTGGGTGGAGGGGGTGGGTTAATTCGCAACCCTCCGGATTTCCCGGTTCTTTTCTTGGCGAGGTCACCATGGCAGAAGCTCTCCTTCAAGTGGCGGTAGTCGGCACCGGCTTTGGCCAGAAAGTTCACATCCCTGGTCTTCAGGCCCACCACCGCACGAACGTAGTGGCGGTGTATCACCACGATTTAGCAAAAGCCAGGGCGATCGCCGCCACCCACGGTATTCCCCACGCCTGCGACACCGTCGAGGCCATCGTGGCCATGCCCGAGGTGCAGGCGGTGACCGTGGCCACGCCGCCGTTTCTGCACTACCCCATGGGCAAGGCCGTGCTGGAGGCCAACAAGCACCTGTTGTTAGAGAAGCCCACCGCCCTTGCGGTCACCGAAGCCGAGGCCCTGGCCACCCTGGCCAGGGAGCGCCAGCGCATTGTCACGATGGATTTTGAGTTTCGCATGGTGCCCGCCTGGCAGCGACTCAAAGAGCTGCTAGAGGAAGGCTACGTGGGCCAGCTCCGCTTCATCAAGATTGACTGGCTGGTGCCGGGCCGGGCCGACCCCCAACGCCCCTGGAACTGGTACTCGCGCCGTGACCAGGGGGGCGGTGCCCTGGGGGCCTTTGCCTCCCATACCTTTGACTATTTAGATTGGTTGTTTGGCCCGGTTGAGCGGCTCTGTGCCCGCCTCAGCACCGCTATTCCCCACCGCCCCGACCCGGCCACGGGCGCACCCCGGCCGGTGGATTCAGACGACACCTGCAGCCTGCTGCTGGATCTGGCCGCCGGGGTGCCCTGCCAACTGGCGATTAGCTCCGTTGCCTATGCCGGGCGGGGGCACTGGGTGGAGGTCTACGGCGACCGGGGTACCCTGGTGCTGGGCAGCCCTAATTTGCAAGATTACGTCCATGACTTTAGCCTCCACGGCAGCCAGGGGGGGGAGCCGCTGCAGGGGCTGCCCATCCCTCCCCGGCTAGAGTTTCCGACCACCTATGCCGATGGCCGGATTGCTCCCTTCGTGCGCATCGTCAACCACTGGGTGGAAGATATCGACCGCGGCCAGGCCACGGCTCCCTCAATTCGTGAGGGCGTCAGCTCTCAGCGGCTGATGGATTTGGCCCATCAGTCCCACCGCAGCGGCGGCTGGGTGGATGTCCCGCAAGGGTAGAGTCCTCTCTAGCTCCTCCCTTCGAGCCCGTGGGGGCTCGCCCTACGGGGATGGTTTGTCTAGGGAGCCTCTGGCCCATTACAGCCGGGGCGCAGGGCGGCTCGGAGTTCGGCTTCGCTGACGCCGAGTTGGGTGGCGGCGGCGGCCAGATCAGGCTCGATGGGCGTTTCGGGGAGGCCAAGGGCGGTTCTGAGTTCGGCTTCGCTGACGCCGTATTGCTGGGCCACGGCGGCGAGGTCAGGGCGACCGCCGCGAGGGTCTTCGCCCTGGCGAGAAGCCTGTAATGAGTCGCGGAGTTCGGCTTCAGTGGTGCCCAATTGGGTGGCGGCGGCGGCCAGGTCTGGGCGGGGCAGGGGTTCTTCGGGCAGGCCGAGGGCGGTTCTGAGTTCGACTTCGCTGACCCCCAGGCGTTCGGCAGCAGCGGCGAGGTGGTGGCCTCGATGGCCCCCCCGGTCGGCCCGCTGGGCTAGCTGAGTATCGGCCTGGGTTGGGAGGGCTTTAGCCAGGGTAGCCATCCCTAGAGAGCCAGCCAGCAGAGAGGCCGCCGCCGCAATAGTTAAAATAGTGCGTTGTAAAGTCATGGTAATTGTGTTGAACTCGATAATATCTACGCTTTTTATTACGCCCCAGCAAAATGACAAAACCCTTGCCGCTAAATTACAAAATTGTCATTTTCCTGAGCTTCTAAATCGTCCCCTGAAGGCGGTGCTAAGCTGAGCCCATGGCGCTAGTTGGACTATTGAGCCGCCCGCCGATGAACGTTTTATTAGTCGAAGATGAGGTCAAAATCGCCAGTTTTGTCGCCAACGGCCTGCGAGAGCAGGGGTTTGTGGTAGACCACTGCGACGACGGCAGCGAGGGCTATGCCCTGGCCCTAGAGCGCGCTTACGATGTAGTTTTGTTAGATATTATGGTGCCCGGCAAAGATGGCCTGGCCATTCTCAAGGCGCTGCGCGGGGCGGGGCGCAACGTGCCGGTAATCTTGCTCACCGCCCGCAACGAGCTCGACGACCGCCTGGCCGGACTCAACCTGGGGGCCGACGACTACATCGCCAAGCCATTTTATGTAGAAGAGCTGGTGGCCCGCATCCATGCGGTGGTGCGCCGTAGTCAGGGCGAGCGGCAGAACCTCCTGGTCGCAGGGCCACTGCGGCTCGATCGAATTACCCGAGAGGTGACCTGTGCCGACCAAACGGTGGAGCTAACCGCCCGGGAGTTTAACCTGCTGGAATATTTGATGCGCGCCCCCGGTCGAGTGCTAACCCGTACCCAGATTTTGGAGCACGTCTGGGGCTATGCCTTTACCCCCGGCACCAACGTGGTAGATGTGGCTATTCAGCGGCTGCGCAAAAAGCTTGACCCCATGGCCGCCGCCCAGTGGATTGAAAGCGTGCGGGGGGTGGGCTATCGGTTTCGGCCACCGGAGGGCAGCGCGTGAGGCGGCCCTCGCTGCAGCGGCGGCTGGCGCTGCTGTCGGCCACCCTGGCCGGGGGTGTGCTGGTGGGGTTTGCCCTACTGTCGGCCTGGCTCATTCACCAGGCCAAGCTCGAGCGCCTGGATGCCCAGCTCGAGCGTGCCCTGGGGTTGGTGTTGCGCCCGCGGGGTGAGGCTCTGGCCCTTCGTCTAGAAGAAAGACTCCCCCAAGAGCTGGGGCTAGACCGCAACACAGCGGTGGGGGTGCTGGTGCTAGATGGCGATGGCCAGGTGCGCTACCAGTCTGAGGGCTGGCCGGAGGCCTTGACAGCCCAAAACCTTTGGAGCCAGGTGCGCCAGCTACCAGAGACCCAGCCTTCGGGTAGACAGCCATCCCTGCGACGGCGACCTTTACCCACGGCGACCCTTGGCCCTGTCACCCAGCGGACTGGGACAGGCCGCTGGCGGGTGGTGGGGCGAGCTACGCCCTTAGGGCAGGTGGCCATTGCCGTTAGCCTCCAGGCCATCTACCAGGAGATGGCGGCTATTCGCCGGATTTATCTGATTACAATTCCGGGGGCGCTGGGGGCCATGGCCGCTGGGGCCTGGGCGCTATCGGGTCGGGCCCTAAAGCCGTTAGATCGTCTGGGCCAGACGATTAGCCAGGTCACCGCCGAGGGGCTGCACCAACGGGTGCCCACCACCGGGTTGGATGCAGAATTCGAGCCTCTGATCACCGTGTTCAACGCCATGCTTGAGCGGCTAGAGCGCAGCTTTCACCAGGCCTCTCGGTTTAGCGGCGACGCCGCCCACGAGCTCAAAACCCCCCTGGCCATTCTTCAAGGAGAGCTAGAGCAGGCCATTCAGCGAGTAGAAACGGGCTCGGCCACCCAGCAAACCCTGAGCCAGCTGCTGGATGAGGTGCGTCGCCTCAGCGGCATTGTGCGCAAGCTGCTGCTGCTCTCCCTGGCAGATGCGGGGCAAATGAACATTCGCCGGGAGCCGGTGAATATCAGCACCATGGTGCAAGAGGCGCTAGACGATATACCCCTGCTGGCCCCCGAGTTAGCGGTGACTGCTGAGGTTGAGCCTGGTCTGGTGGTGAGGGGCGATCGCGACCTGCTGGTGCAGGTTTGGCACAATTTAGTCAGTAATGCCATCAAGTACAACCAGCCCCAGGGCCAGTCGCCGGGATGGATTCGGGTGCAAGCCCAACAAACCTCCGGGCAGGTGCAGATTACTATCGCCAATGCCGCCCAGCCGCTATCCCCAGAGCAGCAGACCCACCTGTTTGAGCGCTTTTACCGGGCCGATGCGACCCGCACCCGCAAAATCGAAGGACTGGGGCTAGGGCTTAGCTTATCTCGTGAAATTGCCCGCGCCCACGGCGGCGATGTCTGGTTAGGCGAGGCGGCAGCGGGAGACTTTAGGATTTGTTTGGGGCTACCAGCACCAGAGAAGAGACCTTGAGATTGTCAAGGCGATTTCCTGCCAAGAACTTAGGAGATTTCTTGAAAAGAAGATACCTGATATAAACAGATGCTCGAACTGGGTTCCCGCTCCCCGCCTTCGCGGGGGCAGGCTGCGCGGGAATGACCAGGTAAGTTCTTGGCTAGAAATCTCCTCAGCATTAGGTCTGGCTGGTCATCTTATCGGGTGACAACGTAGCTAAAGAGCTTACTGCATGAGGGATAGAGCATAGAAACCGCGCTGAAAATAGAGGTGTTTATGGGGTTTGAGCGCGATCAGTTGGAACGCCCAGTCGGCCCATAGCTCCATGGCATCGATCCACCGTTGGCCCTAGAGACCGAAACTAAAATCACTCTGTCGAGACGTCCTGTCGCGGTGCTCTTGGATACGCCCAGCATACTGATCGATGCCGAGGTGTTTCAGCTGCTGCCCGTGCATCGTGGCCCCACTGTAGGCCAAGGCGATCAGCAACACCAAGGCTAAAAACCGAGTGTCATTGACCTTGGCATCTTCGAGGTGATAGCCACCGGTCTGGCAATCTTTAAAGAGTTGTTCAATGCCGAAGCGGTCGCGGTAATGGCGATGCACCTGCGACCAGGCCACCTTGGCCTGATAGACGACTAGAGCAGGTATTGGATGCCGTGCTTCCCGTGAGCACCGTTGCGGTAGCGACAGATGACGACCATGGGGCAGGTCACCGAGCCCTGGGCGGCGCTGCTCAAAGTGTAGTCGGTCTGATCGCTGCGTCGTCCGTGGCAAAGTGCACGGGTGCCACCCGTTTTGCCTCGGACAACGGCAGGCATGATGAACGGGAGCGTCAAGGCTATCAACCCGCGAATCACCGGCACACGGGCTCAAAGCCGCTCTCAATACTTTTCAAACAGGTTCTCAAGGTCGCCTCGTCGGTCAACGCTGGCGTAGGGGATACTGAAAGGGGCAGGTCATCATGGCTTTTCATCCAATGGTTTCTAGCCTGACTCTACTCCTTTTCTACCGATTCAGCCCTTGCCTCACTTCTTTGTGATCTACTGAGGCGGGTAAAGATTTTTCCAGTAGGGCTCGGCAAACTGGGTCAGCCAGGTTTTGATGTGGTACGTGGCGCGGCAGTCGTCTTCGTTGTAGCGGAGAATGGCGTCGAGGTAGGTACGATCGCCCGTCTCTGCCCAGGCGTTGTACCAGCAGATTGATTGTGCCCCGTTGGCGCCTTCGTCGCGCCAGTCAAACCCCATCCAGCGGGCAATGTGCTTGAGGGCGTAGCTCTCAACCGGGAGAGTAACGCCATCGGTGATGGATTTGTGAATATCAAAGAAGCGATCGAGCAGGGCGTTGATCTGGCGGGTAGGGGTGCCGTAGAGCTGCCCTAGCTTGCGCACGGTTTGGGCCTCGTAGGGGCAAAAGTGGTACACCGGGGCGTAGGGGTAGGCGTGAACTAGGTCGAGAAACTCATTCCAGGCCTGGCGCTCTTGGGGGGGGGTTTCAGCCAGCAGGGCGTGGAAGGTGTCTTCTCCGGTGACGTGGTTGACTACCAGCACGCCGTGGAGATAAATCAGGTTTTGATCGGGGGCGGCCTCGATGTCAAAATACAGCTCCACTTCTCCCTCGGGCAAGTCTTCGGGCCACAGGGGAAACCCGTGGGTAGCGTGGGGGGCAGTGCGGGGAATCGCCCGGTTATCGAGCCGGGCCTGGGCCTGGTGCACCAGCTTTTCGGCCACCTGTTCGCCAAACCCGGTGAGGGGGGCGAGGTAGGCCGGGTTGGCCTGGGCCAGGGCGGCCACCGTGGTCAGGTGATGCTGCTTTAGAAACTCGTAACGGGCCGGAGTTACCCCCGGCAGCAGCGATAGATGCTGGGTGGCGATGGCCTCGGGATAGCAGTGGCCTAGCCAGTGGCAAAGGTCGCAGCGGCTGTGGGAGATGAAGAGTTCTGGCGGCTCGGTGGAGCGCAGATCCCGCAGGCAGTGGTTGAGTAGATCCTGGAGTTTGAGAACCAGGCGATCTAGGTCGATGGTGTAGATTTGCCCCCCCCGCAGGGCCAGGCCGCTTGTTTCGGGCCATACCCCCTGCACCCGTGACAGCACGTAGGCATGGTAGGCCGCTACTACCTGATAGTCGAGCTTAGGCTTTTTGCCGAGTTTAATGTCGATGGGGGTGTATGTCCAGTTGCCCCAGCAGGACCAGCCGGGCTGCTTGATCAGCAGATCAGGCTGGCTGACTAGCTGTACGTCGGCCACCGGAGAATTGGCTATCAGCACCGCCCGATGAATGGTCTCAACCCCCTGGGCCATCAGCTCTAGGGTAGCTTTGGCCCCAGCAACCCAGTCGCCCACCGAAAACTGAGGTCGGTGCCAGGGCTCGAAGGAAGCTAAAACTGCCTGTCGGTGCAGGGTGCTGTCTTGGCGCAGCTTTAACAGGTAGTCAGAGGGGATATCTTGGTGGGCGCGATCGCCGTAGAGGTCTAAATAGGCCCGCCGCCCACAGCGCTGGTAATGGAACAGCACCTCATCGGTAAGCCAGCGAATTAGGGGTTGCGAATTGGGCCTAGCGGCTTCAGCCGGAAACCTCAGGGGGCTGGCTGGGCGACCCCCTGAATTAGAACGCGGTGGCCGGGGGGAGCTAACAGACAAAATGAGTTATGGCCCTGGGGCTAAACGGTAGACAGGCGGGTTGGCCAGGGCCCAGCCCAGCCAGGGCAGCAGATGCCAGAACCTTTACCAGGGGCGGCATTCGCCGCTGGTTTAGATCCACATGCTGCCCAAGAAAACCACAAATCATAGCAACTCAGCCGTTGATTAGCCTGGCATCCGTTAGCTCATACCCTAAAGCTTAGAGCCAGTAGACCATAGCTTTATACTAGGTTAGCTCAGGAACCAGAGCTTTTTCTGAATCGAGCCCCAGCTTTGCCATTAAAGCAGGCTGAGCTATGCCCACTCGGCGTTATACCGCATTGCCGCCCTGGTGGTGACGGGTCGTGGCCCTGACCGCCCCGCTGCGGTGCAAATTACTTCCAGGGTGGTATAGGGTTTAGACAAACGATATCGTATTTTAGCCCCGTGATTGACCCTCTGACAGTCCCTAGCTTGAACTCCCTTGCCGCCCATCGCCAGCAGTTCCCGGCACTGCATCAGCACCAATACTTTAACTACGGCGGTCAAGGCCCCATGGCCCAAGCCACCCTAGAGGCCGTTTACCAGACTCATCAGCGGATTCAAACCACCGGGCCATTTTCTAACTCGGTCAACCAGTGGCTCATCACAGAGGCGGCTCAAACCCGCGAGGTCATCGGGGCTGAACTGGGGGTGGCGGCCACCACTATTACCCTGACGGAAGACGTCACCGTGGGCTGCAACATTCCCCTCTGGGGGCTGCCCTGGCAGGGGGGCGATCATATTCTGCTGTCCGACTGTGAACACCCCGGCGTGGTTGCCGCCGTCCAGGAAATCTGTCGCCGTTATGGGGCATCTTACAGCTTTTGCCCACTGCTGGAAACTCTCAATGGTGGCGATCCAGTAACCACCATTGCCAGCCACCTCACACCCCACACTAGGCTGTTGATGATCAGCCATATTTTGTGGAACACCGGCCAGGTGCTGCCCCTTCAGGCCATCACCCAGCTTTGCCACGGTCACAGCCCACAGCCCGTGCTGGTGCTAGTGGATGCGGCTCAGTCGGTGGGGGCCATGCCCCTAAATTTGACTGATTTAGGAGTGGATTTTTACGCCTTCACTGGCCATAAGTGGTGGTGCGGCCCAGCGGGCCTGGGGGGGCTATATGTGCGACCCGACGCGCTGGATCGCATCCATCCTACGTTTATTGGCTGGCGCGGCATTACCATCGACGGTGCCGCTAACCCCACGGGCTGGAAGCCAGACGGGCAGCGGTTTGAGGTGGCTACGTCAGACTATCCGTTGCAGGCGGGGCTGCGGGCTGCGATCGCCATCCAAAACGACTGGGGCACAGCGGCACAGCGGTATGAGCGGATCTGCAATCTGAGCCAGCGGCTGTGGTCACGACTGGGGGAGGTTCCTCAAATTCGTCCCCTACGAAACACCCCACCCGACGCTGGACTGGTGTCGTTTTGGGTACTGGCCGATGGCGGGCCTTCTCCCCGGCGGCATCAGCAGTTGGTTGAGACCCTGGAAACCCAGGGCCTGTTTTTAAGAACGCTGCTGGCCCCAAACTGCGTGCGGGCCTGCGTCCATTACCTGACTCTAGAATCCGAGATTGACCGCCTGGTAGAGACGATTCAGGCCACGTTAGCGAAGCTGTAGCTGGATCGCATAGCGATGACTGAGGTGTAAGGTTTACGGTTTACGGTAAGGAACCTTCACAAGGGTAGGGAGACTTCCACCGTCATGTACTGGCCCCCATGGTGTAAGTGCATGCACTCTTGCAGGAATTGGGGTTTCAGGGCCTAGATCCAGGTCTCAGGCTTTCGGACGCTCAATAGTAGCTTTACCAATGCCATGGCATGCTGGAGGGCTAGGGCTCGGCGGGGTCGTTCTCAATGCCCAGGGAGAGTTGATAGATTGTCTTCTTGGATTGCCCTGTAGCCTGGGCCAGTTGGCGGCTGGCCTCGGCCCTCGACAGCCCCTCCTGGAGCAAGCGCTCTAGCTCAGCCCGCAGTGCCTGATTCGATACGACGGGGGCCTGGCGGGCGGTGCCCTGGACAACCAGAGTGAACTCTCCCTTGGGCGGGGTAGTTTGGTAAAACGCCACCGCCTCGGCAAGAGAGCCGTGCCAGAATTGCTCAAATCGCTTGGTTAGCTCACGCCCTAGGGTAGCCCGACGACCTGGCTCCAGGGTTTGGGCCAGATCCTCCAGAGTTCTCAGCAAGCGGTGGGGCGCTTCGTAGAGGATGATGGTGCGCTCCTCCTGGCGCAGAAGCTCTAGGCGAGCGGTTCTGGCGGTGCCCTTAGCGGGTAAAAAACCCTCAAACACAAAGCGGTCGGTGGGCAGGCCCGAAACGCACAGGGCCGTAACTGCGGCGGTGGGGCCAGGGATAGGCACCACCGGGATGTCAGCCTGGATGCAGGCCGCAATCAGTTCGTAGCCGGGGTCAGAAATCCCCGGCATGCCCGCATCCGACACCAGCGCCACGGCGTGCTGCTGGATTTGCAGGTGGTGGAGCACATCGCCAATGCGGCTCTGACGGTTGTGCTCGTGGTAGCTGAGTTGGGGGGTGGTAATTTGAAAGTGCTGGAGCAGTTTACCCGTGTGGCGGGTGTCTTCGGCGGCAATCAGATCAACGGCTTGCAGCATCCGCACGGCCCGAAAAGTCATGTCTTCCAGGTTGCCCAGGGGGGTGCCGACCACGTAGAGATGACCGGGTCTAGGGTCAGAGGGGGTTGCCATGGGGAACGCAGCGCACCACTAGACGGCGGTAAAGTAACGGCGATGAACCCAGCCTACCGTAGTTTTTAGCGATCCATGATTCTGAGTAGAGGCAAGGTAAACCGTGACCGGCTGGATGGCCGTATCCAAATCCCAGTGTTGCAAGCTCAACTCAGTTTGGCTGGGGAGTAGATGCGAGATCAGATCCATAAGACCTCTCCAACAATCCAGATTTTGCTACGACATCACCGGAGGTTCAGGACATTTCTGGAGCTGTCTATAGGGTTAGCTGATTTAAGAATGGATCCTCTTATTGTCTATTGCTTTCCTCGAGTGGATCACCAAAAGTGGCTAAGAGCCCAAAGCTCATGCGATTTTGCAAGTCTCGGGCTCCACGGCCAACGATGGATCTATGCCATGGAGTTATGGGCCAACCGGGCACTCTAATTGATCGCTTGATCGCTCTCAAACCCCATAAACAACTCTATTTTCAACGCGGTTTCTATGCTCTATCCCTGATGCAGCAAGCTCTCTAGGTACGTTGTCACCCGTCAAGAAAAATGGGGGTCAGAATGGCGGGTGCACCTGCGTAACGATAAGTCAATTGGCTTCGTAAAGAATCAAGTTTATTTAGGGAAAATATAATTGCCTCACACTTTCTTCATATAAGCTTAAGAAGCAAGGCGAAGTTGCAGGCTGAATCTGAAAAGCTCTTTACAAAACATAACAATGACTTCCTTTGATCCCAGCATGTATCGATTTACCGTGCTCCCTGGCACGAGAAACCATAAAGGTCTTTTTGTTCAAAACACCACCTATGAGCTGGTAGAGATTAACCCGTCGGGGTGGGCCCACATCTGTTTAGATAGCGCTACCTGCTATTACGTTGACCCCGACAGTCTTCGCGAGCGGGGGTAATTCCTTGGGTTTGACGGGTCAGGTGGAGGAGTTGATGACCAACTAACCAACTGCGTTAAAGGCAACCGTTAACTATGGCTACTTTGTTAAGAACCTTCTCGGTTTATGTCTCTGAATTTGCCGTTGAAATTCGCGATGATCAAAGCCAATACTTTGGTGGTGGTCGTCTCGTGTGCACCCAGCGCAATTACGATAGCCTGCTAAAATTCGCCAGAAAACTGGCCCTAAATCGGGCTATTCCACTGCACGACTATACTCGCGCAGAGGCGCAGTATCAATACTAAGGAAATTTTTATAGCGGATTTCACTCGGGTGAGATACATCCCTGAGATCCCCCATGCTCCCAGTTTCTGGGTGTCTAGGGGAACCTGGGTTCCTGTGCAGGCGGGAAGACAGGGTATCTTCTGGGCTAAAAACCGCCTAAATTCGGTCTTGCTAGTACACGACGGCGGAAGTCTCTCTATTCCCTGCCGTGAACCGTGGGTCTTATACCCTACACCTCAGTCATCGCTAATGGTGTACATATTTACGCCGCGGGGTATTGGAACTTTCCACAACGCCGGAACCAATCATCAAGCCTTGCTGGAGATAGGTTTGATCATCAATGCGGGTCTGATTGTTGGCGAGGTAATGACTGAAGCGCTCGACACTGGGTTGCAGCAGGGTTGAGGTTGGGGGCAGGCGTTGAGCGGCGGTGATCACGGCCTGCCAGTGAGATTGCTTGAGGCGGTGCTGTTGGTGTTCAGCCCAGGCCTGCTGCATCGGCGTATGAATGCCATCTGCCCCAATATATCTGCCCCAATATAGAGGATGGGGCGCTCGGGTTCTGGGCGGGTGGCTGCAGTGGCCACCTTTGAACGCCAGATCCCGGCTCTAGCTCAAGAGGTTCATGCCGGGTGGCCTTGGGTCAGCCAAGCGATATCGGCGGGCACCCAATGCCCTGAGGTGCAAACCTGGGTTTTAACTGGCCCCTTGCCTGGGCTGTATTGGTCTTAATAAGCCGATAAAACTTGTACTCTTCACCCCAAGCATTGCTACCGGCAGGCCATTGGGATGCCTCTGGCGCGGTAATGGCGGCTGAACTCACCCTGACCTTCCAGGAGGAGGAGCACTGGCGCTAGATGCAATGGGGACGACGGATGTGTGCCAACTATCAGCGTACGTCCTCAGCGGTAGAAGGGCGCAATGGCTATCTCGCCCGGCACCCGATAGCTGAGGTGAGCGTATCAGAGGCTACAAACCTGTCATAACAAGTTGGCTTTACTGAGACCAGACTACACTGCTCTGGACGAAGATTAGGAGGTTTCACGGTGACTGGAGTGCTAACGCGGACTGACACCTCAACGGATCTAGAGCGCTACGTCTGCGCCGAGGGGCGCGACGAGCTGGTGCAGCAGGTGCGGGCCAAAATCGACGAGCTGGGCATTCAATACATTTACTACCAGTTTGTCTCGGTTACCGGGCGGATCGTCGGCAAGGGCATCCCCGCCGACTATTGGGAAGTCACTGCTGAGAAAGGCTTTCAGCTCGTCTATGGGGCCACCGTTAACCTGGCCATGGATCGCCACAGCCAGTACCTCGGCTACGGCCCCGAGGCCGCCGAGCTGGTGGCCATCCCCGATCCCGAAACTTTCTGCCAGTTGCCCTGGGATCAGCGCGTGGCCCGGGTCTACTGTATCTGCTTCCGCAACCGCGAGGAGGAGGTTGACCCCGCCGCCTTTCTCACCGGCGACTGTCGCGGCAACCTCAAGCGCCTCCATGCCGAGTTTCAGGCCAAACACGGTCTACAGCTGCGCCACGGCTGTGAGCCCGAAATGATGTGGCTGAAGAAAGGCCCCGACGGTAAGCCCGATGGTGGCGTCACCAAGCCCAACTGTTACCACATCGACCAGTTTGAGGAGCTGCGCCCGGTATTTCTGCGGGTAATTGAGTATGGTCGGGCCATGGGCCTCGACATGATCCAGGGTGATCATGAGGATGCGCCGGGACAGCTAGAGCTGAACTTTATGTTCGACGATGCGATGCAGACCTGCGATCGCCTCACCACCTACCGCCAAATCTGCGCCCAGGTAGCCCGTGAGTTCAACCTAATTGCCTGCTTCATGTCGAAGCCGTTCATGGGGGTGTCGGCCTCCGGGTGCCACCACAACCTCTCCCTCTGGCGGGGCGGCGATACCACCCTCAAAACCTTTGGCTACGAGAGCCTGCCGGGCCTGGAGGGCAATTTTACTTACTACCAGGGCGGCGAAAACACCTTTATGCCGGTCGAGGGCGCCTCTCGCCGCATCCCCGGCCAGGTGGGGCTGCACTGCATTGGCGGCGTGATTGAACATCTACCCGCCCTTACCGCTATTGGCTGCTCCACGGTCAACTCCTACCGCCGTCTCTGGGATGCGGGCTTTTGGGCCCCGGTCTATTCCGACTGGGGCTTCCAAAACCGCACCTGCGGCCTGCGTATTTCGGCTCCCGGTCGGTTTGAGTACCGGGCGGTCGATTCGATGGTCAACCCCTACCTGATGGCCGCCGCCCTGCTCAAAGCCTTTGACGATGGCCTCAGCCGCCAGCTCGACCCCGGCGAACCTGAGCAGCGCAATATCTACCAGGCCATGGAAGCGGGTAAGCAGGTCAAAAAGCTGCCCATGGCCCTGGGCGAAGCCCTCGACTGTCTCGCCACCGACCAGGTGATTCAGTCGGCCCTACCGGGGGAAATGTACGGCCTCTACCACCAGTACAAGCGCGACGAGTGGGAGCGGTTTTTGGCCACTACCAGCAACTGGGATAGCGAAAACTATATGGATTGTTTGCCGTAGGGGAGAGGCCTGAATTACCCCAGGATGCTGCTGACCCAGGCCAAACACTTACTGTAGATACTGAACCAGGGGTGTCAAGCGCTTAGGCCCTAGGATTACGGCATTTCGCCGCATAAAGGCATTATCCAGGTCGTAGTAACGGGGCGGCGGACACTGGCTGGAGGACTTTTAATCGATGCTCGGTCGCCGCTAAGACATTGCCATCCAACAATTGGGTCTCGTATGCCGCTAACAACGGCGGGGAACTGCCCCCCATCTGCTGAATCAACGGCCCTA
>DAIUJR010000073.1:0-26065 GCA_036848635.1 Nodosilinea sp. CTOTU7336
AGGGTCGTTACATTCTCATGCTGAGACTGCCATGAGTTTTCTGCACCACTAAGGTTCAGGTAGTTTCTGAACGAAAAGGGAGATCAGCCTGATCCCAAAAACGGGCCCCAGCAACTGGGCAAATTGCCCCAATTCTTATCGGTCTATTGGCGTAGACATTGCTCAGCAGTATTGCCCAGCAGACAGGATGTATGCTGTCGATTAACGGTTAGAAAAGCTGGCTGCTCACTGTAGGCGGATGGTTTGCGCTATAGAGATTTCATAATTCTTCAGGACTGCAATAAGCAAGAAAACAGCGCGGCCACATTGATTTCCGAGAAAATGGCGTGTCAGTTATGATTCTTTACAGTAATGATGAAAACCGTCGCCGCCTGACACCAGATGTTGGACATGGATCTGATAGGAGCGATGCGGCTGTATCGGGCTTTCATGATGGGGCATGTCGTGCAGAGGGCTGCTGAGGTGTGGGGCTGCCCTAAAGTGACGAAATACCCTACTGCGATGTCAAGACCGAGGGGCTGAACCTGGCCCAAAGTCTGCCAAAGGCCTGCACCAAAGGAGGCCTGGTGGTAAACGCTTAAGGAGCCTAAACGCCATCTAGGGTTTTGCCGAGGAGCTTGCGGAGTTCGAGCATGGCGGTATAGGTGGGCATGACGAAAACGGTTTCACCGTCTTGGGCCTGGGCAAAGGAGAGGTTAAGGGCGGTGCGGATGGCGGCTTCGGTACGGATCAGTACGGGAGGATCTGGGTCGAGGGCATATTTGAGCCGCACGCGCATATCCTGGGCGCGGCTGCCGGTGCAGAGAATCCATTCAATCCTGGCCTGGTTGAGGCGTTCAAGTTCGCTATCCCACAGCCAGGAGACGTCTTTACCGTCGGCGGTGTTGTCGTTGATGGCCAGAACTAGCTTGAGGGCAGGAATGTGGCGCAGCAGCTCTAGGCTGAGGCTAAAGCTGGCCGGGTTTTTGACCAGCAGCAGGCGGTAGTTGACCTGCTTGTCGCCGCTGCGCTTGGGCAAAATTTCGCCTCGACCAAAGGCAGGCTGGAAGGTTTTGAGGCCCGCCAGGGCGGTTTCATCTGTTACCCCTAACAGCTTGGCGATGGTGAGGGCGGTGAGAGCGTTATAGACGTGGAAAAATCCCGGCGAGGCGGTGCTGACCTGGGGAATGTGCACCGCCTCGCCCTGGATATGGCCCTGGATGGCAAAGTCGGTGGTGAGGTCGGTGTTAATGCGAAGGTCGGTGGCCTCCAGCCCCTGATCGCCGGATGCTCGCTGGTGCAGGGTGCCTTCGTAGGGCAAGAACTTGGCGTAGTCGGCGGCTAGGGAGACGTAGTAGGTGGCATTGCCCAGCCCCCGGGTGAGGCGGGCGGTGCGGGGGTCGTCGCCATTGACCACAACCTGGGCTTGGGGACACTGAGCAATGCCATCGCGAATCAGCTTTTCGGTGCGGTCGATTTCGCCGTAGGCGTCGAGCTGGTCGCGGTAGAGGTTGGTGACGGCGATAATAGTGGGCTGCATCATCGCGGCAATGCGGGGCAGGGTGGCTTCCTCCACTTCTAGAATGGCGTGGGTGCCGTGGAGGCGACCCAGGGGGGTGCTCTGCTTGAGTAGCTCCGACAAAATGCCCTGGCTGAGGTTGGCCCCGGCCCGGTTGCGCAGGATGGTAACCCCCTTCACCTGGCTGAGCATGGCATCTAGCATGGTCTGGGTGGTGGTCTTCCCATTGGTACCGGTGATGGCGATAATAATGGGGATCTGCCCGACTAGGGCCGGTAGCGCCCAGGGAAAATATTTCCCCACCAGATATCCCGGTAGGGCGGTGCCCGATCCTCTCCCAGATAGGCGCAGGGCCAGGGTGAGTAGCTTGGCGAAGGCCACAATGGGAATCAGCAGCAGTGAGTTCATGGCCGAAGACAGGGGTGACGTAATAGTAGATAACCTCCGCAAAGGGTAGCAGAGTCTTGGCCCAAGCCGATGATGCCACAGCCAATCATCGATGGCGTAGTCTATCTCCGCCGCGACCGGTTCTATGGGTGATTGGCGGTACCGGCGAGGCGGTTACCCTGACGACGGCTTTAGCCACAGAGCAAATTCCTTGTCTGGTAACCGTCACCACCGAGGCGGCGCGGCGGGCCTATGGCGAAACGCCTGGGCTCCGGGTGCGGGTGGGTGCGTTAGCGGTGGATAGGTTGGCATCCTTTATTCAGGAGCAGGGTATTGGGGCAATTTTAGATGCTTCCCACCCCTTTGCGGTGGAGATTTCCCAGGCAGCCATAGCCACGGCCCAAGCCCTGGGGCTACCCTACTGGCGGTACGAGCGTCCGGCGGTTGAGTCAGTGGCTGAACCAGATGTTGCTGACTCGACCCCACTCCGACTCGGTGAACTCATCCGTTATATGCCCAGCCTTGACCATGTGCTGAATGAAGAGATTTTAGCGGGTGAACGGGTGCTGCTGACCCTGGGCTATCGTTGGCTTGACCAGTTTCGGCCCTGGCAGGATAAAGCGACGCTGTTCGCCAGGATTTTGCCTTCCGCCGTGGCCCTGGCGGCAGCGCTGGCGGCGGGGTTTACCCCCGACCGACTCATTGCCCTGCGGCCTCCGGTAACGGCCGCCCTGGAACTCGCCCTGTGGCAGCAATGGACCATCACTACGGTGATCACCAAAGCTTCGGGCCAGGCGGGGGGAGAGGGCGTGAAGCGGGCTGTGGCCCAGGAACTGGGCATTCCCCTGGTAATCATAAGTCGGCCCAGACTGGAGTATCCCGCCGTGAGCCACAGTCTGGAGACTATTCTGGCGACCTGTCGGGGCTGGGGGTGCGCTCAAACCTCCCCTAACAAATTCTCCGGCCAACGAATAATCAATCCGCTAGAATAGCCGCAAGCTTTGGTCAAGGTGCTTCGCGTTAACGGCTAGGATGCCATCGATAAAGATGAAAAACCAGAACTTTGACCGCCGTTAGCAGTGGTTCATTTGGTGGGGGGAATGCTATCCTTGGCCTTCAATTTGCGGCATACGGTAGGGGTATGACCAGACTTACCTGGCCCCTGAGTTGCCTCCAACCAGATCTTTTTATTGATTCAGATATTTCTTGGCCTAATGAGTGGAAATTTTCTAAAAGAGAAACTATAGTTCTTGAGCCTACTTTGGGTATACTGCCCAGCTTGGCCCGCCATATCCCTTTCATCCACGGCTAAAAGCGTTTTGCACAGGTCTTCCATGACAGCTGTTCCAATCCCACCGGGGTCATCACCATCATTTGAAACGACTGGCAGCGGCGGCTTGCCCGACACGCCCCCCGTGTTTGCGCTAAAAGAGCTAGTGGCCCGACTGCAGCGAGAGCAGTACAAAATTCAGGACTTGCTCAGCTCCCTGGGCTTTGCCCTGCGTAGCCTCAACAACCTTAATCAGTTCCTAGAGCTGATTCCGATGATTGCCAGCCGTGTCACCGACGCCAGCGGCGGAGCGCTGGTACTGTTTCGGGCCGATGGGCAGGTGCGCCTAGAGCGGCTCCACTGCCAAAGCGAAGACCAGTGCCAGGGAGTGCGTTCGGCCCTGGAGGCGGCCACCCGCCAGGTGACGGCGAGTTTTCAACCCGCCCCAGAGAGCAGCATTATGTCCATGGCCCGCAACGCCATGCTCTCCCTTGATCGTCAGGTGAATCGCTACCTGGGAGATGACTTTCAGCTATTCGGCACGGCCATTATTGTGCAGAACGTCGAGCGGGGAAGGCTCTACGTGTTTAGCCGCGACCCCGACTACGCCTGGACCGAGACCCGCCAAAAGCTGGTGCGGCTGGTGGCCGACCAGACCTCGGTGGCCATAGAAAATAACGAGCTGACCGTCGCCCTGCGCAAAAAAGAGCGCCTCGACCGGGAGCTAGAGATTGGAGCCGAAATTCAGCTCCAGCTCTTGCCTCGGGAATGCCCCGCCATCGAGGGCATGGATTTAGCCGCTAAATGCCAGACCGCCCAGCGGGTCGGGGGCGACTACTACGACTTCATCCCCACCACCTTTGCACAGTTGCGCCAGGCCAACTCGCCACTGGCGGCGGCGGCCCCGTGGAGTTTCGCCATTGGCGACGTCATGGGTAAGGGGGTGCCCGCCGGTCTGATTATGACCATGATGCGGGGAATGCTGCGGGCAGAGGTGCTGAACGGCCATTCCCCGGCCCGAATTTTGCAGAACCTCAACTTTGTCATGCACAGCGATTTGGAAAACTCCAAACGCTTTGTCACCCTGTTCTACGCCGAGTACAATCCTAAAACCCGCATGCTGGCCTACGGCAACGCCGCCCACAATCCCCCTTTTCTTTGGCAGGCGGCGACCAACACCATTACCCGCCTCGACACGGTGGGCATGCTCCTAGGCCTGGATATGAACACCCAGTACTACGAGGACAAAATTCATCTTCAGCCGGGGGATACCGTCGTATTCTACACCGACGGCTTTACGGAGGCGGCCAACCCCAGAGGAGAGCGCTTTGAGGAAGATAACCTAGAGCGAGCCCTCCAGTGGGCCTGCCGCAACTGCACCTCGGCGGAGGAGATTTTGACCTACATCTTTGACATGCTGAAGCGCTTCATCGGCAATGATCGTAGCAACGAAGACGATATGACCCTGGTGGTCATGCGGGTAAAGCCCGAACTCCAGCTTGACCTGTTTAACAACTGAATTCCATAAAGCCAGCGGCATCACCTTGGCAGACCGGGCTGCGACAGGTTAGCGTCCCTAAAGAAGCCATCCAACCATGCCATGATGCCACTGCGGGTAGGCCCCTTAACCCTAGACACCGTCACTGTGCCAATTCGGGATCTGCCGCCCCATCTGGACGGCTGTAAAATTGTGCAGCTCTCCGACTTTCACTTTGATGGGCAGCGGTTATCTACCCGGCTGCTAGAAGCGACGATTGCCCAGGTCAATGCACTAAACGCTGACTTGATTGCCCTTACCGGCGACTACGTGACCCATGACCCGGCTCCGATTTATCAGCTTTCATCGTACCTGCGCCAGCTGCAAAGCCGCTATGGTACCGTGGCGGTGTTGGGCAACCACGATAATTTACGCCTCGGCGATCGCCGCACAATTTTAGATGAGCTCACCCGGCAGGGCATTCAAACCCTGTGGAACGAAGTGAGCTATCCCCTGGGTAAAGACTTTCCCGTGGTGGGGCTGGCTGATTTCTGGTCAAAGGATTTCAACCCCGATCGGGCGATGGCGTCGCTATCGGATACTACGCCCCGGCTAGTGCTCTCCCACAACCCAGATAGTGCGGCTGTGCTCTCGACCTGGCGGGTAGATTTACAGCTCTCGGGCCATACCCACGGCGGTCAAATTGTGCTGCCGCTGCTGGGGCCGGTGCCTGCCTTACTCCAAAAGCTGCGGCTATCGGTGTTAGACAAGCTGCCGAAGCCCTTGTGCTACATCAACCGCCGCTGTGTTAAAGTCGTGCGCCACTGGGAGTGGGCCTCAGGGCTACATCCAGTAGGAACGAATTGGCTGTACGTCAACCGGGGCTTGGGCACCTATGCCCCTGGTCGGTTTCGCTGCCCGCCGGAGGTCACCCTGCTGCGGCTGGTGCGGGCTTGACCCGATTCAGGCATTAAGGAATTTGCGCTGCAATAATGCAATAAAATATCGACTCCAGCAACAGACTCGTCATGGATTTCCGCCTACGCGGGCATGACGGAGGGGCTTGATTGGTTGACCAGCCCCTGAAGGCGATTGCTTAGCCAAAAGATACCCGATATAGCCGTGCCCTTGGGCTGGATTCCTGCCCAGGCGGGAATGGCAAAGTAAGTTTTTCGCTGGCAATCTCCTAAGACATTACCAACTCTGGATTGCCGCTCGGCTGAGGCAAAAACCCGACCCCTGCGAAGATTTTGCCCAGGCTAATGCCCTCTTCTAGCAGGCTGATATGGCCGCTGTAGGGCAGGGGATAGATACGGGGATTGGGCAGCAGGGCGGCCAGCCGCTGAGCTTCGTCAATGGAGGGCAGCAGCTGATCGGCCTGGGAGGCAATTAGCAGGGTGAGGGCTTTGACCCGCTCCAGGTGCAGCGGTTCTAGCCGAAACTGCGACAGCAGCCCCAGCCGCCAGGCGGCGCTAACCTGGGAGACCGACCCCATCGCCTGAAATAGAAGCTTGGGGGTGCTGGGATGCATACGGCTGAGGTTGGCCAGCAGCGGCAGACTGCCCAGGGTAGAGGTCTTGTACAAAGGTGGCAAGACCCACGGCGTTAAGCCCGCTAACCAGTGCAGCCAGGGAAAGCGATGAAACGATGAGGCTGAATTAATTAAGACAAGATGGCTAGCCAGCTCTGGTGCCTGGGCCACGACCTGTAACGCCAGACAAGCGCCGAACGACTCCCCACAAAGGTAGACCGACTTGGCCCCCGCCTCCTGCCGGATTAGCCCTACCACCTGGGCTGCCATCGTGTCCCAGGGCGATAAATCATCTTTCGGAATGGCCAAGCACCGCACGTCAAAGTGAGGCTGAAGATCGGGCAGCTGCAGGTGAAAGAGTGCCCCGGTACCATCCATGCCGGGTAAAAAGACAAACAGCGGGCGCTGGGGATTTTTCCCCACAGGAGCCAGGAGTGAAAATTTAGGGGCTGATTTTGACATTGGGGTCGGGGTAGCGTTAGAGCAGGGCATTGAGGGATGCACCGGACTCAAAAAGGAGTAAAAATTTTTCGGCGGAGCGCCAAATCGTCATCAGGAGGGGATTTTAGTTAATAGCATCCCTGCTTTAGCAAGGTGGCCACCTCATCCTGGCAGCACTGGGTTAAGTCATCCACCAGGGTGCTCGACCCTTTGCCTTGAGAGTACGAGCGCAGCCGGGCATCGACCCGCACCGGGCGGCCAATCAGCAAATCGACCTCCTGGTAAAACACGGCAGGGTGCCACCCCGGCTGCTGAAAGAGCGGTTCAGAGGCGTCAAACAAGCTCAGCAGCCGCAGGGGAACCAGCGAGTTGTTGGTTTCTTTGTGAGCGGCGATGGCCACCGGCAAAATCGCCAGTTCGTCGACCTGGGCCCGCAGGGCTAGGTGGGCAAATCCCCGATGAAACGGATTGAGGTTATCGGGGGTGGTTTTATGCACCATGGGGGCCGCTCCTTCGGGGAAGATGCCCACGGTTTCGCCGTCCTTTAACGCCCGCAAAGCCCGGCGAAAAAAGCCCGCCTGCCCTTTTTCTGGGGCATCTAGCGGTAGACAACCGAGGGCGGTAATGAGCTCGCGCAGGCCGGGCACCTGGCTCATATAGTGGTGGCAGGCAAACCGCACCGGGCGATCAATGGCGCTCATCAGCAACGGGGCATCCATAATGCTGCGGTGGTTGCTCACCACAACCATGGGCAACTGGGCGGGCAACCGGTCATGGTCATGGATCACCATTTTCACCCGCGACAGGCGAAGGAACCCATTGGACATGTCCAGGGGGCTGGTGGTAGGGCGGGGCAAGGGGAGGGGAGGGGCTAGGGCCATTAAGATTCTGAGGGAAGAACGGATGAATCTGAGATCTCGGCAGGGGAAATGCAGATATTAGGACCTACGTTTCATAACTTAACAAAGTTTGAAGATTTTACCAGCAGGGTAGCCGTCAGGTTGAGGGGCGGCTACCCGCTCAGCCGAAAAATAGCGCCATGGAATTCGGTCATGGCAGGCCAGGTAGAGAATCTGAATGGATGCCGAGGGTATAAGTTGCTAAGGTAATGGAAACAGCTTTAACCATAAAGCTGTCTTAGGATGGTAAGGAACTCCTCTTCCCAGAGTGGGAACTTTACCGATGGGTGTGCGCCATTTACCCTAGCCAGCTCACCATAGCCATAGTGGAACTACCCTAAAACCATGCTTCAGGATGCCAGAGCAATTCGGTACTATCAGCGGATTACCGATGCCTTTGTGGAACAGTGGAACCGGGGCTATCGCACCAGCGAACTGCGCCTTTACCTCGAAGGCTACCTTGCCGCCCTGCGCCACGCCGACGCCCTTGAGCCATATCTCGTCCATCGCCTAGAAGAAGATACCCTGCGCTACCTCAACGATCCATCCAATTTTGTCATCCCGCTGCCGGAGCCTGAGATTTACTAAACGAACCCACTGTTGATTTTGTGCTTGGGTGTATGGGCCTCGGCTATTTTACTCTAGTCAGGTGATGGTTCAGTGGGTTGCCTATTTCTACCCCGGCCCAGCGTCATTCTTGCACATGCCCTTTTGCCATAGGTATGGCTTTCGTAAAGCTGCGCACCGCCGGTTCTCAAGCTAAGGGGCGATCTCTAAATCTTTACGATTAAATTTTCGGCTGACACCGAGGCTGAGACGGCCCCCCACCGCCCCAGCCTCGGTGTACTCTAGGGGTAACCGCCATAGGATTGGATCACCCATGCCCGCGTCGGAAGACCTTGCTTCGCCTCCCCCAGCCACCGGTGGCTTTGACCCCCAGCATCCCCCCCGCCCCGATCTAATCGATGCTTGCGTGCACTGTGGGTTTTGCCTCACCACCTGCCCCAGCTACCGGGTGATCGGCAAAGAGATGGACTCTCCCCGGGGCCGCATTTACTTGATGGATGCCATTAATGCCGGTGAGGCCCCCCTCTCGGATGCCTCAGTGCAGCATTTTGACTCCTGCCTGGGCTGCCTGGCCTGCACCACTGCCTGCCCCTCTGGGGTGCAGTACGATCAGCTGATTGCGGCCACGCGGCCCCAGGTAGAGCGTAACCATACTCGCCCCTGGCCTGAGCAGTGGCTGCGGACCTTAATCTTTAACCTGTTTCCCTACCCAGGGCGGCTGCGAGCTACTTTGGGGCCGCTGTACCTCTACCAAAAGCTGGGCCTCTCGCGGCTGGTGCAGCGTACAGGGCTACTGCCCAAGCTTTCCTCCAGCCTGGCGGCGATGGAGTCGCTGCTGCCGCCGGTGACCTCCAGCAGTTTTCAGGACAGCCTGCCGGAGGTGATGCCCGCCGCTGGAGAACAGCGTTTTCGGGTAGGGCTGGTGCTGGGCTGTGTGCAGCGGGTGTTTTTTGCTGGCGTCAACGAGGCCACGGCGCGGGTGCTGAGCGCCAACGGCTGTGAGGTGGTGATTCCCCCCAGTCAGGGCTGCTGTGCCGCTCTGCCCGCCCACCAGGGTCAAGAAGCCCAGGCCCAAACCCTGGCCCGCCAGATGATTGAGACCTTCGAAGCGGCCCAGGTTGACTATGTCATTATCAATGCCGCAGGCTGCGGCCATACCCTAAAGGAATACCCCCACATTTTGCAGGATGACCCGGCCTATGGCGATCGCGCCCAAGCCTTTTCCGCCAAGGTCAAAGACGTGCAGGAATTTCTGGCCGAGGTGGGTCTGACCACGCCGCTCCATCCCCTCACCGCCGATCCCCTGGCCATCGTGTACCAGGATGCCTGCCACCTCCTGCACGGCCAAAAAATTAGCCGCCAGCCCCGGCAGCTGTTGCGCCAAATTCCCGGTGTTACTTTGCGGGAGCCGGTGGATGCCGCCCTCTGCTGCGGCAGTTCGGGGATTTACAACATGCTTCAGCCCGAGGTGGCAGAGAGTCTGGGGCAAATGAAGGTGACGAACTTAGTCAATACCGGCGCCGCGCTGATTGCCTCTCCAAATCCTGGCTGTTCCCTACAAATTCAAAAGCACCTGGCCCAGCAGGGGGTGTCGATGCCACTCATGCACCCAATGGAACTGCTCGATCGATCGATTCGAGGGGTGTCCCTAGAATAGTCCTGCTCCCTTAGCCGATACTTGGATCCTAGCGGTGAGCTTTCTCCCCTAGGATCCATCGGCAAAAACAGTAAGTTGATTTAAGGATGTGATCAAAGTGCTTCCTAATTGGCAAGATCGCTAGTTACACTGGAGCTTTAGTGAAATCGTTGTCTGACTTGGTAGAGTAAAGCCGTAGGGGCTAATTGCGGTGGTCAAGTCGTCTGGGGTCTCGGAGTTTTGCAGATGAGCAATCAAAATTCATACGAGTTATTGGGTTTAACCGAAGCCTCTACCTTTGAGGAAATTCAGGCGGCGCGGGATCGTCTGGTGGGTGAGTTTGCTGAAGAACCCCGGCGCAAAGAGGCTATAGAAGCCGCCTACGACGCAATTTTAATGGAGCGCCTGCGGCTGCGTCAGGAAGGCAAGATTAAGGTGCCCGACCGCATTCGGTTCGCGGAAAACGTGCCGGAACCCGCCCCCCCCGCGAAAGCTCCGCCCACCCTAACCGGCCCTGACTGGCTCTCTGGGCTAGTCGATACCCCCAGCCGTAACGATATTATCTGGCCAGCGGTAACCTTTGGCGGGCTAGCTCTGCTGGGGTTTTACGCACCGTCGCTGTCCTTGGCGGTGGCTATTGGGGCGGCTATTTATTTTCTCAACCGCAAAGAGAATAAGTTTTGGCGATCGGTGCTATTGACGGTTGCCGGGCTAACCGCCGGACTGGTCCTGGGGCTGACGGTGGGGCAACTGCTGATTCCCCAGGGGGCCCAGTTGGCCTGGGCTACCCCCGATGCTGTGGCGGCAGCGGTAACCTGCGTGACCCTTTGGACGATGAGCAGCTTTTTGCGCTAGGGCTAGTCAATCAGCAAAAAACAGCCCCGACCTGGGATGTTCTATCCGGGAGGCAGGGTCAGCCCCCCCCGCTTCGCCTGTTCGCGTTCAATGGCCTCAAATAACGCTTGAAAATTGCGCTCCCCAAACCCCTGGGCTTTGACCGGGGTTTGGTTGACCTTAACCACCTGCCGCTGAATCAGCTCGAAAAAGATCGTAGGAATATCTAAAAACGGCTGGGTAAAGGTCTGTAAAAGCTGCGCCTGGGGCAGGTGGGCCTCCCAATCCACTAAAATTTGGAGCTGCGCCAGGGCCTGATTCGCCTCGGCCCGATAGCCCCGGCGCAACGCCAGGTTTTCGTAGTAGCTGGCGGGCACTTCTAGAAACGCAATACCGGCCTGCCGAAGCTGGGCAACGGTTTGTAAAATATCGCGGGTATGTAACGCTACGTGCTGCACCCCAGTGCCCTGATTCCAGTTCAGAAATTCCTGCACCTGGGAGTTTGAGGTAGCGGGCTCGTTAATGGGCAGTTGAGCCCCCCCATCGGGGTGGGCCAGCACCTGGCTACGCAGCCCTGACTGAGCCGTATCAATGGTGAACTGCTGCTGGGGCCGAAACCCCAACTGGTCGATATACCAGGCCGTCGCCGGCCCGAGTTGCCCGACCGGAACGTTGACCACGGCATGGTCGATGCTTTCAATCAGGTGGTCAGGCGTAGTCAACGACATCATTCCCGTGCCCAGGGTCGGCAACCATATCCCTGGCTGGTCAGACTGCATGAGGGTGTGGCGCAGCGTCCCCCAGCCCTGAATTTGGCACCAGCGTCCCCGCCCCTGGGGGTCTACCTGCATGGGCTGAACCAGCGCCCCCCCGGCGTTCAGCACTCGCTGGATCGTTTGATCCAGGTCGACGACCCGCAAGGCCACATCCCCAATGCCTGGCGGATGTTGACGCAGGTAGGTGGAGACCGGGCCGCCCTGAGCCTCGGGGGCGGTCAGAAGCAGGGGCACAGCCCCCAGCCTGACCAGGGCATGGGGCACCTGGGCGGCCAAGTCAAGGGCTATGGAAGTAGCTCCCCAGGCCTTAACAAACCAATCGTGCCACGGGGCGACCCGATCGACGTAAAAGTGCAGATGGTTGAACTCCATGGGGGCAAAATGGCTCATCAATGGCCGTCAGGGATGCGGGCTCCCTGTCGTGTCTATGTCTTAGCACCAGAATGTAACAACTTCCTATGGAGGGGGCTTAGGTTTCAGGGGACAGGTACTAGGTTTTAGGTCTCAGGTGACAGGGTTACGACCGATACCTGCAACCCAATACCCGATACCTGTAACCCGCGATACCTGTTGAAATTAATTGGGCAGACGACAAGTCTTAGGACGCTCGTCGAGGGTCGTCTTGTTTCCTAAATACCTCTGGAAGGATTTATTTTGGGGCTTTGCTGGCCATTACCGCGAGGGCCTGGTCTTGGTTAGTGGCGGTGTAGCTATTGGGGGGGTAGCGGTCGAGGTGGCGAAACAGCGCCACGGGCTTTTGCACCCGGCAGGAGTAGAACTCGACGATCACCTCTGCATCCTGGCGCACTACTACCCTGGGGGAAAAGTCTTCGGGGATAGGGGTGCGCCAGTCCCAGGGAACTTGTGTTGGCGCCTCTGCGACAAACCGATGGTGGATCCAGCGGGCATAGCGCCCAAACCGACCCAGCTCTCGAATTTCACGCAGAAAAATCGAAGCGCTGAGGAACGAAGCCAGGGAGCCATCCCCGTCAAGCCCCGCCATTAGGTTGGGGAGAGCCCCCATGGGGGTGGGAGGCTGGTCGGTTTTGGCCGCTTGCTCAATGGCCGCCTCTAGGTATTCTGTCGTGCTTAACAACCCCGGTAGGGCCACGGTGGCCCCCACCCCCCCGGTGGCATCTTGACGCAAATAGGTGACCAGACGAATGCCGGGCCGCAGCCATAGCCCCGGGAACTTGGCCAGAGCCTCAGCCGGATCAAGGGTGCTGACAAACCATCGGCCCTGGGTGTTTGGGGCGGGCAGGTTGTCCTCAGGCATGTCCCCAACTCGAAACAAATCCCCCAGGGCATTGAGAGAATCGGGCACGAGTGCATCATCGTCATTACCCCCTTCGGCCTCGGTTGCGGCAGCCCTAGACGGTTGTTCCACAGTGGGCAAGACCAAGGTCTGGCGAATAAACTGACTAGCATTTTGGATAGTCGATAGGGGATATCTTTGGAACGACATGGATTCCGTCTGCGACGATTTAGCCCCTATGATAAGCGCCCTGGCCGCTTAGGGACGAAATTTTGAGGATTATTTCAAACAGGAGGAAGGGGAAGGCGGAAGGCGGAGGGCGGAGGGTAGAAGGCGGAGGGTAGAAGGCGGAAGGTCATCGGTCATACCTTGGGTGGTTAGTTCATTAGATCTTGTTTTGACCTCTGACACAAACTAATTTACGGTATACGGAGCGCACCTCCAGGGCCTCCGATATATAGCAAACGCCGCCAAACTTATTGAGCAGCGGCCGCACCCGCTCTAGCACTCGCTTGAAAGTAAATGGGAATGCCGAGAATGATATTAAACGGAAAGGTCAGCGCCAGGGCCATGGAGATATAAAGGCTGGGGTTGGCCTCGGGCACGGTCATCCGCATGGCCGCCGGGACCGCAATGTAGGAGGCGCTGGCGCACAGCACAGCAAATAACAGCGCGTCGCCAGCGGTCATGCCGACGGCGGCAGCAATGGCGATGCCAAGCAGCGCGTTGACCACCGGCATCAAAATCGAAAAGCCGATTAAAAAGGCCGCCCTTGCGTAGATCCTAAAAGCGCCGCGCCGCCACCAGCCCCATGGCTAACAAAAAGAAGGTTGAAATGCCGTAGAACATCTCGCCGGTAAAGGGGTTGAGGCTTTCCCAGCCCTCGCTGCTGGTGACTAGGCCCACCAGCAAGCTGGGCGTTGCTGGACATCGGTATGAATCAAGTATTGAACGTCCCTCGTAGGGGCAAACGGCCGTTTGCCCCTACCCAAATTCATGCCTGAATTTAGCAACACCGCAAGCTGCCAATCAACAAAAACACCGACCCGTTGAGAAACGCTTCCCGCAGCACCTCTCCCTAGGCAAAGGCTGCTCTTTCATCCTCCCCGGCGGCGGGGTTGCGGTTGGCAAAGATCCGCACCAGCAGCAGGCCCACAATAATCGTGCGCTAGTCTACCCCTTCGCCACCGGCAGTGCCTTCACTTCACTCCCCCGCTGACTAAACCGAGGGCGAAACAAAACCCGCAGCAGCAGCCCGATGGATCGCAGCTCGCCGGGGCTGTCCCAGCGCATCCACTGACCGGGGCGGCAGAACAGAATCTCTACCAGGGTGCGATAGCTGGATAGGGGAACCGACTCAAACAGCACGCGCACCGAGGGAAAGTCATCCTCCTGGCCGACGGCGGTGATGGTGCCCCCTAGGGCGAGCTGGGCTTCAGCGATTTCTAGTTTCACCGCCATGCCAACGGTTAGGGGGGTCTGGGGGGTGGGCTGCTGGGTCAGGGCCACCTCTAGCCCCACCTCTGACATCATGGTCGTTACCCCCCACCAGGTCTGGGCGGGCATGCCCTCGCCCTGGGGCGACAGCTTCACCACCCGCCGCAGGTCAAACCAAATGTGTGGGTCAGGGCGGGGCACGTCCAGCAAGATCAGCAGGGCAATGCCCAGCATCAGCAGGTTGTAGGCGCTCCAAAGCCAGCCTAGGGCCAAACCTTTAGAGTAGGTGCTGTAGGAGTCGCTGCCCCAGCCCGCCGCCAGGCAGAGGCCCAGGTTGCGCCACAGGCTAATGGCGGTTAGCCCAAACATGATCACCAGGGGCCAGCCCAGGCCCCAATTAAACTGAAACCGATGGCTGGAGGTGCCCTTGGGGGTGACCTTAAAGCCCCTAGAAAACGGCCTGACCATGGCCTGCACCACTGTACTCGCCAGGGGAAACACCAGCACCAGGGAGTAAATATCTGACAGCAGGGCCGACCGAGAGCGATCGTTAAGCCAGCCAAACACCGTGAGCTGCACCAGATAGTAGGGCAGAAAAAAATAAAGTAGCTCGCGGGTGGTGGCCTGAATGGGAATGACGTTTAAAAACGAGTAGGCCAGGGGCATCAGTAAAAACCCGATGCGCGGAATGCTGTTGAACCAGTGGATCAGCCCTTCCAGGTGGCCCAGTCGCTGAATTGGGGTCAGCCCCGGAATGGTGAGGGGATTGGCCTCGATAAAAAAGGCCTGGAGGGTGCCCCTGGCCCACCGCAGTCGCTGGGTCGCATGGGCGGAAATATCCTCCGCCGCTAGGCCGGCGCTGAGCTTTTCGTCTAGGTAAATCACCTCATTGCCGTTGGCCGCCAGGCGCACAGCGGTGAAGTAGTCCTCGCTGAGGGATTCGGTGACAAAGCCACCACTGGCTTCCAGGGCGCTGCGCCGGGCCACAAAGGAGGTACCGGAGCAGACCACGCTGCCCGCCCCGTCGCGCATGGGCTGAATTTGGCGGTAGAAGACCTCTTCTTCGGGGGTGAGCACCCCCTCTAGGCCCAGGTTACGGGCGATCGGGTCAGGATTGTAAAAGCTCTGGGGAGTTTGCACCAGACCCACCGTAGGGCGTTGGAAGAATCCTACGGTACGACACAAGAAATTGCGGGTGGGCACAAAATCGGCGTCAAAGGAGGCGATCAGTTCCCCCTCCGTCAGCCGAATGGCATGGTTGAGGTTACCCGCCTTAGCATGGCGGTTATTGGGGCGACTAATGTACCGACAACCTAGTTCGGCGGCCAGGGCCTGAATCTCGGGGCGGCGGGTGTCATCCAGCAAATACACCGTTTTGTGGGGATAGTCCATTGCCTGGCAGCCGATAATGGTGCGCTGTAGAATAAAGGCCGGTTCATCGTAGGTGGGAATAAACACATCCACCCAGGGCTGGTAGTGCTGATCGATCACATCCTGCTCAAAGGTATCGGCCTGGGGGCGGCGATCGCGCACCCCCAGCAGCAGGCCCAGCTGAATAATGCTGGTTCCCAGACCAAACATCTCCATCCCTAGCAGCCCCAGACTAACGGTGCCATTCAGCGGCGTAGATAGATTCAGCGTAGTCAAACAGCGCCAGGTCAGGTAGCGAATCACCAGGGTGAGCAAAATACCCACCACGATATAGCGCGACCAGGGCCGAGGCCGGGGAGAAATGCGGGTTACCCCGTAGGCTAGCAGCAGCAGCAGCACCGTTGGGGCCAGCAGATACTGGCCCGCCACCATGGGCACCCCAATCCACATGGGGGGCTGGTTTTGCAGCACCTGGAGCTGCTCAAAAATGGTGGTGATGCGTTCTTCCCCCGCAAACCAGGCGGCGACCACCGCCCCGGCCCCGACCACAATGATCGCCATCATCAGGGTGGCTAAATGCACTCTAGGGGCCGGCTTGGCTTTGGCAGTAGACTTGGGAACGGTTTTAGAAAGCAAGGTCATGGCAGCCTATAGAGGAAGGAACCCGGACGTTGATCCGCCGCAAACGCAAACGTAGTCATAGACGTGATGGCGGCCCTAAGGATTCTGGCTATCTCCCCATCGTTTTTAGACAGGCGAAAGTCGATGGAGGCTCATTCGGGGCCGTTAGCCTCAGCTTTAAACTAACCCAGCCGACGGCAAATGATTGAGTTAACCCCATAGCTAACCATGACTGGAGCTTAGGATCGCCACTGTTCTTCCTATACGGCCTAGAGTAATGGATTGGATTCTGTTGGTCAGGTCAGGATCAAGAATTAAATAACGTAGGATAGTCGTCCCGGCTGTCCATGGTCAGGCCGGATGCCTAACCTACAAAACTTGGGTTTTATTTAATCCTCATTCCTAATCTAGAGTGATCGCCCAATGGCCAGGTTTGCGATGAAATCCCCGATCTCCACTCGAATTATCGTTTTGGCCCTGTTTGCCCTGCTGTTTTGGCTGCGTCGCCCCGCCGATGCGCTTGATCCGGCGGTTTGGGCCGAGGACGGGCTCCATAATATTCCCCAGGCCGTTGAGTACGGCTGGGGCAGCCTGGGAATGCCAGTGAATGGGTATTTGATTGTTCCGTCTAAAATACTGACCCTGACCGCCCTGGGCATTTCGGGGCTGTTTTACCCCGAAGTGGCCTATGGCCTGACGTTCCTGGCGACCCTGGCGGTGCTGTGGGGGCTAACCTCGGGTTTGATCGCCATTCGGGGCATGGTTTTTCTGCCGCTGATTATTGCCCTGTTGCCCTACAACCCGGAGGTATTTGCCACTCCGCTGTATATTTTTTGGTGGACATCACTGCTGCTGCTGCTGCCGCTGCTGGCCCATAACTACCCCAACCCCTGTTCTCTGGGCACCCAGGTTATGGTATTGAGCCTGGTGGTGATTGGCGGGCTGAGTTCTCCCCTCGGTATCGTGCTGTGGCCGCTGATGCTGTGGCGCGCCTGCATTACCCAGCGGCGCCTCGACTACGTCGGGCTGGGGGTGTGGACGGGGGTATCGCTACTGCAGCTGGCCCTGGCGATGCTGAGCAGCGGGGATGGCGCTACCTTTAGCGTTAGAGGTGCGATTATCACCGGCGCTTTGCCAACCTTCTTAGGCAACTACCTGCTGCACGACGGCTGGCTGGCCCAGGATAACTGGATCACCTACGGGCTATTTGTGGCCCTAGTGGGGCTGGCCCTGTATTGGACGATTCAAGTGGTAAAAGGCCGCGACCTGGAGCTGTTTTACGTGGTTTGCCCGCTGGTGGCGATGTTTGGCTCTATTTTAGTCGCCCTAGCGCGGCTGGGGTTTGCCCCTGAGCCCATGGAGGCGGGGCCCAGATATTTTTTCTTTCCGTTTATTTTTCTGTCGCTGTTTTTGATGGCGGCGGCCTCCTATACCCGGCGCTCCGTGGTTAAGTACGGCTGCATTGGGTTAATCTTGATGGCCTGCACCCTGACCTGGGTAGATGATGGGTCTAAGTTTTATCGCCTTCATGACCCGCTGAGCTGGCGGCAGGAGCTCCAGGCCTGCCGCCAGGCCAGCGGCCCCTACGGGGTTAAAATTCATTCCGACGGTAGCCTGGCTCAGGTTTGGTTGGTAGAGCTGACCCCCGAAGCCTGTCGGCGGATTAGCGACGGCGGTATTTTAGCCCAGTACTTTGGCCTTACCAGCGATCGGGCCAACCCGTTCTAGGCGTTCCTGAAGCATCTGTAGGTCAATACCAAGCCAGGCCAAGGGCTACGTGCTGAGCACTGGGATTCAGTAAAATAAATTTCTACTCACCTACAAATCTCTAACATCAAACCTCATCACTACAGTCGCCGCAGCAGGCTAGGGCCGTGGGTGTCGGTGCCACAGGTCATTAACAGCTGATGGTGCTGGGCCAGCGCTTGAACTACGGGGGTGTGGCGGGGGCAGGGTGACCAGTCGCTGGGGTTGGCATAGGCGTAGTAGGCCTCTACTCCGTCGATGCCGAGCTCCACCGCGCTGAGAATCAGGGTTTCTGCCGGTTGCCGATAGCGGGCGGGGTGGGCCAGCACCGCCACCCCCCCGGCTCCCTGAATGCCCTCAATAACAGCCTTGGCGAGCTTGAGGTCACCACGGGGGGCATACCCCTGTAGGTAGGGAACGATGGCCCCATGGTCAGGGGCAAACCCGTACCCCAAAATATGGACTTCGGTATCCGCCAGGATCGCCGTAATCTCGACCCCGGTAAACAACCGAGGAATCTGCCCCCCAAACCGGTCGCACCGGCGCTGCCCCAGGGGGGTGGGGTGTCGCCAGCGCCAGTCTTCTAGCCAGGCTTTGGCCTGGTAAAACCCTTTGACGTTGTGGTGGTCGGTAATGGCGAAGCCCCGCAGGCCAATCTCGATGACCTGCTCCATCAGGTGGGCGGGGGTAAGCTTGCCGTCTGAACACACCGTATGCATGTGGAAGTTGTAGGTGTGGGGGCAACTCTCGCTATGGATGTCGGTAAAAATTTGCCTCAGCACCTCAGCATCAGCCGTCATAAAACGCTGATTGAGAGATGTGACGCCCGACGTGACAACCATGATACCCCGGCAAAGAATTTACTTATCTTTAATATACCCGTAGCCTTAAGGCTACAGGGAGAATATGGCTCAAAGTGTTTGGTATAGACTAACGAATTAGGTTCCCGAAAAAACACTGAAGGAGGAGTCTTAAGGTCGGCAGGAAAACCAATGATGCTCCTGATATCTAAATTATTCTCCTGATATCTAGGCGATCGGGGCCGATCACCCCTCTACGCCACCCCCCCTCCTCAATAGCCTTTATCCCCCTTGTTTAGTATCCTCATAGGGACGTGTTTTCCTTGACTAGCTAAGGGTTGTTTAACCTCTATGCAAATCGTGCCCACCGCCATTGCGGATGTCTTAGAAATTGAGCCCAACGTCCACCAAGACGACCGGGGATTTTTCTTTGAAAGCTTTAACCTAAAGGAGTTTCGAGCCCACGCTTGGCCTCGCCAGCCCGTCAATTCAGAGCCCCCTTCCGGCCCCGAGATCACCCCCGAGATCACCCCCGAGATCACCTTCGTGCAGGATAACCACTCCCGCTCGGGGCAGTCGGTGCTGAGGGGGCTGCACTACCAAATCAAGCAACCCCAGGGCAAGCTAATGCGGGTTGGGATCGGTCAAATTTTTGACGTAGCAGTGGATATTCGCCTTAACTCTCCGACCTTTGGCCAGTGGGTGGGGCGGGTGCTGAGCGCCGAGAATAAAAAACAGCTGTGGGTGCCGCCGGGCTTTGCCCATGGGTTTTTGGTGCTCTCTGAGGTGGCGGAGGTGCTGTATAAAACCACCGACTATTACGCCCCCCAGCACGAACGATGTATCCTATGGAACGATCCTGACCTGAATATTAACTGGCCGTTGCCGACGGTGGCGCCGATTTTATCCACTAAAGATCAGGCCGGAAAGCTCCTGAAAGAGGCGGAGGTGTTTACCTGGTGAAAATTCTGTTGTTGGGTATGGGGGGTCAGGTTGGCCATGAGATCCACCAACTAATTGGGCCTACCGCTGAGGTTTTCGCCGTGGGTCGGGAAACGATTAATTTAGAAAAACCGTCTACCATTGGGGCGCAGGTTGAAGCTATTGCTCCGGATTTAATCGTGAATGCAGCGGCCTATACGGCGGTAGACAAGTCTGAAACTGAAATCGCCCTGGCCGAGGCTATTAACGGCGTAGCGCCGGGGCATTTAGCCGCAGCGGCCAGCGCCAGCGGGGCCGCGATATTGCATATTTCCACTGACTATGTGTTTGACGGTGGTCAGAGTCGCCCCTATCGGGAGTCTGACGAACCCTCGCCAATGGGGGTTTACGGCCACAGTAAGCTGGCGGGGGAGCGAGCGGTGCAGGCCCATTGCGATCGCCACATCATCCTCCGCACGGCCTGGGTGTACGGCACCTACGGCCAGGGCAACTTTGTTAAAACCATGCTGCGGGTCGGTCGTCAGCGGGAGGAGGTGCGGGTTGTCTATGACCAGATCGGCACCCCTACCTGGGCCAGGGATATTGCCACGGTGATTGCTGAATTTGCGAACCGGCTGGAGACGGTCTCCTGGGGTATCTATCATTTCACCGACAGCGGCGTAACCAGCTGGTATGACTTTGCGATCGCCATTTTTGAAGAAGCCGAGCAACTGGGCTATCCTCTGGCGCTAAAACGGGTGGTGCCGATTACCACCCCCGAGTACCCCACCCCGGCCTCCCGTCCGGCTTTTTCGGTACTGGCCACCGAAAAAATTACCGACTTTATGGGCTGCCGCCCGCCCCACTGGCGGCAGTCTCTGCGCCAAATGCTGGCCGACTACCGGCCCTTAGCCCTAGCCAAGGGAGCCTAGACGACGTGTTTGCGACGGTAATTGTCAACTACTACTCGGCCCGGCTAATTGCCGCCCTGCTGGCCTTTAGCCAGCTCGACCAGGAGGCCGACATGGTGGTGGTGGTGAATAATTCCCCCCTCGATGACGATATAGCCCGCCTTCAGCGCAACCATCCCGATCTGGTGGTGCTCGAAGCGGGGCGAAATCTAGGCTTTGGGGGTGGTTGTAATTTGGGCCTCAAACACATCCACGGCCAGTGTGACTTAGCCCAGGTGTGGCTGCTCAACCCCGACACCCTGGTCACCCCAGGGGCCGTTACCCACCTCAAGCGCTGCATGAAAGACTATCCCGAAGTGGCCATTCTGGGCACCCGCGTGCAGGATGGCTCGGGGCGAATTTGGTTTAACCGGGGCTGCTTTAATCCCTGGACGGGTTCCCTGATTCACCGGGTGCATTTGCCCCAGCCCCAAAAACTGCCCTACGTCGATCGGCCAATTCTGTGCCCCAGTCGCTGGGTTTCGGGGTGCAGCATGGTGCTTAACCTGCCGCGCTTTGGCACCTGCCCCGAGTTCGACCCTGCCTACTTTCTCTACTACGAAGACAACGACCTGTGCGAGCGCTACCACCAGGCGGGCTACCCCATCGCCGTCGCTGAGGATGTCTTGGTTACCCACATGATCTCCGCCATTTCTAGCCACAACCTAGAGTTTAAGTGGCGCAACGCCAGCTACAGCAAGCTTTACTTTTTACGCCGCTACGGCAAAGGGATCGCCCTGTGGATTAACGTTGTCTATCTTTCCCTGCGTAGCGGAGTGAATTGGCTGCGGGGCCGCCGGGTGATTGCCCGCGGCCAGTGGGATGGGCTGTGGCGCTTTCTCACCGGGGCCGGGGTGTCGTAGTGCTGCTGGTTAATTTAGCCTACTGTTTGGGACAGCCCACCGGCACCACCACCTACGCTTTCAATCTGCTGCCCTACTTAAATTCTCTAGGGCCAACGTATCTGGCGGGCCAGCCGCTGCCCCACAGGGCCGAACCGTACCGGCACCCGATTTCCCCGGGTATGACCGCCGCCGATGGCATGGCCGGCCACCTCAAACGCCTCTGGTGGACCCAAACTCAGCTGCCCCGGCTATATCGTCAAACCAAGGCGGGGCTGCTGTTTTCGCCCCTGCCCGAAGCGCCGCTGGGGCAGGGCATTCCCTACGTCGTCACCGTCCACGACCTGATTCCCCTGCGGTTTTATCGCCCCTGGGCGGCCATGCGGCTCTATAGCCGCTACTATATGCCCCAGGTGCTGGCCCAGGCCCGACAGATTATCTGCAACTCCACCGCCACCGCCGAGGACGTGATGCAGTTTTTGGGTCGCCCCGCCCACGGCCTCAGCGTCATTCCCCTGGCCTACGACGAAGCCCGCTTTCGCTGGCTAGACTTGCCCAGCCAAAATTATTTTCTCTGCCTGGGCCGCTCAGCCCCCCACAAAAACTGGGGCCGGGTAATTGCCGCCTTTGCCCAACTCCCTCACCAGAGCGACTACGAACTCTGGCTGGTGGGGCCCTACGATGGCCGCTACACCCCCACCCTCCAGGCCGAGGCGGCGGCGTTGGGCGTAGGTGACCGGGTCAAAGTGCTCAATTTTGTCGCCGCGGCCGACCTGGTAACAATTCTCAACCAGGCCCAGGCCCTGCTCTTCCCCAGCCTCTGGGAGGGGTTTGGCCTGCCCATTCTAGAAGCTATGGCCTGCGGCACCCCGGTGATTACCGCCAACCTAGCGGCCATGCCCGAAGTGGCGGGGGATGCCGCCCTACTGGTGGATCCCTACCGAGTCGAAGACATCACCCACGCCATGGCGCGGATCATCCAGGAGCCAGAGTTGCGTCGTCACCTCCGCCAGGCCGGGTTTAGCCGCATTGGCCAATTTTCCCAGCGGCGCATGGGGGAGGCGACGGTGGCGGTTTTGCAGGAGGTGGGGGAGTAGGGGATTATAGATGAGTAGGGGAGGGCGAGTAGCCGTTGGGGGAGTACAGGGGCTTAAGCCCTAGGGCTGGGGGGCAGGCCCTGGCCACAGCCGCCTGGGTCAAACGGTCATGTTCGGCGGCGGGTGGGTGCCCGTATCATACAAGGGATAAGCCAGGGATGGTCTTCCCGCGTTATGGGCCGATGGTTGATGGTTGAACGCATTATTTTGAATTTTGATGCCGGCCATCCCAACTCGCTTAGGCGTTTCTTGAACAGAGCAGGAGTAGAGCATTGGTGCAGCGATCTCAGGCCCAGAATCAGACTTCTCTTGGCCGACTACGGCGAGTCTTGGCCAGCCTCAGGCTCTATCCCTGGTTGAGCCTGGGTGCTCTGGCCAGCGCTCTGCTGCTGGTGGTGGCCTACGCCGTGACGCCGCAGCTGTTTCGCTGGGCCATCGATCAGGGCATTGCCCAGGGCAACCTCGCCGTGGTGTGGCGGGCAGGGGCGGCGCTGGTGGTGGCTGCCCTGGCCCGGGGGCTGTTCAACTTTGGCCAGAGCTTTTGTGCCGAGGCGATGTCTCAAAGTGTGGCCTACAGCCTGCGCAACCGCATCTTTAGCCAGATTCAGAACCTCAGCTTTAGCTACCACGACCAGGCCCAGACCTCGCAGCTGCTCACCCGGGTTACCAGCGACATTGAGCAGATTCGCACCTTTCTCAGTACCAGCCTGATTCAGGTGATTAGTGGGGTAGTTACCCTGGGCACCATCGCCGTGATTTTGCTGGTGATGAACTGGCGGCTGGCCCTGCTTAGCCTTATCGTGGTGCCCATCGCGGGGTGGCTAATGGCGCGGTTTTTTAGCCGCAACAACCTGCTGTTTCGCCAGGTGCAAGAGCAGCTCAGCGACCTTAACGGGGTGCTCCAGGAGAATTTGCTGGGGGTGCGGGTGGTCAAAGCCTTTGTGCGCGAGTCGGTGGAGGCCGAGCGCTATACCCGCCTCAATACCGACCTGGTGGCGGCTAACATGAAGACGATCCAGGCGATTCGCAACACGTTTCCGTTCATTTTTCTGGCCAGCAACCTGGTGATTGTGGTGGTGATCGGCTACGGCGGGGCAGCGGTAATCGACAATCGCTTCTCGGTGGGAGAGCTGGTGGCGTTTAACGCCTACCTACTGCTGATTTTGCAGCCGATTTTGCTAATTGGCTTTGCCGCCCCGGCTATTGCCCAGGCCGCCGCTTCCGCCGAACGGGTTTACGAGGTGGTAGACGCCGAAGTTGAAATTCAGGATCGCCCCCAGGCGGTGCCGTTTACCACCTGCGGCGGCAGAATCACCTTTGAAAATGTCTCTTTTCGCTACCCCGGTGCCGATGCCCGGGCCCTAACCGGCATTTCCTTTGAAACTAAGCCCAACGAGCTAATCGCCCTCCTGGGCATGACCGGCTCAGGCAAAAGCACCGTCACTAACCTCATTCCTCGCTTCTACGACGTGACGGCGGGGGCGGTGCGCATCGACGGGCGCGACGTGCGAGATTTTACGCTGGAAAGTTTGCGATCGCACATCAGCACCGTCTTCCAGGAGACCACCCTGTTCTCCGGCACCCTGTTCTCCAACATTGCCTACGCCAAGCCCGAGGCTACTCTGGCGGAGGTGATTGAAGTCGCCAAAGCGGCCCAAATCCATGACTTTGCCGTGGGGCTACCCGACGGCTACGACACCCTGGTGGGGGAGCGAGGGGTAGGGCTATCGGGGGGGCAAAAGCAGCGCATTGCGATCGCCCGTACCCTACTTACCGACTACAAGATTTTGATCCTCGATGACAGCACCTCCGCCGTCGATGCCCAGACCGCCAACCAAATTCAGGCCGCCCTGGATGACCTGATGCACCGTCGTACCTGTACCTCCTTTGTGGTGGCCCAGCGGATCAGCACCGTGCGCACCGCCGACCGCATTTTGCTGATGGATAAGGGCCACCTGGTGGCCCAGGGCAGCCATGAACAGCTGATGGCGACCAGTCCCCTTTACGGGGTAATTTTGGAGTCTCAGGTCGGCGCCGTCCCAGCCCTGGTCTGATGCCATGGCGACAGAGCATGACACCAAATCCGAAGCGCATAGCCATGCGTCCCAACCGGCCAAACCGTAGGGGCGCATGGCATGCGCCCAATTAAGTCGGTGGTAACCCAGCAGGGTTGGGTACGAGCGGCTAAACCGCCGCCAACCGACCGGCTAGGGCCTGGGCCAAATCGGGAAACACCTCCCGCACCGCCGGGTGAACCAGCTTGCCCTCGGACACATTCAGCCCCTCCCGCAGGGCGCTGTCCGTCTTGAGCGCCGCCATGCCCTGGTTGGCCAGCCTTAGCACGTAGGGCAGGGTGGCGTTGTTGAGGGCCTGGGTGGCCGTCCAGGGGGTAGCCCCCGGCATGTTGGGCACCCCAAAATGCACCACCCCCGACTCCACGTAGGTAGGCTGGCTGTGGGAGGTGGGGCGCAGGGTCTCGATACAGCCGCCCTGATCCACCGCTACGTCAATAATTACCGAGCCGGGCTTCATGGTGGCAACCAGAGCTTTAGAAACCAGGATGGGAGCCTTGCGACCGGGCACCAGCACCGCCCCAATCAGCAAATCGGCCAGGGGCACCGAGGCTTCAATTTGGGCCGGACTGCTGTAGAGCAACTCCACCCGTGAGCCAAACAGGGTTTCTAAATAAGCCAGCCGCTCAACGCTAATGTCGATGATTTGCACCCGTGCTCCCAGGCCCACCGCCATTTTGGCCGCTTCGGTGCCCACTACGCCGCCGCCTAAAATCACCACCGTGCCCGCTGGCACCCCTGGAATGCCCCCCAGCAGCACCCCGCGCCCCCCCTGCTGGCGCTCCAGATAACGCGCCCCAAACTGCACCGACAGCCGCCCGGCGATAATGCTCATCGGGGTGAGGAGGGGCAGTCTGCCGTCAGCGGTGGTGACGGTTTCGTAGGCAAGGGCCTGAATGCCGCTGGCCAGTAGCGCCTCGGTGAGCGCCCGCTCGGCGGCCAGGTGCAGGTAGGTAAACAAAATCAGGTCTTGGCGAAAGAAGCCGTATTCCGCAGGCTGGGGCTCTTTGACCTTAACCACCATCTCCTGCCCCCAGGCCATGGCGGCGTCGCTTACTAAGGTCGCCCCGGCGCGGCGATAGTCGTCATCCGCAAACCCCGATCCAGCCCCGGCCCCGGCCTGCACCACCACCTGATGACCCTGGAGGCAGAGGCTCTGCACCGCTGCCGGGGTCAGCCCGACCCGAAATTCCTGATCCTTAATTTCTGTAGGGAGTCCGATTTGCATAGATTTACCTGAATGGAGTTGGCGATGGTTCAAATGGTAATCGGTCACCCAGCTCAGAAAGGTTAGGACTGATTCTAGTCTATCGACAAGCCGCTGCTGCAATTGTTGCTAAACGCGCTGCACAAGCCGCAATTGAGCATTGAGCTCAGCTTCTAATCCAGGGATTTGGTCGCGTTCCATTAACCGGGGGGTTGGGTAAGGGGCTGGCATGAGGGCGCTCCAAATCTTTGAGGACAATGGATCCAGGAGAAGTATTCAGGGCACACGCCAGGGGATGAACCCAACCCGCGCTGGGGTTGAGGGTTGATTTTGGAGGGCATAGGAAAGCTCCTGACGTGAGCTTTGAGTTACCTTATACCAATCCAGTATGAGGTTGAGCATAATAGAGGGTGGTGATAGATGCTGTAGT
>DAIUJR010000074.1:0-25923 GCA_036848635.1 Nodosilinea sp. CTOTU7336
AAATTGGTTTACTAATTGCTGCTACTGTACCTCACTAGACTGAGAAAGGCTGTATAAAGTTGGTAGAGCATTTGATTAAGGGCGATCGTGCCCCATTTGGGATTCTACTTTCGCAACCCAAAATTTTCTCAATCATTAGCCGGTTAATAGTTTCTAAAGTTTTCTCCAAAATCCAGATGACAAAATGGTTTCATGAAATTTGAGTGGGATGGAAATAAGGCAGACAGAAACTTGTCAAAGCATGGAGTTTCGTTTGAGGAAGCCAAAACTGTGTTTGACGACCCGCTCTACATCGATTTCTATGACCCAGACCACTCGGAGGATGAAGCGCGTTATTTGATTGTTGGAGCATCAGACCAAAGGCGATTACTCATTGTGTCATATACGGAGAGAGATGATTCGATCCGCCTCATCAGTGCTAGAGAAGTAACACGGGGTGAACGAGAAGCCTATGAAGAAGGATGAGCCAGATATGGAAGATGAACTTCGGTCAGAGTATGACTTAAAGAGTCTGCGGGTCAGAAGACTGGGATCTGGACGAAAAAGTTTTGGTGAAACAACGGTGCGCTTAGAACCTGATGTTGCAGAAATATTTCCTAATGCTGATGCTGTCAATGAAGCTTTACGATTTCTAATTAGAGTTATGCATGATAATCAACCACCTGTCCCCAAATCACAGGCTAACAATTCAAACGCAGCGGACGATTGAGTGTCGCTGGTGTCGAGTTTGAGGCAATCTGCCGCCGCTGACCTTAGCCGTCAGGTGGCTTGAGTCATTGGTGTGGGCGCTGCTTGGAACGTGTCTGTTGGATTTATTAAACTTAAGAAGTTGAACAAGCTCACCCTCAGATGGCTCTGAAGCTATGGCATTTGAATTAGATCATCTCTTTATCTGGACTGACATTGGGGCTTACGAAGCTGAGCGCCTAATATCATTCGGTTTGGTGGAGGGAACCTCTAATACGCATCCTGGGCAGGGTACAACCAATCGCCGTTTCTTTTTTCATAACGCAATGTTGGAGTTGTTGTGGGTTCATGATCCAGAAGAGGCGAGGTCCGAGCTAATTCGTCCTACTAGTCTTTGGGAGCGATGGACGCATCGGAACGATGGTGCATGTCCATTTGGGATCTGTCTGCGTCCGGTCATAGGTTCTGGTGACACAGTTGCATTTTCCAGTTGGGCATATCACCCACCTTATTTGCCTAAAACAATGAGTATTGAGGTGGGGAAGAATAGTGATGTGTTGACTGAGCCGTGGCTGTTTCAGACTCCATTTGGTCAACGTCCAGATCAATATCCTGTTGAGAAGTCACAACCTCTAGATCATGGTATTGGTTTACGCGAAATTACTCGTGTAGAGTTAGTTAGTCTTGCTGCAAATAATTTGTCACCCGAACTTCAAGCAGTGGTTAATACAAAGCAGATAAAGCTACGGGTAGGAACAGAGCATTGTATAGAGCTTGGGTTTGATGGAGAAGTGCAGGGGAAGCAGGTAGATTTTCGACCTGGATTGCCGCTTGTGATGAGTTGGTAACGTAAAGTTTACGAGCATCTCCCTACAGCCTGGGCGGCTCAATCACATCCACCGTACCGCTCTGTCCATCCAGCCTGACCCACTGCCCCGTATGCAGCCGCTGGGTGGCCTGGGTCACATCCATCACCGCTGGAATGCCGTACTCGCGGGCAATAATCGCCCCGTGGGAGAGGCGACCCCCGACCTCGGCGATCAACCCCTGGGCGCGGGCCAGCAGGGGTGCCCAACCGGCATCGGTGTAGGGCACCACCAAAATAAATGGCCCCTGGCCGACGGTTTCCCCCCCCTCAAGCTGGGTCATAACACGCACTGGCCCTTCCACTATCCCGGCGCTAGCGCCAATGCCAGCCAGCCGGAACTGGGGGTTGGCGATCGGGTCAAGGGTTAGCCCCTGGTTTGGTTCAGGCGGGTCGTTGCCAAAAACCAGGCTGGGCACGGTCACGATCTGTCGATTGTGCTCAAATTTAGCCTGGCGGCTGGCGATGCGGCGGCGCAGGGTCGCCCCCGGGAGCGACTGAGCGTCCACAACCTTGGACTGTATTTCGTCTAGAGTGAGGAAAAAAATCTCCCCTGGGGCCGTCAGGTGGCCAGCCCCCAGCCACTGGTGTTCTAGGGCGAGCAAGCTCCAGCGCAGTTCGGCCAACAGCTGGTTGTAGATCGTATTGACTCGTCCCTTGAGGTTAAGGCGACGCTGCACCAGGGTGCTTTTGAATTGATTGGGGGGCGGTTCTAGGGTTGGCGCTTTAGCCGGTGGCGGCTGAACCACCAGCTGGGCCAGCAGCTCGCGCACCGGGCCAGGGTTCTCGCGCCAGGTGGGCACGGCGATATCGGTACCCACCTGGCTGAGGTAGCCATAGGTATCAATGAAGCGCTCGATTTGGGCCAAAATCGTCCCGCCATCGGTGCTCTCCGCCAGGGCGGTCATCAGGGAAGCGCCGTTGGTAATTGCCCCGAGTTCGGGGGCGGCAAAAATTTGGCGCGTCTCCTGGGCGATCGCGCGCAGCTCTTCTAGGGCGGCAATTTCGGCATTTTGGCTGGGGTCGAGGTGCTCTTCTGGTACCCCCAGCACGGCGCGGCGGAGGGCAAAGCTGAGGGGGGCCATGATGTTGTAGTAGGTCACCCGCCGCAGCAGGGCCAGCACGGTGTCAACGCGATCGAGGAGTTCCTCTGGCGTCAGGGCATCCCTCGGCGTCTCGGTCAGAGCCTTCAGGCCAGGGCTAAATCGGGTGCTGTCGTCTTGACCAAACTGCTGATCGAGCTGGAATTCTCGCTTCAGCAGCCGCAGCAGCCCCGGCATGTTTTGCAGGGTGGTTTTCAGGGGCGGGCGGCTAAATTTAGCCCCTCGGGTTAAAAAGTCTAGGCTTTCAGGGGGCAGGCCCATGCGCCGAAAAATATCCCCCAGCAGGGTGGCATTAAAGTAGGCGTGGGCGTTGTGGAGGGTGGCGGTGGCCTCAAAATCAAGCCCTGCCGCCCGGTCGCCCAGCACGATGGCAAAAATCTCCCCCCACACGCCGCAGGTGAGGGGGCGATTGATTGACCAGGTGAGGGGGCGAATCGCGCCAGGAATTACCTCGGCGGCGATTTTGCGCGTCCAAATCGGTTGCAGGGTGGTGATGGGGCGACTCTGCAACAGCCACAGGGTTTGGCCGTCAAAGCTCCACTCAAGATCCTGGGGAATGCCGTGGTAGCGGGCCTCCAGATGGCGGGCCAGGTAAGCCACCTGCTGCAAGAGCCGCCCAGGGGTTTGGCCCGTGCCTTCTACCGTCAGGGTCAGGGCCTCGGGGATGCGCCAGCCGAGGCGATCATCGGCGGCGATGGGGGGCAGGTCGTCGGGCTGCACCAGCACCCGGTACTGCTCAGGGGTCACCTGCCCCGAGACCACTGCCTCGGCCCCCCCCGGCAGGGATTCGATGATCACCCCATCGCCGCAGCGGGCAATGGGGTCGCGGCTAAAGGCCACCCCTGAAAACTGGCCCCGCACCTGCTGTTGCACAATCACCGCCATCGCCCGTTCTGGCAGGTTCTGGTCTTGGCGATACTGCACCGCTCTGGCCGACTGGTAGGAGGCAAAGCCGCGCACCATCGCCTGGGCCACCGCCTCGGTGCTGGTAAGGTTGAGAAACGATTGATAGATGCCAGCGGCGGAGGCGGTGCCAGTGTCCTCATCCTGGGCGGAGGAGCGCACCACCACAGGCTGGCTGGAGGATGGCTCGAGAATGGCCAGCAGGGCGGCTGGGTCATCCCCCGCCTGGATCACGTAACCCCGTGGCACCGCGTAGCCCCAGGCGCTGAGCTGGCCCAGGGTAGCGGCTTTGCTGCCGTATTTGGCGGGGTCGAGGGGCTGGTCGAGGGCGACCAGGCCGCGATCGCCGCGAAAAAATTGAAACATAGCGCGCGACTCCAATCGTCCGGCTTGGGTAGAAAGGTCTAAATCATCGGGAAGCTTTTGATAAATCCAGCCGATCAGGGCGCTGAGGCTAGTCACCGCCAAAATCAGCGGCCCATCCTGGGGATGGCGGAGGGCGGTCAACAGGGGCAGCAGCACCAGCACCAGCAATCGCCCCTGACGACGTTCTCGAAAGATCGTAAACCCAAAGCCGCTGATGATCAGAGTCAGCAGCGCCGTCACCCAGTCATGTACGACAAAGCCCCAGACCACGTTGGTGGTACCTGCCCCTTTGGCAAACCAGTAGCGACCCATGACCAGGGCAATCAGGGCAATCATCTCCCACACTGGGTCTGCCGGGAAATAGTGACGGGCCAGCAGCACCACCGCGATACCCTTGGCGGCTTCGAGCAGCACTGCCAAAATACCGGCTACCTTGCCGCCGTGGTAAAAGGCCGCCGATACCCCGACATTGCCGGTGCCCACCTCAGCCAGCTTTTGCCCCGACACCAGCTGCGTTGCCCACCCGGTCAGGGGTAACCCGCCGATCATGGGGCCGAGCACAAAGATTAAAACAGCACCCCAAACCTGGGTAAGGGTCATAGCCATAGACAGTTCAGTAGCGGCTTTGGTACGACATAAAAGTCTACCGTCAGATCATTCCACCTCATGTCTTAGCTTAGCGACATAGAGCCTAATCTTCGTAAGGCTTAACCTCGTATTGCACATACTGCTGCCCAGGTACAGGGGGCGGCAGGGGCGGCTTTTGATAATACATATAGGGATTCGGCGGCAGCTGTACCGGGTATATCATCCCCTGCTGCTGCTGCTGCTGCTGCTGCTGCATATGCATGAGCCAGAGGGCAAACACCGCCACCACCGTACCGCCGCCCAGCATTAGCAGCATAAACAGGCCCAAAATGCCCCACAGCAGCATGGTTTGGGTTTCGTTGTGGCGTGGAATTGACTCAATCAACCGCACCTGCTGGGAGGCCATGCTTTCCACCGAATCTTGATAGGTGTGGATTTGCTCTAGCATCTTGTCGGTTTCATCCTGCTGGCGCTCAAGCTGGGCCTTCAGATCGCTGGCCAGCGCTTTTTGCTCCCGCAGTTCCTCTTGGAGGGCTTCGGTTAGATCTTGCTGCTTGGTCAGATCCTGCTCTAGCCTACCCTGGAACGCATCGGGGGAGACCGTGGGCGGCGGCGGCACTGGAATAGCCTGAATATCAAGGGTTTGGCTGCTAGGGGAGGGCACTGACCGAGGCGCTTGACCCGAATTAGATCTAACCACCAGCGTCAACACCAGCAGTGCACCAATACCTGAACAACAGGCGATGAAAATAGGCCGTTCCTTCATCTAATGCCTTGGGGGCTAATTTTTGTGGGGGCTTACCATGGGGCTGAGATGAGATGTTCAGGAATCATCAGAATTGACTCTAGAAGTCATTCTAGAGACTTCCTCCAGCCAAAAGCGCCGCGAACGGCTCCTAGACAGGATGTTCACTGAGTATTGCACACCTGACCAGGATCGGAACATTCAATTTAGCCCAGGAACCGCCCGGGGAGCTTAAGTTTTGATAACTCCAGATCCTTTTTTTATAAGTTTTGATGAAGCCCAGCAAAAAAACACCCACCACAACCTCCAGTTGCGATGGGCACGATAACATCCAGCTCTCCGGTTCTTTGGTGAGCTATGAGTTAAAGGAACACTGCACCGTAATTTTCAGGTTGCTCTCGGCGGTGCCTTTAGTGACGTAGGGAACTCCTGCCTCACCCCCGACCTTGATGCCAAACTCAAGGGTGACGCTTTCGACGTTGGCGGTGGCCATGTCTTTGAAGGCATTCATGGTGTAGTTGGTATAGGTGCGAATGGTGCCTTCGATGGCCTTAAAGCTCTGGGCCGCTGGCATTGGGGGGGCACCCACACCCCAGTTCACTCCCTTAGCGGTGCGAGTCATTTCTGTACCAGGCTGACCTGGCTCACCGGGGTGCGGGGCCGAGTCTGGGGCGGCGACGTTTTCGGTCGCCTCCAGGTAGATCTCGGTGCCATCCTCCAGGCGAATGGGAACCAGTTGGGTCATACGTGCATACTCCGATGGTAAAAATGCGTACCCTACAGGGTTAGGGTTCCCGAACTAGGGATCAGGTATCAGGGATCAGGTATTAGGTGTCAGGCGTCGGGTGGCGGGTATCAGGTATCGGATGGCAGGCATGATGAGGCACCATCCACCCCTGGACTGGGGAGTTCGCGTTTTCCGTACCTGCGGCAACCCACAATTCGATGAATTTTGTCTATAAGAAGAGAGGGAGCTGTGGCGAAAACGGGCGACGGGACTAAACCTATGGCGAATTCGTATAGTAGCGATCTCGACGTTCTCTATCCAGCGGAGGATGTTCAGCAGATCTTGAGTATTGCCATTGCTCGCCAAACCGAGGCGGGAGAGCTTTCTCGCGCTCAATTATTAGAGATTGCCGAAGAGCTGAATATTTCGGCGGCAACGGTTGCCGCCGCCGAGCAGGAATGGGGCCTGAAAAAGCACGAAATTGCCGACCAGCGGCTGTTTGACCGCCAGCGCAAAGAACGTTTCTACCATGGGTTAGCCCGGTTTGGGATTATAGGGGGCTTTTTGTTAGGGTTTAACCTGCTCACCGGTGGCGGGCTGACCTGGTTGCTCTACGTCATGCTCTACCTGGTGTTTGGCCCCTGGGGGCTCAAGCTTACCTGGGATGCCTGGCGCATCTACGGCCCTAACGAGTACAGCTATGCCCAAGACTTTCAGCGCTGGCGACGCCAGCAAAGGGTGCAGCGGGCGGTCAATGGGGTGGTGCAGCGGCTGTTTGGGGTTTAGGTTGATCCGCCCCCGCCCCCAAACTTGGGGTAACCGGAGTTTCAAAGTCCTCCGCAATGGGGGATTTGGGGGGTCATGGAGATCCAGTCCTCTAACCAAATGACTGATTCCCAAGCGTTACCCCTCCTGGGAGAGAACGGTCTGCTGAAGTTTTCAGTTGAGCGGTGTCCCTCAGCCCACTGCCTCAACTGGCAGATCGCCGCCGCGATGGATTCCTCCTTGCCGCCCTGTGCCGCCCTGTGCCGCCGTGATTTCCCCGCCAAGCGCTAGACTTTAAGGCTAAGTCACGACAGACTATCATTAATTAAAGATGTAAGTACGGCGGCAGAAGCCGCGCCCTGCTAGTGCTAGCCTGCATGGGCACGCAGACCGACAGATAAGGAGACGCCAAATCGAATGGGTAAAGTAGTTGGCATCGACCTGGGCACCACCAACTCAGTTGTCTCTGTTATGGAAGGTGGCAAGCCGGTGGTGATTGCCAATGCTGAGGGCATGCGCACGACGCCTTCGGTGGTGGCGTTTAGCAAAGAGGGGGAGCGCCTGGTGGGTCAAATGGCTCGGCGGCAGGCCGTACTGAACCCTCAAAACACCTTCTACGGTGTCAAGCGCTACGTGGGCCGTAAGTATGCCGAGCTGGATCCGTCTTCGAAGCGGGTGCCCTACACCATTCGCCGCGACGATGTTGGCAACGTTAAAATTCGCTGCCCCCGGCTCGAAAAAGACTTTGCCCCCGAAGAAATCTCCGCCATGGTGCTGCGTAAGCTGGCGGATGAGGCCAGCCGCTACCTGGGCCAGCCGATTACCGGCGCGGTAATTACCGTACCTGCCTACTTCAACGACACCCAGCGCCAGGCTACCCGCAACGCCGGGCGGATTGCAGGCCTGGATGTCAAGCGTATTCTCAACGAGCCTACCGCCGCCGCCCTGGCCTACGGGCTCGATCAAACCTACAACCAGACCATTTTGGTGTTTGACCTGGGGGGCGGCACCTTCGACGTGTCGGTGCTGGACGTGGGGGATGGGGTGTTTGAGGTGCGCTCTACCTCGGGGGATACCCAGCTGGGGGGCACGAACTTCGACACCAAAATCGTAGACTGGCTAGCGGAACAATTTCTAGAGCGCGAAGAAATCGATCTGCGCAAAGATCGCCAGGCCCTACAGCGGCTGACCGAGGCGGCGGAGAAGGCCAAAATTGAGCTATCGGGGGTGGCCACCACGGAAATTAGCCTGCCCTTTATCACCGCCACCAAAGACGGCCCCAAGCACATCGAAACCCGCCTCAGCCGGTCGCAGTTTGAGAGTCTGTGTGGCGACCTGGTCAGTGCCCTGCGCGGCCCCCTCAAGCAGGCCCTGGCCGACGCCAGCCTTACCCCCAACGACATCGACGAGGTGGTGCTGGTGGGGGGCGGTAGCCGCATGCCCATGGTGCAAGAGCTGGTGCGATCGCTAATCGGCCTGGAACCCAACCAAAACGTCAACCCCGACGAAGCTGTAGCGGTGGGGGCCGCCATTCAGGCGGGCATCATCACCCAGGAGGTGCAGGACATCATGCTGCTGGATGTCACCTCCCTCTCCCTGGGGCTGGAGACCATCGGCGGCGTGATGAAGAAGGTAATTCCTCGCAACACCACCATTCCGGTGCGTCGCTCCGACGTGTTTTCTACCTCCGAAAATAACCAGACCTCCGTAGAGGTGCATGTGCTCCAGGGGGAGCGGGAGATGGGAGCCGACAACAAATCCCTAGGCCGATTCAAGCTGATGGGCATTCCCCCGGCCCCGCGCGGGGTGCCCCAGGTGCTGGTGTCGTTTGATATTGACGCCAACGGCATTCTCCAGGTGTCGGCCATGGATAAGACCACCGGGCGCGAGCAGAGCCTGACGGTGCAGGGGGCCGCCAACCTGGATGAAGACGAAGTGCGGCGCATGATCGAGGAGGCGGAGGAGTACGCCGAAACCGACCGCCTGCAGCGGGAGCGGGTGGAAAAGCGCAACCGGGCCGAGGCCCTCACCTTCCAGGCGGAGCGGCTGCTGCGGGAGGTAGCGCTGGATTTTGGCATGCAGTTTGGCCGCGATCGCCGCCGCCGCATCGAGGGTTTTGTCCAAGACCTGCGGGGCTACCTGGAGCAGGGCGATGATCGCGGCATCGACATTACCCAGGCCGAACTTCAGGACGAACTCTACGACCTCAACCGCGAAGCCTACCTCTACGAGGCCGATGACCAGCCGGAGGGCGGTATTTTAGGCCAGATTGGCAACACCCTGAAGAAGACCTTCTCCTTCGATGACGACTTAGATGCCCGGCCCAACTACGGCTACCAGGGCACCTCCTCCTGGGGCAACTGGGACGACGACTGGGACTACGACAACCGCAATCGCGGTGGCCAGTCCTACGGCCAGACTCCTTACCGCGACAGTGCCTACGGCGCTCAGCCCCCCTACCGGGGCGCTGCCCCACCCGCCTACGGCAGTGACCCTTACAACAACCGGGCTTACCCAGCCGAGCGCCAGGGATACGACCAGCGCCCCAACCCTAACGACCCCGGCTATGGCCGCCAGGGCTATGGCAATCAGTCGGGGGCCGGGGCTAACCGTTACGACGATCAAGGCTACGACAATCAGGGCTACGGTAACCCAGAGCCCAATAGCCGCCAGGGCTATCCCAACCAGGGCTACGGTAACCCAGAGCCCAACAGCCGCCAGGGCTATCCCAACCAGGGCTACGGCAATCAAACCCCTCCCAACCCAGACTATGGCCGCCAGGAGGGCAGAGGTCAGAACTATCCGCCGCCGGGCTACGGCAATCGCGAGGCGAATAATTCGGGCTATGGCAATCAGGGCTACGATCGCCAAAACCCTCCCCGACCAGACTATGACCGCCAGGGCTACGATAATCGTGATGTCGGCAATTCGGGCTATAACGACCAGGGCTATGCGGCCTCCCGCGAGCGTAACCCCCGCGACCCCGACCCTGGCCAGGCCAGCCGTGGGGACGATCGATCGCGCCCTGGGGCGGCGGGCCGTCGCGAGGTGCCGGCTGCCGTCGAGCCGCCGTCGTCTACCCCAGACCCCTGGAACGATGACCCCTGGGCGCAGTCTCCGCCGGACGGCGATCGTCGTACCGACATCCCCCGCGCCGGTACCGACCGCCCTGGCCCCGACCGCCCCCTCAGCCCTCCGGTGCAGGGGCGTTCGACCCCGCGTCCGTCCAGCGACAATAACTGGGGTGACGATGACGAGTGGTTTTAGCCTGACTCGGTTGCGCCCATTCAGCCCGCCGCGGCACGGCTCAACGTGAGGATTCTCTGCCGCTGACAGCCCATCTACGGCAGGGAAATTTGACCCACTGATTTAATTTATGGGAGACCTAAACCTACGGGTATGCAGAACTTTCGGAACTACTACGAGATTCTGGGAGTTTCCAGAGAGTCGGCCTTTAGCGACATCAAGCAGGCCTATCGGCAACTGGCCCGGCAATACCATCCCGACCTCAACCCCGGCGATCGATCGGCCGAGGAGCGGTTTAAGCTGCTGGGCGAAGCCTATGAGGTGCTCTCTGACCCCGAGAAGCGTTCCCAGTACGAAAAGTTTAGCCAATACTGGAAGCAAAAAGGTTTCCAGGCCGAGCGTTCGGCCCGTAGCCAGCCGGTAGAAGAGCGAGCTGGAACGCGAATTTCCTTGGAAGACTTTGGCTTTGGGGAATTTCCCGACTTTAATAACTTTATCGATCAGCTGCTCAACCGGCGTCAGGAGAGCTCTCCCCGCCGGGGGGATGACACCAACGGCAAAGACTACAGCGAGCCCGAGCCCTATGCGCCGCGACCCCAGCCCCGAACCGCCGGTTCAACCGCCCGGGGGCCGCGCGATGCCGAGGCCGATCTCACCATTCCCCTCGAAAAAGCCTTTCAGGGCGGTCGCGAGCGCATTCGCCTGGAGGATGGCCGTTCTCTGGAGGTGAATATGCCAGTGGGCATGGTGACAGGTCAGCGCATTCGCCTGCGGGGGCAGGGCGTGGGCGGCGGCAACCTGTACCTGCGCATTGAGGTAGAGCCCCACGGGTTCTTTCAGCTACGGGGCAATGACGTGGTGTGTCGGTTACCGATTACCCCCAGCGAGGCGGCCCTGGGCAGCACCATTGCCATGCCTACCCTAGATGGCCCCGTGCGCACGGCCCTTCCCCAGGGGGCGCAGTCAGGGCAAGTGATGCGCCTCAGCGGGCGGGGTTACCCGGTAGGCGGGCGGCGAGGCGACCAAATTGTGGAGCTAGAGGTGGTCGTTCCCACCGGGCTAAGCGATCGCGAAAAAGCTCTTTACGAAGAACTCCGCCAGATAGAGCGGTTTGACCCCAGGGCCGATTTGCCGGGGTGAGCCACAGGCGGCACAGCCCAACACCGCTCTCTGCACCGGATGGATGAAAACCACGGGCCGCCTGCGTAGACCCCGACCGTCTTTGAATTCTGCTGTTGTGTTGCATTTAGTTACTTGTTAAGACAACACGTTAAGAGAGTCTGTTAGGAAGCATCATTTGCTGCTACTCGTTCTGAGCAATCAGTTGTCACGCTGCCGAATATGGTCAATTGCAACAATTAGCGCATCCAGCATGACTTCATAGCTTTGATCAGCCGAACGAGTTAGGGTCATCAACTCTAGCTGCTCTCTAGCAATAAAACCGTAAATGGCGGCATTGACCATTCGCATCACATCAATCAAAGCATCCCCACTCAATTCGTATAATTGCAGCGATCTCTGGAAAAAGAGTAAAGCGTTCTGGATGATTTCAGCTTCTTCGCGATCGGTGGGTCGCATTTGGTACTGCATCATCACGGTATAACGGGCAGGATAACGTTGGGCAAAGCTTCGGGTTGCCTGTGCGCCGATTCGAAGCAAGGTATGAGGTTCTGTGATGCCCGTTGCTTGGCTTTGGCAGTCCGTTAAATAGTTGCGCCAAATTTCCAGCGCTACAGCGCGGCGTAGCCCTGAATTGCCGTCCAGGTGTTTGTAAATAGCGGGCGGTTTAATCCCCAACTCTTTTGCGACTCGATTCACGCCCAGAGCCGACTCTCCCTCTTTGTCAAGGCAAGCGATCGCCGCGTTGACGACATCCTGCGGTGTTAGGGAATCTTTTTTGAGTGGGCGACCCATTGGCAAGTTAGTTAACTAAATTAACTAAAAGTGAATATAATTAACTTTATCAAACACTGTCCATTGATTCCCCATGACTGACCTCACGTTTGTCCCTGCTCATCAGCTTGCTCAGATGATTCGAGATCGCCAAGTCTCGGCGATGGAAGTGCTCGACGCTCATCTGGCTCAAATCGCTCAGCATAACTCCAAGCTGAATGCGATCTGTACCCTTGACGAAGAAAATGCCCGTAACAGAGCCAAGCAAGCAGATGAGGCTTTAGGGAACGGAGAAATCTGGGGAGCTTTACATGGGGTACCAGTCACCATCAAGGATATCTTTGAAACAGCAGGACTCCGCACTACAGCAGGGTATATTCCTCTCAAGGATTACATTCCTCAGCAAGATGCAACGGTCGTTGCCAGGTTGCGCTTAGCCGGAGCTGTCATTGTGGGCAAAACCAACATGGCAGAATTGGCGGGGGATTACCAAAGCACCAATTCCCTCTTCCCACGGGTGAATAATCCCTGGAATCTTGATTACACCTCAGGGGGAAGCTCTGGAGGCAGTGCTGCTGCTGTTGCCGCTGGACTATCGCCTTTGGATTTAGGAAATGACATTGCGGGTTCGGTTCGTCAGCCTGCTCATTTCTGTGGTGTCTATGGCTTAAAGCCGACTGATCGCCGCATTTCTACCGCAGGGCAAATTCCAGAAGTCCCTGGGATGCCAGTTTGTATTCGACAAATGATTACCGTGGGTTGTTTTGCCCGATCGCTCGAAGACCTCCAACTCTGCTTTTCGTTGATTGCTGGAGCCGACGATCGCCGCCCCGATGTTCCGCCTGTGCCGCTGGATATTCCCACTGGCAAGTCTTTGCAAAATCTCAAAATCGCTTGGATTGATCAATGGACTGAGGTGCCAGTTGCTTCTGAAATTCGAGCCGCGATGCAAGCTGTGAGGCAAAAACTGGTTCAAGCCAATGTCCAAATTGCCCCTTGGCTGCCCCAATATTTTGACCTTTCCCAGATCCTGAATCTGTACGGACGATTGGCAGCCTACACTAACATCTACGCCCAACCCGTAGACCGCTACAACGCGCGCCGAAGTTTAACCCAAATCTTTCGTACTGCCACTCAAGGCGATCGCTCACTACGCAAACTGGGCGATTTCAGCCGTCTTCTCCCAGAATTGTTGAATCCTAGCTTGAAAGGATATTTTGAGGTGTTGACTGAGCGCGATCGCTTTACGACTCAACTTGATAAAGCGCTAGAGCCATGGGATGTCTGGCTGACCCCAGTTGCCGCGACTGTGGCGTTCACCCATTGCCCTGCGTGGAGTGCAGTTGACATTGATGGTAAATCCTATCCTCACGCTGTTGCCAATGGAACTTACACAATGCCTTTCAATCTGAGCGGACATCCTGCTGCGATCATTCCGATTGGACAAACTCAGAATGGATTACCGATTGGAATGCAAATTGTGGGAAAACGGTGGCGTGAAATGGAATTGTTGACGATCGCTCAAGAGCTTGACAGAGTGGTTGGCGATTTTCAACATCCAGCAGGCTATTGAATCTTTTCGCTAGTTGCCATGCAGCCCAACACTGCGGTGCAGCCGACAGCTATCAGTCTCTATCGAGAAATGTGTATCAGCAGTAGCCCTAGGAAGGAAGGTACTGAACCCAAACTGGGGTTATGCTGAGCATGAGCAAATTGATAAGGCTATGACCTCAACCGATACCCTAGTCATCGAAACCGAGGCATTAACCAAAGCCTACGGGCCTAGCGAGGTGGTTAAGGCTATTAACCTGAAGGTGCCCCGGCACTCAATTTTTGGCTTCCTCGGCCCCAATGGGGCCGGCAAAAGCACCACTATGGGGATGCTGATTGGGGCAATTCGCCCCACCCGAGGCTCGGCTCAGGTCTTTGGTCTCGACATTCAGAAAGATAGCGATCGCATCCGCGAGCGGGTGGGCTTTCTGACTCAGGATACGCAGTTTTACCCTGACCTCACCCCCCGCCAAACCCTCCAGTTCTGCGCCAGCTTTTTCCCGCCCCTGCGGGGGGAGCGGCTGGCCGACCGGATTCAGGCCACCCTGGAGCTGGTGGGCCTGGCGGGTAAAGAAGATCGCCAAGTCAAGGGCTTTTCTGGGGGCGAAAAGCAGCGGCTGGGGCTGGCCCAGGCCTACGTTCATCGCCCGGAGCTAATTATCTTAGACGAACCCGCCGCCGCCCTTGACCCCATGGGGCGCATGGACGTTCTGCAGGTGATGCAAAAGCTACGGCAGCAGGCCACTATTTTTTACTCCACCCATATTCTGGATGACGTGCAGCGGGTCTCTGACCATGTGGCCATTTTGCACCACGGCGAGCTGATTACCCAAGGCCCCCTCGACCAGGTCATGGCCCAGGGCGAGGGCATCGTCTATGTTTTGACAACGAGGGGAGATGTGGCCCCGGTGCAGCGGGCGCTGGCGGGGCAGTCGTGGGTCTCCTCCCTGACCCCAAAAGCCAGCCAGGGCCAAATTCAGTGGGAAATTGGCGTGCTCGACCCGGCCCTGGCCGAGGCCCACCTGCTGCGGATGGTGCTGGCCGACCCGGCGACGACGGTAGTGGCCTTCGGCCGCAAGACCTACGATCTGGAATCGATCTTTTTAGACCTCGTCGGAGACCCTCCCCATGGCTAGCCCCAGCCCCTACCCGGCCTCTACCGCGATGGATATTTGGCGGCGGGGCTTTAGGGCCATGTTCCGGCGGGAGTTGCACACCTGGCGGTGGCGTAAGTTTTTGACTAGCGCGATCGCCTGGCTGGTGGTTTTAATTTTGGTGGCGCTGGTTCTGGGGGGCAACGTGGGGGTTACCACTTCCCGCAACGGCGGGGCCCCGACGGTGCGTAACCTATCCCAGGGGTTCTTTTTTCAGGCCTGGCTGTTTTTCCCCATGCTGGCCGCTATTTTTTCGACCCTGGGGGCGATTAGCGATGAGCGCCGCCAGGGCACCCTGCCCTGGGTACTATCGAAGCCGCTGCCGCGCTCGGCCTTTTACCTGGCCAAGCTGTCGGCTAATTTACTGGTCAAGGCCATGACCATCATTCTGATGCCAGGGCTGCTGGCGGCAATCATCCTGGCCAGCCGAGGGGTGGCGGTGAACCCGGTGGGGCTGTTTGGGGCGATGAAGCTGGTGGGCGTTGTGCTGGCGTTTTACGTCACCCTGACCCTGATGATGGATGCTATAGGCATCAACCGCACGGCAACGCTGATTATCCCCAGCCTGCTGCTGCTGGTCTCGCCCGTGCTGCCCCAGCTCGCGCTGCTGTTTCGGATGCCGGTTCTGGGTAGCGTCTTAACCCAGGTCACGCCGATGGGCATTACCAGTACGGTATTGAGCAACTGGGTTACCGCCGGGCAGGCACCAGACAATTTCTTGCCTATCATCTGCACGGTGCTGTGGGCGGTCGGGTTTACCCTCGTAGGGGTTACGGCCTTAAAGCGGCAGGAGATTTAGAAGATTTCTAGCCAAGATCTTATTTTGTCATTCCCGCCCCCGCCTTTAGGGAGACAGGTTCCAGGTGGGAATTTAGCCCGACAGCCCGGTGGTATCGGGTAGCTTCTTTCCAGAAATTGCCTTATGTAGCGCTGGCCAGATAGATTAGGACAGGGTTGGCGGATCGAGCCACAACTGGGAAGCTATCTGGCTCGCCATCGCCACTCTGATCGCGCCGGGTTGGCTGTGTCCTAACCGAGGTGGTGATGGCTATACCAAATCCGCGTCCCATAGGCCCGATTTCTAAAAGGCCAACCCTTAGGGGCGTTGGCGCAGCCTAGCCAGAGGCTTTATGGCATTCGCCCGGCTGAATCGGGCCAATGACCCGCTCCACCCCGCCAATCCATCAACGTGGTAGTGGCATCACCGACCGCCGCGGCTGGCCTGCCATAGTGCCCCTAGCCCGGCAATAAATTTTCCCTGGTTAAGCCCAGACCCCCGCTAGCTTGATAGACTGATAAAACCGCGAATTTACAGTACGCTTAGACCGGGGTAGCCGAGGCCGCTTCGGTTCAGCCACCCAGGAACACTACCCGATTCCACGGTTAATCCACATCTCCTTTTATGGCGACATTTTTACTGGAAGTTGGCACCGAAGAACTGCCTGCCAGTTTCGTGAGCGATGCCCTGCACCAGTGGCAGACTAGACTTGCGGCTGACCTTGACGACCAGGCTTTAGCGCCAGAATTAATTCGGCTTTACGGTACCCCCCGCCGGTTAGCCATGGTGCTGGAGGGGCTGCCCGAGCGCCAGCCCGATCGGGTCGAAGAGGTGAAGGGGCCACCGGCCCAGGCCGCCTTTAAGGATGGCCAGCCTACCAAAGCTGCCGAGGGGTTTGCCCGCTCGCGGGGTCTGCCCGTAGAGGCACTGGAAATTCGCGACACCGATAAGGGAGCCTTTGTCTTCGTCAACCAGGCGATTCCGGGCCAGCCCGCTGCCAATATTCTGGCCCAGCTGATACCCCCCTGGATTTTGGAGTTGGAGGGCAAGCGGTTCATGCGTTGGGGGGATGGCGACTTGCGCTTTCCGCGCCCGATTCGCTGGTTGGTGGCGCTGCTTAACGACCAGGTGCTGCCCATTACCTTAGAAAATGGGTCAGTGACCTGCACCAGCGATCGCGTCTCCCAGGGCCATCGCGTTCTCCACCCCGGCTCGGTTACCCTTCGCCGCGCCCAAGACTACGGCGATGCCCTGCGGGATGCCTTTGTGGAAATCGACCCCCTGGCCCGGCGACTGCTGATTCAAAAACAGGTGGAGGCCGCTGCCCGCACCGTGGACGGGGTGCCCATGGTGTCAGAGGCCCTGCTAGCGGAAGTGACCAACCTGGTGGAGTGGCCCACCGCCGTGGTGGGTAAGTTTGACCCCGAGTTTTTAGACCTACCCCCCGAGGTGGTCGTGATTGAAATGGAGAGCCACCAGCGCTACTTTCCCCTGCGGAAATCGGCGCAGGCCCCGGCTCTGCTGCCCTACTTTATTACTATTTCTAACGGCGACCCGGCTAAGGCGGCGATTATCGCCGAGGGCAACGCCAGGGTAATTCGGGCCCGCCTATCGGACGGCAAGTTTTTCTTCGAGGCCGACCGCGCCCAGCCCCTCGATGCCCTAGTGCCCCAGCTCGAAACCGTCACCTTTGAGGAACGGCTGGGCTCCATGGCCGCTAAGGTCAGTCGCATTGGTCGCATTGCCACTCACATGGCCGACCAGCTGGGGCTGGAGACCCTCCAGCGGCAGCAGATTCAGCAGGCCGCCTACCTCTGCAAGGCCGATCTAGTGTCGCAAATGGTGGGAGAATTTCCTGAACTCCAGGGAATCATGGGCCAAAAATACGCCCTGCACAGCGGCGAACCCGAGGCCGTGGCCACCGCCATTGCCGAGCACTACCGGCCCAGGGGGGCTCAGGATGCCCTACCCCAAAGCCTGACCGGCCAGGTAGTGGGGCTGGCCGACCGGCTCGATACCCTGGTGGGCATTTTTAGCTTGGGTCAGCTACCCAGCGGCTCCTCCGACCCCTTTGCCCTGCGGCGGGCGGCCAACGCTGTGGTAGCCATTACCTGGGCCGCGGCGCTGCCAATTAACCTGGCCCGGCTGCTGGAGACAATTATCCATGACTTTGCCGAGGATCCTCACCTCACTGTGACCGACCCGGCCCAACTGCAAACCCAGCTGCGCGAATTTTTTCTCCAGCGGGTGCAGACCCTCTTGCAGGATGACCTCGGCGTTGACTACGACCTGGTGAATGCCGTGCTGGGCGATGGTGACCCGGCCGCTGGCGATCGCGCCCTGGCTGACCTGCTAGATGTCAAAGACCGGGGCCTGTTTCTCCAGGGCATTCGCCAGAATGGTCGCCTGGGGCGGGTTTACGAAACCGTTAACCGGGCCAGTCGGCTAGCGGCCCAGGGCACCCTCGATACCCAGGTGCTGGATCCCAGCGGCATTATCGCTCCGCAACACCTTCGAGCCAGCTCCGAAAAATCCTTCCTGGAAGCGCTGCAGGCCCTGCTGCCCCAGACCCAGGCCGCCCAGGCTAGCCGCGACTACGACCAGCTACTCACCGGCCTAGAACAGATTGCCCCGGTGGTGAGCGGCTTTTTTGACGGCCCCGACAGCGTACTGGTGATGGATGACGATCTAGCCATTCGCCAAAACCGTCTCAACCTACTGGGGCTGCTGCGCAACCACGCCTTAACGCTGGGGGATTTTGGGGCCATCGTCAAGGGATAGCCACACCATGAAAAATGCCCATGTGATTGGTTTTGGTCGGTCAGGTCTGGCGGCGGCGCGGCTGCTGCACCAGGACGGCTGGCAGGTGGTGCTCAGCGATCGCAACCTTGCCCCGCCCCTGGTAGAGCACCAGGCCCAGCTCCAGCGAGAGGGGATTACGGTGCTGCTCGACTACAGCTTTGTGCCCGATAGCCGCACCAACCTGGTGGTGGTTAGCCCCGGCGTGCCCTGGGATCTTCCCGCCCTGGTCGCCGCCCGCGACAACGGCCTAGAAGTCATTGGTGAAACCGAGCTAGCCTGGCGGTTCCTGGAGGATCGGCCCTGGGTTGGCATCACGGGCACCAACGGCAAGACGACGACGACCGCCCTGACCGCCGCCATTTTCCAGGCGGCTGGGTTCAACGCCCCGGCCTGCGGCAACATTGGCTATGCTGCCTGCGAACTCGCCCTAGAACCCACCGTGCCCGACTGGGTGATTGCCGAACTGAGTAGCTACCAAATCGAGGCCTCCGCTACCCTGTCGCCTCAAATTGGGCTGTGGACGACCCTCACCCCCGACCACCTACAGCGCCATCACACCCTGGAGAACTACGCTCAGATTAAGGCGTCCCTGCTGTACCGCTCCGACTATGCCGTGTTTAACGGCGACGACCTGTTCCTGCGGCAGCATATCCCCGCTGACTTTGCCGATGCCTACTGGACGAGCGTAGCCGGTAAGCGGGCGATTGCTCCCCTGATGCCCTGCACCTACATCGAAGACGGCTGGGTGATCTTCGACAACCTGCCCATCGTCCGCGCCGATGCCCTCAAAATGGTGGGCCAGCACAACCTGCAAAATCTTCTGCTGGCGGTCACCGCCGCCTGTCTGGCGGAGATCGACCCGGAGGCGATCGCGGCAGGTGTCGCCGCCTTCCCCGGCATTCCCCACCGCCTAGAGCACATCTGTACCTGGCAGGGCATCGACTTTATCAACGATTCTAAAGCCACCAACTACGATGCCGCCGAAGTTGGGCTGCGGGCCGTCGAAGCTCCCGTAGTGCTGATTGCCGGGGGCGAAGCCAAGCTGGGCGACGACACCGCCTGGCTGCAAAAAGTCCAGGAAAAAGCCGCTACGGTGCTGCTAATTGGAGACTCGGCCCCCCAACTCGCCGACCGCCTGCACGAGGTCGGTTACGGCGACTACGAAATCGTCGAAACCCTCGACCGCGCCGTCGATCGAGGGGCCGAAGTGGCCCAGCGCCAAGCCGCTAAAGCTGTGCTGTTTTCCCCCGCCTGCGCCAGCTTTGACCAGTACGCCAATTTTGAACAGCGAGGCGATCATTTCCGCCAGCTTTGCCTGCGCCAGCTACCTTAGTGGTTCGCTATGCTTTATTGGTTTGTAGCTTTAGCACAGCAGTAGTATCGCTAGAGCCATACAGGTTAGGACAGCGCTGAGGGGTTATAACCGTCATTCCCGCGTAGGCGGGAATTTACCCTGGAATCACGACCCTCAAGTGGATTCCTGTTTTCACGGGAATGACGGTCAAGGTGTCGCCTTGGGCGTAACCCTAACCTACCACCGATAGCGGCTCTAGCCAGGTCAAGAGGATTTGCCGCAGCTGGTGCAAATCGCGATAAAACTCCTGCTTCATAAACTGCCCTAGAGCGTCCAGGGGGCTAAAGGATTCCCCCGGCTGCCAGGCAATATCCTGGGCGATGGGGGTGGTGTGGCTACCCCGCAAAATCTGCACCGTGGTCTGGTCAGGAAACCGTGGCACCAGCACCTCCGACAGAGGACGGGTCTGGTCGATGGTGTCGTTGCGGAACTTGACCAACAAGTTGCGGGGCACCGGATAGCGCTCGTGGATTAGCGCCAGGGTGGCTTCTGGAGATGGAGTAAACTCGACGTTGAACATCGGGTTAAACTGCACCACCTGTTCCAGAAATGGAATCGATCGCTTCGCGGGGTAGTTGTTGAACGACATATAAATATTCCCGGCCCGCTCAACTTTCCACAGGCTGTTAATCAGCAGATGCACCTTGCAGCCCAGGCTGTGACCCAGCCCATAAATCGGCCAGGCATAGCGGTCATCCAGCACCCGCTTGTAGAGGTATCGCAGGGCCTGGTCAAAGGTAATCAATACCTCCTGGGCGATTACCCCGTGGTCAAAGGTGTTAATAAAAGGGGTCGCCACAATCAGGTAGCCCTGGCTGGCCAGGTTCTCTAATAGCCAGCCGTAGGTTAAGTTGGGGGCCGCCGCCACAAACGCCCCCCCTAAAAAATGAATGATGGCGGTGGGGTTTGGCGGCACCAAAATCCAGTTGCCCGATACCTCTTGCCAATACATGCCGATATTCCATTTAATGAAGCTTTTGGCCTGGCCCCGGAGCCAGCCCAAGTTTTACTGTAGCGAGTTTGCCAGCCCTGTGGGGCGATGCCCCCGGAGAAATGTTCGCCAGGGCCGTCCTTTGCAGAGAGCTTGCGTTGGTCTCAAACAATGTGATAGGCTTATATACTGCACGGACGTATAGCTCAGTTGGTTAGAGCACCACGTTGACATCGTGGGGGTCACTGGTTCGAGTCCAGTTACGTCCATCCCCTTAAAAGCCTAGGTTTCAAAGCATTTAGCGATTGCTGTTTGGGTGAGATCGCACCCAATTATGGGTATGCGCTTAACGGATTTGGTAGTGCATTAGTGCACGGGGCAGAGGAAAATCAGGCGATACCATCACGATGACAAGGGAGTCAGCCCCATGACGATTGAGATGACCTGTCCGACCTGTGGGTCTCACGATATCTCCAAGAACGGCACTAGCCACCGGGGGAAGCAAAACTACAAGTGCCGGGACTGTAGACGTCAATTTGTCGAAGATCCGCAATGGCAACCGAAGCCGAAGGAGACGAAGGCGCTGGTGAATCGGCTGTTACATGAGAAGATCCCACTAGCCGGGATTGCCCGTGCCACGGAGGTGTCAGGGAGTTGGCTTCAAGGTCATGCCAATGCCGGCTATGAGGCGGTTCCCCAAACAGCAGCGGTTTACCTAAGCCCAAAGGCCCCCTGAGGGTGCAGATGGATGAATTGTGGTCGTTCGTCGAACATAAAGGGAATAAACAATGGGTCTGGCTGGCGATTGATGCCGAAACCCGAGAAATCATTGGCTGTCATATCGGGGACCGCTCTCGGGAGTCGGCCATCGCCCTATGGCAGTCTATCCCAGCGGTCTACCGACAATGCGCCAAGGTCTACACGGACTTCTGGGAGGCCTACATCACGGTGATTCCGAGCAAACGGCATGAGGCCGTGGGCAAAGATAGTGGGTTGACCAGTTACATCGAACGCCTGAACAACACGCTAAGGCAGCGGATTTCTCGGCTGGTGAGGAAGACCCTATCCTTTTCCAAAAAGCTAGAGAATCACATCGGAGCCATCTGGCTGTTCATCCATGACTACAATCGCCAAATTAGACAGAAGCTAGCAGAGAAAGGCGATCCCGCTTTTTCCTCTGCCCTGCACTAAAATGCACTACCACGGATTTAAACCGAACAATCAGGGTTTTAGCGCTTCAATAACCTAGAATTTACTGCGAATGACGAGGTTAGATCGCTGCAATTCCTTCGGTTTCTGATTCAAACACCTACTTTAACCAATCTGGCCCAAAGTGTACCAGAACCGTTGAATGAAGCAGGTAGAGCGTCAGAAATCACCGGCGGTCGAGATCTGCGCAGTGGCCTAGGGTCTCCGTCCGTCCGGTGCGATGCGGTATTGGACTGTGCGACTTGGCACCTGACCCTAGTTTACGCGATCGCCCGCCAGCGCCAAGGGGTGAACTGAACTGGCCTGGGCCGGCGATCGCAGCCTTGGCGAACCGGGGTTTTGGCCAAGCACCCAGGGTTTGGGCGACGACACCTGGGCGAGAAGGCAGGATCTAGAACGAGCGAGGTCTGGGCGCGCTGGCAGGCCAACGACTAAGTTATGCGGCGGGTAGTCCTAAAAAGGTAAGGATGGTTGTAATCCTCTTTCTGAAAGGGTTTCGACCAATGAAGCCAGCTTCTGAGTGCCGAAGTATCCTGGTTATTCACGGGATTTCAACTCACAATCCACGAGAGAGTCGGCATTCCAGCCCCCCATAAGTACTTATACTTAGCACCTTCGAGAAGGATGTAAATCTTGATATCCCTTGCTGCATATAAGATTCAGCCATCCTTACCTATGGGGCACTACCATGCGGCGTTAGATAACACATAAACGCAGTAATTAATCCTCATACGCCGCTCCAACGACTTATTAGTTGGTGTTGCTAGAGATACAAAATTGTTCGCAAACCCTCATTGATCTCCTCCTGCAAGTAGTCTGGTAGAAAACCGATACGTTCAACCAAGAATGTCTTATCGACCGTGAAAATTTGAGAGACATTGGCAGTGGAGTCTCTAGACAAACCCGATACCCCACAAGGTAATAGCACATTGCCCGGTGCTTCCGCCAACTGAATATTTGAAGTGATAATGATGACTATAACTGTGCTAATCCGACTCTGCGTAAATGTATCATCTTGAATTACCAAAACGGGACGGCGATATCCAGGTTCTGAACCTACTGGATTGGGTAAGTTCGCCCACCAAATTTCTCCCCGATACATTACCACTCCTCGTGGGGCAAAGACATAAACTGCATTTTTGCCATCACTGGATCGAGAGCAGAGGACTCTCTAGAATAAACTTGATTCAATTTGAGCAAGATCTGAGCACGGTTGTATCTTTTCAGATATGTCTGCAACGCTTTTGTATAAAGCTCACTGCGGGACAAACCTAACTGCTGAGCAAGTGCTTCTGCCTGTTCAAAAACTGAATCTGGAAGCGAAATTGCAGTTTTCATAGCAACCTTAGCTTTAAGTTCTACTCTTCGGTTATACCTCAGTTATACCAGGATTGCAAGAACCAGCATGCTCAGATACCAGCAGATAGTCTTTCTGTACGTCTCAAGCCCAAAAACGAAGCTAGCTAACGGTTGAGATGAGCCGCCGCAGATAATCTGGAACACTCAACACAATCTATCGGCGGTCGGCTCCATCGATTTGTTATGCCGCCGCGATGACTCCATGCATTGATCTTCTTCTACTTGCCTGGACTCTGTTTAAGAAACACGTCTTTTTCACAAGGACTGTACGGCTGCACTAGCATGGGCTGGCAATAAGGCGATCGCTGTCAGACTCAAAAACAAAATAGCTGAGAGGGTTTCCAGGAAGGCTACATTCTTAATGACAGTCGTTTTATACCATTCTAATTTCCAAAGAATGAACCCAAACTTAACCAGCACCACACCGAAGGCGATCGCTGCCAATCCAGTCAGCCATCCAACATACCATAAGCCCAAGATTATCAGCGTGGCAGTGCCATGATAAACCAGACCCGGAATCAGTGGTTGGGTCTTGGGTTTACGCAGCTTCACCGTGAAAATCGCACTACTGAAAAACAGGGTATTCAACAGCCATAAGCCTAATAGTGCAATCGTTGCTGTTCCTGTTGTGGTGATCGCCGCCAAAGGAGCAGTCAGAGAAACCGCCGCAAAAGTTAGGAATTCATTCCAAACTGATTTTTGGCTGCGGTAAAACACAGCTACGCTGTCTATCAGCAAAGCGGCGATCGCCCCTAGGTACAGCCAAAGTAACATCGGCGTTTGCAAGAATAGATACACTGCAATACCCAAAGCAATGCCAGCATATAGCCCTCCCCAAACCAGAAATCGAGGTTTCCAACTTCGGCGTTGCTTAATCTGGAGCGTCAGGGGATGCTCAGCTTGAAACCCCGCAAAGGCACAGATGAGTGCCAGAGTTGTTGCCCAATTCCATTGCTGGGCAGCGGCGGCACCCGTGAGAAATGACACCAACAACACGACATAAACACCATGTTCGGGAGAAAAGGTAGGCAGGTACCAAGACTTGCTAGCAAGAGCGGACTGTTGGGAAGTAATTGTAGTCATGATTAACTTACACTCGACAACGTTAGAACAAAAGCTAGATTAGAGTCCGCTGCCAACGCATGGGGAGCATTCGCTTCCATAAAGATAAATATGCCTGGGGTTAGCGAAATCTGTTCACCGTTCAGCGTTAGTGAGCCAGTGCCTTCTACCACCTGCACCGTGGCATGGCGAGTAGAAGTGTGTTCTGAAATTTCGGTGTTTGCAGCAAGGCAAAACAGACTGTACTGGCATACTTCACTTTTCCAGATCACTTTGCTCAGTACACCCGATTCCGGATAAACGAGATGATCTTTTAATTGCAGAAAAGTGGTTTCGGGAGAAATAAGAGCGGTAGACATTATTCAATTTCCTTTTCGTGCTGTCAATACAACATAGCCGAGGTCGCTACGGTAGCGACCAAAGGTCTCTCGCATAGAGAGGATACGCTGTCGGATATCCGGTCGGGTGAGCATATTCCATGCGATCGTCAGGAGCGTCGGCACACCTTCTTCTTGAGCAATGCGACCGGGGTTAAGTAGGGCCATCGATCCGATGTTGTGATTTTCAACGGTGAACCCCGCTTGATGCACGAGCGTTATCCAGCCATCTGTAGATAAGGGTGCAGCGTTGACGCGAATCGTCGTGGATAATTCACGGCAAATCATATCGGTATTGGGGCCTTCGACTCGCAGTTCATGGCTAAGAAATTGACCCCTTAGCTTGAGGCGATCGCAAATTCCCGTCAAAATCTTGGCTTTTCCTACGTCCGATTGCATGGTCAAAATGGCTTCAGCCAAAACATAGTCAAACTGCTCTGAGATTTGTTCTAGGTGAAAAATATCGCCCTGAATGATTTGCACCTGTTGGGTCAACCCAGCCGCAGCAACATTGACTTGAGCGCGAGCAACGCTGTCGGGATTTTTTTCCACTCCAACGACCCTTACCTTGTAGCGCTGGGCTAATGCGATCGCGCTATAGCCAAAGCTAGCCGCGAGTTCCAGTACAGTTTCACCGGGTTGAAAGTTTGCCCACGCAAAGAGTCGATCAGTGGCGGCGTAGCCACCTGGGCGCAGTGCCTTCTTTCCTGCTGCCGCGAGCACCTGATGACCTGGAGCCGTCTTGAAATCGAGTTGAGTTTGAGTTTGAGTCATGGATTGCACCTCAGCAAGTTGAGTTGATTTCGAGCGCAATTATCTCAGTCAATAGCCCATTGCTCTGTTGATGGATTCTGAACAACTACCCTTTCCAGAATAGGTGACACTCTATTGGAATGCGTTGACTTAAGTCAAAACAAATCTTCAGAAACTCTTAATCTTGAATGCTAACAGATACTTTTAGGCTGCCGTCTTCACCCAGGACTTGCGGCATAACGTTCCCAATCACCGGGCAAAGATAACCTTTGCAGCTTACCGATCACTTTTTTTGTGTTCCGGTGCATTGGGGTTGTTATGCCGCCGCAATCATCACCACCCACCGCACTTACAACTAGAGTTGTTGTGTAATAAGCTGGAAAATCCTTGGAAGCCTTTCTTGGCATGCGTTTCAGCGATTTTGTCGAAAAATCCTTGAAAGCCAGTCTATATAAGGGTTTCAGCGATTTTTATCGCTATTTCCCAACAGGTCTACTAAGCCTATTATTGGTGCGCTTCCATGTAAGCTCGTAGCAACTGATTGATCTGGGTTTGATATCCTCGACCATGAGACTTAAACCAATCCAACACATCGCTATCAATGCGGAGCGTGACTTGAGCCTTGGCTTTTGTAGCAGGTAAACCCCGCTGCACTACCGCCTTAGCAAACATTTCTGGCGTAATCTCTGGGCAATCCGAGAAATC
>DAIUJR010000075.1:0-25624 GCA_036848635.1 Nodosilinea sp. CTOTU7336
CGCCAACGACTGACCTGCCTGCCGCCTTCCCCCAGGTCGAAGCGCCCCGCTTTCATTACGGCGATCGCCTCCGCTGGGTTCCCCATGGCAACACGACTGATTGGGGCCTGGTCATTGGCCGGTTCTACAGCTATGCCTCCCACAGACGCCGCTGGCAGTGGTGCTATCTGATCTGGCTCGATCCTGCTTCCCCCAGTGCCGCCTGGGTCAGGGCCGATATCGCCTGGGAAGACGACCTCGAACCTATCGATAAGGAAACTTCCCAATGAATCCCCGTCTCCTTTCTCCCCTCGAGCAGCGCCTAATCGGGCGGTACAGCTACTGCCAACTGGGCATGACGCCCCAGCGGTTTTACGCCAAGTGGCAGGTCAGCCAAGAAGACATGGCCGCGATCTGCTCCCGGTCGGTCTCGACGGTGCGGGGCTGGTTTCGCAAAGGTCGCAGCTATCGCCGCCCCACCCCGGTTGACCTGCGCCATCTGGCCCTGATGGATTTTTTGCTCGACAACTTTGATCAGATTCCGGCAGACCTGCGGCAGGCCCTCTGCGCCACCGAGTCCGGAGACGATCACATCTAACCCAAAATTGTCAATATCACCGTGCTCTGTTTTGGCGAATCTCCCCCGGCTAGGGTGGCCTCAGCTACACCTCATTCACCCATCAGGGAGGACAGTCGCGTGAGCAAAGGGCATCGAATTTTGATGGATATCAAACGTATCCGAGCGGCACTGGCAACACTAGGGCAAGGCTCGTACCGCGTGCAAAAGCTGCCTCAACAGGCTGTGTGGCTGGTTCACGGGAGAAGTGGCAAAACCTACCGGCTGACCTTCCAGCCTGCACCCATCAGCGCCTGGACGCTGCATCCCCCGGATCGAGAGGCCTCTGAACTATTGGGCAAGATTGAGCAAGCGTTGAGACCCAGCGCTGCCAGTGCTGGGGAGAGCGTGCAGCTTTCTTACCTAAGAGATATTGTCAGCAAGCAGGAAGCTCCCCGTTTAGGGAACCAGCAGTACCCGCCATCTGTTGCTTACGAGGGGGAAGCGCCTATGGCTCATAACCAGCTGCTCCATCCCTGGTGCGTTGTTCAACTTCTTCCCCACATGCAGCGGCGCACCGTAGCCCGGTTTCGGCGGCGCAATGATGCGGATGCCCATTTGAAAGCCCTGCGGCGGCTGAGCCCCTCAGCTCAGTACACCGTTATGTTTGATCCAGCTCCATCTGTCCCCGGCTTCACTTCCGACAGGCATGGGGAGGTGTTTGCTTGAGGGGATAGAAAAGCACCAGGCTATTCTCAACCCTATTGAATGGCTTAAATGGCTAAGTTTAGATAACGAGAGTGGGAACCGCCGCTTCTTGACCCATCTGTAGAATGTCTTTCGCCATTGTTTGAGAGGCTACATTCGCGATGCCCCCTCTGGGGCGGCTACGCCAACGCTCTGCCAGTCCTCTGTAGTGAACATCTGAGCGAGCATAGCGATTGCTTAAGCCCGAATCACCTTCTGTTCGTTGGGTGACGCCTGCTCTCCCTCTGCCAACAGCACCTCAATCCAGGCCGTTTGTTCTGGCGTAAGATTTCTTAGGTGGCCGTACAGGCATTACTGGCGCGATCGGCATCTGCTTCCCGAACACGACTTGGAAGGTTAGCCTACACGACTTGGAAGGTTAATGTGCTATCACTGAAAATTGGATCCAATATCAAGAGATTCATCAGGATGAGGCCTGACTATGTGGCCGTTAGTGGGGATACCGCAGGCGATTGCCCAGGGCATGGCCGCTTATCGGTCAGTGTTCTGCCGAGACGCGGGCTTTGAGCACGTCAGTCGCTATGTCAGTGGGTTGCTGCTGAGTCGTTGATTTAGCAATCCACTTGTCTATCCTGGGTCGATTCCCAATGGACAATTCCTAGAAAAAACCACAGTGGGTTGGGAATAAAATCGTTCTGGGATGGTTGGATTGACACAGGAAACCCAACCTACAGGAGAGCTGCGATCGCACTGCCTACCCTACTTTTATCGGTTTAGGGTTTCGTTCATTATGATAAAGCAAGCAGTGATAAGTTCTCATCCTCATAAAATAATTTAATCGCGTCAAAATCTTGCCGCAGTATATCTTCAACTTGCCGTGTTGAGCAGTTGCCAAGGCGAAGCCAAATGATTTTCGGTGGATTCCCAAGTACCAAGCTCAAATCATGCATGTCTGCATCTTTTGAGACAATCATCAAATTATTATCTTTCGCAAAATCCCAAACTATTGGGTCGATTGTTGCTTTCATGTCTACATCTCGAACATGGAGCGAATTTGGGAAAAGGTCGCTCAAGCAATTTGGCAATTTGGGCGATAAGTTTTCGTCAAAAAGTAATCTCATGCCGATAGGGGTGCGGTCATAAACCGACGCTCGCGATCGGCGGCATAGGCAATGCAGGCTTTTAGATCTTCTCGCGTCAGGTCAGGAAAGTCATCGAGAATTTCAGCTTCGGTCATTTCGGAAGCCAGGTATTCAAGCACTTCGTAGACGGTGATGCGTAAGCCGCGTACGCAAGGTTTGCCACCGCGTTTGTTTGGTTCGATTGTAATGTAGTTTCGGTAGTCCATAGTTGAAATTATTAAGGTTGTGTATTTAACATTGAGGTTGTATTCTCAACTTTTTTATGGATGACGGCGCTTACTAAGTAGCAAGGCTTAATCATTTGCAAGATGGCTCAGCTTCTTCACAATCGCTGAAAGCCTGAGTTGGCAAGGGTTACAGATACTTAGCCTATTTGATATTCAATTCGTCCCACCTACTTACCACAATACCATTATGATCAATGGCTCTAAGTCTTTACAAATACGGTAAATAAAGGGCACCTCGATTAATTGTCATTTGGCAGATTCTGGGAAGCTGAAATCCTTGAAATCACGTTGTTGCGCTCAGGAAAAGCCGGATTTTTCGAGGTGCCCTAAAGAATCAGCCTCATCTACCGTAGGTTGGGTAAAGCGCAGTGAAACCCAACATCAGGCTAGGCGTTGTTGGGTTACGCTATCGCTAACCCAACCTACGGTACTAATCCGTAATCAAGTCATTGCTCTACGGTTGACCGGGAACTTTTGTACCAGTATTCTCCCTTCTTAAGCCCTTCAGCAGAACGGTAGACATGCAGAACTCGAAAATCTTGGCGCTGTTCGCAGATGTTTGCACCACCTGCAAGCAGCTAACCCCGCAAATCTACCACGTAGATTGCGAGGCGAGGCTCATCGTACCCTAGCCCCCCAGGTTGCACTTCACTGCGGGTGGCTAGGGTTTTCGCGTTCTGTCTTCCTAAACCACAAGCCGACAGCTTCATGTCAGCGCCAATCCCTAAAATTTTCCGCCGTGGAACAGCCTCACCGATTAAGCTAGAACATCGTATCCCCTGCTTACCGTTAATGCTATGCAAGTCGCTACCTGGAACGTCAATTCCATTCGCTCGCGCCTGGATCACGTGGTGCGGTGGCTCCAGGAAAACCCTGTGGATGTACTCTGCCTCCAGGAAACTAAGGTGGTGGATGCGGACTTTCCCGCTGCCGCCTTTGAAGCCCTGGGCTATGGCAGCGCTATCTATGGGCAAAAAGCCTACAACGGGGTAGCCCTGCTCAGCCGCCATCCCCTAGAGCAGATACGGTGTGGCTTTGCCGCCGTGCTAGGGGAAGCGCGTGTGGGCGATCTAGACGACCAAAAGCGCGTGATTGCCGGTCGCCTGGGGGAGGTCTATGTGGTGAACCTCTACGTGCCCAACGGCAACTCCCTAGGCAGCGAGAAATATGCCTATAAGCTACGCTGGCTGGGCTGTCTCCAGGAGTATTTGGCTACCCTCCTGAAGGACTACCCCCTGCTCAATGTGTGCGGCGACTTTAACATCGCCCTGGAAGATAAAGACATCTACAATCCTGAGGGTAAGGCGACCCACATCATGGCCTCCCCCGTTGAGCGGGAGGCGTTGCAGCAGGTGCTAGCGGTGGGCCTAGCCGATGGCTTTCGCAAGTTCACCGACGACGGCGGCCACTTTAGCTGGTGGGATTATCGCGCCGCCGCCTTTCGCCGCAACCTGGGCTGGCGCATCGACCACCACTATCTATCCGCCACCCTCTACGAGCGCGCTACCGCCTGCACCATCGACATCGAGCCCCGCCGCTGGGAAAAGCCCAGCGACCACACCCCGGTGATTGTGGAATACTAGGGTAATCCCATCCGATCCTCAGGCGAGGGGTCATCCTCCTCTGCCAGCGTTTCCCTGAGGCGGTAAGATAGGCACATTAAGCCGATCAATCGGCGACGGCGGGCAGGCGAACCGAAGGCTGGGATTTTGTGTCCTCCCTATGCAGGGACGTGACTCTGACCCTAGGCCGGGCTGAAGACCAAAAGCTGTGGTCGATGCTGCATCAGCCCGCCTCGGGGCAGCGCGGTTGCAGCCGTGCAGAATTCTCCTAACGTCTCGCTTATAAAAATCTGTTTTTAATCAACCCAGGCCATTTTGAACCCGCCCATCATTTCCGTCACCTTGGCCTCAACCAACCCTAATTTTTTGAGCGAGTCGTAGATACGATTAATGGCAATACTACACGTCAGTTGGTTTCCCCAGGCTCAGCGCTTTTTTCTCTGGGGAGAGACATGGAGGCCGCTACCTGAAGATGGTTTCCGGGCCTGGGATGGCAGACATCCCCATCCCTACGCCATGGCTCAGGCTGAGCTCGCCGCGGCGCTGAACAGTTTTCAAAAGCAGATTTTGGGAGCCACTTCCGGCACCTCCCGAAGTCTGTTGCCCACCCCGTTAACCACCGATGATGCCGCGCCGACGGCGAGCCCGGCTAACCGAAAGACGGCTGGGCGGTCGGGTCGGCTGGCGACTAAGGCCCCTAGGGCTACTAACCTCGGCAAAACCAAAACCGCTGGTTCCCTGGCTCTCCCGGCCTGGGGCCATACCGGCCTACAGATGCCCTCTCACCTAGTTGAGACGACGCTGCGGCCAATGCACTCCGCCACCTGGGGGGCCGAGGGGGAGGAACCCGCCACCGCCACCGCCACCGCGCATCAGGTGCTGCACCCCTGGCAAATTCAGGGCTGGTGGCTGGCCACCGCCGATATGCTGCCGATTTTGCTGGCCCTGCCCCTGGGGCAGCATACCCTGCCGGTTACCGAGCTGATTGGTAGTGATTTACGCTTTTGGGGGCACATGGCTCGCTGGGGGCTGAATTTAATGGCCCGGGGCAAGTTTCTGCCAACCATTGAGCTGACCAGCCAAACCCTGGCGGCGGGCTGGCAGCCCCTGCTCGATAGCGCCGCCGACCAGGAGCGCCTGCGCTACTTTTCCCAGACGATGCCCCTGCTCTGTCGCGGCTATCAGCCCGAAGATGGCGGCGGACTGAGCTGTAGCCAGCCGTTACCGGTACCCCAGACGCTGTTGGTCACCTTTCTGACCCGCCTGATCGATCACCAGGTGCGCCAAACCGCCCAGACGCAACCCCAAAAAAGCTTAGAGGCCCTGGGGCAAGAACTTCCCCTACAGCCTTGGCTGCGGGCGCTTAGCCATCCTCAACCGACCCTAGACGCCAGCCCCGCCGCCGTGGCTCGGCTGCAGGAAGCCCTCATCACTTGGACAACGCCGCTGCAAAGTCTGGAGGCCGATCCGGCGTCTCAGTTTCGCCTGCGGCTCAGACTACAGCCCCCGGCCACCCTAGACCAGCCCTGGCAATTGGGCTATCAGCTACAGTCGGTGGCCAACCCCGAGTGGCAGCTGAACGCCGAGCAAATCTGGCAGCATCCGGGGGCTGAGCTGCACCACCAGGGGGCCATCCTCAAGTCTCCCCAGGAAACCCTGCTGGCGGGCCTGGGCCGGGCCGCCCGGCTGTACGAGCCGATCCGCGAGAGTCTACGCCAGCCGCGCCCCACCCACTGTGTCCTGGATGCGATTCAGGCTTACCAGTTTATTAAGGCCACGGCCTGGCAGCTTCAGGACAATGGGGTGGAAATTGGGCTGCCCCCAGGGCTCTCCCAGGCGGGGGAGGAGGGGGCCGGGCGGTTGGGTCTCAAGGTGCAGGCCGAGGTACCGCCCACCCAACAGCGTCAGCGGCTGGGGCTAAAGAGCCTGCTCAACTTTAAGTGGGACCTGGCCATTGCCGGTGAAACCCTCACCGCTGACGAGTTTGAGCGGTTGATCAGTCAGGGCTCGCCCCTGGTGGAAATCAACGGCAAGTGGGTCGAACTCAAGCCCCAGGACGTTAAAGCTGCTCGCCAGTTTTTAGATGGCCAAAAAACCGCTACTCCCCTCTCCGTAGAAGACGCCCTGCGGATTAGCACCGGCGACACCCAGCTGATCGACAAGCTGCCGGTGGTCAGCTTTGAAGCCTCCGGAGCCCTGCAAACCCTGATTGAGACTCTCACCACGGGCAACCAGACCCTCGCCGAGATGGCCGAACCCAGCGGCTTTAAGGGTAAACTTCGCCCTTACCAGGCGCGGGGGGTATCGTGGCTGGCCTTTCTCGAGCAGTGGGGCCTGGGGGCCTGCCTGGCGGATGACATGGGCCTGGGCAAAACCATTCAGCTGATTGCCTTTTTGCTGTATCTCAAAGAAAACGACTGGCTGGAGGCCCCCACCCTGCTGGTCTGCCCCACCTCCGTGTTGGGCAACTGGGAAAAGGAAGTGCGGCGCTTTGCCCCCACCCTCAAAACCCTGGTCTATCACGGCGATCGCCGCCCCAAGGGCAGTGCCCTAGCCCAGGCCGTGGCGGGCAAACACCTGGTGATTACCAGCTATGCGCTGATTTACCGCGATCTCAAGCCGCTTCAGCGTCTCGGTTGGCAGTGCCTGGTGCTGGATGAAGCCCAGAACATTAAGAATCCCGACGCCAAGCAGTCTAAGGCTGCTCGCCAGATCGAGGCCCAGTTTCGCATCGCCCTCACCGGTACTCCGGTGGAAAATCGCCTGGCTGAGCTGTGGTCGATTATGGACTTTCTTAACCCCGGCTACCTCGGCCCCAAAAACTTTTTCCAGCGCCGCTTTGCGACCCCGATTGAGCGCTACGGCGACACCGCCTCCCTGCGCACCCTCAAGGCGCTGGTGCAGCCGTTTATTTTGCGGCGCTTAAAAACCGACCGCACGATCATCCAAGACCTGCCCGAAAAGCAGGAAATGACGGTGTTTTGTGGCCTTTCTACCGAGCAGGCCAACCTCTACCAGCAGACCGTCGATCAGGCCCTGGCCAGCCTAGACGAGGCCACTGGGGTGCAGCGCAAGGGGCAGATCCTGGCACTGTTGACCAGGCTCAAGCAAATTTGCAACCACCCGGCCCAGTTTTTGCAAGAGCCTAGCCTTGGCCTCAAGGGGCGCTCTGGCAAGCTCCAGCGCCTCGACGAAATGGTAGAAGAGTTAATTACCGAAGGCGATCGGGCGCTCATATTTACCCAGTTTGCCGAGTGGGGCAAACTGCTCCAGCGTCACCTGGAAGCGCATTTGGGCTATAAAACGCTGTTTCTCTACGGCAGCACCTCTAAAGCCCAGCGCGAGGCCATGGTCGATCGGTTCCAAAATGACCCGGCCGCCCCGCCGCTGTTTATTCTATCCCTTAAGGCGGGAGGGGTGGGGCTCAACCTCACCCGCGCCAATCACGTCTTCCACTTTGACCGCTGGTGGAACCCGGCGGTGGAAAACCAGGCCACCGACCGCGCCTTTCGAATTGGCCAAACCCGCAACGTGCAGGTGCACAAGTTTGTCTGCACCGGCACCCTAGAAGAACGCATCCACGACATGATTGAGAGCAAAAAGGCGCTTTCCGAACAGGTAGTGAGCGCTGGGGAAGGCTGGCTGACCGAGCTAGACACCGATCAACTTAGAAATTTGCTGCTGCTCGATCGCGGCACCATCATTGATGAAGACGGCGACTAGCCTAGGGAGCATTTAACCCTACCCAGCAGTTCTCCTTTGAGAACGCTAGCGGCAAAGGAGACCGGCGGCAGAGCCGCTTAGAGCGGTGCTCAGGCAGAGCCTGGACACCAGAACTTATACCAATCGTCCATGCCGCTGACGCGGCACCCCCAACGACAAAAATCTATTTTTAGAGCGAATCCGAGTTCCATACGCCCGATTTCCAAAAGATCAACCCGTAGGGGCGTTGGCGCAGCCTAGCCAGAGGCTCTATGGCATTCGCCCGGCTGAATCGGGGCTAGCCAAGCAGGATTTAGGATGATTCCTCAAAAGGGACGTTAGCGTAAGCCTTAGACGACCAACCTCAACTCAGCAGCCCAGGGTGTTAAGCCCTACCTAGTCCATCGGGGACACCCTATCCACCGTAAGAATGTCTGGCGCCCGGGTCCAATTTAGAAAAAGGAAAATTCTAGATGTTAGGATTTGAGACTGTAACGGATAGTAACGCTACCTGGGATCGTCCTGACCAAAGCGCTAGCGCATGTGTTGCCCGGTAATCGTTCTAGTCCTTTAGGCTAGCCCGGTTGGGCCACTGGCACAGATCGAGCCTTTGCCTAAGGGGTACAAACGTTATTGTTTTGGGTGGCCTAGGCTACCGTATGCCAAATTCTTTTCACTGGAGATCCGCCATGATATCCCTTCAACGCTCAGTTAAATTTGTCACCCTTGGGCTAGCCGTGGCTACAGTGGCCGCCGGGTTTAGCGCTGTTCTACCTCAGCCCATCCTGGCTCAAAACGGTCTGACAATTTTTGGAGGGGTTGATGCCGAGTACCGCCTCAGTTACATGATCGATTTTAATTTTCCCTATAGCAACAACGCTCGCTATTACCTAAACGTGGCCAGAACCAAGCTGCCTCGGGATGTGATATCGCTCGAAATTGAGTACCCAACGGAGTTTACTGAGCTGCGGGGCCGGTTTGACCCCAGCGCCATTGAGCTTCGGCAGGGCGACTGGCGCGGCGATGACGTGATTGCGGTTAAAGCCATCGACTGGATTGAAGACGAGAATCGGATCGAGATTATCCCGGAAAACCCGATCCCAGCTAACACCAACCTAGTGGTGGTGATGTCTAACGTGCAAAACCCCCGCCGCTACGGCTACCACTACTTCAACCTGAGAATGATGTACCAGGGCGATGTTGTCGAACAGTATGTCGGCACCTGGCCCCTAGAGGTGGCCTCTGACTCCAATAGTCGCTAAGCGGATTTAACTAAAACCGCTGGCTAAGGAGGCGAACTCGGCCTTCTGGGCCTGTGGCGACGAAACCCTGGACAAGTTTAGCTGAAACACCCTAACGCTACTAGGCTATGCAGCCGTGCCGGTTTAGGTCATGCTAGATACCGGAAACGGAGCGATTTGCCCTAAGGAGTTGTGGTCATGACAGCAGAAATGGATCCGGTTAAGCTCATGAAGCAAGAGGTAGGGCGACAGGCGGCGGCTCGGGTCGAGTCAAACACTATCGTGGGCCTGGGCACCGGCTCAACTACCGCCTTTGCCATTCAGTTCATTGGCGAGCGCCTGGCCGCGGGGGAGTTGACCAATATCAAGGGGGTGCCCACCTCGTTTCAGGCCTCAGTGCTGGCCAAGCAGCACGGCATTCCTCTCACCACCCTAGACGATGTTGAGGGCATCGACCTGGCCATCGACGGGGCCGATGAGGTCGATCCTAAAATGAATTTAATTAAAGGGGGCGGCGCTGCCCACACCCGCGAAAAAATTGTCGATGCCCTGGCCAAGCACTTCATCGTAGTGGTCGATAGCTCTAAGCTGGTGGATCAGCTCGGTACCACCTTTCCCCTGCCGGTGGAGGTGCTACCCCTGGCCGTGGCCCCGGTTACCAAGGCATTAGAGGCCCTGGGCGGCACCCCCGACCTGCGCATGGGGATTAAAAAAGACGGCCCGGTGATTACCGACCAGGGCAACATGATTTTAGACGTCACCTTTGACGCGATTACCGATCCTGCTGGGTTAGAAAAGACCATCAACAATATTCCTGGCGTGCTCGACAACGGCCTGTTTGTCGGGGTGGCTAGCGAGGTGCTGGTGGGGGAAGTTAAGGACGGCGAGGCCAGCGTTCGCAAGCTTTAAGGGGCCTGGCTGGCCCCTGACGCCCCTTTACAATCGGCAACGCTGTGATTACCGTAGTGGATAGCCCTGCTACGGTAAGTTTCCATGCAGTATCGACGCTTTGGCCGCACTGATCTTCAAATGCCGGTTTTTTCCTGCGGCGGGATGCGGTACCAGCATGCCTGGAAGGATGTGCCCCTGTCCGACATCCCCGCCCGCAACCAGGCCAACCTGGAAGCCACCATTCGCCGCGCTCTAGAGGTGGGCATTAACCACATTGAGACAGCCCGGGGCTACGGCACCTCGGAGGTGCAGCTGGGGCAGGTTTTGCCGACCCTGCCCCGCGATCGCCTGATCGTCCAAACCAAGGTTTCCCCCCAGGCCGACGCCGCTGAGTTTCGCCAGGTGCTGAATCAGTCCCTGGCGAACCTGAGACTGGATACGGTGGATCTACTGGGCATCCACGGCATTAACACCGCCGAACTGCTGGACTATACCCTCCGCCCCGGCGGCTGCCTGGAGGTGGCCCAGGAGTTTCAGCGCCAGGGCCGGGTACGGTTCATTGGCTTTTCGACCCATGCCCCGACCGCCGTGATTCAGCAGGCCATCGCCTCCGACCAGTTCGACTATGTTAATTTGCACTGGTACTACGTCAACCAGGATAACTGGCCCGCCATCCAGGCCGCTCAGGCCCACGACATGGGGGTGTTTATCATTAGCCCCTCCGATAAGGGCGGGCATTTGTATAACCCGCCCACCCGGTTGGTGGAGCTGTGTGCCCCCCTCAGTCCCCTGGTATTCAATGACCTGTTTTGCCTCAGCTATCCCCAAATCCACACCCTCAGCATTGGGGCGGCGCGGCCTAGCGACTTTGATGAGCACCTCAAGACCCTGCCCCTGCTGGCCGAGGCTAAGACCCACCTCGGCCCCATTCTTGAACGGCTGCGCCATCGGGCCAATGCCGTGCTGGGGGAAGACTGGCTACGCACCTGGCAATTAGGCCTGCCCAGCCCTGAAGAGACCCCCGGCAATGTCAATATTCCGGCAATTCTCTGGTTGCGAAATTTGCTGCTGGCCTTTGACATGGAGGAGTTTGCCAAGGCCCGCTATGGCCTACTGGGCAATGGCGGCCACTGGTTCCCGGGGCAAAAGGCCGACCAGCTAGACAGCCTCGATTTATCCACCTGTCTTCGGCGCAGCCCTCATGCCGAGCGCATTCCGCAGATGCTGGCCGATACCCACCAAAAGCTAGCCGGCCACGAGGTGGCGCGATTGTCGAATGCGTAACGTCCATCTACTCTGCTGAGTCAGAGCGGATGACGGTAAACTAAATCAGCCAGGACAGGGGTCTGCCTGCCAAACAGAGGAGCACGCTAGCCGCCCAAGTGCAGACCCTCAGTTGAGTGCCGTTGTCGGCAGCGGCACAATGGAGGCAAAAACCGTTCTGATCCCGAGGGAGGGTTGATGAGGTTGAGGGCAGGCTGCCACCTTTGGTTCGAAGCGACGGCCCCTGCTCCGCTAGTGTTGATGCTGCGGCCCCGTAGCGGTCTAGGGCAGTGGGTTGAGCAAGAAAATTATCAATTTGAGCCCGCCGTCTTAACGGCAGAATATACCGATAGCTACGGTAACCTGTGCACTCGGCTGATCGCTCCTGAAGGTGCATTTCAGGCGGCTATTACGGTAACCGTCAGGACGTCAGACACCATTGACGTTCAGGCGGGGGGTGCTTTTGTCTCGATCCAGGATCTGCCCGACTATGCGCTGCAGTTTTTATTACCGAGCCGATATTGCCAGTCGGATTTGCTGGGCGATGTAGCTAGCGAAATTGTCGCAGGGGTTGAGTCAGCCTACGACCAGGTCGAGGCGATTCGGAACTGGATTTATACCCACGTTGAATACCGTTACGAAACCAGTAATGCCTCGACATCTGCCCTAGAAACCGTAGCCACCCGCCTGGGGGTCTGTCGTGATTTTGTTCATTTAGGCATTGCCCTATGCCGTAGCTTGACCATTCCAGCCCGCATGGTGGTGGGCTATCAGTATCAGCTTAAACCGATGGATCTGCATGCCTGGTTTGAAGCCTTTGTGGGCGATCGCTGGTATATTTTTGACGCCACCCAGTCAGAACCACGGGGCAATCGAATTGTGATTGCCTACGGTCGAGATGCCGCCGATGTTGCCCTGGCTACCCAGTTTGGCCCCCTCACCCTGACCGAAATGAAGGTATGGGTAGAGGCTGCTGAACCGATATCGGGTTGAAGCGCGCCAGGCCACCTACAATAGGAGTATTGACTGTGCCGATGCAGGCCATTGTGGGCTATCAGGGGCAACGCCAATGGGGAGATGGCTCTGGCTAAGCTAATCTGTCACTCCACGCTAATCTCGTTACTTGAGGCTGATCATGGCAAAAGAACGGAAGAATAACAAAGAAACCAAAAAGCCAAAGGGAGAATCGAGTACCGCCAAGAAGCAAAAAAAAGACCCCAAACGGCATGATGCCCCGATGTGAGGGCATTGGCCAACTCAAACTTCGACTCAAACTATTGGGGCTGGTACCGGGGCTGGGGCGTTCACCAGGGTGACGAAGTTTTTGAGCATGATCAACCCCGCCGGGGCCGACTTTTCGGGGTGATACTGCATGGCCATGACGTTATCTCTAGCCACGGCAGCGGTAACGGTTTGGCGGCCATGGGTGGCGGTGGCGGCGATCACGTCAGCCTCTAGCGGCTGGGCATAAAACGAGTGCACAAAGTACACCCAGTCGCCATCCTTAACCCCCTGCCACAGGGGGTGCTGGGGCTGGGTAAGGGTGAGCTGATTCCAGCCCATGTGGGGAATGGTGATGCCGGGTTCGGGCGCAAATTTTTGAATGTGGCCAGGGAAAACGCCCAACCCCGCTTCCTGGCCTTCGTCGCTGTAATCAAACAAGAGCTGCAGGCCCAGGCAAATACCCAGAAAGGGTTTGCCGCTGGCGATCGCAGCCTGAATCGGTGCCACCAGCCCCTTGGCCCGCAAGTGTCCCATGGCCGGGTCAAAGGCTCCATCCCCCGGCAGCACCAGGGCATCGGCGGCCGCCAGGTCTGCCGCCTGGTCGGTAATTTGGGGCTCTGCACCCGCCAGCGCCAGGCCCTTACAGGCAGAGTGCAAATTACCCATGTCGTAGTCAATGACGGCAATTTTGGCCATAGCGTCTCCCCGTTGACGGTCGTTCTGTCCCCATGGTACAGGGCTCAGCCGTTCATCTGTGGATTGGGAGATCGGGAGATGGGGGAATCAGGTATTTTAAACCTGTACTGACTATCCATCGTCGCGGGTTTGACATGGCCGCCCCGATTCTACTCACCACCTTTGCCCCCTGGCGAGCCCATCAAGCCTCCAATGCGTCGGAAGATCTGCTGATTGGCCTAGAGCAGCGCCACCGGCTTCCCCCCAACCTTACGCTCATGCGGCAGCTCCCGGTTAACTTCGACCTTGCCCCTGGCCGAGTAATTGCCACAATGATGCAGCTGCGGCCTGCGGTGGTGGTGTGCTGCGGCATGGCAGAACAGCGCTCGTACTTAACTCTAGAGCGTTATGGCAACGGGCCAAATCGGGTGCTGCAAACCTCCCTAGGGTTAGAGTTGTTGATGACCAACACTCGCCTGACGGCCATTAGCACCTGTGCTGGCACCTACGTGTGTAATCACCTGTACTACCACGTCCTCGACGCTATCGAGCGATATCGCTGGCCCAGCCAGGCTATATTTATCCACGTTCCTAAATTAACCGCCGCCACCGAGCCGTTTTTAGTGGCAGATTTGGCCCTAATTTTACGGCGCTTGGGGACAGTTCCAAATCGGCTGGCACAACTTGCGGCAGCGTAGATAACCGACGAGGCCGAGGCCGCTGATCAAAACATTGATGTGCTGGTGGTCAACCAGGGTTCCGTACTAGCGGTGGAGGTAAAAAGCAGCCTCAGCCTTACCGACGTCAACGAGTTTATCCTTGATCTGGAGCGATTTCGCGATTTTTTCCCAGAATATGCCGCGGTGCAGCTGTATGGCGCTGTGGCAGGCATCGGCATTGAGTCGGAAGCCGACCGTTACGCCTACCGTCAGGGGCTTTTTGTGCTGGCCCAGTCAGGCGAAACGGTGGTTCTTCTCAACAACGATCAGTTTCAGCTTGTAGTACGATGCGGCCAGTAATCGTGGGGCAATCGCCGTGGAGAATCCTATTCTGATTCACGCTGAAGTATCGCAGGGCAGTGCTTTTTGGGATCGTCGCCTGGGAAAAAGGGTGATGGCCGAGCCCCGCCGTGACCGAAAGGCACGTGACGCCTGGCTGGCGGTTCGCTTTACCCCGGTTACGCTTCGCCGCCCCAAGAAGGTCGATGCCCACGACTATCCTGAATCGGTCTCACTCTATGCCGTTGAGGCCAAAGAAGTGATGCCACCCGCCGGAGTAGAGCCGATTCATTGGCGCTTACTGACCACCCATCCCGTGAATACCGTGGAGCAGGCCTTACAAGTGATTCAGTGGTATGGGTGGCGCTGGCAGATTGAACAGCTCTTTGCACGGCTTAAGCGGGTGGGCCTTGACCTTGAATCCACCCGTTTGGCGTCAGTCAAAGCGATTGAACGCCTCACCATCCTGGCCTTAATGGTGGCCCTGAGGCTGCTCCACCTTAAAACCGGCCGAGCCGATGAAACGCGCTCGGCCTCGGTGACCTTTAGTGAGCAACAACAGCACTGCCTGAGGCACCTGAGAGCGACGTTGCAGGGGAAAATCCAAAAACAGCAGAATCCCTTCTCCCCAGGCTCGCTACCGTGGGCCACTTGGCTGATTGCACGGCTGGGCGGAGGGTCGGGGTATCGCTCGCAATCTCCACCCGGTATTCGAACCTTGAGCCCAGGGCTCAAGAAATTTGAGACCCTCTTTGTGGGATGGTCACTAGCCCGGGACGCATTTGTGTGTCCTTAGTAGCCCAGCTTGGGAGAGGGGTTTGGGATGAGGGCAACCCTGCGGCTAGGCCCATCGTTTTCGATCTACCCATCCGGCATCCCAATGTCATACTAGGTAAGCAAAACCCCCTGCCCTGGTACCCATGACTGACTTCCTTGCCCCCCTCAACCCCGCCCAGCGCCAGGCCGTTGAGCACTACTGCGGGCCGCTGCTGGTGGTGGCCGGGGCGGGGTCGGGCAAAACCCGCGCCCTTACCTACCGAATTGCCAACCTGGTGCTGACCCACAAGACCGATCCTGAAAATATTCTGGCGGTCACCTTTACCAACAAGGCCGCCAAGGAAATGAAGGAGCGCATCGAGGTGCTGTTTGCCGAGCAAGATGCCCAGGCTCGCCACGGCAAGCCCCTCTCCACCCTGTCCCAGTACGAGCAGACCAAGCTCAGGTCCCAGGTCTATAAAAACATCACCAAATATTTGTGGATTGGCACCTTCCACGCCCTCTGCGCCCGCATGTTGCGTTTCGACATTGAGAAGTATCAGCACCCGGCCGGGTACTGCTGGACGAAGAATTTCTCGATTTTTGACGAATCTGATGCCCAGGGGCTGGTCAAAACCATCGTCACCCAAACCCTGAACCTCGACGACAAAAAGTTCAACCCCCGCTCGGTGCGCTTTGCGATCAGCAACGCCAAAAACCAGAACCTTACCCCCGAGGGGCTCGAGCAAGAGCAGCCCAACTACCGGGGCCGGGTAATCGCCGACGTGTACCGCCACTACCAAAAAGCCCTGGCCGAGAACAACGGCCTGGATTTTGACGATCTGATTTTGATGCCGGTGCACCTGTTTCAGCAGAATGCGCCGGTGCTGAGCTACTGGCACAAGCGCTTCCGCCACATTTTGGTCGACGAATACCAAGACACCAACCGCACCCAGTACGACCTGATTCGGCTGCTGGCCACCAACGGCGAATCAATCGCCACCTACAAAGACTGGCACCATCGCTCGGTGTTTGTGGTTGGTGATGCCGATCAAAGTATTTATTCTTTTAGGGCGGCAGATTTCACCATTCTGATGAACTTTCAGGATGACTTTGGCGACGGCCTGGCCGACGACGACACCCGCTCGATGGTAAAGCTAGAGGAAAATTACCGCTCTACCGCCAACATTCTGGAGGTGGCCAACCACCTGATCGAAAATAACACCGAGCGCATTGACAAGGTGCTGCGCCCCACCCGGGGCGAGGGGGAAAGCATCTACTGCTACCGGGCCGACGACGAAACCACCGAGGCCGATTTTGTGATCAGCCAGATTCGCAACCTCGAAACCCAGCACCCGGAGCTGCACTGGGGCCACTTTGCCATTCTCTACCGCACCAATGCCCAGTCCCGCGCCTTTGAGGAGGTGCTGACCCGCTACAGCATTCCCTACCAGGTGGTGGGGGGACTGCGGTTCTACGACCGGCGCGAAATTAAAGATGTGCTGGCCTACCTGCGAGCCATCGCTAACCCCTTTGACACCGTTAGCCTGAAGCGGGTGATCAACGTGCCCCGGCGCGGCGTGGGCAAGGGCACCCTCGACAAGCTCGACCAGGCCGCCCAAACCCTGGGGGGCATTCCCCTATGGGAAATTTTAGCGGATGAGACCTCGGTCAAGACCCTGGCCGGGCGCTCGGCCAGGGGGGTGCTGGAATTTGCTGAGATCATCAAGCGGTATCGCCAAAACATCGACGAGCAAAAGGGTTCGGAGATCATCCAGGGGGTGCTGGAAGACAGTGGCTACCTGGCCGCCCTCAAGGCCGAGGGCACCGACGAGGCCGACGACCGCTTCGGCAACGTGCAGGAGCTCTACAACGCCGTGCTGCAGTTTGAGGAGGAAAACGAAGACCCTTCCCTGCTGGCTTTTTTGGCCAATGCCTCCCTGGCCTCAGACCTCGATAACACTAGCGAAGGCAACCACGCCGTCTCGCTGATGACCCTCCATTCCTCCAAGGGCCTGGAGTTTCCGGTGGTGTTTCTGGTGGGGCTAGAGCAGGGGCTGTTTCCCAACTATCGCTCCCTAGAAGACCCGGCCTCCCTCGAAGAAGAGCGCCGCCTCTGCTATGTGGGCATTACCCGCGCCAAGGAGCGGCTGTTTATCTCCCACGCCCGCGCCCGTCGCCTCTACGGCAACCGCGAACCGGCCAGCCCCTCGCTGTTTTTGGCGGAGCTACCGGCGGAGCTGATCAGCGGCAACGGCGGCCAAAGCCTGCCCCAAAAGTGGGCCACCCCCATCCGCGAGGCTCGCAACCAGCGGGAAGTCGCCGCCAAACCGGGCAGCGGTTCCCACGAGCTGGACTGGACTGTGGGGGATGTGGTCGTACACAACGCCTACGGCACCGGAGAAGTGACCCACATTTTTGGCGCAGGGAATAAAATTTGCCTGGCGATTAGCTTTCCGGGCCAGGGGCGCAAGATTATTGATCCCAAGATTTCGGCCCTGCAGCGAGCCGAGTAGACCCGAGGTTGCCAAGGGATAGTGGTGACCTGTTATGGTTTTAGATCCATCGCCAGGTCAAACTCTCCGTCTTAGCCAGGGTCTTTTCTCATATGAATCAAGCATTTGAATCAATCCTTCAATGTCTTTCGTAGGAGCAAACGGCCGTTTGCCCCTACCCAAATTCAGGCCTGAATTCAGCAACACCCCATTTGGGGAATGAAATAGTCCTATACCAAGCTAAATCAAGACATCGTAAAGCAAATAATTGAGCCCTACGCAAAGGTTTTGCCAGGATGATCAGGCTGCTTCCTTAACGCTGGCATCGATGGCATCCAGAGTGTTAAGCACCAGCCGCTTGGCCTGGAGCTCCCAGCCCCATTTCTGCACCTGAAAGGCGACGTAAAAGCCAATTCCCGTAGCCACTAGATCCAGCGGTTGCTGGTCAGATATGCCCAGCAACAGACCCAGACCGCCAATCCCCCAGAAGGGCAGGGCCACGGTTTGGCGATTTTCTTCGACTAGCTGAGCCAGAAAGTTCTTGGGCATCATAGCCTCGACCTCATCCCGCACGGCCTGTTGTTTGGGGTAGGGGACGGCAAAGCTAAACTTGCGGCGCAGCTTCTCGATCTTGCGAGCGTCGGTGCTGTATTCCGTTAGCTCGTCTTCAGCCATGCGGATGAGTTGGTCGGCAATGGTCATAGGGGAATGATCCGAGTTCGAGGGGAGAAGCGGGAAAAGTTTCTCCGACTAATTATCTCACTGTAGCGGTCTTAACTTTCCTGACTAAAGCCCTGCTTTGGCGAGTACACGACGACGGAAGTCTCCCTACCCTTGTGAGGGTTCCCTACCGTGAACCGTGAACCCTACACCTCAGGCATCGCTAATGGGGTGCGTATTTACGCCGCACTCTACTAGTTCTTCCTGAAGGGCATGCAGGGTGCTGTTGCGATCGCGGTCATGAACATAGGCCAGCCATAGCACTACCTGGTGCTTACACCCACTAAACCGCTGGAGAATTAACTGATTCGCAAAAGATACAGTCAACCCAAGTCAGCCCACTCGATTTTTGTAGTTCAGGTCTATCTGCAATCAAGCCAGCGTCATCAGAACCCGTTCAACCATCTTGCCCCAAGGCCCCTGGTGCGCCCGATAGAGTACGCTTCGGCGAACAGGTGATGATCATAATCAGCAGGGTCAAAATGTAGGGGGTGGCGTTGAACAGGTAATAGTACGAGTCAATGCCCACCGACTGAAAAGCTGGCCCCAGGGCCTGGGCACCGCCAAACAGCAGCGAGGCCCACAGGCACTGCCAGGGCTGCCAGCGGGCAAAGATCACCAGCGCCACCGCCATCAGGCCCTGGCCACTGGAAATCCGCTCGGTCCACACGCCGGGGTAATACAGCGATAGCGACGCGCCGCCAATGCCCGCTAAAAAGCTGCCCGCCACAATACTGGCCATCCGCACGTTAAAAATCGAAATACCCATGGCCTTAGCGGCCTCGGGGCTATCCCCCACTGCCCGTACGTAGAGGCCCCAGCGGGTCGATTTGAAGAACCAGTTCATCAGCGGCACTACGGCGATGCCCAGCAGAAATAAAGGACTCACCTGGAGGGCTGACTGCACCTGGGGAATGCTGCTCCAGGCCCCAAAGTTGAAGGTAAACAGCTGCGGGGCCTGGGGCTGAATAAAAGGCTTGCCTAAAAAGTTGGCCAACCCGCCGCCGAAGATGATCATGGCAATGCCCACGGCTACATCGTTAACCCTGGGCTGCTGCGACAGCCAGCCGTGGATGGCCCCCAGCCCCATGCCGGCGATGCCCGCAGTCAGCACCCCCAGCCAGGGGGATAGGGCAGGGCCGACGATACCGGCGGTGAGGTAGGAAATACCGTAGGCGCTCATCGCCCCCATCAGCAAGGTGCCCTCTAGGCCTAGGTTAATTTTGCCGCTTTTTTCGGTCAGACATTCCCCCAGACTGACGAATAGAAAGGGGGCGCTGCCCCGCAGGGTACCGGCCAATATTCCCAGGGGTACGCCCCACCAGCCTAGTGCTTCGGTTGCCATTGGTTTTACCGTTGTAGGGTTACAGGGTTTGATTGAGATGATTGGAAGTCGGGTTAGCCCAGTCAGGGATGGTGGGCGGTGCTCACCCTACGCGGAGACGGCGGTACCGGCGGCGCGTTCGGGGCGATCCTGGAAGATGGGGAGGCGACCGTAGAGGGAATCGCTATACAGCACGCACAGAAAGACAATGCCCTGGAACACCAGCACCGTGGCGTCGGGTAGGTTGTGCGATCGCTGCAAAATGCCGCCGCTGGCCAAAATACCCCCCAGCAGCACCGACACCAGCACCATCGCTAAAGGATTATGGCGCGACACAAAGGCCACCAAAATCCCCGCGTAGCCATAGCTAGAGACGATGGACTCGTTTAGCCGCTTCTGCACCGCCGCAATTTCCACCATCCCCGCCAGCCCCGCGCAGGAACCGGCCAAAAAGCAGATCGCCAGGGTGAGCTTGCCCACCGGCAGCCCGGCGATCCGGGCGGCACGAATGTTGCCCCCAGCGGTGCGAGCCGCAAAGCCAAAGGTGGTGCGCTGAATCAAGAAATAGGCTAGAAAGCAGGCCACTACCCCGTACAGCAGCCCATAGTGAATTCGTGTGCCGGGCAGATTTCCCAGCCAGGCCGACTCGGCAATCTCATAGCTCGAGGGCTTGGTGGCAAAGCCTGGATCCCTCAGGGGGCCTTCCACCAGCTGGTTCATCAGGGCGATGGCGATGTAGTTCATCAGCAAGCTGCTGATGGTTTCGTTCACCCCTCGGTAGTGGCGCAGCGCCCCCACCGACATAATCCACAGCCCCCCGGCAACCAGGCTGGCCATCGCCATCGCCATCAGCACCACGAAGCCTGGCAGGGCTGTTCCTAAGGTCAAACCTGCCAGAGTAGCCGCCAGGGCACCAATGACCAGTGCCCCCTCGTTACCGATAATGACCAGCCCCAGTCGAGCCGGTAGGGCCGTACAGAGCGCCGTTAGCATCAGCGGCGAGGCTCGAATCAGAGTATTCTGCCAGGCGCTGGGGCTGCCAAAGGCCGCTTTGTAGATTGAAGCATATACCCCAAAGGGGTTCGCCCCCGCCAGGGCGCAAAATATCCCAAAAATTACCAGGGCTATCAGCACCGCCCCGGTGGGAATCAAAACGGCCTCTAGGGACCGTCGCCAAGGTTGAGTAGCCGCCATAGTCGCCCTACATGAAAGGTTTGGGTAGTTGAGGAAATCAACGGATAGAGAAAACGGACAGAGAAATTTTGAATTCTTAACTTTGAATTTTTAATTAAGGCAATTTCTCGGAAAGAAGATACCCGGTATAAACAAACTTTTGGGCTGGGTTCCCGCCTGCGCGGGAATGACAAGGTAAGTTCTTTGCTGGAAATCTATCTCCTAAGGATTAGTGCAAAATTAAAAGTTCAAAATTCAAAAGTCCTTAGCTCACCGAGCCGTTGACCCCTTCAATGAGGTAGTCGGTCTTTTCAAGCTCAAGATCGTCGATTTTGAAGGCTTTGTCGGCGGGCAAAATTTCTTGGCCGTCGTTGGTCTTGAGCGGCCCCTGGTAAATCACTACTTCACCGGACTTAACCCCGGCCATGGCCGCATCGGCATCGGCCTTAGCCTCGTCGGTGACCGCAGAGCCATAGGGAGATAGTTTACAGAACTTATCCGCCAAACCACCCCGCAGAATATGAGGGATATCGCCGTTCATCAGGGTTTTGCCTGTCATGAACTGTTCCCCCAGGGCGGTATAAATGCTAGACCAGTCCCACTCGGCCCCGGTAATGTAGCCCTTAGGGGCCAGGGGGCTTTGGTCAGCGTGGTAGCCAGAGGAGAAAATGCCGCGTTTTTCGGCGGTTTCCATCACTACCTTGGGGCTGTCAACGTGGCAGGTAATGACGTCGATGCCCTGGTCGGCCATGCTATTGGTGGCCTCAGCTTCCTTCACTGGCGAGGCCCAGTCGCCGGTAAAGATCACCTGGGTGGTAGCGGCGGGGTTGATGGATCTGGCCCCCAGGGTAAAGCTGTTGATGTTGCGCAGCACCTGGGGAATTGGCTTAGCCGCCACAAACCCGAGCTTGCCGTCCTTCGACATGTGCCCGGCCACCACCCCGGCCACGTACTGGGCCTCGTCAATAAAGCCGAAGTAGCTACCCACGTTGTCGGGGTGTACGCCTTCCTGGTAAAGCCCCCCGGCGTGGAAGAACTGCACCTCTGGAAACTCTGCCGCCATCTCCAGAATGTAGGGGTCAAAATATCCAAAGGAGGTGGGGAACAGCACCCTGGCTCCATCAATTTCGATCATGCTGCGCATGGATTCGGCCACCGCCGAGGTTTCAGGAACGCTGGCCTCTTCCACAATGGTAATGCCGGGGACGTTGGCGGCCATGGCGGCGGCCCCTTCAGCGTGGGCCTGGTTATAGCCAAAGTCATCCTTAGGGCCGACGTAGATGAACCCGACCGTCATGGCTTCTACCGCTGCCCCGGCCTCGGCTCCATCCCCAGCGGCATCGGGAGTGGTGGACTGGGCACAGCCAGTGCTGAGCTTAGCGGTTAACCCAAAGGCAGACGTGGCCAATAGCCCCCGCATAACCTGGCGGCGGGATAGGCGAAAAGGACGCTTATAATCGCTCATGGCAAGTAAAACTCTCTCAACGGTTAGGCGCAACTTAGCAGAACCAGGGGCTTTACCCCTTAGACACCCCTTAAGAATTGATAAAAGCAATCGGTAGGGCTGTATCACAAATAACATACTGTGATTTTCTTTATTTTCCTTAGGTCACTATCCTGAGGCGGTTTGCGTCTTGGCACCCGCTACCGCGGCTCCAGAGCCAAAGCTAAACTATTCACTGGGCGATTCTAGAAAGGGTTTATATGGAGCCAGCCGTCACCGAAAATTCAGTCGCGACCAGAGCTGAGGCCCTGCGGCGGCAGCTCCAGGCCGCCAGCTACGCCTACTACGTGCTCGATGCCCCGACCCTGCCCGATGACGTCTACGACCGCCTCTACCGCGAACTGCAAGGGCTAGAGGCGGCCCATCCCCACCTGGTGACCCCCGACAGCCCCACCCAGCGGGTAGGGGAAAAACCCGCTGCCCAGTTTACCTCGGTGCGCCACAACATTCCCCTCTACAGTCTGGAGAACGCCTTTGACCTGGCCGAATTTCGGGCCTGGGAAGACCGCTGGCGACGGCAGGCCCCCGAGGCCGGGGCCGAAGACTACGTGGCCGAACTCAAGATCGATGGCTCGGCCCTGGCCCTCACCTACGAAAATGGCCTGCTGGTGCGCGGCGTCACCCGGGGCGACGGCGTGGCCGGAGAGGACATTACCCAAAACGTCAAAACGATTCGCTCTATCCCCCTGCGGCTGAGCACCGATCATCCCCCTGCGGTGGTCGAAGTGCGGGGCGAAGCCTTTCTGCCCCTGGATGTTTTCGCCCAAATTAACCAGGAGCGCGACGCCCGGGAGGAACCCCCCTTTGCCAACCCCCGCAACGCCGCAGCCGGCACCCTACGGCAGCTCGACTCCCGCATTGTGGCGGCGCGGCGGCTAGATTTTTTTGCCTACACGGTGTACTTATCGGAGTCTAAGTCCGGACAGATAGACTCGGTTCAGACTCAGCTCGACAGCCAATGGCAGGCCCTCGAACTCCTGCAATCCCTCGGCTTTCGCGTCAACCCCAACCGTCAGCTCTGCCATTCGGCGGCAGACGTACAGGCCTACTACGACGACTGGGCGATCAAACGGGCCCAGCTCACCTACCTCACCGATGGGGTGGTGGTGAAGCTCAACGCCTTTGCCCTACAACGGCAGCTAGGATTTACCCAAAAGTTTCCCCGCTGGGCGGTGGCGCTCAAGTACCCGGCGGAGGAAGTACCGACCATCCTCGAACGAGTCAGCTTTCAGGTGGGGCGCACCGGGGCGGTCACCCCGGTGGCCGAGCTGCACCCGGTGGCGGTGGCGGGTACTACGGTGGCCCGGGCAACGTTACACAATGCCGACCGCATGGCCGAGCTGGATATTCACCAGGGGGATACGGTAATCGTGCGCAAGGCGGGGGAGATCATCCCCGAAGTGGTGCGGGTGATGGCGGAACTGCGCCCGGCAGGGGCGGTCGCCGTTGCCATGCCGACCCACTGCCCCCGCTGCGGCGAGGCCCTGGTCAAGCCCGCAGAGGAAGCCGCGACCCGCTGCATTAATATCTCCTGCCCCGCCATTGTGCAGGGGGCGATTATCCACTGGGCGCGGCGAGATGCCCTGGATATTGAGGGGCTAGGGGAAAAGTGGGTGCAGCAGCTGGTGCAGCAGGGGCTGGTGCAGTCCGTCGCCGACCTGTACGGGTTGACGGTGGAGGATTTGCTGCCCCTGGAGCGGATGGGCCAACAACTCGCCCAGAAGCTGGTAGGCGCGATCGCAGCTTCTAAAACCCGCCCCTGGCCCTCGGTGCTCTATGCCCTGGGCATTCGCCACGTGGGCACCGTTAACGCCAAAACCCTGGCCCAGCAATTCCCTGCCGTAGATGCCCTGGCCACCGCGACCCCCGATGCGATCGCAACCGTTCACACCATCGGGCCTGAAATTGCCCAGTCTGTTGCCGAATGGTTTAGCCTACCCGCCAACCAAACCTTAATTGAACGCCTGCAAGCCGCCGGGTTACAGTTGGCGACTACCTCTGAAGCCCAGGACGCCCCCCCACCTGCTGGCCCCCTAGCGGGCAAAACCCTGGTACTAACCGGCACCCTACCCACCCTGACTCGCCCCGCAGCGACGGAGCTGATCGAAGCCGCTGGCGGCAAAGTCACCAGCAGCGTCAGCAAAGCCACCGACTATGTGGTCGCTGGAGAAAAGGCTGGGTCTAAGCTGGCCAAGGCCGAAAAGCTGGGAATCGCCATTCTCAGCGAGGCCGAGCTGCTAGAGATCAGGGACGTGCGCTGAAGTAATATACCGTTATGGAACCGCCCCAGCGCCAGATTCTCTCCCAAATGGCCCGTCTGTTTCCCGATGGGTTATTCTATGCCCCCACCCAGGAGAAGGTGGTGGCTCTCACCATCGACGACATTCCCACTCCTGGGGATCCAGATGATCACTCCACTCGGCTGATTTTGGCCGCCATCGGCGACTACAACCGCACCGCCGAACAGCCTGCCCAGGCGACGTTTTTTGTGATTACCGATCACCTCAACCCCAGCAGCACCCTGCTGCCAGAGATTTTGGCGGCGGGCCACGAAATCGCCAACCACGGTACCACCGACACCACCCCAGCCATGCTGCAGCCCGCCGAATTTGAGCGCCACTTTCAGGAGGCCCACGATTTAATTACCGACCTTACCCAGCAGCCGATTCGCTGGTATCGCCCCGGTCGGGGGCTCTATAACCGGGCCATGCTAGAGCGCATTAAGCTCTCCCCCGGCTACGAGTCGCTGATGGCGCTGGCCTCCATGGTGCCCTTCGATACCCTGCGCCCGTTGGATGCTCCCACCCTAACCACCTGGTACCTGGGCCGGTTTATTTTTCCGGGGGCAATTTTTGTCATGCACGGCGGCTCGGTAGGTCGCTGCCGCCAAACCGCCCAAGCCCTGCCTCCGCTGCTGGCCTTAATGGCCCAACAGGGCTACCGGGTGGTGACGCTATCGACGCTTTACGATAGTTTGCAGGAGTTGAGTGTTCCGCCTCCAATCTCTTAAAAGTAGCCACCATAGTGCTCTACTTGGAGGCATGCGGCCTACAAAACTCTCTTTTTCCCTGGGGATGATGCAGCTAGTGAGAAAAATTCATGAAGACACGGTTTGATGCACAGTGGATCTTGGCATCAAGACTATGCTGGTTCGTAAGTATTACTAAGCTTGGCGATGAACTCACCGTTTGCAGCCCACACACCATCGGAGGGTTCTAGGCATTGGCATGGGCTAAAAGAGCATTTATTGGCGGTGGCGGCAAGACTACCGAAATTGGTCGTAAAGCGCTAATTCCCTACGGTCTTTATGTAGCCCGTGGTTTTTATTCTGCTGCATTTGCTGCGCAAACAGGATTGGAGTCTACTGACCTTGAACTCTTCTAGGAAGCCTTAGTCAAAATGTGGGATTTTGATCGCTCGGCCAGTCGTGGCATGATGGCTCCCCGTGGGCTGTATGTCTTCTCTCACGACAACAAACTAGGCA
>DAIUJR010000076.1:0-25208 GCA_036848635.1 Nodosilinea sp. CTOTU7336
CAATGCGATCGCCTTTCACCCCTGCGATCGCATCCTTGCTACCGGCAGCGCCGACTGCACCGTCAAACTCTGGGACTGCACCACGGGCCAATGTCTACATACCCTGACTCAGCACAGCGCCAAAATTCTTGGCGTTGCCTTTAGCCCCAGCGGCCAACATCTCGCCAGCTGCAGCGCCGACCAGACTATTCAACTGTGGGATGCCGCCACCGGAGCACCGCTTAAAACGCTGGTGGGCCACGACAGTCGGGTCTGGTCGGTGGCCTTTAGCCCAGACGGGCGCACCCTGGCCAGCAGCGGCACCGATCAGACGGTACGGCTGTGGGATGCGGCGACGGGGCAGTGCCGCAACATTCTCACCGGTCACTGCAACTGGGTATTTGCGGTGGCCTTTAGCCCCGACGGCCAGCGCCTGGCCAGCGCCGCCCACGACCACACAGTGCGCATTTGGGATGCGGCGACGGGGGACTGCCTGCGGGTCTGCGAGGGGCACCAGCACCTGGTGTCGTCGCTGGCCTTTAGTGCGGATGGGGGGGCGATTGCGACCGGCTCCCAAGACCAGACGGTGCGCATTTGGGATGCGGCGACGGGGGACTGTCTGCGGGTGCTGATTGCGAAGCGGCTCTATGAGGGCATGAATTTGAGTGGGGCTACAGGACTGACCCCAGCGACGCGGGCGACGTTGCAGATGCTGGGTGCGATCAGTGGTTAACAGTACCCATCACCCGCCAACTCTAAACGCCGACCGATAACCTCTCGATGGTCGGTGTGCATAGCCGTTGTCAGACGTACCCAACAGCTCAGTTATATCTTTGGGAGTAGTCAATATCACTCAGCCTTGAAAATCAAGAACATCGGAAGGAAGTATCTCTAAACAAAACATTGACCATTCGGTTTAAGTTGTGTTAGCTTTATGGTGCGGTTGAACAGCGGGTAGATTTCAGATGACTCGTGGTCCTGAAAAGCAATTCGACACAGAAATCGCTTTAGCCAAAGCTGTGGAAGTGTTTTGGGCGCATGGATACGAAGCCGCAAGCCTCTCCGAGTTGCTAAAAAATATGGGGATTGGCAAAAAAAGCTTGTATGACACTTTTGGCAACAAGCAATCGCTTTTTCTCAAGGCGTTAGAACACTATGCCAACTCCATCATTCGGGATATGCGAGATTGTCTTGCTGCTGCTGGTTCTCCACTAGATAACTTAAAGCAGTTGCTGAGAAATCTGCAGAAAATACATAGTCAACCTGGTAGCTGTGGCTGTATGCTCGGCACCAACATTGCCGATTTTAATACCGATGACGAGGCCATGGCCAAAGTTATGCGGGACTATTTGCGGCAAGTTGAAGATGTTTTTACTGCAACTCTGGTGCGTGCCCAAGCAGCAGGAGAAATCAACCCTGATGCCAATCCGCGTAATCTGTCCCGTTTACTGCTCTGCACCACCCAAGGGATCGCCCTGCTGGGGCGTGTGATGGGTGATGATACCACCTTAGAAGGGGCGGTTACTGCCGCCATCTTCCTTCTCGATCACAGCTAATTTTTTTGGCTTAACTTAGACCGATTGTTCAAGTTTTTGATTTGTATCTGTGGAGGTATTTCAATGGCTTTCGACATCACTAACAAAACAATTCTGGTTACTGGTGCCAATCGCGGCATTGGTAAAGTTCTGGTTGAGTCTTTTCTAGAACACGGGGCTGCTAAAGTTTATGCAGCTGTGCGAAAGCTTGAAAGTGCTGCACCGCTAGTTGAGCAATACGGTGGCAAAGTAGTCCCTATCTATATTGATCTAGCCGATCCTCAATCTATTGCTGCTGCTGCCCAAACAGCAACGGATGTAGAGGTTGTGGTGAACAATGCTGGGGTGCTTAAAACTTCAACCCCTCTTGCCGAAGATGCGATCGCATCCCTCAAATTTGAGATGGACATTAATGTGTATGGGTTGATTAGTATGGCCCAAGCCTTTGCTCCAGTACTCAAAGCCAATGGAGGGGGAGTTTTTGTACAGCTCAACTCAGTGGTTTCGATGAAGTCATTCTCAAATTTCGCTACTTACTCCGCCTCCAAAGCAGCAGCTTATTCCATTACCCAGGCATTGCGAGAACTCCTTCATGAGCAAGGCACTATTGTGTTGAGTGTTCATCCTGGCCCTATCGCAACCGATATGGGGGATGCTGCTGGACTAACTGAGATTGCAGAATCGCCTACCCTAGTCGCAGAAGGTATTATTTCCGCACTTAAAGCTGGTGAATTCCATGTTTTTCCTGACACCATGGCCAAGCAAATTGGTAGTGCTTACCAAGGGTTTGCCAAGAATGTGATCGAGGTCAACATGACTGAAGGCTAAAGGTTCACAGCAGTTTTGGACTTTGGTCAACAGAATTTGAGAGTCAAAACTAGATTGACCCATCACTAAAAACAAGCTCAAAACATGCAATGGGAGAGATGTCTGACTCGTTATTGGAGGGAAATTTCCGTTTAATACGCCTATACGGCAGATTAAGTAGAAATCTGGTAGCCTAACACCCCTCTGGGGTTGATGGCGACTAAGTGCCGGGGTAATGGGTAGAGAATGCCTGTACAGCGGTTCTCGATGGATTAAGGTATGCAGGCGTACTCCATCCCTAGGCCCCACCCCGCCTCTGTAGTCCGTCGCTTGCTGCACCACCGCATAGTCTGCCGCGATGGTTTGGTGAAATTGCTCTGGCAGCTCATGCCACACCAGCAGATCAACCCTAAACGGCAGATCGCTCTCATCAAACGCCTCTTGCAGATCGGCGATCGCCCCCTGCTGCGGGGGTGTGGCAAACGCCACCAGATCCAGGTCAGAGTGGGGGCGTGCCGTGCCCCTGACCCGAGAGCCATAGGCCCACACGGTGGTATCTGGCAGGTATTTTTGCAGCAGCGCCAGAATGATTTTGATGTACTGCACCTCTAGGTGTTTGAGCGCCTTTTGCAGGTTGCCGTAGTCGATCATGGTGCTTTAGCGATGCCGCCCGCGTCGCCGATTGCAAGGCTCAGGTCAATCGTACCGTAGCCCTCAACTAGTGGCCTGCCAAGCCAAGGGTGAAAGGTTGGGGGGCAAGGTTTACGGTGTGCGGTGTACGGTTCGAGGACTGCCGTGAACCGCATACCTCTCCCATAATCCCGATGCCCAAAAGGCAAAACCGTAGGGGCAAATGGCATTTGCCCGCCGAATCGGGGGTAACCAAGCAGGATTGGGTAAAACTCAGATTTCTCAGGGGGCTTTTGAGGAAAATTCAGGCGATGGTCACGGGGGCTTCAGAAAGAGCAGGCACTGTAGAGCACAATTGCACTGCCCCCAGGAGCTAACCCCATGTCGTCTTCTCACCCTCGGCCAGTCTCTGACCTCTCCGCTCAGGTGCTCGAAACCGCGCTGGGCAACCACATCTTGCTAGAGGTGTATCGCGATGCAGAGGTGCCATCGCCCCAGACCACCCCAGACCACTCTGCCCCTCGCCCCAGTCTGTGGTCTGCCGCTGCGGTAATCGTGCTCGGCGGGCTGCTGGCCCTGCTGGCAATCGAGACGACCCCTCGGGCGATCGCAGCGCTCTCCACCCATGCCCAAACCGTCGTTACCGAACTGGGCATCCCCACCCGCTGGAAGTTTTAGTGAATCATTTGCGCTCGAAGTGGGTGATCAGCGGCTGAGGCGCGGACAGCCGTTGAACCAGGCTCTGACGGGCAGCGGGGCAATCGCCGCCGTGGGCTTCCACAAATAGCCCAATCGCCTCTGCCATCAGCTCGCGCAGGGCCGCATTGGGCTGGGTCGCCGGAAAATCTAAAAACGCTCGGCCCGTGGTGGCATCGAAGGGGTCCACAAAGGAAAAGTGGTTGGCCCCGTCGAGCAGGAGTAAATAGCTATCGTCTCTGCCGCCCCGGATGCCTTCGTGAAAAGTGCGCTCAACCGGGGTGGTGGGCCGCTCCCAGGTAAGGCCGTAGCGATCGCTGCTGTTAGCAATCACCCCATCTTGGCTGCCGCCCATCAGCAGCAGCGGCAGCTGGTCGGGCAGCGGTAAAATCTTGCCCGCTGGGTAGCCCAGCTGCATGACCCCGGCGGTGTGGGCACCGTAGGCAAAGGCAGCGCGAACTGAGGGGAAAAACTCTGGACTGGCGCTTTCGATGGCGACCCGGCCCCCGGCGGAGTGGCCGCCCAAAATCACCTGGTTTAAATTCAGCAGGCCTGCCAGCACGCCTGCGGCATTCAGCGTTTCCAGTTCATGGAGCAGCGTGGGCAGTGCCGAGGCCGTGGGGCCTTGGCCGTATTGGTCAGGCATCAGCATTTTGAGATCAACCCCTGGGGTGAGAGCCACCATGCCCGGCAGGTTTTCGGCCACCCAGGCAAACGTGACTGCCACTAGCCCCCGCTCAGCCAAGGCAACAGCCAGCCACTGATACAGCTCTGGCCCGCAGTTGATGCCGTTAAACAAAATCACCACCGGGAAGGGAGCCTGCTCTGCCTTGGCAGGAACGATACCCATATTCTGCTCTTGCTCGCCGCCGGACAGCTGGGCCGGGTAAAACACCTTCAGGTGCAGGGTGTTGTGGGGAGCGGGATGCCCCTCGACAGTCGCAGCGCGAAATAATGCTCTTACCGTCATAGGATGCAATTCCTCTAGAAAGGTCAGGTATGGCGCGGCAGGGATGAGAAAATTGGACAAGAAACCCGGTTTCTTCTCTGCTTTAACGGCATAACTGGCAGGCTAGGCGAGAAACCGGGTTTCTGCGGTTAGGGGTTTCTGCGGCGAGAAGGGTTCTGCAGCGGTCAAGACCGCCAAAATTCGTCCGGCTGCAAGTTCTTTAGCTCCGCCTGAATTTCGCGAAAGTAGTCGCTCTCGGTAATTTGGGCCACCTGCTTCTGCAATTTCACCTGGTCGATTTCGATGGTCAGCTCCATCAACTGCTGCTTTAACTGGGTTTCGCGCTGCTGCACATGGGCTGCCATCAGCTGAAACATGCGGGCCAGCTTGCCCAGTTCGTCGTCGCGCTGGGCCACCTCATCCAGGCGGTTGGGGTCAAAGGTGCCTGCATCGACGGCGGTGGCGGCGGCGGTCACTTTGTCGACCTGCTCGATATAGTGCTGCATTTCGTGGTTTTGGTGGCGCAGGGTGGCCTCGGCCTGCTTGCGATCGCCAATTTCCGCACAAATCTGCCCGTACATCTGCTTGAAGGCGGCAATCACCTCCCCCAGTTCGTCCTGCCGCTGATAGCGCAGCGAGGCAAATTCGGGAGTGTTTTGATCGCAGGTCACCGTATCCCCCGCCATGGCCAGGTCGTGGCGCAAGGTCAAAATCGGCGTGATCAACAGCCGACTGAGCAGCACCATCATCGCCAGGGTAATGAAGGCGGCAATCAGCAGCACCAGCCCGCTAATTCTCAGAATGTAGAAAACCAGCGCCCGCTGGGTGCCGTCGGCGCTGTGGCGCAGCACCAGCCAGTGGTTTTCGCTCAGCTCCGGCAGCATGCCTTCACCGATGCCGGTGGTGGTCCAGGCGATGTCGTAGCGGCGACCGGCTGTGGTGGTGAAGAGCTGGCGGCGGTTTTGCCGGGCATCAGCAGTGGTCAACTCAGGCGGTTCACCAAAGGCGGCGACCCGGTTGCCCGCGCTGTCATACACCGCGCCGCCCAAAATGCCCTGGAGCATCGGGTCTTTTTGCAGCTGTTGCAGGTGGTCGGCCAATTCTTCCCCCTCGGCGGTGGGGTAGGTGGTGACTATCCACCGCACCTTGCCAGTGGAGACCTCTTCAATTTGGTCGAGCAGCTCGACCCGGCGGCGCTGCACCGAGGGCACCAGCAAAATCGCCTCGATCGCCACCAGACTGACAAACATGCCCGCAATAATGCGCTGCGACAGGGGCGAGCGAAAGAGGTGGAGGGTGTCTTTGAGAGGTTGCATGGGGGATGGGGGGGATGGGGAGTTTTGAGTTGAGGAATTGAATTCAAAATTCAAAATTCAAAACTTAAAATTGACCCGAGTTACCAGCTATCGAGGCCCTCACCGCCTTTGATCCAGGTGGCGAGGTCTTTGGATGGGGTGGCCGCATTGAAAGGGTGGAGACCAAATTCTTGGGAGAGCTGCTGGCAGACCTGAATGCCGCGCAGGCTGTTGCCCTTGGCGTCGAGGGGGGGCGAAAAGGTGCCGATGCCCAGCTTGCCGGGGGAAACGGCGGTGATGCCACCGCCGACGCCGCTTTTGGCGGGCATGCCTACCCGGTAGGCCCAGTCGCCTGACGAGTCGTACATGCCGCAGGTGAGCATGACGCTGACCACATCCTGCACGTAGCGCTGGTCGAGGGCGCGATCGCCTGTCACCGGGTTGACGCCGCCGTTGGCCAGGGTTGCCGCCATCAGGCTGAGGTCGCGGGCGGTAACCAAAATCGAGCACTGCTGAAAGTAGAGGTCGAGGGTTTCATCGATGCGATCGCTCACCATGCCAAAGTTGAGCATCAGGTAGGCGATCGCCCGATTGCGATTGCCGGTCGATTTTTCTGACAGAAACACCGGCACGTTGATGTCGTGGGTGCGCCCGGTGTAGCGGCTAAACATATCCAGCATGCGCTTGAGGCGTTCGGTGCCGTCTTTGCCCTTGATCAGGTCGGCGGTGGCGATCGCCCCCGCATTCACCATCGGGTTGCAGGGCCGGTTGGTGGCCTCATCCAGCACGATGGCGTTAAAGGCTTCTCCGGTGGGTTCGACGCCAACTTTGCTGTTCACGTAGTCGCGTCCGTAATCCTCCAGGGCCAGCCCGTAGACAAACGCCTTAGAGATCGACTGAATGGTGAAGGACTGCTCGCAGTCACCCACCTCAAACACCTGGCCATCGACCGTTGCCACCGCCACGCCAAACCAGCTGGGGTCGGCCAGGGCCAGCTCTGGAATGTAGTCGGCCACGGCCCCGTCAGTCAGGGGCAAATACTGGCGGTGCAGATCGCTCAGGTAGTTGCGAAAGGGCGAGGTCGCCGCCGTAATCGAGTCTGCAAATGCCTTTAGCTCGCCGGTACTGGTCATGATGGTTTACTCCATAATCCGGCGGGCCACCGCCTGAAACTCCTGTGTCACCGGGTGCTCTGGGTGGTGTAGGCAAAACACCCCTTCGCTGGCCAGTTTGACGATATCCTCCGACAGGGGAAACAGTCCCGCCACGGGCACGCCGTAGGTCTCTTCGACCTTGTGCCGCAAAGCGTCAGGTTCTAGGCAAGAAAGGGCCTTATTAATCACAATTTGCACGTGGCGCACGTTGAGCTGGCGGGCCACATCGAGGGTGACGGCGGTGCCCTGGTAGTCTTGCTTGTCGGGCCGCACAATCAGCAATAAACAGTGGGAAATGGCGATGGTCAAAAAGGTTTCTTTTGACAACCCTGGGTGAGTGTCAATAAACAAATAATCTAGCTCCAGGGTTTTCACCAGCTGCCGAAAGCCGTCGTTGAGCAGCCGCACGTCGTAGCCATCTTTAAGAATGCGGGCAATGTCGTCGGCTTTGCAGCTAGAGGGCACTAAAAACAGCCCTCCCTCGCCGTCAATCTCTAGGTTTTGGCCAATGTCGTAGGCGCTATCGGCCAGGTCAGCTTCGCCCCACAGGTAGCTATTTAAGGTTTTAGTCATTATCTCTGGTTCTAGACCAAAGATATTGTGGATGCCTGGCGACGGCATATCGGTATCGACTACCCCCACTCGGTAGCCCTGCTGAGCTACCGTTGCAGCCAGATTTGCGGTCAAATTAGACTTGCCGGTGCCGCCCCGATAGGAGTGGATTGCAATCACTTTTGGCATGGCCGATCATCCACAGACGCAATTACAAAGATATAGCCAAACTAGCGGCAGCAGAACATCCAGAGTTGTGCTGGAAAAATGCCACTCATACCAGATTTCAATCGCATAACCCCGCTTCAAGATAGGTGGCTTGCGTAGGGGCAAACGGCGTTTGCCCAGCCCCACTGGGGCAGGCAAAGCGGCTTGCGCATCAGTCGAGTTCAGTCGAATGGGTGCCTTCGCTGTATGCCTACGGTGCAACCTGCCCCGTAGCCCCGTCAAGATCAGTTTTGGATCAGTTCTGGATCAGCAATTTCCAGCCATGTACTGATCTAAAACTGATCTTTCGCCGCTGGGGCAATTGGGCCACACTTCAAAAGTACGCAACGTACACCTGTTTCTTCAAACCCTATTCTTCAACACATAAGGAGACCACCCATGAACCAGCAAACTCAGACCCAACCGGCTACGAACAAGCAGCCCCAGCCCCCGGTGAAGTATCCCGAACTCAGCGATGCTGAGCTAGAGGTAATCTGCGGCGGCGGCAACATTACGCGCCGCAAGTAGTTCTAAGTCAGCCATTGCCCTGCTCGTTGGTAGGCTTTGCAAACCAGTGGGTAGGGTTTTGTACTGATGGTTTCCACGGTGTCACAATCATGCTCTATGCCACACCTAGAATTTCGACCAGAGACGCCCAGTCGGCTCCAGTGATTCGATTGAATGCCGGGCACGCTTCGGCCTATGAAACGCTGACCTATCCGCATTTTCGACCTTTGCTGTACAGTCTGGCCGCCGAATCAGACGTTATGGCGGTGGGGGTTGAAGTGGACAGTGCGCCGGTGGGACTGGCGATCGCCCGTCTGGATGCTGTTGTCAATCAGCCCTCCCAGGGGCAGGTGCTCTCGCTGTTTGTGGCCCCCGAGCATCGCAACCACGGCCTGGGCCAAGCGCTGCTGGCGCAGTTAGAGCACGAACTCTACCAGCGCGGCTGTCAGCAAATGGAAATTCGCTACCTGAGCGGCTCCCACGCCCCGCCACTGGAGAAAATTTTGACCCAGCAGCAGTGGTTTGCCCCTCAGGCCACGGCCCTGGTGTGCTACGCCTCCACCGATCGCGTTAGGCAGACCCCACCGCCGCACTTGATCGATTATTTAGGGCGCTGGCTTGATCGCCTCCCCACTGGCTACCAGTTCTTTCCCTGGGCCGAGCTAACGGCGATGGAGCGCGCTGACCTAGAGCAGCGCATGCAGGGCGATGCGCTGATGCAGCGGTTCAACCCCTTTCTCGAAGCCGACAAACTAGAGCCGCTGAATAGCTTGGGGCTGCGCTACGAAAACCACATCATCGGCTGGGTGATCACCCATCGCACCGCCGCCGACACCATTCGCTATACCCAAATGTATGTAGACCCGGCCTCGCAGCCCCTCAGCCGCAGCACCCTGCTGCTGGCCAAAGCCATTCAGCTCCAGGTCGAGCACCTGCCCCACACCAAAGGCACCTTTCGGGTGGATATGGACAACACCCCGATGGTGAAATTTGTTCACCGTCGCCTCAAGCCCTACCTAGATGACATGCGCACGGCCTACTGTGCGATCAAGATCTTGCAATAAATAATCCTGCCCTAGAGATGCCTTCCCTGATACAGATTGGCATCTCCCGCTGCCGTGCCTGAGACCCAAAACCTGACACCTGAAACCCCTGAAAGGTCGCTATTTTTTTGGGTCGCTATTTTTTGGCCATAGAACGTTTTAATAGAGCCTACCCCGATGACCTACGCCTGGTTACTGCAACACAGCGGTGAAGACTGCGCCGCCGCCAGTTTGGCCATTGTCGCTCGGCACTACGGGCGATCGCTGCCGATCAATCATCTGCGCGGCCTGGTGGGCACCGGGGCTGGGGGCACCACCCTGCTGGGGCTAAAGCAGGGGGCCGAGGCTCTAGGGTTCACAACCCAGGCGATTAAGGCCGACCCCGAGATTTTGCAGACCCTCGACACCCTGTCCCTGCCCGCCATTCTCTACTGGAAGGGCTACCACTTTGTGGTGTTTTACGGTCGGCAGGGCCACCAGTACGTGCTCTCTGACCCCGCCGTAGGGGTGCGCTACGTCAGCCGTGAAGAGCTGCTGGCGGGCTGGCAGGGCTGTTTTATGCTGCTGCTGACGCCCGACCCGGTCCGGTTTGCCGCCCAGCCCTCAGACCCAGAGCCAGTCAACCCCTGGGAGCGGCTGCTCCATCGGCTCTGGCAGCAGCGCCGCATTCTCAGGGGGCTGCTGCCGCTGAACCTGCTGGTGGGGGTGCTGGCCCTGGCGACACCCCTGCTGCTGCAATTTTTGATTGATCGCGTGCTCACCCCCGGCCATAGTCACTGGCTGCCCCCCGTGGCCCTGGGGGTGATGGCGCTCACCCTGGTGAATAGCGGTCTGACCTGGGCGCAGGCCAACCTGGTGGCGGCCTTTGCCGAGCGACTTCAGCAGAGCCTAAAGCTCGACTTTGGCCAGCAGGTATTGCATCTGCCCTTGACCTACCACGAGGCCCGCCGCAGCGGCACGGCGATTCACCGCCTGGCGGATATTCAGCAAATTAATCAGGTGATTTCGCAGCTGGTGATCGAGCTGCCGATTAAAGCTTTTATTGGCCTGGCGGCCCTGGGGCTGATTTTTATCTACAGCTGGCCTTTGGGATTGGTAACGCTGGCCCTGGCCCTGGCTATGATGGCGGTGACCCTGGCGTTTCAGCCGACCCTGCGCCAGGCCACCCACCGCGCCTGTGTCACCGCTGGCGACAATGCCGGGCTGCTGGCGGAGGCGTTTAACGGGGCGCTGACCCTGAAGATGATGGCGGCGGCCCCCCAGGTTTACCCCGAGCTACAGCGGCGATCGCATCAGGAGTCGCAGCACAACCTGCGGGCGGCGCGAGTTCGCATTGCCAATACGACGCTGACGGAGGCGATCGCCGGGCTGGGCACCGTGGCGCTGCTGTGGCTGGGCAGCGGGCTGGTGTTTCGGGGTCAGCTCACCATTGGTACGCTAGTGGCGATCTACGGCTTAAAAGAAGGGGTGGTGCAGTGGGCCGCCGCCACCGTCAACCTGATCGGCGACTGGAGCCAGATTAAAGCCATCACCCGGCTGCTGGCGGAGCTGTTTGAATACACCCCCGAGGGCCAGGGCGATGGGGCCAAACCCTGGATTCCGCTCCCCGCCGCCGCCGATATTCACCTCAAAAACCTCACCTTTCACTACCCAGGGCGGCAAACCCTGCTAGAGCATCTCTCGGTGCAGATTCCCGGCGGGCAGGTGGTAGCGCTAATTGGTCAGTCAGGCTGCGGCAAAAGCACCCTGGCCAAGCTGCTCACCGGGCTATATCCTCTGCAAGCGGGCGAGATCTGGCTGGGCGAGCATCCCCTGACCGACTTTCCGCTGCACTGTCTGCGCCAGCAGGTGGCCCTGGTGCCCCAAGAGGCGTTCTTCTTACACCGCTCCATTGTCGAAAATTTTCGCCTCGCCGCCCCCGACGCCACGGTGGCCGACATTGTGGCCGTCTGTGAAATCGCCGGGGCCGATGAGTTTATTCGGCAGATGCCCCAGGGCTACGACACGGTGCTGGGGGCAGTGGGGGCGAATATCTCGGGGGGGCAAAAGCAGCGACTGGCGATCGCCCGTGCCCTGCTGAACAATCCACCCGTGCTGATTTTGGATGAATCGACCGCCAACCTTGATCCACTCACCGAAACCGACGTGCTAGAGCGAGTGCTGGCCCACCGCCAGAGGCAGACTACGATTTTGATTAGCCATCGTCCCCAGGTGATTCGCTATGCCGACTACATTGTCATGCTCGACCAGGGGCAGCTGCAATTTAGCGGCCCGCCCCAGGCATTTTACCCCGTCCAGGGTGCGCCCCTGGCCCAGGCTTTTTTGCACCCAACGGTGCTCAGTTAATCCCTCTGTTTCAGGCCCAGCTCATCTCAAAGGAAGCTGCCATGTTATCTACATCCCCAGTGAATGCCCCAGCCACCGTGCCGTTGCCCCCAGGGCAAGACCTGGTGGTGATTGGCACTGAGCTAGCAGGCTATCGATTTTTGGCCCAGAATGCCTCGCCCCAGGCAGAAGTGCTGTTGTTACATCAGGAGCGGGAAGGTGTGGCGGCGATCGCCCAACAACTCGCCACCCTCCCTCCCATTCGCCGCCTGCACCTGGTGACGCCCGGTAGCACTAAAGGCCTGCCCTTGGGGAATGTTTTGCTGCGGGCCGCCAACCTGCCCAGCTATGCCAGAACGCTGGGTCAGTGGCGATCGCACCTGGCCCCCAGTGCAGAAATCCTGATTTACAACGGCGAAGTGGCCCGCACTGAGGCGGGCAGGCTTTTGATCGATGTGCTGCACCACCTGACCGGGGCCGCGATCGCGGCCTGCACCACTTCACCCAACGCCGCCTTTCCCCAGGGTCGCTGGGAACTAGACTGTGCAACCTCGTCGCTAGCGCCCTCGCTGGCGCTGCCCCTGGAGTTGGTCAGCCCTGGCTTTGGGGGCAGTCCGCCCCCCGAGCTACGGCGGATGGAAATTTCCTGATCTCGTTGGCAGACCATTTGGCCTACCCGTCGCTTGCATTGACACCTCCCATAGATCATCTAGTTATGCGGCAGACACAGTTTTTGAATCTGCTATTTTTGCTTGCAAATTTACAATCGAATAACTTCCTTAGCCACATTAAAAAATATTCTGAAAATCGAAAATTAATTGGAACTCTCAAGCTGTTTGCTGACCAAGAAGTTTAGAGATCTTTACATCTAAAAAACAGCTCACTTTGGTTTATTTCAGTTTTTTCTCAGCAACTTTTCAGGTTCTCAGAGCATTATTTTCTGTAATTGATTTAATGTTCTTTGTATCTCACTGTGCAGTACTAGTTAAGCAAAATTTAATAGAAGGACTCAAATTGCCTCTATTGAATTTTTCTAGATCGGCAAAATTGGCTCTTTAGAAAATTTTATATCTTCAGGAAAATTGCTCCCATGTCCGACCCTTTTATCGGCGAAATTCGCATGTTTGCGGGCAACTTTGCTCCCCGTGGCTGGGCGTTCTGCAATGGCCAGCTGATGCCCATTAGCCAAAACACAGCGCTGTTTTCGCTGCTGGGCACCACCTACGGCGGCGATGGTCGCTCTACCTTTGCTCTGCCCGATCTGCGGGGGCGGGTGCCCCTCCACGCCGGACAGGGATCTGGTCTGAGTGACTATCCCCTGGGCAGCCGAGGCGGTAGCGAACAGGTGGCTCTCACCACCGAGCAACTGCCTGCCCACAGCCACGCGCTGCTCGCCAGCGACGCCGAAGGCAACCAGCGATCGCCCGCCAACCACACCCTAGCTACCCCTGAAGAATCTCTGCTCTACAGCGCCGCCGAACCCACGGTAGCAATGGCCAAAGATGCGATCGCCCCCACCGGCAGCAACCAGCCCCACGAAAATCGCCAGCCCTACTTGGCGGTGAACTACATCATCGCCTTGTTCGGCCTCTTTCCTACGCGGAGCTGAGTACACCTTGGCCAAGATGCGTGGGTCACGCCACCCATCCACTCATCCACTCATCCACTCATCCACCCATCCACTTGCCCACTCATCCACCCCACTCCCCATGAACCCCCAACTCTTCTGGACTCTCCCCGGTCTGATCGACATTTTGGCCCGCGCCAATGCCGATGGCACTGGCCAAGAAACCCTGCTCGACACCAGCCTGCTCAACAACCCCAACGGCATCGCCCTCAATGTGCAGAACGGCCATATCTATATCGCCGATGGCGGTGCCGGAGACCAAATTCTGCGCGTCAATCTGGATGGCTCGGATCTGCAAGTCATCGTGGCCGACGCGGGCGATAACCCCGCCGACATTGCGCTGGATTTGGTCAATGGTCAGATCTACTGGACAATTCCCGGCATCACCGACCAGGTGCGGCGGGCCAATTTAGATGGCTCGAATGCCGAAACGGTGCTCGACACCAGCCTGCTCAACAACCCCAACGGCATTGCGCTAGATGGGCAGAATGGCCACATCTACATTGCCGATGGTGGGGCGGGCGATCGCATTCTGCGCACCAACCTCGACGGCTCTGAGGTGCGGGTGATTATTCCCGACGCGGGCGACAACCCCGCCGATATTGCGCTGGATCTGGTCAAAGGCCAGCTCTACTGGACGATCCCTGGCGCGACGGACGAGGTGCGGCGGGCCAATCTGGATGGCTCCAATATCGAGACTATTCTCGACACGAGCATTCTTGAAAACCCCAACGGCATTGCCCTGGATGTGGCAGCAGGGCAGCTCTATGTGGCCGACGGCGGCGCGGGGGATGTGATTTTGCGGGCCAGTCTGGATGGTTCAAACCCAGAGGTGCTGCCCATTGACACTGGGGATAACCCGACCGGGCTGGCGATCGCCCTTGAGACTCCCCTCGCCGCACCCATTCAGGTGAGCGTGTTTGCCGAACCCGATACGCCCCTGTCTGAGGCCGAGCAGACCCCCGGCGCGTTTATCTTTCGCCTCAGCGCCCCGGCCCCGGCGGGCGGCCTGGTGATCAACTTCCAAGCCGCCGATACCGACCCCGACCCCGACTCGCGGGATGTCACCATCGGCGACCCCGGCACCACCAACATTGACGACTTCACCATTCGGCCCATCCCTGGCTTCACCTCCACCGTCACCGTCAGCGAGGGAGCCACCGAGGCCCGACTGGTCGTCACCCCATTTCCTGACGATCTCACTGAAGACACCGAGGTGATTTCGCTCTCGCTACTGCCGGGGGCGAACTACACCGTCGATACCGCAAACGCATCGGCTGCACTAACCATCATTGAGAGTTTCCCCATGACTACCCAAACCGTTACCGTCTCCATCGAAAACCTGTCCCCTGACAATGGCGCGTTTCTCACCCCGCTGTGGTTTGGCTTCCACGACGGCACCTTCGACACCTACGATCGCGGTCGGCCCGTCTCCCCCGGTTTAGAATCGCTGGCCGAAGATGGCGCCACCGAGCTGATTTCTGAAGAATTTGACCTGGCGGGCTTTGGCACCGTGCAGGGCACCATTCTCGGCCCCGACGGCACCCCCGGCCCCATCGACCCCGGTGAAACCGCCAGCTTCACCGTCGAGCTCGACTCCAGCGACCCCACCAGTCGCTTCTTTAACTACGCCTCAATGATCATCCCCAGCAATGACTTTTTCATTGCCAACGGCAACGAGCGTGCCCACGCCATCTTTGACGAAGCGGGCAACTTCATCGGCGCAGACTTTATCGTCGCAGGCAGCAACGTGCTGGATGCCGGGTCGGAGGTGAACGATGAAATCCCCGCTAACACGGCGTTTTTTGGCCAGATGGCCCCCAACACTGGGGTGGATGAAAACGGCGTGGTGCAGCTGGCGGAGGGCTTCATTCCCGAGGGACCCATTCTCAGCGACCCGATGTTTGCCAACGCCGACTTCACCGATCCCGACTTCCAGGTGGCCCGCATTCGCGTGTTTTTGGGCGAGCCGGTGCCCCCCGTACCGCTAAACTCCATTCTTAGCGGTAGTCAAGAACTGCCTCTGTTTAACGGCACCGCCGCCACCGGAGTCTCTGCTCTCACCCTCAATGAAGCGGGGGATGCCCTCAGCTATAGCCTCACCCTCAGCGGGTTAGACTTTGGGGCGCTACTGGGCACCGACCCCACCACCCCCGACCCTAGCGACGACGTCACCCGCATCCACATTCACAACGGGGCGCGGGGCGAGAATGGCCCGGTGGCCTTTGGTTTGTTTGACCTAGTGGCTCCCGAGGCGGGCGGGCAGGATGCCGACGATTTGACCGTGACCGAAAATGCCAACGGTTCTGTCACCCTCTCCGGCATTTGGGAAGAGACTGACCCGGCGCTGATTCCTCTCAGCGAGTTCATTGACGACATTCGCAGTGCCGAACCCGGTGCCGACCTGGATCTGTACTGGAATGTGCACACTGAGCAGTTCCCCGGTGGCGAAATTCGCGGCCAGCTTCAGCAGGGGGATGCGCCTGCCGCTGGCCCGGTGCGGCTGACGGTGGCGGTAGAAAATTTAGCGCCGAATCAAGGGGCGATCGTCACCCCGCTGTGGTTTGGCCTGCACGACGGCAGCTTCAACACCTTTGACCCCGATGCCCCGGCGTCGCCTGCGATCGAAATTGTTGCCGAAGAAGGCTTTATCGGCCTCGAAGGGTTGACCCCCGACTTTCCTAGCTTTGAGGGCACCGGCTCTGAGGGCATTGACCTGACGGCGATTCCAATTTTGCCGCTGACGATTTCTAGCCTGTTTGCCAACAGCCCCGCCGGGGAGCGCGGTTTGCAGGGCATCATTGCGCCCGACGGCAGCCCCCTGGGAATTTTCCCTGGCCAGGAGGGCAGCCGCAGTTTGACGGTGTTTGACCCGGCCAGCAGCCGTTTCCTCAGCTACGCCGCGATGATCTTCCCCAGCAACGATGCCTTCATTGGCGATGCCGAACCGCTTGAGCTGTTTGACGCAGCGGGCAACTTCATCGGCGCAAACTTCACTATTCTGGGCGACCAGGTGTGGGATGCGGGCACCGAAGTCAACGACGAGCTGTTTGAGAGCTTGCCCTTTAATGCAGCGGGCGTATTGCAGGGCACACCCGAAGGCGGCACGGTGCAGCTGCACCCCGGTCTGTTGCCCCCCGGCGAGGGCGGCATTGTCGATTTCCCCGGCTTTGCCAACGCCGACTTTAGCGCCCCCGGCTACGAGGTGGCCCGCATTCAGGTGTTTGCCGAGCATCTGACGCCCCTGGAAGGGCTGGGCGGTCAGAACACCTTCGACATTGCGTTGAACAACACCTTCACCGTGGAGAATTTTGGCGGCGTCGGCCTGGGTGCTGTGCCAGCAGCGGGTCTGGTGGATGAGATCGACACCCTGCGCTTTGTAGGCAAGGGGCTGACCGCTGAGAATCTGCTGCTGACCCAGGCGGGCCGCGATCTGCGCCTCAGCTTTGAGGGCGTTCCCGGCACCGGGGCGATTTTGCGTGACTTTGCCCTGGAAGATCTGGACAACCTGCCGGGCGGCGAGGGCAACATCCTGTTCGACGGCGACACCGAGATTGTGGACAGCTTTGACGTGTTCAACGCCGATTCCACCCGTAGCCGCATCTTTAACCGCAATACAGTCACTTTCTTAAATGACCTGGACAACCTGGTGCTGGGCTTTAACGACTCCGACGACGTGATCAACGGCCAGGGCGGCAACGATATCATCCTCGGCCTCAGCGGCGATGACCTACTGCGCGGCGGCGCGGGCGACGACATGCTCGACGGCGGCCTGGGCAGCGATGTGAAAACCGGCGGCCCTGGGGCAGACACCTTCCGCTTTGGAGCCGACCTGATCGCCAGCGGCGGCGGCGACGCGGATGTGATTACCGACTTTGAGGCCATTGACCGCCTCGACTTCAGCGGCTTTTTGGGCGCAGGCGGCGAGTTTTCGCTGGCGGTGCTGGGCGATCGCCTGCTCGCCAACCTCACCACGGGCGACACCGTGACCGTGCTGGGCGATCTTACGGCGGCCTCGGCGCAACTGACGCCGTTGGCGACGGCGGTGGCGATCGCCTAGCTCGTTCCCCTTTTTCCCAGGGCGGGGTGATGTATGTTGCCCTGCCCTGGGGGGCGATCGCCTACCTGCGCCAAAGCATTTTTTCAACCTATAGCAACCCTTTTACAACCGTTTGGAGAACTCCGATGGCTACCTTTAATGTCACGACAACTAACGACATCATTGACGCTAACGATGGCGTTCTGAGTCTGCGAGAGGCGATCGCCGCAGCGGGTAGCCTGCCGGGACGGGACACTATTCTGCTGCCAGACAGCGGCACAATTACCCTCAACAGTTCGCTGCCCACACTGCGCACCGGAAATGATCTGACGATTCAAAGCAGCAGCCGGTTCTCCACTATTTCAGGCAACAACCAGCACCAGCTCTTTGCTATCGATGGCGCTAACGTCACCTTTGAAAACCTCACCCTGGCCCAGGGTCTCGCTCTCGGGGGCAACGGGGTCAATGGTGGGGGCGGCGGCGGCGGTTTTGGCGGCGCGCTGTTCATCAATAACGGCTCTGTCGTGGTGGACAACGTCACCTTCTTAAATAACCGGGCGATCGGCGGCAACGGCACCTTTGGCAGCCGGGGCGGGCGCGGCGGTAACGACGCTAGCTCTGGTCAGAATGGCGGCGATCGCGGCAGCGGCGGCGCTTTTAACGCCAACGCAGGCAAGCTCATTGCCGGGGGTGGGGTCATTCTGGGCGGCAACCCTGGCCAGGGCGGTCGCCCCTTCCCCAACGGCGATTCCCAGGGGCAGGCGGGTCAGCCCGGTGGAAATATCACGTTCTTTGGCTCAGGGGGTGGCTCTGGCGGGGCAGGCGGCGGCGGCGCAGGGGGCGGCGGTGCCTTTGAATCGGCTGGCAATGGCGGACGCGGGGGCTTTGGCAGCGCGGGTGGCTTTGGCGGCGGCGGTGGTGCTGGTGGCGGCGCAGGCGGTGGCGGCGCCAACGTCCTCGGCGGGCAAACGGGCTCAGGCAACCTGGGGGGCGTCGGTGCCCTGGGGGGACCGCTCGGTGGCCGGGGTAGCAACGGGCAAAATGGCCGCAGTGGCGAATCCACCTTTTCGGGCAATAGCCCCGGCAATGGGGGCTTTGGTGGCCAGGGCGGCGGCGGCGCTGGCCTGGGCGGAGCCATCTTTGTGCGCACCAATGCCGACCTAGACATCAGCAACAGTCGCTTTGAGGGCAACACCGCCACGGGCGGCAGCGGCTTTGGCCCGGGTCAGGGCGTTGGCGGGGCTATTTTTGTGCAAGCGCCCGTACTCGTCAGCGAACTCGGTGGGGTGGTGCGGCAACGCAATTTAACCTTTGTCAACAACAGCGCCAGCTCTACGGCGGACAACACCTTTGGTGACCTGGCCGACTTGCCCCTCACCCCCATCGGCCAAAACAATCCCCTCGCCAGCATCACTGTGGGTGCTTTTAGTGTGCCGACTTTTGTGGATGAAAATGCCGACGGCGATCTCGATCTATTCATCGGGGCCAGCGATGGGACGATCGGCATTGCCCGCAACGAGGGGACTGTCCTGAACCCCAGCTTCTCGGCTCTGATCGCCATTCGAGATTTGGGTACTCGCAGCACGCCGACCTTTGTTGACATTGACGGCGACGGCGATCAAGACCTCTTTGCCGGAGACACCTTTGGTCGCATTCACTATTATCGCAATCGTGGCAGCGTCAGCGGGGCCAGTTTTGCGCCGCCAATCATTAACCCCTTCGGCATTTCTGGGGGCGGCGGTTTAGCCAATCCGGCCTTTGCCGATATCGATGGCGACGGCGATCAGGACCTGTTTGTGGGCACCGCCGACGGAACAATTTTGTTCTATCGCAATACCGGTACCCGCACGAGCCCTAGCTTTGTGCGAGGAGCCAACAATCCCTTTGGTTTGCAGCCTGCGGTTGGTGCGGCTGCGCCCCACTTTGCCGATGTGGGCAACGATGGCGATTTTGATGTTGTGATCGGGGCTGCCGATGGCACGACTCGATTTTTTGAAAACATTGGCACCCCCACAGATCCTCGGTTTGTCGAGTCATCGCTGATTCGCTTGCCCGATGTGGGCACCAACGCCACCCCGGTTTTGGCCGATATCAACGGCGATGGTTTTCTCGATGCCTTTATCGGCAACCAGAATGGCGTCGTGAATTTTGTCAATGGGGTGGCCCGGGGCGGCAGCTATCCGGTGCCGGTCTATCGGGGCGAGGATGACGTTGTTTTAGGCGGGTTTGGCGGCGTGGGTCGCGGGTCAAATCCTTCCCCTGAAACCAGGGCATCGGTTGATGAACTGCATTTCTTTGGCGAGGGGCTGACGGCTGAAAACCTATTGCTCACCCAACATGGCGACGATCTTGAAATTCGCTTTGACGGCGTGAATGACACCCAGGTAATTTTGCGCGGCTTTGCCCTAGAAGACTTGGATAACCTGCCCACCGGCATCGGCAACATCCTCTTCGACGGTGACGAGACCATTCAGGACAGTTTCGATGTGTTCAACGCCGACTCGACCCAGAGCCGGATCTGGAACCGCAACAGCGTCACCTTTTTGAATGATCTGGACAACCTGGTGCTGGGCTTTAACGATTCCGACGACGTGATCAATGGCCAGGGCGGCGACGACATCATCCTCGGCCTCAGCGGCGACGATGTACTGCGCGGCGGCGCGGGCGACGACATTCTTGACGGCGGCCTGGGCAGCGATGTGAAAACCGGCGGCCCCGGTGCCGACACCTTCCGCTTTGGGGCCGACCTGATCGCCAGCGGCGGCGGCGATGGCGATGTGATCACCGACTTTGAGGCCATTGACCGCATTGACTTCAGCGGCTTTTTGGGCGCAGGCGGCGAGTTTTCGCTGGCGGTGCTGAGCGATCGCCTAGTCGCCAATCTCAGCACTGGCGACACCGTCACGGTGTTGGGCGATCTGACGACAGCGGCGGCTCAGCTGGTGCCCTTGGCGACGGATGTAGCGATCGCCTAACCCCCCGCAGGGCTGGCAATGCCCACCTTCAAACCCTTTCTCTATTACCCAACTCAGGCAACCTTCCTCGCGTGAAAGCGGGCGAGGACAACGGATGACAGCCAAGGCCAATGGTGGGCAATGCCCACCCTAACCTATTCACCCCTAACCAAGGAGACAAATCCATGCAAATTAACCGCAACGACCTCCAGCACCTGACCTCCGTGCAGCACCAGGGACTCGTGTTCCTGTTCGGCATTGATAGCAACCGCGACATCCACTACGCCGTGCGGCAAACCCCGGCGGCTCCCACCCAATTGACTGAGCCTGCCGAAGCACCGGACGAAGCAACAGACGCAGAGGAGGCAGAAAACATGCCATCTACGGCTATATCCCAGTGGGGCGAGTGGGTGCCGCTGCCCCTGCCCACCGACCAGCCCGACGAATCGGTGATTGAGCGAGAGCGCGAAGAGGGCGTGGATCAGTGGGTGCGATCGCAGTACAGCACCGCCCACCGCACCGCCCTGGCCCCCATCCAGGTGCTCTCCGACGGCGAACACCTGTTTGTCTTTCGCCAGTCCACCGACAACACCCTATTTGTTGATCGCTTTTTGCTTGACGGCGGCACGGAGCGGCTGGTGCCCAAACTAGAGGTGCGCTTTAAGCGCAGCCGCCAGCGCTTCACCCCGGCCCAGCCCCAGGGCTTAGGCGGCAGCCAGGTCTTTGATACGCCCGACTTTCGCGACTTTGCGGGCAACTTTTTCTTTGAGCCCACCCAAGAACTCCTCCTGACAACAAACCTCACCCAGGGCTGGTTCTCGGTGGTGCTGACCAACACCAGCGAACACGAGGTCAGCCGCTGGCATATCTTTGCCCACAACGGTGAGACCGGGCGCATCGAGCTGTTTTCGATCCGTAGGTCAAGCGATCGCCTGTTTGACCTGGCCGACACCACCGTCGAAGAGGGCAGCCTAGACGACCCCCAGCCCCGCCAAATTCCTGGACTGATCAAGCGCATCCTGGTGCTGCGGGACGAGGCTGGCGAAGAGCTGACCGCTACCGAGGCTCCCACCGCCACCCGCTTCTGCCTGCAAAGCGAGATGACCACCCAGGATGGCGACACCTCGTTTATCAAGGGCGGTGTGCGAGTCATGCTGGCGCTGCCTGTACAGGTCATGGGGTCGGTTGACACCAGCCCCACCCTGGCGTCGCTGATCTTTGGCGTGCGCACCGATGGCACCCTGGCCCAGATCGATGACCAACCCCAAGACACCCTGCTGCTCGAAAACAACCGAGACCTGCTGCTGCCCGCCGACCTGCTGCACCAGGTGCGGGGGGTGAGCGGCGACCAAACCTCTGACCCCGACCCCAGCCGCCCCAGCTTCACCTTCGACGGGGTGGATGACTACATCGATGTGGGCTCAGACCGTTCCCTTGAGCTGACCCGGAATTTCTCCATTGAAGCCTGGGTGCATCCCGCCGCCGCCAAAGAGCAATGGATCGTTGCCAAGCAGGGCAGCTACGGCCTGGGGCTGGCCGAGGGCAGCCCGGTGTTTGTCACCGCTGACGGCGAGCGGCACCAGATGGAGAATGTGTCGATTCCGCTCAACACCTGGACCCACCTGGTGGCGGTGCTCGATCGCCGCAACACACTATATATTTACGTCAACGGCGAACTGGCTGACAGCTACGAAGGGGCCACCCCGGCCCGGCCCAGCGGCTTTAGCACCAAGATCGGTGTGCAAGACCCCGAGTCGGGGGCAGGCTTTTGGCAGGGCTGGCTGGCCGAGGTGCGCCTGTGGAACGTGGCCCTGGGCGAAGCCGAAATTCAACAGCGGCAGAACAGTGCACTGCTGGGGCGCGAGGCGGGTCTGGTGGGCTACTGGCCGCTGATGTCGCTGGCCAACGGCGAAACCGTTGACTTTTCTCTAGAGTCCAACACCGGGCGGGTGTTGGGGGCTTTCCCCACCGGGCGGCGGCTGGCCCGCGCCGTCGGTGACTCGCTGGCGGCGGCATACCGCTACGGCGAGGTGTTTAGCGTGGTGCAGGGGGCCACCTATTTAGAAACCGTTGAGTATCGCACCGACGCACCCATGCTGCCCTTTGACGAATCTGAAGAAGCCTTTGAGGTTGTATTTGAAGGGCTGACAGGTGGCCGCAATGGCGAACCTACCGACCCCGTCATTGTCTCCGCCCAGATCCGCCCCCTAAATGCAGAGGACGATGACGGCTGGCGGGTCGCCCAGGCTCGATTCACCGTGCCCGCCGGCATGACCCACCTGCGGTTCTTCCACATCACGCCGCCGGGTGGCCCCTGGAGCACCCTGGAACTGCGCCGCCACCGCATCGAGCAGCTGGCCCGCACCGTCACCCAGGCCGAATTTGTCGATGAGGTGATGCTGCCCGCCCTGGCGGATAATTTTGCCAGCCTGGAAGACGATCTCGATCAGCTGCCGCCCCTGGAGCAGGAGGAGACCAGCTGGGTGGAGCGGGTGCGGTTCTTAGAGGCCCAGCTCTCCAGTGATGACCCTGAGCAGGTGCTGCGGGATGCGATCGCCAGCCAGCGAACTCACCTGCGGGATCTCAACCAGCGGGTGAGAACTGCCACCAATCGGCTCAACCGCGCCCTGGAGGAACCTTTTCACCGCTACGCCGTGATCCCCATCAACCCCATCGGCACCCGCTTCACCCAGTTCCTCAATTACAGCGGCGGCCTCCAGCCCATCCTGGCCAGCAGTCGCCCCTCCAACCAATTTCCGCCGGACTGGCAGTGGGGCATTGTCCGCACCGGCATCGACCCCAACCGGGGGGTGAGCAATGTCTTTTTGGTGCGCATCCACCACCGCTCCGACGAGCGGCTGTTGCTGACAGCGGGCATCAGCGCCGATCGCCAGCGCTACGACCAGCTCCAGGTGCGCCGCCAGGGCACCAGCTCCAACTTTGTGCAGACCTGGCAGGTGGAGTTTCTGGGCTTTGGCCAGCAGGCCACAGTGCGCCTGCGCACCAGCACCCCCGGCAACCCCACCCGCTATGACCAGCTGCTAAGCCTCGACTCGGCCAGCCGCATTCGCATTGTGCCCGAGCAAGACGCGCTGACCCAGGGCTTGACCACCAACTGGGGCCTGCTCGACTTTGATAACCAGCCCGGCGGCAATCTTCACCCCGATGGCCGTCGCTTTATTGCCGACCTCACCAGCCAGCGAGATGCCCTGGCGCGCGATCGCGACCTAGCCCAGACCACCCTTGATCGCCTAGAGCAAGACCTGGAGAACCAGGGCAGTCTGGAGGAGGCGCGGGCCGCCCTGGCGGCAGTCCAAGTGCAGATTGCTACCATTCGCAGTCGCTACCTGGCGGCGATCGCCGCCCTAGAGAACCAGGCTCAGGCTCTACCCACTATCCCCACCACCGACGGCGGCATTGTCCAGGGGGCGGTTCTGGGCTTTGCCACTCCCGCCGGAGCCGTCAGCGCATACGAAAGTGTGGCCGCCGCCGTTCACCTGACCTTCTTTGACCGTCGGGGTCGGCTGCGCACCCTGCCCTACAGCGCTGTGGAGGAAGCCTGGCAGCCCGCCCTGCCCGGCACCGCCCTGGCCCTAGAGGCGGGCACCCCTGCGGCCCACCTGGCAATCGAGGACTTTGGCACTGGTTCTGATTTTGGGGTGATCGCTGCACCCGGTCTCACCGCCCTCACCTGGGAGGGCTGGCTCCGCACCCGCGAACCCAACGCCGCTGGCACCCTCGCCACCTATGCTGCCGAGGGAGGGAGCTGGCAGATTTTCAACCCGGCGGATGTGCAGATCACCATCAATGGCGAGACTACCTCCGCCCAGTCAATCAACTTGGCAGATGGCCGCTGGCATCATCTGGCCTTTACGTGGCAAACCGCCACTGGGCAGCTGCACCTCTACGTGGATGGACTCAGCCGCTACAGCGATCGCATCGCCCAAAACAGCGTGATTCCCCTGGGGGGCAGCCTGCGGCTGGGGGCGGGGCCAGATGGGGCAGCGCCCTTCCTGGGCTACCTCAGCGAAGTCAGCACCTGGGGCGAAGCGCTCAGCGCCGATGAGATTCAGGTCCACCGGCACCTGCTGCTCACTGGCGAGGAGCCGGGGCTGCTGGGCTACTGGCCCATGAATGACGTGGGTCGCGCGGTAATGCGCGATCGCTCCCCCCAAGGGCACCACGCCACCCCCCTGGGGCAGGTCAGCCTGGTGCCCGACACCACCCCCATCGGGCAGCTAGAGCGCGACACCGACAGCACCCTGGTGGTCGCCAACGAATACCCCACCCAAGAAACCAGCGAAGTGGGCCAGGCCGTCGCCCTGATGCGCCGCTTCTACGCCTACATTCAGTCGGGGGCGTTTATTGAGGCCCTGCAAGACCAGCGCATCGACACCTTAGAGGTGCGCTGGGTGGGCAATGCCCAGTTTGAACCTACCCTGCTGGGCTACATCGAGGGGCCGCCCCCGGTGCCCAGCGAAAACCTCACCGCCGAGGATGACTACAATGGCACCGCCGCTGTGCAGCTCAACGCCACCGAAAACGTCAGCTACAGCTGGACCCGCGCCCAGGAGGCGGGCCTCGGCGTCGAAGTCGATGCCATTCTCGGCTCCGCCGCCGAAGTCTCCGCCGGATTCATCGTCATGACCTCGGTGGAGGCGGGCTTTGGCTTTACCGGCAACTTTGCCAGCAGCTACAGCCTGCTCGACGAGGGCACCGTCAGCCTCGACATCACCAACGCCTTTCAAGATCGCCTCTCCCTGCGGGGCAGCCAGGAGGAAACCGAGCGCTTTCCCCACTTGGGCAAGCGCTTTATCCCTAAGAATGTTGGCTACGCCCTGATTGTTTCATCCCTGGCGGATGTGTTTGTGCTGCGGTTGCGCCGCAGTCGGCGCATGGTGTCGTACCA
>DAIUJR010000077.1:0-24881 GCA_036848635.1 Nodosilinea sp. CTOTU7336
GGTTGCCCGTGACGCAGATGGCAACCCCATCATTGACGAAGTAACCGGGCGTTTTGTTGAAGAGGAATTGGTTGCACTTTCTGGCACTAACCAAACCATCGTGCAGGAAGCCGTGGCCGCGGGCAAAGTGACCACCTTAATTAATGCTGGGGTGATTGCAGAGCCTGGAACCGGGGCCTTTGTCGCCAAGGTTGGCCAGACCGATGTACCCGAAGATGCCAGCGGATTTGCGGCATTCCCCCGGGCGCAGTTTGCTGAAATCACCCGGCAGGTGGTGGAATCTGGGGTAGATATTATTCTTGGCGGGGGCTTAGTTAACTATCTTCCTGTCGGAACAGAGCCACCGGCTGGCGCAGTGTATGCTGAGTCGGCTGAGCAACTCGATGAAATCTCGACGGACTCGAATATTCGCCCCGATACCAACCTGATCGAACTGGCTGAAAGCCTGGGATACACCGTCGTTTACACCGCAGAGCAACTGGCCTCGGTGGCGGCTGATGAGAGCGTTACCAAGGTGCTGGGCATTTTCGCCAATGAAGACACCTTCAACGACTCGGTTCAAACACCCGACGGTCGCCTACCGGGCTACGACGAAAACCTGGCCACTACAGGTACCCCGCCCTACGTGCCCTCGGCCCCGACCGTGGGCGAGATGCTGGCGGCCGCTCAGCAGATTGCCGAGCGCCATCCTAACTTTGAAAATGGCTCGCTCACCATTCTGGAAGAAGAAGGAGCTGATAATTTCGGCAACATTAATAGCGCCTCGGGCAAGCTGGAGTCCATGATCCGCACCGACGAGGCCGTTGGGGTAGCCCTGGACTTCTACGATCGCAACCCCAATACCCTGATTCTCACGGCGGCTGACAGTGAAGCGGGCGGGCTGCAAATTGATGATGCCGATGATACCGCAGGCGCGTCTCGCACCAACCCCACGGGCCTGGATCTGACGGCCGCCCCCGACTTTGAAAACCCGGCGGATGGTCAACAGGGGGTCGGAACCGAGGCGTTTGTGGCCCAGCCTGCGGCCAATGGCAATGTCTATAGCTTTGATGTCGGCTGGGTCGGTACCCCCGACTTTGCTGGGGCGATTGTGACCAAGGCCCATGGTTTGAATGCAGACCAGCTGCCTGCCACCATCGACAACACCGATATCTATCGGGCCATGTACGAGACCCTGTTTGAGGTCGATTTGCCTGATCGCGAGGTGCCCGAATTCATCCCAGCTCCTGAACCGACGCAGGACACCGGGAATGTGATCTTCTTCCACCCCGATGGCACCAGCCCCACGATGTACGGTTTAGGCCGCTTTGTCAGCCAGGGGCCAGACGGGCGGCTGAACTATGACCTGATGTCTGACTCCGGGGTTTATCTGGGGCACATGGAAGACCAGATTGTCGGCACCTCTAACTCGGGGGCCATTACCCATGCCTTTGGGGTCAAGGCTCCAGCAGCCTCCTTTGGGCTAGACAAAGATGGTAACCCGGTGACCTCGGCGTCGGGGCTAGAGGGGGTTTCGATTCTAGAAGAGGCGATCGCGGCGGGCAAGGCCACGGCTGTGATCAACTCCGGCTTTATTGCTGAGCCGGGCACCGGTGCTTTTCTGGCCGAAGCCGAAGACCGGGGCGATGTGGCTGAAATCACCCGGCAGGTGGTGGAGTCGGGGGTTGACATTATCCTTGGCGGGGGCGAGATTCACTATCTGCCCGTGGGTACCGTCGGCCGCTTTGGGGAAGAAGGCATTCGCGAAGATGGTCGCAACCTCATTGAAGAGGCCGCTGCGGCGGGCTACACCGTCGTCTACGACCTGGAAGAGCTGCAAAATATCCCTGCCGGAACGACCAAGCTGCTGGGAGTCTTTGCCGCCGAAGACACCTACAACGACAACCCCGAAGAACAAAATCAGTCTTTGGGACTGGAAAACTATGGTCAGGTCTTACCCGATGGTAGCCCCACCAACCAGCCCACCGTGGCCCAAATGATGGCCGCCGCCTTACCGATCCTGCAACAGGATGCCGATGGCTTTATGGTGGTGGCCGAGGAAGAAGGCACCGATAACCTGGGTAACGACAACAACTCGCGGGGCGTGGTAGAAGCTGTGCTGCGGGCCGATGAAACCCTGGGCGTAGCGATGGACTTCATCCGCAACGAAGACCCCAACACTCTGTTGCTGACGGCGGCAGATAGTGAGGCCGGGGGCGTACAGGTGTGGCAACCCACGCCCTTTGGGCCGGAACTACCCGAAACCCTCGATACAGTGTTGACCCTGCCGGTTAACCCTACCGATATCGAGACATTCCAGAACCCGGTTGATGGGGCCGAGGGTCGGCTTTTCCCCTTAGACACCTTTGCGGCACAGCCCAGCCTAGATGGCGAAATGGGGAACTTTGTCACCGCCTGGGCAGGCACGTCCGACTATTCGGGCAACGTTGTCGCTAAGGCCTACGGTCTAAATGCTGACCAGTTGCCCTCTACCCTCGACAATACCTTCATCTACGAGTTGATGTATCGCACCCTGTTCGGGAACGGGGCAGACAACCCATCAGAGCCTTCCTTCGATGAGGTTATTGACCTGACTGGCTTTGACGGCGAAGTTGCGCTCAACATCACAGTTGAGCGCGATGCCGCCTTCGACAATATCCTGCGGTTTTACGAAACCGATGCCCAGGGTCGAGTAGCCGGCCTACTGCCTGGCGAGGCCGGTTACGAGGCGGCGGTCGCCGCTAACCTGCTCGATGCTGAAGTGTTTGTGGAAAACAACACCGCGGCCGATCTTGAGTTGACTCTGGCTGGGGGCACCTACTACGCCCCCGCACTCCTCATCCAAGGCAGATTGACTGATCTTGCCACCCTTGAGGATGAAATCCTGGGTATGGATCGCATTCGGCGAGACGGCAATGTCTGGAGCTTTGAAGACCTCAACGACAACGACTTTGGAGATCTGGTAGTGACTCTTAATTCAATTGAGCCGATCGCTTAGGGCGTTTAATTAACCCGATCGGTTACGTTCTCTAGCCCTTGCTGCCGCGACAGCAAGGGCTTTTTTGGGCTATAGCGCTGGCCAGTTCGTTGAGGACAGCCGCATCGGTGCATTGCGGCTAGGTCAAAGGTTAGGGGCGGTTGCCAGGGATAGGGAAGCCGTGAATGCACCCTACGGACGGTTAAGGCTACAGGCAGTCTTTGAGGGCTTGTTCTAAAATCTCTAGCCCCCGGTCTAGCTCATGCTGGGTAATAGTTAGCGGTGGGGCAATGCGCAACGTTCCCCCCATGCTGGGAATGCCGCTGACGATGTTGATGTTGAGGCCCAGTTCTAGGCAGCGCTGGGTGACTTGAATGCCGAGTTCCTGGTTCGGTGAACGGCTGGCTTGGTCGGTGACAAACTCTACCCCCAGCAGCAGCCCGCGGCCGCGGACATCGCCGATGACATCGTAGTGTTTCTGGAGGGTAAGCAGACCATTTTTCAGGTAATCCCCCATTTCGGCGGCGCGGTCGGCCAATCGCTCGGCCTCAAGCACCCGCAAGACCGCCAGCCCCACGGCGGCAGGCAGTGGATCAGACACATGGGACGTAAAAAAGATAAACCCTTTTTCGTAGCAGTCGGCTTCAATAGCATCGCTGGTGATGGTGGCCGCCAGCGGTAGCCCCCCGCCCAGGGTTTTAGAAACCGTCAAAATATCGGGTACGATGCCAATTTGTTCAAAGGCAAAGGTGCTGCCAACGCGGCCAAAGGCGGTTTGGGCCTCGTCTAAAATCATCACCATGCCGCGCTCCTGGCAGAGTTCTTGCAGGCGGGGAAAATAGTTGTCGGGGGGCACAATCATGCCCCCGGCGCTGAGAATGGGCTCCACTATCACAGCGGCTTGGGCCCCGACGGATTGGCAGTCCACCAGCCCCATGCCCACTTCTAGACAGGTTAGATCGCAGCGATCCTGGCAGTGCTGAATGGGGCATCGATAGCAGTTCGGGGTGGGCAACACCATAGTGCCGGGCATAGCGGGGCCATAGCCTTGGCGGGCGGCGGCGTAGGTGCTGGAGCTGGCACCCCCGGTCATGCCGTGCCAGGAGGAGCTAAAGCCAATCACTTCAAACCCGCCGGTGTGGAGCTTGGCCAGGCGCAGGGCCGCCTCGTTCGACTCGCTGCCGGTGTTGAGAAACACCATCTTTTGCAACTCAGGAGGCAGTAGTTCACCCAGCGCCTCTGCTAAATGCACAACATTCGGCGACAGCATACCGCTGAACAGGTGAATGGCCTCCTGACAGGCCCGCTGAATGGCCTCCACAATGGCGGGATGGTTGTGCCCCAGGGTGGAGCACATCTGGCCGGAGGTGAAATCTAAAATGGCTCGGCCTGAGCGATCGTAAATATAAGTACCAGCGGCGCGCTCGATCACCACGGGCGAAAATTTGCTGGTGTAGCGAATCAGGTGCTGATCAACGGTTTGCCAGAACTGGGCTAGGGTTTCATCCTGGGGGGCGGCCATGATTTAGTAATCCTCAGTATGTGAAGGTCTAGTGGTTTGTCTAATTTATAAGCTCGACAGACGACTAGTGCAGCGTCAACCCTAAAGATTCGGGTTAGTAGTCAGCGCTTTAGCGCTAAAGCGCTGACTACAAGCTGATCGGTTTACCCTAAAATTTGGCTTTGACAAAGCACTAGGCGGGTTGGCGGTCAGAGATTCTGATGTCTGATCACCAAGTAGGCTCTGGCTGAGCACCTACGGGGTAACTCTGCCGCCAGGGTGAGGCGGCGGGGTCTGAGAGGGGCATTTCAGCGTTCTGTGCTGGAGCGAGTGAATCAATCTTGGCTCTAGCCCAGAAACCCGAATTCTCGCTGCGGCGTAGAATGGGATGTAGTCAGCAATTTTCCCGGCCAAGGCTTACCAAGCCCTTTCCTAAACCCATGATTCAGCTCAAGCCACGGTTTCAGAGTTTTGAGGCGTACCTATCCTACGACGACGGAACGGATAGCCTGTACGAGCTTTTTAACGGAGAACTGATTGCCGTGCCGCCGGAATCGGGTTTTAACGTCGAGATCGCCAATTTTTTATGGGCCACACTGTTACCTCTGGTGGGTTATCGCCGCCTGCGGGGGCACGGGCTAGAGCTAGAAGTGCGAGGGGAACCCAGAAATCGCTACCCCGATTTAACGGTTCTTCGAGCGGAGCACAGCGAGCAACTCAAGCTCCGCAACACCCTGCGACTGTCGATGGCCCCGCCAGTGCTAGTGGTCGAAATTGTTTCTCCGGGAGAGGTACAGCGCAACCGAGACTATGTAGCCAAGCGTATGCAGTATCAAGATTTAGGCATACCAGAATACTGGATTGTGGATCCGCAGCAGACTACAATTTTGGTACTAGGCCTGACGGATGGTGTCTATGCCGAAAGAGCCAGGTTTAGGGGCGAGGAGCGGCTTTACTCGTCTTATTTAGGGGCGCTGACAGTGAGTGCAGCGGACGTGTTTGCTGCCGCGCAGAATGAAGAATAACAAGCCTCAGGGATTCTGATGTTCAGGCTCTGCCTGGGTACCCACCAGGGTGGTTTTGCCGCCAAGAGAACGGGAGGCGGAGCCTGGGAACGAGTTAGGCGGGTTATCAACGCTCCAGCACCCGCTCATAGGCCTGCCCGGCCCGCTGCCAGGTAAAGGTGGTTTCAATTAGCTCGCGCCCGCGCAGGGCCAGGGTAGCGCGCAGGGCGGGCTGCTCAAATAATTTGGTGATAGCCGCCACGTACTCGTCTGGGGTATTAGCCCGCAGCGCCCGCTGGGGATGGTCTACGGCTAGCCCTTCGAGGCCGCGATCGCTAGCCACCACTGGCACCCCCGCCGCCATTGCCTCCAGGGTTTTGTTTTTGATGCCAAAGCCAATCCGCATGGGCACCACGCATACCGTTGCCCGGTGCAGGTACTCTACCACCGAGGGTACTCGTCCGGTAACCATTACCCCAGGAATATTTCCTAGGGCCTGGACGGCAGCCGTGGGCTTGTTCCCCACCAGGTACAGCGCCGCCTGGGGATAGCGCTGCCGTAGCCGGGGCCAAATTTCTAAGGCCAGGTATTGGGCCGTATCCACATTGGCGATGTAGTCCATAGCGCCCACAAACACCAGGGTTTGGCCGCCGGGGTCGCGAGTACGGTAGGGAAACTCAGCCAGATCAACCCCGTTGGGCACCACGTGTAGTGGGGTGGCCCTGGCGATCGGGGCAAAGAACTGCCGGTCTTCCTCCGTGGTGATCACCAGGTCAGAAAATTTTTGCCCGTAGCGGCGCTCATAGCGGCGCATTAGCAGTAGATTGAGGCGATCGCGCCAGGGCTTCTCTGCCGTGCCGGTGGCCAGCTGGTTAACCAGGGTGCCGTAGAGCGAGCTGTGGATATCCACCACTACTTTGCCGACCCGCTGGCGATGGTGGGGCTGCACAAACACTTCGTTGACGCTGTGCTCGCAGGTAATAGCGTCGCAGTGGCCCGCGCTCACCCAGTCGTCTACCCATTGCACCATGGTCGGGGTGGCCAGGTAGGTGGTGCTGGGCGGGGTGCCGGTAGCCAGAAAGTGGGCAAACCGACTGACTTTGCCCCCCAGCCCCGGCTGTAAATCGGCGGCGGTAGGTTTAGGAAACAGCACCAGCTTTTCAACATGAGCCGCCAGGGCCTCCACGTCTGCCGGGGTGACCTCGGGGGAACGCTGGGTGACCAGGGTAATCTCATGACGCTGGCCCAGGTGCTTGAGCAGGTAAAACGTCCGAATCTGGGTGCCCCCCAGGGTAGGCGGGTAGGGAAAGGTGGCGGAGATCATCAAAATTCGCACGCTAACTCTCCTCACCCAGATAGTCGATCTGGCGGGCTGATTCCGACAGGTGAGCTTCCTGCTGACCTCGGCTGCGGGCCTGGGCGCACCACAAATCCAGCGGCGTTACCACCAAATCTACCGCCGTGCCCTGGCCGGTGAGGAGCTTGGCGGTGGCCAGGGGCAGCTCTTTACCCACCCAGCGCAGCAGGCGATAGCGGGTTTCTCCAGGGGTAAGCTGCCGGGTTAATGCCGTGCCGTGCAGCTCGTGGAGGTAGCGGTTAGAGCTACCGTAGCGCTGCCACTGGCGCTGTAGCTCCCCCAAACTCTGACGATGGCGATGGTAGACCACCGCGTCCTGGGCGTAAACCATGGCCCAGTCAGTTTCCTGCTGAATGCGCCAGCAAATATCCGCATCGCCGCCCGTGGTCAGATGGGGACGAAACAGCCCCACCTGCCGAAAAATGCTGGCCCGCACGGCCAGGTTAGCGGTTTGGCCATAGGGCAAATAGCGGTGGCCTAGGGTATTGGCCTGGGAAAGGGTGCCCTGGCGGTCGGCGTAGCGCTCTAGCCAGTGGCGGCTGGGGAGGGCGTTAATTTCCCCGGCCACAAGGCCCACCCCCTCATCCCCAAAGGGCTGCACCAGGGCCGTTAGCCAGGTCGGCTGGGGCTGGCAGTCGGCATCGGTAAAGGCCAAAATCTCGCCCTTGGCGGCGCGAATTCCGGCATTGCGGGCCGCGTAGGAGCTTTGCACAGCGCTATAGGCCAGGGTATGGCAGCGGACGCCCTGATTTTTAGCGGCGACCACGGCGGCCTGGAGGAGGTGGGGGGTGCGATCGCCACTGCCGTTATCCACCAGCCAATAGTCCACCCGGTCGGCGGGATATGTCTGCGCCAGCAGCCGTTCTACTAAAGCCGGTAAGTCAGCCTCGCCATTGTAGACCGGCACAATCACCGACACGGGCGGGTAAATCAGCGGCCCGTCGCCATCCTTTGTGATCGTAGGAACCGCCATCACGCTTAGCCAAGACCTTACCTCCCAAGTATGCCCCCATCCCCCACCTCCTCCACCCGTCGACAAGCTCAGGGCAGCGCCCATCCACGCCCCTCCCGGTATACTGCTAACCACGCCTTCCCCAAAGTTGCTATGCGCTATCACCGCTCCCAACCTACCTCCAGGGCTATAGGTAAACTGCTCCTGAGTTTAGGGCTGCTGGGCCTGGGCCTGTCGAGCTGTGGAACTGTGCCTAACCCTGCCGCCATCAATGCCGGAGAGACGACCGTAACCCCGGTCGCCATTCCCGATTTGCCGCCCATCTATGAAACCGTGACGCTACCTGCGGCTACGGTTCACCTGGTAACCATTGCCGACCCGGTGCGCTATCCGGTGCGGGTGGCCGTGGCCGCTGACCTCGCGCCGGTCAATCAAATTGCGGCGGCCGCCTGTGGGGCACCGGGGTGCGCCAGAACGGCCCTCAACGCCGGTTTTTTTGACCCCGCCAACGGTCTCACGACTTCCTTTGGGGTAGTGGACGGTAGCTTAGTGGCCGACCCTGGCCAAAACCAGCGCCTGGTGGACAATCCCGATCTGGCAAGTTATATGGATAAAATTCTCAATCGGTCGGAGTTTCGCCGCTACGACTGCGGCGGCACGCCCACTTACGCCATTGCCCCCCACCAGGAGCCCACCCCCACCGGCTGCACCCTGGTGGATGCGATCGGCGCTGGCCCCCAGCTTTTACCCCAGGACACCGCCGTAGCCGAGGGATTTGTGGATGACACCGCTGCGCCCCCCCGCGATGCCCTGGGCAGTCGGGCCGCTAACGCCCGCTCGGCGGTGGGCCTCAAGGCCGATGGCTCGATTCTTTTAGTGATGGTGGCCCAGGTGCCAGGGGTGTCGCCAACGGGGATGAGCCTGGCCGATTTAGGCACATTTCTGGCTGAGCGGGGGGTGGTGCAGGCCCTGAATTTGGATGGCGGCAGTTCGTCTACCCTGGTCTATGACGGCACGAGCTACCACGGTCGTCTAGATGGAGCCGGGGAACCGGTTCAGCGCCCGGTGAAGTCGGTGCTGTGGGTGCCCGCGGCGGGGGGCGAGGGGGCAGGTGTTTTGAAAGCACCTGCCCCCTAACGCGGATTCAGATCCCCGAGTTCTTGAAGAACTCGGGGATCTTGACGGGTAAACTTCAACATCATTGGGATTTCTTTGAAACAATGGGTAGGAATCCCCAAAACTTGGCCGCCCTAGACATTGCAGTGCAGGGCGGCCTGGGTAAAATACCCTCAGTCTCCGAGACAGCCTGTATCCTGGCTGCCTGACACAAGTCCCAAAAGCCTTGAAAACACGTTGTCTCAGAGCTGAAGTCTATCGTTCATAGCCTGGAACTGAAAGGCTTGTTCTAAGGGGCTTTCGGGCAAAGCCTCCGACGAGAAATCAGGGGGTTCCGGAGATGTGTCAGGCAGTCAGGCCTGTATCTGCCTTGGGGGCAGCCGATGGTGGGGGTTGGTAGCATTCGCCAGTGGCGTTTGACCAGATTTTTGGAAAGACAAGCGGCACGCTCACAGCTCAAGCTCAGCAATTTAACCCATCCGAGAACCGGATGCAAGTCATAATTGTTACGTTTTTGCGACTAGTGGGTACTCAGGCAGCGCCTCTCGGGTGCATTCCCACGCAGAGCATGGGGACGAGGTTAGCGTGGGAACAGGGTTAACGGAACTACATTCTTCTCCCCCAGCGAATTTTGGCTGATGTACCATCTGTAATGGCCAGCCCTGGGTTTTGCTGAACAGCCAGAAGTGCTTGAAGCTTGACAAAACCGGGGTTACTGGCCTGGATAACCTAAGCAATAGCGTAACTGTAATGACAAACAAATTTTTGGCGACCGGGATGAGTATGGGGCTACTGCTGGGCGCGATCGCAGCCTGCACGCCAACGCCGCCGACCCCAGAGGTCGAAACCCCTGACAGTGGTTCTGTAGTCGAGCCGACGGAAGATCGCTCGGCCTACAGCGAAGTGCCCTTACCCGAGCCCGACCTACTGGTCGGCGCTGACCCTGAAGAAATTGCTGTAGCGGCCTTTGGCCAGTCAGACCCAGGGGAAGGTAACTTTAACCAGGAGGTGATGCTGGTCGAGGAAACCCCTACCCAGGCGCTGGTTAGCCTGACCCAGACGGGGCGGCTGGATGACTCTGTCGAGGGCATGCGCTACCGCCTGGAGTTTGTGCCCGAGGGCGACCAGTGGCGGCTAGACTGGGCCGGTCGCCAGGTGCGCTGCCAGCCCAACCGAGGATCGCAGGAGTGGTCAACGGAACTCTGTACTTAGGCGATTGGGCTGGATTCCCTACCGGAGCCTGCCCCCGTGGAAACGGGGGCGGGAATGACGAGGTAAGTTCTTGGCTAGAAATCTCCTAAACCGGCGAGTCAAGCAGCCCCGGATGCTCTGGGGGCCGTGACCCCGGTGCGGGCCAGTCAAACCGCCGCTCCGCTGAGCTAATCGGGCGGTCGTTAATGCTGGCCTCCCGCCGCCGCATCAGGCCGCTGGGGTCAAACTCCCAGTTTTCGTTGCCGTAGGCGCGGTACCACTGGCCCGCGTCGTCGCGCCACTCGTACTGAAAGCGCACGGCGATGCGGTGGTCGCCAAAGGCCCAGACTTCTTTGACCAGGCGATAGTCCAGTTCTTTGTCCCACTTGCGGCGCAGAAAAGCGCGAATCGCCTCTCGCCCCTGGAAGACTTCGGCCCGGTTGCGCCAGTGGCTGTCTTCGGTGTAGGCCAAGGCCACCCGGTCGGGGTCGCGGCTGTTCCAGGCGTCTTCGGCCATGCGGGCTTTGGCGATCGCGGCGGCTCGATCAAACGGCGGCACGATAGGTTTGGGACTCATAGAGATACCATCTTTGAACTTTGAATTAATACCAAATCCTGCCTGGTTACCCCCGATTCAATCGGGTAAATGCCATTTGCCCCTACGGTTTGGCCGGTTGGGAATCGGGGCGATACGACTCAGATTTGGTCTAAGTCGAAAAGACCCCAATCCATCGGAACATAGGAAAGGCGGCTGCCAGCACTGGCCAACAGCCCAGGGAGTTGGTGAGTCAGGCCAGGGAACCGGGGTCTACCATTTTTTGTAGGGCAAGAACTTGCCGCACATGATGACCTTGACGCGATCGCCCTTGGGGTCGGCTTCCTTTTCCACGTCGATGGTGAAGTCGATGGCGCTCATGATGCCATCCCCAAACTTTTCGTGGATGACGGTTTTGAGCGGCATGCCATAGACCTGCATGATCTCGTAAAAGCGGTAGATTAATGGGTCGGTGGGAATCACTGGCTCTAGCGAGCCCTTAACGGGATATTCGGTGAGGGCTTCGATCAAGTAGGGGGGCGCATCGATGGCTTCGACAATTTTGGTGGCTTCTTCTACCGAGGCGCTGGCCTGGCGGTAGAAGACCGAGGCAATCCACACCTCGTCGCAGCCGACTTTGGCCTCCAGGTCGGCAAAGGTCAGCCCGGCGGCCTTCTTGGCGGCCAGGAGGGTTTCGGTAATGGCTGAAGTGGTCATGGCTGAGATCCTTTCAAAAGTAACAAGCAAACATTGGACAGCACCGGGCTAGAGCTGGTGGGCCATGCCCACCCTACGAGGGAATGAGGTTAATGAGGTTCCTTAGCTGGTGGGCCATGCCCACCCTACGAGGGAATGAGGTTCTCCACCACCCCTTCACTCCTCCGCTCCTCACCCCTTCACCCTTGCCGCCTCCACCGCCCGAGTCTCGCGGAATAGATGGCTTTCCATCTCCGCTTTCAGGGTGTGGTAAGCGGGGTGCTGGTCGATGGTTTCGCGGTTGCGGGGGCGAGGAAAGGGAACCTCCAGAATTTCATCGACCCGCGCCGCTGGCCCTCGGGTCATCATCACGATACGATCTGACAGCAGCAAAGCCTCTTCGATGCTGTGGGTAATCATGATCACTGTCTTGCGCTGCTGCTCCCAGATGCGCTCGATCTCATCCTGCAAAAAGCCTCGGGTGAGGGCATCGAGGGCGCCGAAGGGCTCATCCATCAGCAGCATTTGGGGGTTGATGGCCAGGGCGCGGGCAATGCCGACCCGCTGGCGCATGCCCCCCGACAGCTCGTGGGGGTGCTTGCCCTCGGCCCCGGTCAGCCCCACTAGCTGAATGTGCTCCTTAATAATCCGGCCCATCCCCTTGGGCGACAGCTTTGGGTTGACGGTTTCGACGGCAAAGCGAAGGTTTTCTTCCACGGTCATCCAGGGCATCAGGGCGTAGTTTTGAAACACCATGCCCCGGTCTGGCCCCGGCCCGATAATGGGAACACCGTTGAGCAAAATGTCGCCGCTGGTGATCGGACTGAGGCCCGCAATCATGTTTAGCAGGGTAGACTTGCCGCAGCCGGAGGGGCCAATGATGGTGACAAAGGTGTTCGGCTCGATCTCCATGGAAACATCCTGGATGGCGACAAAATCAGGGCTGGTTTTGCCGGTGAGCTGGTTAAACAGGCCCTTCTTGCCGGGGAAGACCTTTGTCACGTTCTGGATGGACAACTGGGCCGACGGCGACCCTGGCTCCACAGGAGAGAAACTGTTCACAGGTGCCAATCTCATGAGTTTCGACCAAACGCTACAAACTTCTCCAGGGCCGCAAACAGACTATCGAGCAGCAGCCCCACCAGGCCAATGATGAAAATGGCCACCAAAATATTCGGAATATACAGGTTGTTCCACTCGTTCCAGATGAAGTAGCCCAGGCCCGTGCCCAGCAGCATTTCGGCCGCCACAATTACCAGCCAGGCAATGCCCATGCTGATGCGTAACCCCGACACAATGTTGGGCAGCGCCGCCGGAATGATCACCTTCACAATGGTGCGCAGGCGAGAGGCCCCCAGGGTGTTGGCCACATCCAGATAGTCTTGATCGACGCTGGCTACCCCAAAGGCGGTGTTGATTAGGGTTGGCCAAATGCTAGAGATGAAAATGATGAAAATGCCTGTTTGCTCAGAATCCCTCAGAATGTACAGCCCCAGGGGTAGCCAGGCCAGGGGAGAAATCGGCTTTAGCAGCTGTACGTAGGGGTTAAAGGCCTTGTAGGCCACCGGCGAAATGCCGATTAAAATCCCCAGGGGCACGGCCACCAGGGAGGCCAGGGTATAGCCAATGGCCACCCGCCGCAGGCTAATCAGCAGGTTCCAGCCGATGCCCAAATCGTTAGGGCCGTTGTTGAAAAAGGGGTTGGTCACCCACCACCAAAACTCCTTAATGGTGACGCTGGCGGGGGGCATGCCCTTGGCAAACCAGCCTGAGCGGGCCCCAAATTCCCAAAACAGCAGAAATAGGCTGAGGGAGAGCAGGAATAGGCCCAAGGCTTTGACATTTTCGGTCAGCCAGGGCGAATTCCCCTGGTCAATCTTTCCAAATCCACTGGTGGCGTTACTGAGCGCCATGGTATCTACCTCCTATGGGCGACCTTGGTCTCACGACTACATTCCGAACTGATCGATTTGTTCCTTAACGTAGGTGTCAGGAGCGGCGGGATCAAACGTATCAAAGGCCAGCTTCTCTACCCGGTTGGTTTCGGTGGGCGGCTCTTGCCCCAGGTCCTGGGCCAGCTCGCGGGCTAAATCGGTTAGAAAGATGTCTTCCCCAACTTGGGCGTAGGTGTCGTCGGTAATTACCTGGGCCGCCTTGCCGTCGCCCTGCAGGTCCCACCGCACGAGCTGAGACGAAATCCACTTGGCAAAGCTCTGCCAGGGGTAGGGGTCAAACCCAATTCGGTCAGGGATTTCAAAGCTGTTGCCCTGGCCATCCTCAAAGTTGCCGGTGAGCACCGCTTCAACCACCTCTACGGGCTGGTTCAAAAAGGCCCGGTCGGAAATGGCGGCGGCGATTTCGGGACGGTTAGCCGGATCCTGGGCGTAGGCGGCGGCTTCGATAATGGCTTTGTTTACCGAGCGGAAGGTGTTGGGGTGGTCGCTAATCCACTGGTCGCTGGCGGCAAAGGCGCAGCAGGGGTGGCCATCCCACAGGTCTTTGGTGATTTTGTGGATGAACCCGGCCCCCTCATATACCGCCCGCTGGTTAAAGGGGTCAGGCATCAACATGCCGTCGATATCCCCCGCGATCAGTTGGGCAATGCTGTCTGGCGGCGGCACCGGGCGAATTTGCACATCCACATCCGGGTTTAGCCCCCCCGATGCCAGGTAGTAACGCAGCAGCAGGTTGTGCATAGAGTAGGGGAAGGGCACCCCCAGCACAAAGCCCTTGAAGTCTGCGGGGCCGTTGACCTGGCCCTTGTGCTTTTCAGCGACGGTAATCGCCTGGCCGTTGATATTCTCAATGCTGGCCAGCTTTACCCCAAAGCTAGCCGAGCCCAGGCCCAGGGTCATGGCGATGGGCATGGGGGCAAGCATGTGGTAGGCGTCTAGCTCTCCAGCGATCGCCGAATCGCGCACGGCGCCCCAGCTGGGCATTTTCACTACCTTGGCGTTGAACCCATATTTCTCATAAAAGCCCAACGGCTCTGACATGATGATGGGGGTCGCGCAGGTAATCGGGATAAACCCAATTTGCAGGTCGGTCTTTTCTAAATCGCCGGTGACTACGGGGGCGGCGGGGGCGTCTTCGGCGCTGGGGCTACTAGCATTGCCACAGCTGGCTAGGGTCACCAAGGCCGCCCCCACCGCCATGTTGCGCAAAAACTCTCGCCGGGTGGCACCGCCGCTGCGCACCGAATCGGCAAAGAATAGGCCCGCCTGGGGGCCAAAGGCGGCGGCAAAGGCGTTTTCTAACCCGCCCGCCTGGTGGCAGAGGGCTAGAATTAGCTTTTCGCGGCTAGGCTGGCCGCGCCCCACGGTTTTTAAGAACAGCGCTTTTCTCAGCTCGTAGGCATTAACGGTATCCGCCATGCGAAGCTGATTTTCTTTGTAAATCCCCATTTTTACGAGGTCATCCACCATGTCCACCGGGTCTTCGGGCATGGTTTGGGCAAACTGCCAGTGGTCGTGGCTAAAGTGCGTTTGGCCACATACGTTGCAGGCTTTTTCAGACTGAATTAAGGCAGCTGGGGTACAGGTAAGGTTACCCCAGTCACTGAGCGACTGGGCGGCGGCAGATATAACCATGGGCGGTCAGGCTGAATGCGACAAAACTTTTTTCTTGGGGTTAGCAAGTTAAGTTAGTTAGCACCTTACCAAGCCCAATTTCAAATCGCATTGGATCAAGTTTTGAATTTAATGGGACTTTCTTTAGAACTTATTTTTGACCCTTAAATTAAGGGTCAATTGGTTAATTTAGCTACAGATTGCTGTCGCCAGACCTGGGGAGAGGCGCCGTGGAATTGGCGAAACTGCCGGGTAAAATATCCGGCGTCGGTGTAGCCAGAGGTTTCTGCCACCTGTCGTATTGACTGGCTGGTGGTGGCCAGCAGCGTTCTGGCCTGGGCCATGCGCCGTTCGATAATCCACTGTTTAACGGTGCGCCCGGTTTGCTCCTGCACCAGGTTGGTCAAGTAAGCGGGGGAGTATCCGGCCTCCTGGGCCACGTCGTTAAGGCTGATCGGCTGGCAATAGTTTGCTTCAATAAAGCGAAATATGCTGGCCAGCTTCAGATCGGTGGGAAAGATATCAACCGTGGGGGATAACGGCTCCGGAGTTAAGGTCTCTGTTCCACAAAGTTCAGCTAGTTGGGCCTGGCGATGGAGGCGACTGTTGATGGCGGCCAAAAACTGCTCGATGGTACAGGGCTTAGTGAGATAATCGTCGGCCCCCATTTCCATCCCGCGCCGCAGGTCGGCCATGGTGACCTTAGCCGTCAAAAATATCAGCGGAATCCGCGTCGTTTGCCGCTGTTTACGGAGGGCCGAGAGTACCGAGTAGCCATCCATATCGGGCATCATGATGTCACACACCACCAGGTCGGGCTGGTGTTTTTGGGCTAGGGTGACGCCGCTGTTACCGTTGCTGGCCCCAAAAGCGCCGAACCCTTCAAATTCCAAACATTTCAGAAAAATCTGGCGGGTTTGGGCCTCATCTTCAATCACTAAAATCTTTTTCATGATCATTCTTTCAGCATTGCTTTCGGAGAAAAATTACCAGCCGCAATGGCTCCAAAAAATGCTTTATTGGTTAAATATCTCTGACCTAAAATCAGCGTCTGTCAATCACTGAATACCACCTCACCCTTCTTTAGTAGTCCTTAAGATCAGGGGCTGTTGTGTACCGCAATACCGTTATGGCCATGTTTTTTAACTCTATCCGCAACTCTAACCGCAACAGACTGAAACCAAATCAATAGCGACTATGGCCCTAAACTACTGGTTGTCCGCCCAAGAACCCCCTCGTGCCACCCCCACCCGTGAACCCGTAGGCCAAGAGCTAGAACACCTTCGTCGCCAGCACCAGCTCATCCTGAATGCGGTGGGCGAAGGGGTTTATGGCCTCGACCTCAATGGCAACGTTACCTTTGTCAACCCCGCCGCCGCCGATATGATCGGCTGGTCGATGGCCGAGCTAATTGGCCAATCAATGCACGCGGTGATGCACCATTCCCTGGCCGATGGCACCCCCTACCAGCGCGAGGCCTGCCCCATCTACGCGGCGTTTCAGGATGGCAGCGTGCACCGGGTTACCAATGAGGTGTTCTGGCGCAAAGACGGCACCAGCTTTCCGGTGGAATATATCAGCACCCCCATGCGCGATGAGGAGGGACGGCTGATTGGCTCGGTGGTCACCTTTCGCGACATTACCCAGCGGCGTTGGGCCGAGCAGGTGCTACAGCGCACGAACGAAGAGCTAGAGCTCAAGGTGCAGGAGCGCACCGCTGAGCTACGGCAGGTGAACCAGCAGCTGCGGGAGCTGAGTGAGCTGCGATCGCGCTTCGTCGCCATGGTCTGCCACGAGTTTCGTAACCCCCTCAACAACATTGCCCTCTCGGTGTCATCCCTCAACCGCTACGACACCCAGCTACAACCCGACGAAAAAATCGACTACCTGCTCACCGTCAAAGCCAACGTCGAACGCATGACCCAGATGATCGACGATATTTTAGTGATTGGTAAAATCGAGGCCAAGGTTCTGGAGGTCAACCCCCAAACCCTCGATCTAATTGCGTTTTGTCAAGCGTTACTGGCCGAGAGTGACTATTGCCGCCCCCAGCAGCCAATCCAGTTTTTCTGTCGCAGTCGCCAGCTTTTGGGGCATCTGGATGAACGCCTGCTGCGGTCGATTCTCAGCAATCTGCTCTCTAACGCCATCCGCTACACCGCCGCCGACAAGGCTATTTATCTTAAACTTGCCAAACGACAGCAGCAGCTGGTTTTTCAGGTGCAGGATGAGGGTATCGGCATTCCCCCAGCCGACCAGCGCCACCTGTTTGAGCCGTTTCACCGGGGCCGCAACGTCAGCAACATCCCCGGCACCGGGCTGGGGCTCAGCATTATCAAGCAGTTTGTGGACTTGCAAGGGGGTACCATTGCCGTCACCAGCCGCCTAGGGGTGGGGACGACGTTTACGGTTAGGCTGCCCCTGGCATTGCCGTTAGCAGCCAAAATCCCCTAGAGGTAGCCCTGCCCTGACGTTGCCCCCTGCCGTGACCTTACGAGGCCGACTCTGCCAAGGTCTGCTCTGTCGTCGGTAGTTCTAAACAGTAGCCCGCCCCATACACCGTCTTGATGTATTTAGGATGTCGGGGATCAGGCTCTAGCTTGGTTCTCAGGTGCCGCACATGTACCCGAATGGTTTCGATATCGTCGTTAGGCTCGTAGCCCCAGACCTCCTGCAAAATCTGGCTGGGCGAAACCGTCTGGCCATGGCGCTGGAGCAGGCAGTGAATCAGCTCAAACTCAAGGTGGGTTAGCTTCACCGTCTGCTCAAACCAGATCGCCTCGTAGCGCTCGGGAATCAGCGTCAGGGGGCCGTAGTTCAAAATTTCGCTGTGCTTGGCCGCCTGGGGAATGCGGTCGGTACGGCGCAGCAGGGCGCGCACCCGGGCCAGCATCTCATCTAGCTCAAAGGGCTTGGTCAGGTAGTCGTCGGCTCCGGCGTTGAAGCCATCTACCTTGTCCTGGGTCTGCCCCAGGGCGGTCAACATGAGCACCGGAATATCTGCCGTGCGCCGATCGCGCCGCAGGCGCTGGCAGACCGTGAAGCCATCGACCTTGGGCAGCATCAAGTCAAGCATGATCAGGTCGGGGATGAGCTGCACAGCTAAGGCCTGACCTTTGATGCCGTCACCGGCCTGGTTAACATCATAGCCAGCCATCTCCAGGTTAATGGACACTAGCTCCGCAATAGCGGGATCATCATCAATGACGAGTATACGGGGCATCATTCATCTAATTGGACGGTCTGAACATCGCGCTGGTGCCCTAGGAGCGGTACGAGTACTAAGGGCTTCTAGGGCGGTAGGAGCAGGGCTGCCTACTGCCCTAGAAGCCTAGCACTCTTATGTAAAGAGCTATGTCGGAATAATACAATTCCTGCATAAATTATAAGCAATACCCTAGATTTTCTTCAGCTCCCTAAATTTTCTTGAGGGATATGACCCGGCTGCCATGGCCTTAAGGATTACTTTAGAATTTTCTGCCCAGGTTAATCCACCTGGGTTACAAACCGTAGCCCAGGGTCAAGCCCACCCTGGCCCCTCCCAAAAAGGGAGACTAGGATGGGCCCATGGCATTTGAGCTGATAAAACTCCCCAGGTAGGATTCGAACCTACGACCAATCGGTTAACAGCCGACCGCTCTACCACTGAGCTACTGAGGATAGCGAAACTTATCCTAGCGAGAAGTGTGTAGTCTTGACAACCCTTTCGATAAAATTTTGCGTGAAGATACCCGCCCTGATCTGGAGGGTAACCGAACCAGTATCTGCTTTGGGCGGCGGCCTGCACCGTGAAGGCACCCAATGGCCGGCACCGCCCTGGGGAGACGCTACCTAAGACCAAACCTGAGCCTGGCCAGCTTTTCGCGAGTGGCGGCATCTAGGCCCCGCTGCAACGATCGGTTTGAGGGCCGAGGCCGAGGGGCGTAGCCCCCCCCTTCTCGAGAATGGGATAGCTCTACGTCGCGCTCTAGCTGTCTAGCCGACATCCACTCAGCCCCATACCCAACCACCGTGAGCTGATGGGCACGGTCAGAGGTAGCCACAATCGTGCGATGGTTGCGGGTCGAGCGATGCATTAGCTGCGAGCAGATTTTTTCGATATAGGCGTCGGCGGTTTGGCCAAAGGCCGTGTAATGCACAGATAAGTTAGCCGTAATGACATCCTGGCAACTGGGGGACTGCACACCGTAGGCATCAAAGACTAAAAACGTCGCTAAACCTTTGCGGGCGCTGTAGTTGGCCAAAATTTCAGTCAACTCTCGCCGGGCCGCCTCAAACCCGCCCTCCTGCTTGGTTTGAACCAGCGTCGGCCAGGCCCCAATCATGTTGTAGCCGTCTACAAGTAACTGGGCAATGTAAGTGGTTCCCCCCATAACCAGATCCTCGCAACAGCTAAGACTCAGTCAATCATGACGCTTAGACTCCAGTTCAAATTCCCTCAGGAACGGGTTGCCCCATAGAACCGCTAAAACAGCGCAACAGCTCAAAATAGCCGTTGCCCTAAATCGCTCTTCAGCCGTGGTAGCTGCCCCGGGCCTTGCTCAAAAGATGTTGAGCTAGCCTGGCCCCTATCCCTGGTGAACCAGCAATTTACCCATTGAGCCTAAAAAGTTATTACTAAATATTAACAATAAATTTCGCCCTAGCACACGACAACGGAAGTTTCCCTCCCCTGGTAAGGGCTCCCTACCGTGAACCGTGAACCCTACACCTCTGTCATCGCTGATGGTGTATAAATTACGCCGCACTCTACTAGGTTAGTCCTGGTAAGCCTCAATTTCCTGAACAACGCGGGCCTTGCTAGCGGTTAAGTGCTGGGTGATGGCCGCAGTGGCGATGGCGGGGTTACGGGTGAGAATAGCCTCATAAATTTGGCGATGCTCGAGCCGAATATCGAGCACCTTGGGGTTTTGGTTCAGGGTTTGAATGCGCAGCAGGGCCATGGCATCAAATAGCCCGTCAAGGAGCGAGATTAGCCGTCTGTTGCCCGAACCTTCGGCAATCAGGTGGTGAAACCGGTAATCCACATCCAGCAGGTGCTGGTGAGAAGACTCTCCGGCGGCCATGGCGTTCAGTGACTCGGCCTGCACCACGCAGGCTTCGATGCGCTGGAGCTGTTCGGGGCTGGCGTGGGTGCAGGCCCCCGCCACCGCTAAGCTTTCCAGGGCTAACCGGCAGTCGTACAGCTCGCTGGCCTCCGCCGCCGTAATGGTCGTTACCCGCAGCCCACCGCTGACATCGGCGGTAACCAACCCCTCCTGCTGGAGCTGCCGTAGGGCTTCGCGCAGGGGGGTGCGGCTAACCTGTAGCCATTCCGCCAGCTGGGTTTCAATCAGCCGATCCGCCGGGGCCAGCTCGCCGGTGAGGATGGCAGAGCGCAGCGCCTGATAGACCTGCGCATACAGAGATTTACCGCGACGAATGGCAGGGGGAGACGATAGCATCGTGGGGGATCTAAATAGCTAGGGCGTTATGTTAAACGACTGACGCTGGCGTAGGATACCGGCCTGGGCCGAGGGCTAGCTGTGTACCGTATGCCATCTCATCATACAAATTTGATCGAAAAAGGTGGCCAATTTTTTGAGCCTGCGAAATTATCGCTATAGGCTCAGATCGGCAGGAGTTTGCAGGATCTCCCAGTATTGCGACAGATAACCGGTGTTGCTGAATTGAGGCATGAATTTGGGTAGGGGCAAACGGCCGTTTGCCCCTACGAGGGACGTTGAATGCTTGATTCATAACTGCGTCCAGCAATGCCGATAACCAGTGCAGCGTCAAGCTTAAATTTTAGGGTGCCGTAGGGTGCATTCGCGTAGCAATGCATCGTCAGGAGGCTGAGGTGTAGGGTTTACGGTTCACGGCTCACGGTTCACGGCTTACGGTTCACGGTAGGGAGCCCTTACCAGGGGAGGGAAACTTTCGCCCTCGTGTACTAATTTCTGCGAAAGATGATCCCCCATATCGCTAGCCCCTCGGCCCGGATTCCCGCCCGGAGCCTGCGCCCGCAAAGGCCGGGGGCAGGCATGACAGGGTAAGTTCTGGGCAGACCATCGCCTTAGCTCGCCACCGCGATGCGCCCTTGGCGGGCGGCGGCGGCGAGCTGGTCATAGTCGCGCTCGGTTTGGTCGGCGTAGGCTTCAGCAAACTTGACCAGGGCATCATCGAGAGATTCGCTTTTGCCCAGGTAGCCCGCTAGCATGGCCGCATCCCCCGACTTCGCATGGGCCAAGGCCAGCGCCCAGCCGCATACGGCGCCGTAGTCAGGCAGCGCCGAGACCCGAAACTTATCGGGTTCTAGTTTGACGCCGCCCTTCATATCCCGCAGCTGACGCAGGTAGTAGTGCACCCCATCCAGCTCGCCCCAGCCCAGAAAAATATCCGGCGCGCCCTGGATCAGGCGCTGGCCAATTACTATTCGGTGCCCCTGGTGGTTGTCGGGCAGACGGTAGTGGCAGAGGGCCTCTGAGTAGGGCGCTAGGACCGAGGGGCGGGCCTCTTTAACTTGCAGAAATAGCGGATCGTTGCGATCTTTCCCCTCTAAGTAGACCAGCCAGCAGCGAGTGCCCACGCTACCCACGCCGACGACTTTGCGGGCGGCATCTATAATGCGATACCGCGACAGCAAAAAGCGCTTCTCTCCCCCCAGGGAGGCAAAGTAGCCCTTAATTAAGGTGGTTAAGGCGTCGAAAATGGCCGGCCCCTGGCTGAGGGTTTCGGCTCGCACCAGCTCGGGCGGAGCTTCAATAATGCGGTGTTGGTCATCCACCAGGTCAGTGGTTTTAGCCAGTACCTGAAGATGGTTATTGCCCCGGGCCTTGGTCAAAAGTCGGACCGTTTCTTGCCGCAGTTCATCCGGTAGTTTCTGCAGCAGCTCGGCCTCGGTAATGGTGTCGTACCACAGATCCAGGTAGCTCATGGCGGCATAGTCCTGCATATACTGCCGGTAGGCCTGCACCACCGCCCGCACAGCGGCCTCGCAAAGCACCCGGTCGCCGCCCAGCAACCGCCCGGCCACCACTGTGCTGGCCACCAGGCGCTTCAGATCCCATTCCCAGGGGCCGGGGTAGGTTTCATCAAAATCGTTGATGCCGAATACCAGGCTGCGCTCCGCTGAGGCATATACCCCAAAGTTAGATACATGCATATCTCCCCCGGCCTGCACCAGGATGCCGGTGGTAGGGGCCGGGGCAATGTCGCGAATCATGATGTCGGCGGCCCCGCGCAAAAAAGCAAAGGGGGAGGCCAGCATCCGGGCATAGCGAATTGGCACTAGCTCGGGCACCCGCGTTTGGGCCTGAGCCTCCAGAATGGCCACCGGGTCGCCGCGGTGCTCAGCGGGGGCGTAGATACCCTGTTCCGAGCGCTTCAGCTGTGGGCGCAGGGCTTTGCCCATGGCCAGCCGCTCTGCGACGGAAAGCCTCTCCTGGAGCCGATATTTAGATGTGCTAATCGGAGATAAGTCATCCCTGACGGTCATATCTGAACCATGCCATGATATTGAACTTGAAAAACCTGTCGCCGGTGCAAAGCTCCCCCTCACCTGGGCTAAATCATGCGATTGGCTAGCGGCATCGCCCCAACGGCATCCTCAAGGTTTCCCGTCGTCCTGTTCCTAGCCCCAGGGATAACTTACTCTACAAGCATTTTTAGCAGTGTTCGCCACTCCCATCTGATCGGGCCCACGAACCGCTAGGCCAAATGGCGACGAAAAAGATAGTCAGAATCCCTCCAGGGGAAGTAGAAAGCTCCTACCCTGGGGTGATCCCTAAAAACAAATTTCTTTACTAAAAACTAGCAAAACTTTATTAAAACCAGCCAGTGACAACCACTATTGGTTAAGAAACATTCTCTGGATCCAGGCCTAAAATTCTGTTAGACAGCGATCCCCAACGTCATTCAGCCCAGCCCTTGACCCTGGCAGAGGGGGTGAGGGCCTCCGAGACAACACGGGGATCGCCCGCCGATAGGTGATCCCAAGGTTAAGGATTTATAAAATAATGTTGTCGCCATCAAAATATATTGACATAATAGTAAATATAGAAAGTTAATTTTTTGCCCCATGCTCCTCACAATGATGTCACTTGTTGCGAGCTTATTTTTGGAACCGCAAACCCTCAACAACTTTCCCATTTCCCTCAATAAAAAAGTAGCCGGAGTCACAAAATGATTTGTAGTTCTCAACAGGTGCATTGTCCTAACTGTGGCCATTTGGCCGAGCGTCACCACATTGAATCTAACCACTTGGTGCGCACTCAATGCGCCGCCTGTGATTATTTAATGATCACCTGCTCTAAAACCGGCAAGGTTATTGAGGCCTATGCCCCCGGCCTGTTTGCCCACTCGGCCCGCTGACGGAGCTCCAACCTGGGGCACCCGGCGAAGCCATTAGCAGAGTAAACAAGCGCCAGCCTTGCCCGATGGGGTGAGGCTGGTTCTTGTTTGAGCCGTAGTTTGAGCCATAGAACGACCAGCACCACCGGCCAGAGCCAGGGCTCCGGCCCAATGACAGCAACCATAACGGCCCTGGAGAGCGATTTAAATCAGCCTGAATTAACAGTTTTGAGGCTAGAAACGGCCTAAAGTTTGAGTTAGCTCCTTCAAATAGGTCCCAAAACTATGGCTGACAGCGGCATGGATATGATTTTGCGCCAGTGCCGACTGCACGGCACACCTGATTTAGTCGATATCGGCCTCCAGGGGGGCACCATTCAGGCCATGGCCCCTCACATCGAACAACTGGCCGACCAGGAACTGGCCGTGGGCGGCAAGCTGGTCAGTCCGCCCTTTGTGGAGTCGCACATTCACCTCGACTCGGCCCTGACCGTGGGCCAACCCCGCTGGAACCAGAGCGGCACCCTGTTTGAGGGGATTGATATCTGGCGCGATCGCAAGCAGTCCCTCAGTCTGCAGGACGTAAAACAGCGGGCCATCGCCACCCTGCGGCTCCAGGCCCAGCAGGGGGTGCTGTTTGTGCGCAGCCACGCCGACATCAGCGAAACTAGCCTGGTAGCGCTCAAAGCCCTGCTGGAGGTACGCGATGCGGTCAAAGACTGGATCACCGTGCAGGTGGTGGCGTTTCCCCAGGATGGCGTCTACGGTAGCGAGGCCAACGATAGACTGCTGGAAACAGCCCTGGAGCTGGGGGCCGATGCGGTAGGGGGGATTCCCCACTATGAGATGACGCGGGAGGACGGGGTGCGCTCGGTGCACCGCATTTTTGAGCTAGCCCAGCGCTACGACCGACTGATCGACATTCACTGCGACGAAATTGACGACGACCAGTCGCGCTTTTTAGAAGTGGTGGCCGCCTGCGCGGTGCGATCTGGGCTGGGTAGCCGAGTGACCGCCAGCCACACTACCGCCTTTGGCTCCTACAACAACGCCTATGCTCTGAAGCTGATGGGGCTGCTGGATCGCGCCGGGATCAACTTTATTGCCAACCCGTTGATTAACATCACCCTCCAGGGCCGCACCGACACCTACCCGAAGCGGCGCGGGGTCACACGGGTGAAGGAGCTTTGGCAGCGGGGTCTGAACGTCAGTCTGGGCAACGACTGTGTGCAGGATCCCTGGTACAGCCTGGGCACCGGCAACCTGCTGGCGGTGGCCTCGATGGCGGTGCATGTGTGCCAGATGACCGGCCAGAGTGAAATCGACGCCTGCTACGACATGGTGACGGTAAATGGCGCCAAGACCCTCAACGTAGCGGATCACTACGGTCTTGAGGTGGGCAAGCCCGCTAACCTGATCGTCCTAGATGCGGATACGCCCTACGATGCCATCCGCCGCACCGCTGCGGTCACCCACGTGATTTCGCGGGGCCAGTTGCTGGCCCAAACCAAACCGGCGGAAACCGTTTGGCATGGGGACAATTGACTAGGATAAAGGCCAGAGCGACGTAGAGCAGCCGCAGCACGGGATTTTTGGTGGTAGAGCGGATGCGGGCTCATATGCCGCTAACAACGGCGGGGAACTGCCCCCCATCTGCTGAATCAACGGCCCTA
>DAIUJR010000078.1:0-24466 GCA_036848635.1 Nodosilinea sp. CTOTU7336
GAGCGCTATTACTACGCATCGAGTTAATTATTTGTCAACCTGCGGAATGTAGGTAGTATTTCTTGCGCAAAGGCCCAATCACTGTCCTGATCTTAAAGCTGAGCGAAGAGACTTTCTGGAAGTAAATCGTGAAAAATAGGTACCCAATTATGAAAGATATTATGGGCCGTACTTTCACTCTTTAGCAATCAGTCTGGGTTCAGATTATTCTTTTTGAGCCTGGATATCTCGGTGCCTTTGTTCAGCTTGATAGATGAGCTGCTGCAAGTCTTGATAGCTGATACCAAGCCTGCGTTTGGTCTCTTTGGGATGTGCGTTTATATACTCAAAGGAATTTGCCATGACTTAAAAAAGCAAATCTTCTATCTAGCATGGCGCATAATTTGTTGTTTGGAGATGTCTACTCGTGGTCTGGCCATTATCGGCGTTTGAGTAAAGATTATGAATTTTTGCCCATCACCAGCGAAATGAGGCTGTTTGCCGCTATGGTACATTTGATGGTTCGTTGATTAGAGCCTAAAACTCATACTGGCTAGCCTATCCGGAAACTTCTCAACCGGTTCTAAACCGCCGCCACTGGCTGGGGGGCGGGGTCAAAAACTCGTAGGAGCCAGCCGCTTCTCCTGCCGCCGCCGTTAGCACAATATCAAAGGAGAGGGAAATGCGCAGGCCCTCGGTGTGGTTTAGGGTAACGGCGTGGCGCTGCTTGGCGGGAAACAGAATCAGCCGTCCTTCCGTGGGCAAATACAGGGCCTGATCCTGGTTGAGGTAGTTCCAGCTGGTGATTATATCGGTGTTTTCGCTGCCCAGGCCCGGGCTCACCTCATTCGGGCGAACCTCGTCTAAAAACGTCAGACAGCCCGACGCGTCGCTACCCGACTCGGGCACCGCCACGTAGTATACGGCGCTGATGTGGGCGGTATTGTGGCAGTGGGCACCCACCTCCTGCTGGCAACGGGAGATCACCGGCCAGGCCCGCTGGATGTACAGCTCTACCCGGCTCAAATCCAGCCCCAGCTCTTGGAGATAAATTTGGGTATGCGCTTCTACCTGCTCTATGACCCAGGCAAAGCGGGGGTCGGTGTGGATTTGCTCAACCCCGTGTAAATCTCCCGTCCAGGCCATTTCTGGAAAGGCGCGGCGCGCGTAGCCCGCTTTTTCGAGTGCCAGAATCGCCTCCACTAGGGCCGGGTTATGGTGAGCCGCTGCCGGCAGATCTGCGTAGTAAACGGCGAGGGGAAACCAGGTATCGACGGGCATAGGCGAGGTAAGCCGTAATTCAGCGTCCCTGGATTGTACCGAGATTCCCTCACCTTCCCGGCCTCAACCCTAGGAATTTTAAGCGGATGGCCCAACCCAAACCCTGAAACCTTTGTTCCTATCCACTTCAACATCTGGCTTCCTCCACGTTAAAACCCAGGATCTTGAGGGCTAGGCTGAACCCATACTGCGGTACCATTACCCCAGGTCTTTGCCCTTCCTCGGTGGTTTGCCATGACTGCATCTATGGCGGCATTACAAACGGTTCGTCAGCGCGATCGCACCTTTCTCGACGCCTACAGCCCCTACGAACAGCTCCAGTCGATCCCTGAAATCTGGCCCTTAGCGGCCCAGCAGTTCGGGGATACTATGGCCCTGAGCGACCCCCACGGCACCCCCCCCGCCACCCTCACCTACCGCGAGATGTGGGACGCCATCCGCGCCTTTGCCAGCGGCCTCCAGGCCCTGGGGGTAGAGCCCCGCAGCCATGTCGCCCTGTTTGCCGATAACAGCTACCGCTGGTTCATTGCCGACCAGGGAATTATGACCGCTGGCGGTATGGACGCAGTACGCAGCGCCACCGCCGAAACCGAGGAGCTGCTCTACATTGCCCAGCACAGTGACAGCACGGTACTGGTAGTTGAAACCACCGCCCTCTTCAACCGGCTGCAGGCTAGGCTAGGGGAGCTCCCGATTAGGCTGGTAATTTTGCTGTCTGACGAAGACTCACCGGCGGTTGAGGGTTTTAAAATCCATAACTTTAACCAGCTCATGGCCCTGGGAAAAGAGCATCGTTTTAACCCGGTAGCCCTTCAGCCTGAGGATCTGGCGACGCTGATCTATACCTCCGGCACCACCGGCCAACCCAAGGGAGTGATGCTGAGCCACCGTAATTTGCTACACCAGATTAATACCCTGGGGGCGGTGGTGCAGCCCGAACCGGGAGATCAGGTCTTGGGTATTTTGCCCTCCTGGCACAGCTTTGAGCGCACCGCCGAGTACTTTTTACTGTCGCGGGGTTGCACCCAGACCTACACCAACATTCGTCACCTCAAGGCCGACATGAAGGCTACCCGGCCCCACTACATGGTGGGGGTGCCCCGGCTCTGGGAGTCGATCTATGAGGGGGCGCAAAAGCAGTTTCGGGAGCAGTCTCCCGGTAAGCAAAGGCTGGTATTCACGTTCCTCGGCATCAGCCAGCGCTATGTCGAAAACCTCTGGCGCTACAAAGACATTAAGCTCGACGAGCCAGATTTATCGACCTTCCAAAAGCTATTCTCTGGAGCCGTAGCTCTGGCCCTTTGGCCCCTGCACCAGCTGGGCAAAAAGCTAGTCTACAGCAAAGTGCAGGCGGTTACCGGGGGCCGGGTGAAGCAGTTTATCAGCGGCGGCGGCTCCCTGGCCCGGCACCTGGATATTTTCTTTGAGGTAATCGACGTGCCCCTGATTGTGGGCTACGGCCTCACCGAGACCTCGCCGGTGCTGTCGGCCCGCCGCCCCTGGTGTAACCTGCGGGGGGCGGCCGGGCAGCCGATTCCGTTCACCGAGATTAAGATCGTCGACCCTGACAGTCGGCGCGATCTGCCCCAGGGCAGCGGCGGCCTGGTGCTGGCCCGAGGCCCCCAAATTATGGAGGGTTACTACCAAAACCCCGCCGCCACCCAAAAAGCCATCGACCCCGACGGCTGGTTTGATACCGGCGACCTGGGCTGGCTGAGCAAAGACGGCAACCTGGTGCTGACCGGCCGGGCCAAAGACACCATCGTCCTCACCAACGGCGAAAACATTGAGCCTCAGCCCCTTGAAGATGCCTGTGCCCGAAGCAAATACGTGGATCAAATCATGCTGGTGGGTCAAGACCAGCGCTCCCTAGGAGCGCTGATTGTCCCTAATCTAGACACCCTACAGGCCTGGGCCACGGGGCAATCCCTCTGGCTTGATTTTCCTGGCAATGTCGCCACAGTGCCCACCGGCTTTAGCATTGTCACCCTGGCGGATGACCGGGTGCAAAAGCTGTTCCGTGATGAGCTGACCCGCGAGGTCAAAGATCGCCCCGGCTTTCGCCCCGACGACCGGATCGGCCCCTTCCAGCTCATTCTAGAACCCTTTTCCATTGAGAATGGCCTGCTTACCCAAACCCTAAAAGTGCGCCGCCCCGTGGTGACGGAACGGTATCGCGATATGATTAACGCGATGTTTAGGTAAAGTCCGGGTTGGTACTTCATCAAATTTCGGGCCTGTTTACCAGATCGTCCGGCCTTCTCCCTAGAGCTGCCGTAGTACGTACAAGTCTTTCTTTAATCCTTTTAGATGTTATGGATGATACTCAATCACTGCTGCTGAAGCGCGTCGTCAATATTAAAGCCATTGTCACCGACCTGTGGAAGGAAGAGGCCCAAAAGCAGTTGCAGAGCCAAATCAATCAGATGGATAGCCGCCTCCAGCAGCTCGAAATGCAGGGTCAGCGGATGGTGTCGGAACTGCAAAAGCAGGGCGAAGCTCAGCCCGACAGCGTTGCCATTCAGCAGCAGATCGCCGATGTGCAAAACCGCCTTAACCAGGATAAAAGCAAGCTGCTCCAGCAAAAGAACCAGAACCTGCAACAGCTCCAGCAGGTGCAAACCCTGGAAATGGATGCCGAAGTAGACCAGGGCAAGGTAGAAAGCTTCTTCAACGTAGGCGTGGGCGATAACCTGGTGCGCAAGCTTCAGGTGGAGATTTTAATTAAGGATGGGATCATCCAGGAGATTCGCGGCGAGCTGTAGCGATCATCGGTTTCCCAAGAGGGTTTTGGCCTAGGATGACCTGTGTAGAATGTCCCTGACCCAAGCGCTTTTGAGCCATCTGGTATCCCGTAGGGTGAGCCTTGCCCACCCAATCGCTTGGCTGACTTCGAGGGTGATCTGAGCCGAATTAAGCGCAGCCGAAGCGAGAATCGAGCTCATGCCGAAGCCTTAAATCAGCGATTTCTGTCTTTGCCGGCCAGGCCGGTCAGGATAGTCGAGCGGTCACCAGGAGGCCGGGGTAAAGCCCTCATCGTTGGCAATGGCAACGGTGTCTCCCCGCTGCTGAATCACAAAAAGGCCTCGCTGGTAGGCATAGCGATCTACCCCCGCATCAATTTCAATGGCGGCCACGGCTCCATAGATTTGATAGTCGGGGTAGTGGCGAAAGGCCAGCTTAAACCGGCCTAGCTTTTCGATAAAGTCATCCACATCCCGCTGGGAGAGTCGCGACTTGACCTCAATAGCCACCGCGACATCGCCATCCACCGCAAAAATGTCAATTTCCATGGCGGCCCCTGGCCGCTGAGACTTGATGCGGCGGTAGGTTTCCTGCACCTCAATGCCTCGCGCCTGAAACATCCGAACCACCGCAGGCTCTACCAGGTTTTCCACAAACTGCCCCCAGCGCGTGGTTAGCCCGGCCACTTCGCGGCTGGTATTGGCGGCGATTTGCTCTAGCCGGGCTATCCGTTGGGCGGTCTCGGCAGATCGCCTTTCTTCGGTCGCCTTTAATTCAGCCAGGCGCCGGTCAGCCTCAGCAGAACGATGTTCTTCGGCGGTTCTTAACTCAGCCAGGCGCCGGTCAGCCTCAGCAGAACGATGTTCTTCGGCGGTTCTTAACTCAGCCAGGCGCCGGTCAGCCTCAGCGGCTCTTCGGTCGGCCTCAGCGGCCCTTTGGGCGGCCTCGGCAGAACGGCGTTCCTCTGCCGCTTTTAACTCAGCCAGGCGGCGGTCGGCCTCGGCTTGGGAGGTGCGAAACAGATCGTAGATGTCCTGTAGGGTGACGGCGTCAGACATAGTGACCTCGAAAGTCTCTTACTACCTATCTTACGGGCAACCCACCCGCTTTGCCTTAGCCTACCCAAAGCGGCCATTCCGACCCTGATCAATACTTCAAGTCATGGGCCTAGGTGAGGTTTGCGTCCAGCCGGGCGGGCCTGTGCCGCGGCTGCCAAATGGCTAAGGCTAGGAACATCGCCAACAATCCACAGATTGATGTCTTTGTGCCACTTTAACGAATACGCCAAAGGTTAAAATAAAGCCGCAGCAATGCTGTCCCGGTCTCATTCTCAATGCCCTTTTGGAAGTCACCCCATGATTCGCGAAGTCTTCATGCCCGCCCTGAGCTCAACCATGACTGAAGGCAAGATTGTGTCCTGGGTTAAGGCCCCCGGCGACAAGGTTGAGAGGGGCGAAACCGTGGTGATTGTTGAGTCTGATAAGGCCGATATGGATGTGGAGTCGTTCCACGAGGGCATTTTGGCCGCCATTGTGGTGGAAGCGGGCGACAGTGCCCCGGTGGGCGAGGCCATTGCTCTGCTGGCCGAAAGCGAAGCCGAAGTAGAGGCCGCCCAGCAGCAGGCCGCCGCCAAAGCCAGTGGTGCCACGGGGGCCTCAGCATCTTCCTCGGCCCCAGCCCCCGCGGCTACGGCGGTGGCAGAGCCCCCAGTGGTTACCCCGGCCCAAAACGGAGCCGCCACCGCTCCCCATCGCAGCGGTCGCCTTGTGGTCTCCCCCCGGGCGCGTAAGCTAGCAAAGGATTTCAAAGTTGATCTGGCCAGTCTTCAGGGCAGCGGCCCCCACGGTCGCATCGTAGCCCAAGATGTGGAACTAGCGGCGGGCAAAACCCCAACGCCATTAGCATCCCCGGCCCCCATGGCGGCTCCCCCGACACCATTGCCAACGCCAACCCTGGCAGCGGCCCCAGCCCCCAGTCCTGTTCCTCTAGGGCAGGTGGCCCCGTTCAATACCCTACAGCAGGCGGTGGTGCGCAACATGGTGGCCAGCCTGGCGGTGCCCACCTTCCACGTGGGGTACGCCATCGTGACCGATAATTTGGATGCCCTCTATAGGCAAATTAAGTCTAAGGGGGTGACCATGACCGGGCTGTTGGCCAAGGCCGTGGCCGTTACCCTGCAAAAGCACCCGCTGCTCAACGCTGCCTATACCGACGGGGGTATCCAGTACCGGGCCAGTATTAACGTTGCCGTCGCCGTCGCCATGGACGGCGGCGGCCTGATTACCCCGGTGCTGCAAAATGCCGATCAGCAGGATATTTATTCCCTCTCGCGCACCTGGCGCGATCTGGTCGAGCGCTCGCGCTCAAAGCAGCTCAAGCCCGATGAATACAGCACCGGCACGTTTACGCTGTCGAACCTAGGCATGTTTGGGGTAGACAGCTTTGATGCGATCTTGCCACTAGGGCAGGGATCAATTTTAGCCATTGGCGGAGCCCGCCCCACGGTGGTCGCCACCGCCGACGGCCTGATGGGGGTGAAGCGGCAGATGCAGGTGACCATTACCTGCGACCATCGAATTATCTACGGGGCCGATGCGGCAGCCTTCTTAAAAGACCTGGCCGACGTAATTGAGAATAACCCCCAGTCGCTGACGCTGTGATCAAGCTATGAAAGTTGAAGTCAGCCTGACCTATGCAACAGCCCCTGCTGCCGAGGAGATAGAGCTGATTCAGGAGGCGGGTTCACGCCTTACCTCTAATGCCAAAAGCGTGACGGTGGAAGGCTTTCCCCAGGACGGTCAGCATATTGTGCGGCTAACCTTCAAAATGCGAACCCAGGCTCAGTACAAGGTCGTAGACGGCATCTCAGATGAGGTGCAGCGCTGGCTGATGGGGCCGTTGCAGGATATTGCGATCCGCTTTTTGTAGCCTGAGCCTGGATGATTGATTGCCCCGAGAGTCAACCAACCTGGCTGGAGGAATATTCCACACCTAGGCATCACGGACTGAGCCTCAGTTATTAAGATATTGCAATATTTGTTTACATTGCGTTACAGTCAAGAAAAGCGATGAGGAAATTCCCATGACTGTAAGCGGATACACCACCGAAGACGGCGGACGACTGAATAACTACGCCCTTGAGCCCAAGGTGTATGTTGACGACAGTCAGCAGTTTGGCTTCAACACCTACGCCGAAAAGCTCAATGGCCGTCTTGCCATGGTTGGCTTTGTATCGGCCCTGCTCTTTGAAGCCCTTACCGGCCAAGGGATTGTGACCTGGCTCACCCACCTGTAGGTTATGTCCGTGCTATCCCAGATGCCTCAGCGGTTTTTTGGCTAGAGAAAGAGGCCTTGACGACGGTGGTGCAATGACCTAAGCCACCCCGCTAGTACTTCACGGCATAAATTTTTCACCGTTGGGCCAGCCTCTATCATTATGCAGGCGGCTCGTCTACGCAACGATAGATGGGAAAGTTCTACTGCCCAGTACCAGAGCAGCTTGGGATGACATTGTCTGGATCTCTGGGTTTACGCCGATTACAGGTCTTTCCTCGACCCTGGATGCCCGTTTCAAGCGGCCGTTTAGGAGGCAGGTTTGATACAATCTTTCAAGTTTTGTCTATCGTTTTGGTCGGCCTGCCCTTGAAGATCGTACTCGACACCGTGCAAAAGACCTACGGCAAGCGCCAGGTCGTCAACCGCGTTAGTTTAACGGTAGCCCAGGGGGAAATTGTCGGCCTGCTGGGGCCTAACGGGGCCGGTAAAACCACCACCTTCTACATGGCTACAGGGCTAGAGCGCCCCGATAGCGGCAAGGTTTGCCTCGACCAAATCGACATTACCGATTTGCCCATGCACCAGCGGGCGCGCCTGGGAATTGGCTACCTGGCCCAGGAACCCAGCATTTTCCGTCATCTTTCGGTCGCCGACAATATTTTGCTGGTGATGCAGCAAACTCGCGTTGCGCCTGAAGAATATAACGATCGCCTGCGAAACCTGCTGAAGGAGTTTCGGCTAGAAAAAGTTGCTAATTCCCTAGGCATTCAGGTCTCGGGAGGCGAGCGGCGGCGCACCGAACTGGCCCGCTCCCTGGCCTCTGGGCCAGAAGGACCGAAGTTTTTGTTTTTAGATGAGCCCTTTGCTGGGGTAGACCCGATTGCCGTAACCGAGATTCAGGAGATTGTGGCCAAGCTACGTGATCGCGACATGGGCATCCTGATTACCGACCACAACGTCCGCGAAACTCTCCGCATTATTGACCGGGCCTACATCATGAGCGACGGGCAAATTCTGGCCTCAGGCAATGCGGAGGATCTTTACAACAATCCTCTAGTACGGGAGCACTATTTGGGGAAGGATTTTGCCCTATAGGATGGGTGTTAGGTTTCAGGTTCCAGGTGGTGGGTAAGGGGTGGCAAACAATAGATAGACAACGGTGAGATTAATGGGCATGATCAGCCCGTAAATTAGAGTTCGACTAGGATTTGACGGAGGATTAGGTAACTGGCCCACAGCCAGGTTTTTGCTGGCCGGGGGATGCCATAATACGCTTCTACGCTTTCCGACCCCCACCCTTTACCCCTACCCCTCCACTCCCGACCCCCATGGCCTCAGCCTCGTCTCCTTCTCGATTCTTTGATGCGCGGCAGTGGTGGCCCGGCATCGCCATCATGGATCGCTACATTGCTAAAGAGCTAACCATGCCCTTTTTGTTTGGGGTAGGGGCATTTTCATCCATCGGCATTTCCATTGGGGCGCTGTTTGAGCTGATTCGCCGCATCACCGAATCGGGGCTAGCTATTACCCTGGCCGTCCAAATTTTTGCCCTCAAGCTGCCAGAATTCATCGTGCTGGCCTTTCCCATGTCTACCCTGCTGGCCACGATGATGACCTACAGCCGCTTCTCTAGCGACAGCGAGCTAATTGCCCTGCGGGGAGTAGGCGTTAGCATTCGACGAATTATTGCCCCGGCCGTGGTGCTCAGCCTCCTGGTGACGGGAATGACGTTTATTTTTAACGAGCTGATTACCCCTGCCGCCAACTACCGAGCCGCCATTACCCTAGAGCAAGCGCTGAACTCAGAGCGGCCGCCCTTTCAAGAGCGCAATATTTTCTACCAAGAGTTTCAGCCCGCCTCCGATGACCCCAACGCCCAGGAGCTCAAGCGACAGTTCTATGCCCGCCGCTTCGACGGCACGACTATGTACGGGCTCACCATCCTCGATTTTTCCCAGGAAGGCCTAAACCAGGTGGTGAGTGCCGAGTCGGCCACCTGGGATTTCAGCAAAAATATCTGGAATTTTTACAACGGCACCATTTACGTAGTCGCCCCCGATGGCTCGTTTCGCAACATCGTGACCTTTGAGACCCAGGAGTTGCAGCTACCCCGCACCCCCCTCGATCTGGCGGGGCGCACCAAAAACGATACCGAAATGAACATTGCTGAAGCTACCCAGCAGCTTGAGCTGGTGCGTAAGGGCGGCGACGAAAAGCTGATTCGCCGCTGGCAAATTCGGATTCAGCAAAAATATGCCCTGCCCTTTGTGTGCGTAGTATTTGGGCTGGTGGGGTCATCCATTGGGGTGCTGCCCCAACGCACCAGCCGCGCCACTAGCTTCGGCATTAGCATCGTGATTATTTTTGGCTACTACCTGCTGTCGTTTATTACCAACGCCATGGGGGAAGTGGGCTTTTTATCGCCGTTTATGTCGGCCTGGTTGCCCACCCTACTAGGGCTAACGGTGGGGGTTTATCTGCTGCTGCGGGCCTCGCGGTGATCATGGCCTAACCGGTGTTTAGCGGTTCACCAACCCGCACAGAAACTGACGAATGGCCGCCTCTTGGGGTGGGTCAGCCCTGGCCTCGGTTTGGGGGTTACCCGTGGGACGACAGTCGTAGCGCCGCTCAGGGCGACTATCCTCATCGACCTTAACCACGACACGATATTCCCAGTGGTATAGCCATCGCCACCTTGGTTAGGACAGAGCCAACCCGGCGCGATAAGAGTGGCGATGGCGAGCCAGATAGCCTCCCAGCTGTGGCTCAATCCGTCAACCCTGTCCTAAGCTATCTGGCCAGCGCTATATTTGGCGCTGCGCCGAATCGATTCAAGACAGACGCGATGACCCGCCAGGTCTTGGCAGATTGGTTTGGCGTTAACCGGGGCGGCCTGACCCAGAACTAGACTGGTAAGCAGGCTGAAGATAGTAATTGTGGCCATTAACCGTTGTATAGCCTGACTTCGCATACAATGACGCCGGGACGTTGTTTAATTGCTGAGCCCTGAACTTATCGCGACCAGGCCAGAGGAGCCAGAAACCCTTTCGATATGAAAATTTTGGTTAGCATAGCAACAGTTATTCTAGAGCTAGGTGTTTACATTATCAGGGTCTGCCAGGTTAGGGGCGGTACGCCACGCTGACCTCAACCCGTTCTTCCCAGGTCACTGCTATGACGCTGCTAGCCCGCTTGCTCCAGTTTTTGCGCTTTTTAGAAGGGGCGCTTGAGTTTCTAGATTTTCTAGCTACTCCCCTGGGGACTATTGCCAGCGTGGGGATTGTTTTGTACGGTGGCCTGGTAGTGGCGGGTCTGGAGGCTTCGGCGGCGGCGACCCTAGCCGGTTCAGTGGCCCTGGCCCTGAGCTGTATCATCACCCGACCCAGGTTTTAATGCCCATGCTAACGCGGCAAGTTTAGATGTCTATGGTGCCTGCATCCGAGGCGGAGGCCACGATTTTAGCGCTAGTGCCCCGACCCCGAAGCCCTGGGGAGGCCGAGCCCGTTGGTCTTGAGGCGGCCCTGGGGCGGATTTTGGCGACGGCGGTCATCAGCCCTCTAGATGTTCCCCACTGGGACAATTCGGCCATGGACGGCTACGCGGTGCGCTACGAGGATGTCCACCAGGCTAGCCCAGCCCAGCCCATCGGTCTCACCCTCACCGAGGTGATTCCGGCCGGGCAGTCACCCACCCAGTCGGTGGGGCCGGGCCAGGCGGCCCGCATTTTCACCGGCTCAATGATGCCCGCCGGGGCCGATACGGTGGTAATGCAGGAGGTGACCGCGAGCCTGGGAAACCAGGTGCTGATTCAGGAGGTCCCGGCGCCACAGCAGTTTGTCCGTCGTCAGGGGGAATTTTACCAGGCTGGCCAGCCTTTGATGGCGCCAGGCATCTGGTTGGGGGGGCCAGAAATTGCCGTGCTAGCCTCGGCTCAGTGCACCAAAATCCAGGTTTTTCGTCAGCCCTGCGTCGCCATTTTGTCTACGGGTAACGAACTGGTGTCGCCTGAAACTCCGCTGCAGCCAGGGCAGATCGTCGATTCCAACCAGTATGCCCTGGCGGCCCTGGTGCGCCAGGCCGGGGGCCTACCGGTGCCGCTGGGGATTATTCCAGACCAACCCCAGGCACTACGGGATGCCATTGGGGCGGCGCTGGGCCAGGCTGATTTGATCATTTCCACCGGCGGCGTCTCCGTGGGAGATTATGACTACGTCGATCAAATTTTGACGGAGTTGGGGGCGACCCTGCATATTCGCGCGGTGGCGGTCAAACCCGGCAAACCCCTAACCGTAGCCACCCTGCCGCGTCCTCACACCTCTGGGGGTGGAACCGAAACGGCCCTGTACTTTGGCCTACCGGGCAACCCGGTGTCGGCCCTGGTGAGCTATTGGCGGTTTGTGGAACCCGCCCTGCGCAAGCGCGTAGGCCATCACCAGGGCTGGTCACCAGCCCTGGTGATGGCCACTACGCGCGATTCCCTCAAGGCCGGGGGCGGGCGGGAGACCTACCTGTGGGGCGTGCTCAGCACCACCGCAGACGGTTACGACTTTCGATTGGCCGGGGGTAGCCACAGCTCGGGCAATTTAGTTAATCTGGCTGGCACTAACGCACTGGCCATAGTGCCAGTCGGGAAGACCCTAATCGCTGAACAGTCTCCTGTTAGGGTGATGCTGGTAGGGCGGATAGTCAATCCCTAGGGCTGACCTGGCGGTGGCTGGCGCGCACGATCCAGTAGCTAATTGCCAGAGAAAAGATGGCCAAGGCCAGGCCGATCAGCGTTACCCCAGAGGTTTTTGTCAAATCGAGAATAATAATCTTTCGCCCCACGGCGGTAAGGGCGGTAGCAATTACTAGCTCTACCTGCACGACGTGCTTTTTGATATAGGCGGTGATGTTTTCTAAAATTTCCAGGGCAATCAGCACGCTCAAGAAGAGCCCGAAAATATCGGTCAGAGTTTGGCCAAAAAAGCCGGTTGGAGTCGTGGTTAACAGGGATTTGAACAGTACGTAGCCCAAATCGACCACAATCACAAACACCACCAGCACCATGGCCAGGGAGAGCACCTTTGAGACCACCGACTCAAACTGGCCCAGGCGCTTGAGAAAGACCGCGTCGCCAAACTGTTTTCTAAATTGTCTGGCTCGGTTAGTCATGGATTTCAGCCAATGTCTAGGACGTGGGTACTCCTGAGAGAATAGAGGATTTTGGCGACGGCGGTAAAGTCGCCAGCCCTCCCCGAGTCGAATCGGTCGCGGGAATCGCCCCCTGGTCAAGGGGTGCCGCCCCCAGGGTGGTAACCATGACGGCGCAGGCTTTAAGCTCGGGTTGTTTGGAAATGGGGCAGCATTCGGGGTGGGTGAGGGCATTACACTCGGCCTCGTCGGCCCACAGGCTACCCCAGTGCATCGGCACAAACAGCGCCCCCCGGCGAATATTTTGGGTGACTAGCACCGGCAGCCGCACCCGCCCCCGCTGGGACTTGACCTCCACCCACTCCCCCGACTGCACCTGCAAATGCTGGGCATCGCGGGGGTTCATTTCTACAAAGGGCTGGGGGTGCATTTTTTGGATTTTAGCAATCCGCCCGGTGCGGGTTTGGGTGTGCCAGTGGCCGTACAGTCGGCCCGTGGTGAGCACAAAGGGGTAGCGATCATCCGGGGGTTCAGCCAGGCCTTTTTCGTGGAGGGCGGCAAACCGGGCCCGGCCATCGGGGGTAGCAAATACCCCCTGGGTATAGAGTCGCTTGTCGTGCTTGGTGGCGGCGGTTGCCGGGGTTTCGATCGCCGGGCAGGGCCACTGAATCGGCCCCTCGGCGGCCAGCCGCGGGTGGCTGAGGCCGGTCATATCGCAGAGTTGCCCCCGGGTAAGCTGCACAAATTCGTGGTATACCTCTGCCGCCGAGGCGAAGTTGAACTGCTCGGTAAACCCCAGGCGACGCCCCACCTCGGCAAAAATTTCCCAGTCGGCGCGGGCCTCCCCCGGGGGTGGGCGAAAGGCTGGGCAGAGGGTGACGGTGCGTTCAGAGTTGGTCATGGTGCCGGTTTTCTCGCCCCACTGGGCGGCGGGCAGCAGCAGGTGGGCAAAGGCGGCGGTTTCGGTGGGGTAGTAGGCGTCTTGGTAAACGGTAAACGGCGACTGGGCCAGGGCGGCCTTGGTGCGGTTGAGGTCGGGCATGCTGACCGCCGGGTTAGTGGCGGCGATCCACAGTAGCCCTACCTGCCCCTGCTCTAGGGCTAGCATCATCTCCCCTACGGCCAGGCCGGGGGTAGGGGCAATGCTGCCGGGGGCCAGCCGCCAAAATTGCTCTACCTCTTGCCGGTGCTGGGGGTTTTTGGCCATGCGGTAACCGGGCAAAATGTGGGACAACCCCCCCGCCTCGCGTCCCCCCATGGCGTTGGGCTGCCCGGTAAGGGAAAACGGCCCCGCTCCGGGTCGGCCAATTTGCCCGGTGAGCAGATGCAGGTTAATCAGGGTGCGAACCTTGGCGGTGCCCTCGGAGGATTGGTTCAGCCCCATGGACCATAGCGACAGCACCGATTTAGCCCCGGCCCAGGCCCGCGCCGCCGCTTCTAGGGTAAGAATCGAGATGCCGCAGCGTTCGGCTACCAGGGCGGGCTCGTAGTGGCGCACCACCTCGGCGTAGTCCGTAAACCCTCGGGTGCAGCCGTCGATAAAGTCTTGATCGACCAGGCCCCACCGCATCAGCAGGTGGGCCATGCCGTTCATCAGGGTAATGTCGGTACCGGGACGAAGGTCGAGGTGTAGGTCAGCCTGTTTCGCGGTTTCGGTGCGGCGGGGATCGACCACAATCAGCTTGACGTGGCGGTTGCGCTTGTGGTGCTTTCTCAGCCGGTTGAACACAATGGGGTGACAGTCGGCGGTGTTGGTGCCGATTAAAAACGCGCAGTCGGTGGCTTCGAGGTCGTCGTAGCAGCAGGGCGGCCCGTCGGAGCCAAAGCTCTGGATATACCCGGCCACCGCCGACGACATGCACAGCCGCGAGTTGGCGTCGAAGTTATTGGTGCCCAGGCAGCCCTTAATCAGCTTTTGGGCGGTGTAGTAATCTTCGGTTTGAAACTGCCCGGAGCCGTACATGCAGAGCCCCTCCGGCCCAAAGGTGCGGTGTACGGTTTCAATCCGCTCGACGATGGTGTTGAGGGCCACATCCCAAGACACCCGCTCGAACGGATCGGCTAGGGAGGCTCGCAGCATAGGGTATTTGAGGCGGTTTTTGTCGAGGGACTCGGCAACGGTAGCCCCCTTAACGCACACCATGCCCTGGCTGGAGGGGTGGTCGCGATCTCCCCGGGTTTGCCACAGCGGGTTGCCCTCTGCGTCGCGGTGAGTGGGCTGTCGGGCCTGGGCTGGGGGCAGCACCTCTAACCCACAACCAACGCCGCAGTAGGGGCAAAGAGTTTTGGCGGGGGAAGTCATAGGGCACCATCCAACTGTTAAGACTTAGGCCAGGGCCGCGACGACGCGGAGAATTGTGTGATAGGGTTTGGCCATTAATGCAAACTGTGTGCCCTGGCTCCATTCTGGTGCCGGGGTATTTTTTTGCTTCCCTGGGGGCATGTCCACCGGGTTTCCTCCTAGTCAACCGCCGTCACGGTTACCCCCTCACCGGCCGGTGCTGCCGGATTGGGCTGGCGAGGCTGGGCCTGAAAATGCTCGATCAGCAAGGCGCGCAGCACCCCTGGCAGGTCATCGCAGGGGATGCCCTGCTGCACCTTTTCGCCCAGGTGGGCATCTTTGCCCACTTTGCCACCCATGAAAATATCGACCCCCTCGACGGTTTTGCCGTCCTTACGCACTTTGGTGCCCATCAGCCCAATGTCGGCCACCTGGGGCTGGCCGCAGGAGTTGGGGCAGCCCGTCCAGTGGATTCTCACTGGCTTTGGCAGGGTGAGCTCGGCATCGAGGGCCAGGGCCAGGGCCAGGGCACGCTGCTTGGTTTCCACCAGGGCAAAGTTGCAGAACTGCGCCCCAGTGCAGGACACCAGCGCCCGCGATAGGGGCGACGGCGCAATCGAAAACCGCTCTAGCAAAGGCTCTTGCAGCAGCACCGGCAGTCGCGAGTCGGCTACATGGGGAATAATCACGTTCTGCTCGACGGTAAAGCGCAGCTCGCCGGTACCGTAGATCTCCGCCAGGCGGGCCAGGTCAAACAAATCGCTGGCCCGCAGCCGACCCACCGGCACATGCAGGCCGACGTAGCTGAGGCCGGGCTGCTTTTGGGGATAGACGCCGATGTGGTCGCGCTTGTCCCAGTTCATTTCGTCGTGGGGGGCAGCGGTGGGCAGGGGCGGCCCGTAGGCCGCTGCCACGGCCTGGCGAAACCGGGGCAGCCCCCACTCGTCGATCAGCCACATCAGCCGCGCCTTTTGCCGATTAACGCGCGGGCCATGGTCGCGGTAGACCTCCAGAATTGCCCGGCACAGCTCGACCACGCTGTCGTTGGGGGGCACCCAGGCATCGAGGGGAATGGCGGGCTCGCAGCGGCGGGCCGAGAAGAACCCCCCCACCAGCACGTTGAACCCCAGCACTCCCTCTCGGTAGGCGGGCACAAAGGCAATGTCGTTAATTTCGGCATGGATCGAGTTATCACGCCCCCCCTCCAGGGCGATGTTGAACTTACGGGGCAAGTTGCTAAAGGCGGGGTTACCCTTGCCGTTGTTGGTGATCATGTCTTGCACCTGGCGCACCAGCCCCTGGGTATCGAGCAGCTCGCTGGCGTCGATGCCGGCCACCGGCGAGCCCGTGATGTTGCGCACGTTGTCCATGCCCGACTGCACCGAGGTCAGGCCGGCGGCCTCCAGCTGCCGAAAAATATCGGGAATATCCTCTAGCAAAATGCCCCGCAGCTGAATGTTTTGCCGGGTGGTAATGTCGGCACTGCCGTCGTCGCCGTAGCGCTGAATAATCTCGGCCAGGGTGCGGGCCTTAAACCCATTGAGCACTCCGCTGGGCATTCGCAGGCGCAGCATAAACTTGCCAGGAGTGACCGGGCGAAAAAAAATGCCAAGCCACTTGAGGCGATGGGTGAGGTCAGTTTCATCCACCGCTTCCCAGCCAATTTGAGAAAAATGATCTAGCTCATCTCTAACCAGAAGGCCATCTTTTTCGGCCTTGAACTTCTCAAACTTATTCAGCTTGGCCGTCGCCGCATCGCTAGTCATATCTATGGAAGTGGTCACAGGCTTACCGTTTTAACAACAGTTCAACAAACATAAAATGGGGAGACATACTGGCCAAAACCTGAGGATAGATCGGCGTCGAGTTCAGGCTTTAGACTTAACTCAATCGGTTGGCTCGGGTTAAGAAATGAGGCTAAACCGCATTGATTAGAGGTGCAGTTCAATGGTTTCTCTAGAACTTGGAGTTTTATTTATGGCAAATAGTCTAATTGCAAAACTCCCCTGGCAAAATCTGGGTTAACGTGGCTATGACCAGGGTTTAGACCTGATGTTCAGACCAGGCTAACCCCAGCAAAATAAGTACGACCTAATAGTCTAGTTTTCCTGTGCTAATGATCCGGACTAACCCGAGGGTTGACTATCAACGCCTGGGTCATGGCAGTCCCTAACCAATTGGCCTTAGATTAGGCGGTGCTCCTGGGGTATTTTGTATATCTAAATACGATTCCTTTGGTGGCCATGCAACAAGCGCAACTAGGTTTAGCGGTAATTGCATAGTCAATTTTGAGCTTTGTGGTTCGAGTCGGTAAGGTAGGGCTATCGGAATTGTAGACGGCATCTGCTCCCCAGCCCTGTCCTAATGTTTTTGGAAAGCTGCCTTGTCAATCCCCTATGATGCGTCCTTAGCCCCTCAGGGGGACAGCCAGCCAGCCGAGCCAGCCCCCGGGTGGAGTACCGCTGCTGCGGCCCTGCGGCAGGGCGACTTCCACACCCGCTGGGATGCGGTTAAGCAAATTTCCGGTTCGGATGAGCAGGGGGTTGCTGCCTTGCTGGGGATGCTTCAGGATAACGATTTAGACTGGGATACCCGCTGGTTCGCCGCGCGCAGCCTGGGCAAGTTTGATCGCCCGGATGTGATTGCCACCCTGATTGAGGCCTTTCGCACCACCGACGATGACGATCTGCGCCAGGCTTTAGGCGAGGCCCTAACCCAGATTGGCCCCTCGGCGGTGGTCGTGCTCACCGAGCTACTCCCCCAGGCGACCCATCGAAGACTGGCGGTTCAGGCCTTGGCGCGCATTCATCACCCCGCCACCATTGCCCCCCTGCTAACCGCCAAGGATGATCCCCAGATCGAGGTGCGAGCCACGGTGCTGGAGGCCCTGACTCAGTTTGTAGCGCCGGACTTTTTGCCGGTGGTGGTGGCCGCCCTGAGTGACCCGGCGGCCCCGGTGCGGCTGGCGGCGATTCGCGGGTTGATTAGCCTCAAGCGCTACATCAGCCCCGACCAGTGGGTGACGTGGCTAGAGCCGTGCCTGTGGGATCGGCATCTGGCCGTTGCCCAACAGGCGGGCCAGGCCCTGGGACGACAGCCCAGTGCGGCGGCCACCCAGGGCTTACTAACCCTTTTACATACCCCTAATACCCCGGTAGCCTTGCAGATTGTGGCAATTCAGGCCCTGAGCTGGCAGGGTACCCCCCTGGCCATCGAAGGGCTACTAGGGGCCTGGGAAATCACTGACCCCACCGGACGCATTGCCATCGTGCAGGGGCTCGGTAAGTTAGCCTTCACCGCCGTTGAGGTCAAGGGCTCAGCGGCGATCTCGGCGCGGCTGGCCCAGTGGCTCAACGACCTCCCGGCAACGGCGACGAACAGCCCCCTGCGACGACACCTGGTGGTGGCCATTGGCCAACTAGGAGTCTTAGCCGAGGTGCCCTGTCTGCAACGTCTGCTAACCGATGACGACGAGGGGGTGCGGATTCATGCGGAAGTTGCCCTGCAATGGTTGGGGGTGACCCAACAGGGGTAACCGCAGAGCATGGATCGCCCCTGGTCGAGGCTGTTCAGCGGCCTGGGGCCAGAGGCAATGGGAAGTACAGCCAGATCGGGCGGGTGCATTTCAGCCATCTTTGATACCAATCCCCTGAGCGCTATCTGTTAATCAATGTAGGAATACATTCAACAGTGGCTGGGGTTATCCTTGGGCCAAGGGTCGCTAGCCCGAACTGCTTGAACTTCGAAATCAAGGATGCCATGCGCATAGAGCAGCTCCAGGCGTTTTTATTTGTGGCTGAAACCGGCAGTTTTCAGACCGCTGCGCTCCAGTGCCACGTGACCCAGTCCACCGTTAGTCGGCAGATTCAGGCCCTGGAGGCCGAGCTGGATGCGCCCCTCTTCCATCGCGGTGCCCAGGCGACGCTAACGGTGGCCGGTGAGCGGTTGCTACCCAAGGCCCGCCGCATTAATCAAGACTGGCTCCAGGCCTGCCGCGATATTACCGATCTGATGGCGGGTAAACAGCCCGAGCTCTGCGTGGCGGCGATTCAGTCGGTATGTGCGACCTTGCTGCCGCCCGTGCTGCAAAAGTTCTGTACCGACTACCCCCAGGTGCAGTTGCGAGTAACGGCCCTGGGCAGCGATCGCGCCCTCAAGGTGCTGCGCGACGGCCTGGTGGATGTGGCCATTGTCATGCACAACCCGCGGCTAATTACCCAGCCGGAAATGGTAGTGACGCCGCTGTTTGAGGAATCCATTGCGGTTCTGATGGGGGCCGATCATCCCCTTGCCCCGCAACCGCAGATTTCCTGGGAGATGCTGTCGCGGTTTCCCCAGGTGATTTTTAAGGACGGCTACGGCATGCAGCGCCTGGTGCAGCAGCAGTTTCAAAACTGTGGGAAGGAGCTGAATGCGGCCCTGGAGCTCAATACCCTCGATGCCTTTCGCGGGGTGATTCGCCAGGGCAATTTTCTCGCCCTGCTGCCCCATTCGGCCCTAGTAGACTGTCGGCTAGATCCGACCCTGGCCGTGCGCCCCACCGAAGCGCCGGTGCTGACCCGCTCGGTGGTGCTGGTCACCACCTGCGATCGCCTCAGCATTCCCCCCGTGCGCCGGTTCTATGACCTGGTACAGGGGGTGTCTGCCATGGTCTTAGACCCGGCCTCGCTGGCTGGGGTTGCCTAGCTCCAGAACGAGGCAACCGAAGAATCGTTAGCGCTGGGGGAGAGTAGATGAGTCTGGAATTTCGAGAGCTGTTGAAGAAAGTTGGCAGCGGTAGCCATACCGCCAAGCCCTTGACCCGCGCCGAGGCCGAGGCCGCCACGGCGATGATGCTGACCCAGACCGCCACCCCAGCCCAGATTGGGGCGTTTATGATTGCCCACCGGATCAAACGCCCTACCCCCGAAGAACTGGCGGGCACCCTAGATGCCTACCAGGCCCTCGGGCCTACCCTGCCTCCGATCGTCGGCCAGCGCCCTGCCCTGGTGCTGGGCTGCCCCTACGATGGCCGTTCGCGCACCGCCCCGGTGACCCCAATTACGGCTCTGATGCTGGCGGCGGCGGGGGTGCCGGTGGTCATGCACGGCGGCGATCGGATGCCCACCAAAGCCGGTATTCCCCTGGTCGAGCTTTGGGGGCAGCTGGGGGTAGCCCTCCAGTCCCTTACCCTGGAGCAAACCCACACCCTGTTGAGCCAGACGGGGCTGGGTTTGGTCTATCTACCCCAGCATTTTGCCGCCGCCCACGCCCTGGTGCCCTACCGCGACCAAATTGGCAAACGGCCCCCCTTCGCCACCGTCGAGCTGATGTGGTCCCCCTACGCTGGCCCTGGCACCCTGGTCATGGGCTTTGTCCACCCCCCCACCGAGAACCTGGCCCGGCATACCCTGGCCCTGCGGGGCGAGGCAAGGTTAATTACCGTTAAGGGGCTAGAAGGGAGCTGCGACCTGCCCCGCAGCCGCACCGCCATCGTCGGCCTTAGTCACCGAGGACCGTTTGAGCGCCTGCTGCTGCACCCCCGTGACTATGGGTTTGCGGGAGATGACGTGCCCTTTGGGGATGAGGCCGACCTGGGGAAGCGATTGCTGGCCGTGCTGACAGGAGAGCCCTCAGAACTGCGGCAAACTGCTCTCTGGAACGGCGGCTTCTACCTCTGGCAAAGCGGCGTGGCTGATTCCTTGGGGGCTGGTTTAGGTCTGGCCGAGGAGCTGCTAGCCTCGGGCCAAGCCCTGGCCAAGCTTCAGGAGGTTAGCCACCAGGCCGCCGAACTAGCCCAGGATATGCGCCGTTACGTCGAATATCCCCAAAATGCTTTCTCCCTGGGCGCGCCGGAGCGGCTCTAGCTGCTGTCTCATCAGACCTATGTAGGGAGGCGGGATTGCGGAAGTTCCCCTACCCTGGTGAGGGCTCCCTACCGTGAACCATGAACCTTACCCGTCAGTCATCGCTCAGTCATCGCTAGTGGTGTGCATATTTACACCCCACTCTACTGGTTTAATTTTTTCGATGATTCTTTTGCGGGCTGAATTCGAGTTCGGTAGGTTGGCGATATTCGCACGCAGTGCGGATCTAAGAAGTCAATTAAATCAATCAGTCGGCCCTGGATTAAGGCCATGCGTTCCCTACCGACTGACGGATCCTCTACCATCCCTTCCAGATCAGTTTTCAGGCGCTCAAACCAGTAAAAAAAATCTGGATCGCTCATCTTTTTAACGAAGGTAGCATAGCCAATGCAGTCATAGCCGGTGACCTGCCCCGACTTCCGAGGCACCATCATAATTTCGCCAATGGCCCGCTGTTCCCCGTGGAAGAGCCGCAGGGTGGGTTCAATCTTCGATAGACCAAAGGCCTTGCTCACCGCGATGAACAACTCGCTGAGCTGGCGATTTTCGGCCAGACCGCCAATGTCTAGAAACTGAACCTCGCGGCGCAGAATTTCGGCCCAGCCAAAGTAGTCGGCGATTACGTAGAGAGTGTTGTAAACCGTGTAGTCTCTCTCCGCTGCCGACTGATGGTAAAACCGCTGCAAAAATCGCATCTCGTGGATGTTAAACAAACGGCTTTGCAGATCAATGGCGGAGCGCAGCAGCGGGTCGCGATACTGCGCCATTAGCGCCGCCGTCTGGGCCTCGCGCGATTCGGCCTCGCGCTGCTTGGCCAGGCGATCACCCATTTGGGTAATTTGGGCCTGGCCATAGAGGCTAAGGCCAGCGCTGGCCATGGCCACCAGGGCGGCGATGGTGGCGGTAATAATTTCGGGGCTCATGCTCACCCAGGCTGAGGTTGACCCATTCAGCTTACCCCGCCCGCAGGTGCCAGGCACGGGGGTGTAAAAAGGTGTAAAGCCCCGCCACCGATAGGGTTACCCCCAGCCCCGACTGGCCGCGCCCACTCCAGGGTAGGTGGGGGCTGACCCGGTCGCAGCAGTTCCAGTAGGCGGTGCCGCTGGGAATTTGGCTGAGCAGGGCCACGGCGCGATCACGGCTGGCGCTGTACACCGCCGCCGTCAGGCCGTAGGGGGTGTCCTGCATCAGGGCCAGGGCGGTGGCGTCGTCGGGCACCCGCTGAACGCCGATCACGGGGCCAAAGGTTTCGGCCTGCATGACGGTCATGGTGTGGTTGACATCCGCCAGCACCGTGGGGGCAAAGTACCAGCCCGGTCGCGGCAGGCGCTGGCCGCCGCAGAGCAGCTTAGCCCCCTTGGCCAGGGCATCAGCCACCTGCTGGTCGAGCACGGCTAGCTGGGGCTTGCGGCTAAGGGGGCCGAGGTCGGTGTCGGGGTCGGTGGGGTCGCCCAGGGTAAGCCCCTGCACCGTGGCCATGAATTTTTCCAGAAACGCCTCATAGACATTGGCATGGACGTAGATGCGCTCTACGGCGCAGCAACTCTGGCCGTTGTTGTAGAAGGCCCCATCCGCCAGGCTGGCCGCCGCCTGGGCCAGATCGGCATCGGCGGCGACGTAGGCCGGGTCTTTGCCCCCCAGCTCTAGCTGCATGGGAATCATTTTGGGGACCGCTGCCGCCGCAATTTTTTGCCCCGTGGCGTAGGAGCCGGTGAAGAAAACCCCGTCAATCCGCTGCTCTAGCAGGACGGCTCCGGTCAGCCCGCCGCCTACCACGGGCACAAACACGTCCGGCGGTACCCCGGCCTCGTGGAGCAAATCGGCCATGGCCAGCCCCGTCAGGGTGGCCAATTCCGATGGCTTGTAGAGCACGGCGTTGCCCATTAGCAGGGCGGGTACGAAAACGTTGGTGCCGACGAAGTAGGGATAGTTCCAGGCGGAGATATTGGCGATTACCCCCAGGGGGTCATAGGCGATCACCTCCTCAAGCTGGCCGGTGCCGGGCAGGGAGGAAGCTGGCTCGGCATAGACGCGCTGGGGGGCTAGCACCGAGGGCGCGTTCTCAATAAAAAAGTCCAGCCGCCGGGGGGTGGACAGAATCTCGCTGCGGGCCTGGGTAATGGGCTTGCCGGTCTCGGAGGTGAGCAGGGCCGCCAGAGCATCGGCCCGCTCCACCAGCCGGTGGCGGAATTGCGCGATCGCCGCGATCCGTTCCGCCAGGGGCGTCGCCGCCCACCCCGGCTGGGCGGCCCTGGCCAGAGCTGCTTTTTGAGCGATGGCCGCGCCATCATCCCCAGGCATCTCCTGGATCAGCGCTGCGGTGGCGGGGTTGGTGATGGGAAAAACTTCAGTCATGACAATCTAGACGTGGGTGAGGGTAAGCTCTGCTGTCTTGGAGCTAGGGAGGAATGCCTACGAGCACCAGCAAATAATTTAGGATTAGGTCAGAATAGCGTTGTCTTAGAGCTAGATTCACTTTGAGTCTGAATCTTCAATAGTTTCCTTCATTTCTGACTCGATGTTGAAATTTTGGGCATTACGAAGCTCGGCAAAACCATCCTTAGAAACGTTCGGCTTCGTCTGCTTAAGCTGTCTCCTTGTAAAGGATATATCAGCAAAATCTACGCCGCTTAAAAGAGTTTTGCTTAAATTAGCAAAGGTAAAAGATGCCTGATGAACACTTGCTCCACTAAGATTAGCTTCTCGTAAATTGCAGCGAAAAAATGATACATTATTCAAATTTGCACGACTTAAGTTGGCTTTTTTGAGGTTGGCATTGTTAAAATAAGCAGACCAAAGCTTAGCTTCCTCAAAATTAGCACCTTCCAAATTTGCGCCACTAAAATCTATACCAGAAAGATCTAGATTGCTGAAATCAATATAACTTAACTTGGCATCTATAAAGCTTATCTCTTCACCAATTCTAGGCCCAGCGATCAAAACCTCATCTCTAATAAAATCTACATTTTCGAAACTAACAGATGATGCTTTAACACCACTAAAATCTGCTCCACCGAGCTTAGCTCCACTAAAGTTTACAAATCCAATTTCGGCACCGCTAAAGTCGGAGCCACTGAAATTTGAATCAGCTAGGTCGCAATTATATATCTTCGCTCCTATGAAGCTAGAATCTTTCAAATTCGCTTTTTTAAGAGCAATATTACATAATTCTATCCTACTGCAATCGGCACCGCTGAGATCTACTCTAAGCTTACTGATAATCTCTGAATCTATCAGAAAAAGTAGTACGCTTTTCCTTAATTCTGGCTCATCTTTGAATTTTCTTAATATAGATAACGTTCTAGCTCTAATTACGTTAGTCGCTGCATAAAGCAGTTCTCGCTCTTCATTTAATGTTTCATCTTCAATTGCATTCAGATATACTTTTGCTGCCAGTGCAAGCAAGTTTTTGTCAACTAAGAGCACCGATAAACTATCAAAGTATGCCTGTAGAGCATCTTCCTTTATTTCATTTGCCGCTTTCATTTGCTGTTGTTGTTGAAAGCTGTAGCCAACAATCAATAAGACTGCTGGTACTATAATTAAATTAAGCCAGTCCCAAAAGCTTTTCTCTGCTATCGGAATCTTTACTGTAACATCAGTGATTTCTCCATTAGAATCTCTCTTGAGAAGAACACTAGGCTCAGATATATCTTCTCCCAAGCCAGTCCAATTCATTTGGTAAAGCCATCTTATGACGAAATAATTGCCAACTAAAAGAGCTATAAAAATGCCTAAAAATAAGCATTTACGTAGTAAGTTATTGGCAATTTTTTGTATTTTTACAAGCTTATGAAAAGATAAAGACACTGGCATTTTATTTTTCTGGCCTAGATTAAATGTCAAGAGTAAGAAATTCGAGAGTTGTGCTACAGCCTTTCTCAGTCTAGTGAGGTACAGTAGCAGCAATTAGTAAACCAATTTT